>DDSP01000058.1 GCA_002343445.1 Chthonomonas sp. UBA2387
GCCACGCCTACGACGCCCTCGGCAAGGCGATGCGGGAATACAGCCGGTGGCTGGCGGCCGGACGCAAGTGCGACCAGAACGGCACCTATTCGTACACCGAGGTCAACGACCTGCGCCGCAAAACCGTCGCGGTCAACCCTCCCCTAAATCCCCTCCCAGGCTTGGGAGGGGACGATGCCGAAGCCGAGTTTGGGGCTGCCGAGTCTCCCTCCCCAAGCTTGGGGAGGGCCGGGGAGGGGTTGGCGGCTTGGGCGAACCGTCGCGACGTCATCAAACGGCCAGGCCCGCGTGTCCCCTTCGAGACTTCGGCGGGTTCTTCGGTAGTTGCAGCGTGGTGGCAAGCGAGGGCCGAAGTCTCGAAAGGGAACCGGGGTGCCCAAACGGAACCACGTGTGCCTGTTGGAGAACCAACGGACACGGCCAGAGAGCCGACTCGGGGTTGACAAACCCCTCGCTCGCGGCGAAGAGACAAGGATGAACCCCGACGTGAAAGAACTCTTCAAGGAGCGAATCGCCGAAAACCGCCCTCGAACTGTGTGTCTCATGAAAGGGCGCACCTCAGAGTTCGACCTCCGTTTTCCGTATTCCGCATTCCGTTTTCCAAACCTGGGAGGATGTGAATGTGAATCGTGAATCGTGAGTGGGACCTCCGTTTTCCGCATTCCGCATTCCGTTTTCCAAACCTGGGGGGGATGTGAATGTGAATCGTGAATCGTGAACGCAAAACCCAAAAGTCCAGGCGACGAGGGGACTCCGAGGCCTTTCGGCCCGGCGCGACGTCAGCCCCTTTCAGCCCACGAACTTGTAGCCGATTCCGCGGACCGTGATGATTCGGACCGGGTGGTCGGCGTCGGGCTCGATGCGCTTTCGGAGCCAACGGATGTGGACATCCACCGTCCGGGAACTCACGAACGCGTCTCGGCCCCAGACTCGGTCCAGGAGTGTGTCGCGGGCGAACACGTGGTCGGGGTTGCGGGCCAGGAAGTACAGGAGCGCAAACTCCTTGGGCGAAAGCTCGATGGCCTCGCCGTCCAGCGTGACGCTGTGGCTTTTGGGGTCGATGCGCAAGTTGCCCCGCTCGACGACCTCGTGGGTGGGTTCGCCGGTGGCGCGTCGAAGCACGGCTTTGACGCGTGCGGAGAGTTCGCCCAGGTTGAACGGCTTGACCACGTAGTCGTCGGCCCCCAGTTCCAGGCCCTTGATGCGGTCGGCCTCGTCGGCCCGAGCGGTGACCATGATGATGGGGACGGAGCTATCCTTGCGCACGGTCCGGCAGAAATCCCAGCCCGAACGCTGGGGCAACATGATGTCGAGCAGGATCAGGTCGGGCTTGACCCGACGGAACAGCCGCATGGCTTCCTCCGCGGAATCGGCTGTGAAGGTGGTGTAACCTTCCCTCCGGAATCGGTGTTCGACGGTCTCGAGAATGGCGGGTTCGTCGTCAACGATGAGGAGGGTCATAGGCGGGTTTATGTGGCGATGATCTCGACGTTGGCTCGTGGCACGGTGGCGCGCTCGCCGTTGTCGAGTTCGGCTTCCAGCACGCGAACCAGCGTGCCGGACTCGACTTCCTTGAGTTCGGGCGGCAGTCCGACGACTTTGCCCAAGCGACCGAAATAGGGTTCGCGGATGACGCGGATGGGAGTGCCTTCCTCCAGCGAGGTGGCTTGGCCAGCTTCCTGGGCGCCTTCGACCTGTTGCGACAGGGGCACGATGACTTCGGGGCGGATGACGCCCGCTCGGATCTGGGTGGCTCCGTTGATCGAGCCTTGCTTGCCTTCGAGCGACTTGAAAAGCTCGAACGTGCGTTGGGCCATGTCGAGGTAGCCGAAGCCCTCGGTGACGACCAGGGTTGCGCCGACCTCTTCTTGTCCCGTGATGGCGACGCCGATATCGTAACCGAGGAAGGCGGTGAGGTCGGAATCGCGGATGCCGCCCGCGACGATGCCCGCCGCACCGATCTCCGCGGCTTTCTGGAGACCGGCAAGGGTCACGCCCGAGCCGCCGATGAGGATCTTATCCTTGTCGGAGGGTTGGATGTGGTTCACATCCAGGGTGTCGCGGTGCGATCCGACGGCGACCCGGATCGCCCCGTGTCGCTCGCCGCCGATGCCGAAGATGCCTTGGACCATGGCGCCGCGCGTTTCGACGACCGCACCTTCGCCCGGCTTCACCTCGTCAATCCGCCCTTCGATGTAGGCCGTGATCTGAACGGGGATGGCGGGCTCTCGGACGAGGATGTGGCCGGTCAGTTCGGAGATGGCTTCCACCGTGCCCATGGCCTCGCTGGTCACCGAGCTTTTGAACATACCGAAGAAGCCCTTGGTCTCGGCGATGACCTCGCCCTTGGCGATCGGGTCGCCGATCTGCTTGCGGAAGAACGTGCCGACCTCGCGGGCCTCGACGCCCAACAGCTCGGCGAGCTTGATGGTCTGCAAGGGACCGGGGATGAGGGCCTCGGCGACGACCTGGTCGGGACGGACCACGTCGCCTTCGTTCACGAGCACCTGCCCCTTGATGGGCAGGCGGCGCTCGCGGCGCACGACGACATCTCGACTGACGGTTAGGCCTGGGGTGTAAGCGGTTGCCACGACGTGTTGAACCTCGAACCGGACTCGCCGGTGTGGCCCATTGTACTTCGCGGGCCCGATTCGACGCCGTTGACCAAGGTATCCCATGCGCCGCCGGCAGCGCAATGGGAGGCGGTTAAGGGTGGGTTAAGCGTGATCAGACCAACTCGGCGATGAGTTCGGCGGTTTCGGCGACGGCCTCGCCGAACACGCGAACGGCCAAGTCCACCTCGGCCTCCGAGATGATCAGCGGTGGCTCGAAGCGGATGACCCTGGGGTTGTTCAGGGTGTACGCCACGCACACGCCCCGCTTCATCATCTGGGCCACCACGAGTTCGCCCACTTCGTCCATGGCGAACTCGACGCCGACCATGAGTCCTCGGCCGCGCACCTCGGCGATCAGCTCGGGCTGGGCTGCTCGAACCGTCTGCAAACCCGCCACGAGCTTGCCTCCCATGACTTGGGCTCTCGCACACAGGCCGTCGCGCTCGACGACTTCAAGCGCGGCCAACCCGGCCGCACAGGCCAGCGCGTTCCCGCCGAACGTGGACGAGTGGGCGATGGGGTTCTCGGAGAAGACCTTGTCCCAAACGGCTCGCGTCCCCATGAGCGCACCGATAGGCATGACGCCGCCGCCCAGGCACTTGGCCAGGGTCATCAGGTCCGGGGCGACGCCTTCGTGCTCGCAGGCGAACATGGTGCCCGTTCGGCCGAGACCCGTCTGCACCTCGTCGAAGATGAGCAGCGCCCCCGCCCGGTCGCATACTTCGCGCGCCGAGGCGAGGTAGCCGTCCGGCGGGACGTGGATGCCTCCCTCGCCTTGGATCGGCTCGACGATGACGCAGGCGGTTTCGCCGTCCACGGCAGCGGCCAGAGCTTCCGCGTCGCCATACGGCACGAACTGGACACCGGGCATCAGGGGCTCGAAGGGCTTGCGGTACTTGGAGCGGCCCGTGGCGGCGAGCGCCCCCAGCGTCTTGCCGTGGTAGCCGCCCTCGGTGGAGACGATCTTGGCTCGTCCGGTCGCGCCTTTGGCGAACTTGAGGGCGGCCTCGCACGCTTCGGCCCCGCTGTTGCAGAAGAACGTGAACTCCAGGTCGCCGGGAGCCAGGGAGGCGAGTTTCTCGGCCAGGGCGCCCTGCGCGGCGTTGAAGAACGCCTTGCCCGACAGGGGCATCCGGTCGAGCTGGGCGCGGACGGCTTCGACGACCGTCGGGTTGCGGTGGCCGAGGCTGAACACGCCGTAGCCGCCGAGGCAGTCGAGGAACTTCCGGCCGTCGTGGTCGGTGATCCAGCAGCCTTCGCCCTGGACCTCGACCCCGAAACCTGCGAAGGCCATCAGCTTCGCGAGGGCAGGGTTCACGTGGCGTTGGTATTGGCCGACGACGGTGGCATGGAGGGCATCGGAGTCCATCGCATGGAGATTACCGGTCCGGCGGCGATTCCGTTGCACCTATTGAAGCGACTGGGCTGTGGTGGGTAGAAACCTCAAAGGTCGCCTGAACGCCCGAAGTTAGCCCGCAGAATTTGGAAGTCCGCAATGCCGACCGAGCCGTCGCCGTTCAAGTCGGCATAGGGATTCCAAGCGGCATCGCCCGTGCTCGAACCGAACGCGGCGCGCAGCGCCAGGAAGTCCATCGCGTTCACCGAGTTGTCGCCGTTCACGTCGCCGTTGACCAGGGTCCACAGGAGCCCCGACACAGCATCGGGCGAATCCACCTGGACGGCGAAGCGCAACCACGGTCGGCGGTGCAACACGAAGCGCGTCGCCATCGGAGGCGCGGAAAGCGTGAACTCGCCCGATGCGCTCAGCGACACGGGACCGCTCCAGAAGGGCGTAACCTGACCTGGGGCGTAGTAAGCGACCTCGGTCTCGGCGATCGAAGGGCCGCTCCACCCAGACCATCCGACGCGGCCCGAGACCGTGCGGTTGGGGAGGTGTCCAGTGACCACCAGCGAGAACGCCTGGTTCGGCAACGTGAGAGAACCCTTGTGCGTCACTTCGACCCAGTAGACCCCTGCGGTCGGGTTGTTCAGAAGCACTTGCTCGACGTTGTCGGTCGAGTTATCTCCGGGAACGGCCGCCGCGGTGGGGTTGAAAACGTTCAGGGTCCACGGAAGGTGGGTTCCGTCGGGGCCGACCAGCCGCAGGTCCAGATCGTGGACCAGGACTTTGTTGCGCGGGTTGAGGGTGTAGGGCGGGAGAGAACCGGTCGGATCGGTCCAGCAGATCGTGGCCCTGAGGGGCCCGGAGCCATCGGAGACGACCGGGACGGCGAACTTCCCGCCGTGGGGCAGCACCTGCTCGAAGAGCGTCGGGTGCATCGCCCCGTGCTGACGAATCGTCTCGGCGGCGCGGCGCGTGTTGAGGAGGCCCCACCCGAAGCGGTAGTCGGGTCCCGGGGTGTCGCCCGTTTCGTCGGTGGTGTGGATGGCCAGGCCCTTCATCGTGGCGGCCATCAGGTCGCGGCCGAGGGTGCGCCGGGCCTGTTCGACGAGGAGGCCAAGGGAGCCCGTCACGTTTGGCGCGGCCATCGAGGTGCCCGAGGACGAGGCGTAGGAGGTCGTTGAAGCGTTGCTCACCGAGTTCAGGGCGGTGCCGTTGGCCACGATGTCGGGCTTGATCCGGCCGTCGTCGGCTGGCCCCCATCCGCTGAACGCTGTCATCACGACGCTGGAAGGCGAGGAGTAGCCATTGGGCACGTCGTTGATCGCGCCGACGCTCAGGATGTTCTTGGCCAGCGAGTAGGAACTCATCGAGTCGTAGCCGTCGTTGCCGCCATCCGGATCGCGGACCGTGGCGCTCTCGGTCCACGTGCCGTTGACTCGGACCAAGTGCTGCGTGGGTTGGCTTGTGGGCCGGTCGTTGCGGTCGTTGCCCGCCGACTTCACGATGAGGTAGCGCGGCGCGTTGTAGGCGACGGTGTCCCAAACTCGCGCGGCTTCGTCGTAGAGCCCGAACGCGACGTCTTCGGCCTCGCTCACGGCTGGGTTGCCGTACCAGTACCACGTATTGTTGGAGAAGTTCCAGCCCGTGACGCGACCGTACGAGTGGTTCGAGAGCAAAAGCCCGCCAGCGGCTTCCGAGGCCATTTCGCCCGTATCGTTGCTCCAGTTGTAGGAGCGCAACGTTGCTTTGGGCGACATGCCGATCGCCGAAGCGCTCACACCGCCGGCGATCATGGTTCCCGCCACGTGCGAAGCATGGCTGGCGCTGCTGCCCGAGTTGCCGAGGGTCACGCGACCTTGGAATTCTTGATGCGAGGCAAGGACGGCTCCACCGTCCCAAATGCCCAGACGCACGCCCGTTCCGTCCAAGCTCAGCCCCGAAGTTTGACCCGGCCAGCAGGGAAGGGTGTTGACGCTGATGGCGGCGACCCGGTTGTTGGTTTGGACGTAGAACGGCCAGCCCGCTCGATCGAAGCCCACCCACTCAATGATCGAGCCGTCGGGGAATTCTTGTCGGATCGGCTCGCCCGAGAGCCTTGCGGCTCGCCGGACCCACTCGCTTTGGAGGCTGGAACGCCTCGCCGACTCCTCGGCCAACCCCATGAGGGCGAGCGACTGGGTGACCGTTTGCGCCATCGCCGCGATCGCGCAGACGCCGATTCCCAACCCGAAGGCCAACCGCAACCTCACTCGAAACACCTCATCTTCAATGGCACCAATCTGGTCGGAGGAACCAGCGCTTTTCACAATCAGGACCTGAATCTGGTTAGACTCCCGAACCCGCTGCCGGAGTTCCCCATCCCCTCCAAGCCGCGACGCTTAGACTGATGAGTATGGCAAACGCCGCCTCGACTCCGTATCCTCCTTTCTGGTGACGAACCTTGGGTCCCGAACTGCGTCTAACGAGAACAGCGCCATAGCCATGCAGTCGAAGTCCACCGTTCCGACGCCCGACGCGCGCTTGAGAGAGGTGCGTTCCCGTTTGGACGCCTGGGCCAAGCAGTCCGGCGCGCTCGAGCACCTGGAGCGCCGACCCCGGATCGAGACACGCCCGCCCAAGGACGACGGCGGCGACACCAAAGGACACGACGGGCCGCCGAACCTGGTGGACTACCGGCTCGTCCACCGCATGACGTTCGGATACAGCGAGGAGGAGGGCGAACTCTACCGGCGGCTGGGCCCGAGCGGCTATCTCGAGTATCACCTGAACCACGAGGCCATCCCCGACGACTATGTCGCGTATCGTCTTGCGGAGTTCAGCACGCTTCAGCGGTCCGGGGCTGCATTGGGCCAGTCGGATTGGTGGGAGTGCGTGCACGAGACCGTCCAAGCCCACGTGGTCCGCTCGATCTATTCGAAGCGGCAACTGTACGAGCGCATGGTCGAGTTTTGGGCCGACCACTTCAACGTCTTTGCCCCCAAGCTCGGCAAGCTGAACACGCTGTACCAGCGGGACGTGATCCGGCGGCACGCTCTCGGCTCGTTCCCCACGCTTCTGAACGCCGTGGCCCGCAGCTCGGGCATGCTGGAATACCTCGACAACGCCTCGAACATCACGGGCTATCCCAACGAGAACTACGCCCGCGAACTGCTCGAACTGCACACCCTGGGCGTGGACGGCGGCTACCCCGAGGACGACGTGCTCGACGTGGCGCGATGCTTCACCGGGTGGCTGTACGATTGGGACGAGAGCAGCGCCACCTATGGGCAGTTCCGCTTCGACCCGCAATACCACGACAACGCGCGCAAGTACTTCCTCGGCATCGAGATCCCCTCCAACGGCGGCATTCGGGACGGTGAGCGGATTCTAGAGATCTTGGCGGGGCATCAGCGGACGGCCAGGTTCGTCTCGCGGAAGATGCTGCGCCACTTCCTCACCGAGGACCCGCCTCAGGCGCTCGTGGACCGGGTCGCGGCGGTTTACACGGCTACCAACGGCGATATCAAGTCCATGCTACGGGCGATCCTGGACCAGAAGACGGTGCGACGATACGCCACACCCAAGTACAAGCGCCCCTATCACTTCATGGTCTCGTCTATGCGGGCCACACGCGCACAGGTGCCGTACGTGTTCTCGTTGTGGTGGTACTACATGGAGAAGTCGGGCCAGACGCCCTTCTTCTGGCCCGCGCCGAACGGCTATCCGGACGCGTATCGGAACTGGGTTGGCAACCTCCAGCCGCGTTGGATGCTGGTGCAGGACCTCGTGCAGAGCTGGGTTTGGCAGGTGACCGTGGACACGTTTGGCCTGTTGCGGAGCCGCCATCCGCAGACCGTCGTTCGCCGCATCGGCGAAGTGCTGGTCGGCGGCCCCATGCCCGAGCCCGAGCGGACGCTCTTGCTGAACTACATGGGGTCGAACCCCTCGCCCGACACCGTCCGCGAGGCCCTCGGACTCGCCATGGCCGGACCGACTTTCCAATGGTATTGAGGAGACACCCATGAGTGGACCGCGTTTCAAAGGCTGCAGCGAATACGAGGACCTTTCCCGGCGCGGGTTTTTGGGTCTGGGCGCGAAGGCCGCCGCATTGGCCGCCTTGGGTCCCTCGTGGTTGCCGAACGTCAAGTTCGCCTCGCGCGATCGGCTGGACGCGATGTTCGGCGAAGGGCGGGACATCATCGTCTCGGTCTACCTGCGCGGCGGATGCGATGGCTTGTCCATGTGCGTTCCGTATGTGGAGCCTAACTACTACACGGCTCGGCCCCAGCTTGCCATACCGCGCCCCGACAGTACAGCCGCTCAGAAGGCGATCAACCTGAACGGGTTTTTCGGGCTGGCCCCGGCGCTGCAGCCGCTGAAGTCCATCTACGATGCGGGCGACCTGCTCGTCGTTCACGCGACCGGTTCGCGGGACGAGACGAAGTCGCACTTCGACGCCCAGCACTTCATGGAGGCGGGCAAGCCGGACAAGCGGGTTTGGACGGGCTGGCTCGGGCGGCACTTGAGCACCGCTCCGCCGATGAGCCCGACGGCGCCGGTTCGGGGCGTTGCACTGACCTACCAGGTGCCGTTGACCGTGGAGGGTGGACCCAAGACGTTGCCGCTTTCCACGTTGCAGGATTACAAGATCGGAGGCTTCGACGAAACGCTCGAAGGACGCCGGAACTGGTTGCAGGATGCCTATGCGTCGGCCGATGCTGCGCTGGCCAACGCCGCCGCCAACGTGGATGCAACGTTGCAGATGTTGGCCAACCTGAACTTCCAGAACTACACGCCTGCCGGGGGTGCGGTCTATGCCGAGAACGAGTTCTCCATGTCGTTGAAAGCCGCCGCCGCATTGATCCGCTACGAGGCGGGAATCGAAGCGCTGCATATCGACTATGGCGGATGGGATACGCACGAATACCAATTCCCGTTGGATGGTCAGATGGCCGCGCTCATGGACACATTCGCCGTCGGTTTGCGAGCGTTCTACACCGATCTTCAGGCAGCCGGGTTCATGAACCGCGTGACGTTGGTGGTGGTCTCCGAGTTTGGACGCGTCCTGGCCCAGAACGGGAGCTACGGGACCGACCACGGACATGGCAACTGCATGTGGCTGATGGGCGGCAACGTCATCGGCAACCGCGTGCTGACCCAATGGCCCGGACTAGCACCCGAGCAACTGTTCGAGGGGCAAGACCTGCAGGTGACCATCGACTATCGGGACATCCTTGCCGAGGTCGTCCAGAAGCGACTGGGCAACACGAGTCTCTCTGCGGTGTTCCCCGACTACTCGCCGACGTTCCGAGGAGCGGTAGCGGGGTAGATTCGCTCTGCCACCATCATTCACGTCCCGTGGAACCTGTGGCGGCGGTTAGGTGCGTCTGGGCACCCTGTGGTGACGCGCCGCAAACTGATATTTTCAAGAATTGAAGCTCCAAATTCATGTTATCATCAAGTTTGGTCCGGTCATAATGCGCCGATGCGTCGAAACTTCGCAACTTTTTCGTTACTCGCCACTGTAGCGGGTTGGACAATGGTGTTCGCTCTCGTCGCTTGCGGAGGCGAGGGTGGCGGCATTGACCGACTCACGACCCGACAAGTCAGCGGCGCCGTCGCCGACGCGACGACCGTGCCTCAAGTGCAAAACGCCTTTCAACAGGTGTTCACGCTGCTCGGCTTCAGCAACGAAGACGAGAGCCGCGAGCTGATGCTGCGGCTGGCCCAGGCCCAACTGGACAGCACCCCGGCCACCTTCGAGACCCTTGAGCAAGCTTACAACCGGCTCAACGCCGACCTGAGAGCCGAGGCCTCGACGGAGTTCCTCGCCCTCGACCTGACGGCTCAGGAGTTCGTGGACATGGTGAATCCCCGGCTGCCCAACGCGTACTTGACTCCGGACACGCCGAAACATGCCGCCTATGTGATGATGTCCGCGCCTCCCGGCCAGATCCCCGTGTCCGCACCCACGATGCGGACGACGGACCGGCTCAGCCTGTTCCAGGTGCTGATGATGGCCGACGTTCGCACTCAGATCTGGATCGAGTTGAACGACCTGAGGGCGTTGCCGGCCAAGAGCGTTCCTCCCTCGGCGGCTCAGGGTCGCGGCCCGTGCCAGGACGCCTGCCACGATGCCCACGGTCAGTGCACGAGCGGATGCGACCAGGCGTTCCAGCAAGGCATGAGCGACCTCTCCGACTGGGAACTTAGCCAGCGCGAGCCCATCTATCAGGAGTACAACCGCGCGATTCAGATCGCGAACGAGACGTACAACTCGATGGCGCCCTACTGCCAGGGTAACAGCCAGTGCCTCAACGATCTGCGTCGCGACACCGAGCGGTCCAAGCAGCAGGCGGAGCAAACCCGCGAGACGAAGATGAGCCAAGTTCGCCAGGAGTACATCCGACGCGTTCGCGAACTCGAAGCCACCCGCGACCAGTGCAAGCAGCAGTGCGATGCCGATCTGCAGAGCTGCCTCGACGGTTGCCACAACCAAGGCGGCGGCTAGTCCCGTTCAGCCCCGAACAAGAAGGCCCCGACCCGGTTCTCGGGTCGGGGCCCTCTGCTTGGTGGGCGTTCCTCAGTCGAATCGGATGCCCTGCGCCAGTTGCGGGGCGGTGTGGCCGAAGTAGGTCGTGCTGGTCTGACGCCGCATGTACTGCTTCCACGCGTCCGATCCCGACTCGCGTCCGCCGCCGGTCTCTTTCTCGCCGCCGAACGCGCCGCCGATCTCGGCCCCGCTCGTGCCGATGTTCACGTTCGCGATGCCGCAATCGCTGCGTCGCTTGAAGAATTCGGCCTCGCGCAAGTCGGTGGTCATGATCGCCGAACTCAGCCCTTGGGGCACGGCGTTGTGGATGGTCATGGCCTCATCCAGATCGTCGTAGGGCATGACGAAGGCGATCGGCGCGAACGTCTCGCGGCACACGACGTCGGGTTGGCCGGCGATCTTGACCACGGCCGGACGCACGTAGTAGGCGTTCGGATAAACGTCGTGCATGACACGCTCGCCGCCCGAGACCTTGATGGCTTGCGGGCGAACCTCGGCCAACGTGGCCTGCATCGCCTCGAACGAGCCACGGTCGATCAGCGGTCCGATCAACGTGCCCGGCTCCAACGGGCTGCCCGTTCGGGCGCACGCCACCGTTTGCACCGCAGTGGCCAGCCGTTCGTACACCTGGTCCCAGAGAGATCGGTGGACGATCACGCGGCGCGTGGAAGTGCATCGCTGCCCAGCCGTGCCGATCGAGCCGAACACGAGCGATGGCAGCGCCACGCTCAGATCGGCGCTTGGAGCGACGATGACGGCATTGTTGCCGCCCAATTCGAGCAGGCACCGACCAAAGCGCTGGGCGACGCGGGGACCGACGGCACGACCCATTCGCGTGCTGCCCGTGGCGCTGATGAGCGGGAGCCGGTGGTCGTCCACCAATGCCTCGCCGACTTCGACGCCGCCGAGGACGACTTGGCTGAGTCCCTCGGGCGCGCCGAACTCGCGGGCGACCGACTCGAAAATGGCTTGGCAAGCGAGTGCCGTGATGGGCGTCTTCTCTGAAGGCTTCCAGATCACGGGATCGCCGCACACCCACGCCAGCGCCGCATTCCACGACCATACGGCGACGGGGAAGTTGAACGCCGAGATGACGCCGATGGGACCGAGCGGGAGCCAGTTCTCCTGCATGACGTGGTCCTGTCGCTCGGATGCGATGGTCAGCCCGTGAAGTTGTCGAGAGAGTCCCACCGCGAAGTCGCAGATGTCGATCATCTCTTGGACTTCTCCGCGGCCCTCTTCATGGATCTTGCCGCATTCGAGCGTGACCAGGGCGGCCAGAGTCTCCTTGTGCTCCCGCAGCGCGTTGCCGAACCTTCGAACGAGTTCGCCGCGCTTGGGAGCGGGGACATCTCGCCAGGCGATGAACGCTTCCTGCGCCTTGCCGATCGCGGCGGTCGTCTCCGCCTTCGTGTCCATGCGCAGCGTGGCCAACAGCGAGCCGTCGATGGGCGTGTGGACGGGAAGGTCCAGTCCCTCTCGCGCCTTGAGGGCAGCGGCGAACGGCGCGAGAATATGGTCGAAACTCATGGAGCGATTGTATCTGCCGGGCTGGTGGTCACGTCGTCTTGCGCCCCAGCGTCGTATGAACAAGACCATGCGCACCGTTGGAACGCTCCTCGCCTTCACGCTCGCCGGCTTGGCCGCAGCCGATCTGCACTATGCCATCGAGCCGGACTCGGTCGCGCGCCAGTATCGGGTCTCGGTCCGGCTGGACAAGGCTGCGGAGAAGGAGGTCTTCCAGATTCCGGCGTGGTGCCCCGGGTTCTACTTCGTCCTCAACTATCAGGAGAAGATTTCGGACGTGCGGGCGGCCGACGCCAACGGCCAACCGCTGAAGGTGGAGCGCTCGGGCACGCGCGAGTGGACGGTCCAGAACCCCAACTCCGAGCCGATCAGCTTCTCCTATCGCGTGCTTGCCGACGACCCGGCGCCGGGCTTCTTTGGGGCGAGCATCCAGGGCGACAAGGCGTTCGTGAACGGCCCGTCCACGTTTGTCTACTCGCCCACCCGGATGACCGAGACCCACTGGCTCACGATTCGGTTGCCCCGTGGATGGGAGATCGCCACGGCCATGGACCCTGCGGGCGACGGTCGCTACAAGTCGCCGGATTACGACGAGTTCATCGACCACCCCATCCAGATGGGCCGGTTCGAGCGGCGCAAGTTCGCGGCGGGCGGCAAGCCGTTCGAGTCCGTGTTCAGCACGCTCCGCGGCGACATTCAGGCGAATCTCGACTTCGAGACCGAGCGGTTCCGGCGCATCTCGGAAGCCGGGATCAAGTTCTGGGGCGATGCCCCGTTCCCGCGCTACCTGTATCTGGTTCACCTCGACCCCGGCGCGTTCAGCGGTGGCTTGGAGCACCGCTCGAGCACGGTCCTCAACATCTGGAACACGCGGTCGCTGAACGTGGACACGCTGGCCGCCCACGAGTTCTTCCACACGTGGAACGTCAAGCGGCTCCGCCCGGCGGTTCTGGGTCCGTTCGATTACACCAAGCCCGTGCGCACCAAGAACCTCTGGTTCTCTGAGGGCGTGACGGATTACTATGCGCACCGGCTCGTCCTCTGGGCAGGTCTCATGACGCCCGAACAGTTCCTCGGCAACATGGCGGGCCAGATCGCCACGCTCCAGAACGGGCGGACGCGGCGCACCAAGACGGTCGAGGACGCCTCGTGGGAGGCCTGGGAGAACGGTGGTTTCGGCGTCGGCGACCTGAGCTACTACAACAAGGGTTTGGTCATCGGCCTGCTTCTGGATGCCGCTCTGCGGGCCTCGACCGACGGCGAGAAGAGCCTCGACGACCTGATGCGCGGGATGTACGCCAAGTACGGCTTGCCCAAGCCGGGCTTCGGCGAGGACGCCATCCGGGCCGAGCTTGTTCTGCTGGGCGGCGAGGCGTTCGGGCCGGTTTACGACCGCATGGTCAGGAGCACAGCGGAGCTGCCCTACGAATTGTTGGGTGGGATCGGGCTGTTGCCGGAGGGTGGCGGGTTGGTCGCGAGCCCCGAAGCCACCGAGCGGCAACGTGAATTGCTCGCGAAGTTCCTGTCCCGGTAACGCAGTCAGCGCCAGCGACGGCTCCGATGTCGTATCCTTTAGGCATCCTGCGCAAGGATGCGATAGGGACAGGATTGGCCATACATGACTGAACGATTGGCAGGAATCGTGCTCGCCGCTGGCAAGGGCACACGGATGAAGTCGGATTTGCCCAAGTGCGCGATGCCCGTTTTGGGCGTGCCGCTGGGCGGCTTGGTGGGACGCGCGATGCGTCAGGCGGGCGCGGACCCCATCGCGTTCGTCGTCGGGCACCGTGGCGACGTGATGCGCGATGTGCTTAGCGATTCGTACCTCTATGCGGAACAGACCGAGCAGAAAGGCACGGGCCACGCCGCGATGATGGCCGAGCAGGTGCTGAGCGAATACGAGGGTCCGGTGTTGGTCAGCGCGGGCGACCTGCCCCTGATCGACGGCGCTTCGTTGAAGAAGTTGGCCGATGCCCATCGGACGGGAGGCAACCACGCCACGGTCGCAACGGTCGTGTTCGACGACCCCACGGGTTACGGGCGCATTCTGCGCGATGCCAAAGGCCAGCCGTGCGCGATCGTCGAAGAGAAGGACGCCACGCCGGAGCAGCGCAAACTCAAGGAGGTCTGCGTCAGCGTCTATTGCTTCGACGCCAAGACGCTGTTCCGCCTGCTGCCCACGCTCAGCGCCGAGAACGCCCAGGGCGAGTACTACCTGACCGACATGTTGGAAGCCGTGTACAAGGACGGCGGCAAGGTCGAGACCGTGATCTTCGAAGACGCTGCGGTGATGACCGGCGTCAACGACCGCTGGCAGTTGGCCCTTGCGGCCAAGGAACTTCGGTTGCGGATTCTCGAGCGGCACGCCAAGGCGGGCGTGACCATCGTGGACCCCGATACGGCGTTCATCGGTCCAGACGTGGTCTTGGGCATGGATGCCGTCATCCACCCCAACACCGTGATCGAAGGCGAGACTCACGTCGGCAAGGCGACCGAAGTGGGACCGAACACGTTGATCCGCGATTGCTCCATCGGCGACGGGTGCGAGATCCTGATGAGCCATCTCAACCGCGCCAAGGTCGCCGACGGGGTGCGCGTGGGGCCGTTCGCCAACATCCGCCCTCACGCCGAACTGCGCGCCGGGGCGAAGATCGGCAACTTCGTGGAGATCAAGAACGCCGTGATCGGCGAGAAGTCCAGCGTCAGCCACCTGACGTACATCGGGGACGCCGAAGTGGGCGCGAAGGCCAACATCGGCGCCGGGACCATCACGTGCAACTACGACGGATTCCTCAAGCATCGCACCAAGATCGGGGACGGGGCGTTTGTGGGGTCTAATAGCACGTTGATCGCTCCGGTCGAAATCGGCGCGGGCGCGATCATCGCGGCGGGCAGCGTCATCTCCCACGACGTCGAGGCGGAAGCCTTGGCTCTGGGGCGCGCTCGCCAAGAGGTCAAACCGGAATGGGCACCACACTTTCGCGCCAGGAAGATCGCCGAACGTCAGAACCAGGGCTCGAACTGAGACCACTGACGGGCATGAAGCTGTTTGCCGGCACGGCGAACCCTGAACTGGGTGGCCGGATCGCGGACCACCTCGGCATCGAACTTGGTCGTATGACCTGCACGCAGTTCTCGGATGGGGAAGTGCGCGTGATGGTCGAGGAGAGCGCGCGCGGCAACGACGTGTTCATCCTCCAGCCCACGTGCGCGCCCGTCAACGACAACCTGATGCAACTTCTGGTCATGTTGGATGCGTTCCGACGCGCGTCGGCCAGCCGCATCACCGTGGTGATGCCCTACTACGGCTATGCGAGGCAGGACAAGAAGATCAAGCCCCGCGAGCCCGTGACGGCGCGGCTGGTGGCCGACCTGATCACCATGGCGGGCGCGCACCGCATCGTGACCTGCGACCTGCACGCCGAACAGATTCAGGGATTCTTCAACATCCCGGTGGACCACCTCTACGGCGGACCGATCATCGGAAACTACATGCTGGAGCAGGGGTTTCTGGATCAAGACGTGGTGGTGGTCAGCCCGGACGTGGGCGGCGTGCCGCGCGCCCGAGCCCTGGCCGAAATGCTCAAGGCACCCCTTGCGATCATCGCCAAACGACGCCCCGAACCGAACAAGGTGGACATCGTGGAGATCATCGGCGAAGTCGAGGGCAAGAAGTGCGTGATGATCGACGACATGATCGACACGGGCGGGTCGGTGGTCCAAGGTGCCGAGGCGCTCATGAAGCGTGGCGCGACGTCGGTTGTGGTTTCGTGCACCCATCCCGTGCTGAGCGGGAGCGCGTCGCAGCGGCTGCAAGACAGCGTGATCGAAGAGGTGATCGTGGTGGACACCATCCCGATTCCGGCATCCAAGCGCGTGCCAAAGCTCACCGTGCTGGAATCGGCGCCACTGTTCGGCGAGGCGATCCGGCGGATTCACCTGAACGAGTCGGTCAGCCAGTTGTTCACCAGCTGGCGCTAGGCGAACGGTTCGTCTATCTTGGCGATGCGCCGCGCGTGGCGGCCGCCGTCGAAGGGCTCGCTCAGGAACAGGTCCACGATTCTGAGCGCGGTCTCTAGCGGCACCAAGCGCTCGCCGAGCGAGATCATGTTGGCGTCGTTGTGCCGACGAGCCAGAATCGCCGTCTCTTCCGACCAGCAGACCGCGCATCGGATGCCCGCCACTCGGTTGGCCACGATCGCTTCGCCGTTGCCCGAGCCGCCGAACACGATGCCGCGATCGGCTTCGCCGTTGGCCACAGCGAGCGCTGCCGGGCGGATGAAGTCGGGATAGTCGCACGCTTCGGCCGAGTCGGTGCCGCAATCGAGCACGGTGTGCCCCAGCGAACGCAAGTGGACCTGCACGGCCTCCTTGTGCGCGTATCCGGCGTGGTCCGATCCTAGGGCGACGATCATGGGATCATTGTGGCATTGGCAGGAAATCAGCGCGGCGCGTCGAATCAACGGTCTATGCGCGGTTCGGCACGCGTGCGCGCCTTGCAACTCCTGCTGGCCATGCTGGCTTTGGCGGGCGGGCTGTTCGCGTGGAACGCTTGGAAGACAGGTCGAGACCGCGCCATCGCCCTCGGGGAAGCCACGCCTGGCCAGCGCGCGTTCTTCGTCGCTTTGGCCACCCGTCCCGATGCCGCCAACTTCTACAAGGGCTTGGAGCCGGCCGAGCGCCGCAAGATGGCCGAGAACATGGCGCGGCACCCCGATGCGCCCGAAATGACTCGGCTTGCCGTGGTGTTGCTGGGCACGCTCGACGAAGACGCTCGCGTTTCGCTAGCGGCGACGCTCGCGACCATCGGACCGGTTCAGACCAAAGCGGTCGCCGCCGAACTCAAGGAGTCGGGCGGGTTCCAGCGCAACGCCGTGTTCGCCGCCTTGCGGGCTGCGGGCGATGGGGCTGTGACCGAAGCAGCCGCGCAATTGGCCGTGCCCGCCGCGCGCGCCAACGCGATCGCCTTTCTAGTCGAGCGGGGCAGGGCGGCGATTCCGGTCGCCATGCCGTACCTCGACCACGAAGATCGCGACACCCGAGGCGCAGCCGCCGACGTGCTGGGCAAGATCCGAGGGCCCGAGGCCGTCGAGAAGCTGACCACCATGTACGAGGAAGCCCCGGCGGACGAGCGGGTCGCCTACCTGACCGCCCTCAGTTCCATCGCCGATCCACGTTCCGAGGCGCTGCTGGTCAAGACGCTGCGCGACCGATCGAGCCCCTCCGAACTGCGCTCGTTGGCGGCGATCGGCCTGGGTCGGGTCGGGTCGCCGTCGGCCATCCGGCTGCTGTGGGCGTTCCAAGGCGAGTCGGATCTGGACTTGCGTTTGGCTGTGGTCAGCGGGCTGCAAACCGCCGGCGACGAGGCGTTGTCGCCGGGGATTCTCTCGCCGTTCGTGCTGCAAGTGGCGAGCGGATGCCGGGGGCCGAACTCGGACAGGCTGATCGCAAGCGCTTTGAACAGCAGCCTGCCATCGCTGGCGTTGGCCGCCGCGCGTGCCGCTGTCGGGCGCGAGTCCTCGGTGGAGGCCCTGCGCGCGACGTGGCGTCGCTTCGACCCTGACCTGCACGGGGATGTGGTGGACGCTGTTTGCGCCGCTCTGGCTTCGACCGATTCCGGCTTGGCCGAGTTGCGCATCCTGGCTGCCTCCGACCACCGCGCTGCCGCGTTCGCCGTTCGGCGGCTTGCGCTGGTTGGGTTGGGCTGAAGTTGGGCTGATGTTTGGCTGGGGATGGAGACTCCTGTATACTGAAACTCGACGATGCTGCACATCGCCCTGATGTTGTTGGGGATTGGGTCCGCGCCAAAGGTGGACTGGCGCGAGCCCGGTTGCCGTTTGAGCGTGTTCGCCGAGGCGTGCGAGGAGCGGCTCGGGGTCAAGGTCGTCGCCAGCCCCGAGGTCGCCGATCAGGTCGTGGTGTTCGCCGTGCGCGAAACCGCCCCTGAAGAACTTCTCAAGCGGGTGGCCGATGCCGTCGGTGGGGAATTGGAGCGCGACGACGAAGGCATTTACCGGCTGTTTCGGTCGCCGAGACTGGCCGAGCAGCAGCGGCGGGACCACGAGGCGATGGTCGCCGCGGAGTTCTTGCGCCTCCGCGAAAGGCTGGTGCGCGGGGCAGCGCTCGACCGGGAAGTAGACAAGGAGTTCCTCGATGCGTGGCGGACCGACCGCGAACGACTGAACGAAGTCGAACGCGACGCGCAGTACTTCCTTGAGCGCGAGCATCGGTTGCGCGACAGCGCCCATCGGTTCGGTGCCCGGTTGCTTCAGGGGGTGGCTCTCCAAGATGTCGGCCCGATCGGAGCAGAGCGGTTCCGCGTGTTTCGCGCCACCCCGACGTCCAAGCAGTTCAAACTCAGTCTCGCGCCGGCTCGCGAGTTGGCGCGGCTCCGGGCAGAACGAGCGTTCTTCGTGGCGAACGAGCCGCAACCGGAACGCAGCCAAGCCTCCGAAGTTGCTTCTCCACGTGCGGGAGCCGAAGGCCCGCGCGTCCTGATGGGCCGGGAACCCGTGCCCGAAGACATCGAAGACGTCGTTCTGCTGGTGGGACGGTCGCGCTTCGACTTGTGGAGGTTCATCGCGTACGGCGTGAGCCGCGACGGGCTCGTGGAACTGTGGGATTGGAACTCGACTGCGTTCGAGACCGCGGAAGGGTTCCAAGTGCCCGAACCGCCGCGCGAACTACGAGTTTTGAGCCAGAAGTTCCAGCCGGTTGCGGAGACGCGCGAGTTCTACCGGTGCCTGATGTTCACCCAGGGAGGCGGGCGCGCGCAGGCGTCCGAAGCGTTGCTCGCCAAGATCGCCGACCCCGTGGCTCACGAGCCCTACGCTTTCCTGGGCCCTTCGATCATGCAGGTGGCCGACGCAATGGGGGTCAACCTGGTCGCCCACATCAGCGATGGCGCCTACCGCAACGTTCGATTGGCGACCGAACCGGAGCGTTCGTTTGGCGATCTGTTCGGCGTGCTTGCTCGGCTGCACGAATCGAAGCGGGAGGAGGGATGGCTGACCATCCAACCCCGCAGCCACCACTTGGCAAGGTTGCAGAGCGTGGACCGCGCCGCCCTGAAGCGCTATGCGGAGGTCGTCCAGCGGGACAAGGTCCCCAGCGTCCGCGAGCGGAGCCTCGTGTCGAACCGCATCGAGCACGACCCCACGAGCAGCCCGGTGGCATCGGTGACGGCCTTGTTGGGCTGGGTGAGCAACGACAACGACCCATACTCGATCATTTGGTCCGGCCAGTCGGCATGGTGGGCGCTGATCGGTTCGCTCAGCCACGACCAGTGGGCGGTCTTGGCCGCTGGGCGTCCGCTCCAATTGGTCGCCTTGCAGGGTCGGGCCAAGGCAGCGCTCGAAGACGTGGTCTTTGGTTCGGTCCCGTTCTTCGACGATGCGGCGCTGGCTGGGGGCGACGTTCGTGCGGCATTCGACTGGCCGATGCCGATCCACTTCTATGGGCGGCTGGCCGAGATGCCCACCCAGACATGGGTCGCCGGCGTGCCGCCGTTCGGCGAACTGCGGTTGCACGTGACCGACGAGCCAGCGCTTCTGTCCGTGACGGACGTCTCGACGGCGCCGATCGCGCGGACGAGGAGTCTGGAGCAGTTGGCTCTCGAAGCCGCTTGGGCCGAGCGGCGGCGCGAGGCGCGCCCGGACGCCACCTATGCTATGGGCCGTCGGCAGATGCTCAAGTTGACCGTGGGCGCCGGGAGAGCGCAGACGTCGTATTGGGCGCAGCAGTTCGCGGGCGAAGCGGCGCGGGCGCTTCCGTTCGGCGAACTCCCCGAAACGCTCCGAGAATCCTACGCGCGGGCGCTGGAGCGGGCACGCCAGGAGGTCGCCGCCGCCCGAATCGCCGACGACAAGCCCCCGCCGCCTCCCGACTACTTGGCAAACTCCTCCAACGCCCTTCGGCGGGCGCGCAACTGAAGCCAGCGGGCCAGCGGGAGACCGAGCCAGAAGAAAGCCGAACGTGGAGAGGCGGTGCTTTGGACCCGGATGCTCAGCCCGCCCTCGCGAAGACGCAACTCGGCCGACCATGCGCCGCGCGCGTGGTGTCGGTTCGTCGTCACATAACCGATCTTGAACCTAGACGGCTCGTCCTCGACCAGGACGATCTCCGCAACCGACCAGACGATCGGCCAAGGGAGCAGGGGCAAGACTCGGGCACGCTGAAGGACTCGGTCGCCGACGCGCAACGCGCGGTTCTCGGTGCGGAACCTACCGAAGAACCGAACCGCGTCGGGCGGGTAGTAGTCGCCCCGCGAGGCGGCGTCGCGAATGCGGCGGAAGCGTTCTCCCGAGGGGTCGGGGCCGAGGTCGGCTTCGATCGAATCGTCCCAACAGACCCACGCTCGGCGTCCGCCGCAAACCGGGTCCCAGTTCGTCACCGCTTCATCCGCCCAATCGATCCGTTGTTCGAGCGTCACGACACGGCGAGTGTGTCACAATTTTCAGAAAGTTGTGAAAGTTGTGTTGCCCGGTGGTTCTGGAAGCGTGGGGACGGTGCTCTCGCGCTGGCTCTTGGCTCGCGGGCACGAGGTGGTCGTGCTGAGCCGGCGACCGGTTCGGGGCGATGCATCCTGCATTCTATGGGATGGCGAAACGCTCGGCGATTGGCGAGCGACCTTCGAAGACGCCGATGCCGTGATCAATCTGGCTGGCCGGACGGTGAATTGCCGTTACAACGCAGCGAACCTCAAGCAGATGATGGACAGCCGAGTGCGCTCTGCGGCGGTGGTGGGCGAGGCCATTGCGACGTGCGCGCACCCGCCCAAAGTCTGGCTTCAAGCCAGCACCGCAACCATCTATGCCCACCGATTCGATGCAGCCAACGACGAAGCCACGGGGATGCTGGGCGGGGAAGAGCCTGATTCGCCGCCGACGTGGCGAGCCAGCATAGAGATCGCAAAAGCCTGGGAAGCAGCCGCTCTTGCACTTCAGACAGACGGGACGAGGTTGGTGCTGTTGCGGAGCGCGCTCACGCTCTCGCCGGACAAGGGAAGCGTGTTCGACGTCCTTTGTTCGCTCGCCTGCCGAGGACTGGGCGGCCGATTGGGCACTGGCCGGCAATACGTGTCTTGGGTTCACGAGGACGATTTCTGTCGTGCGGTCGAGTTCCTCATCCACGAACCGACCCTCGCCGGGCCGGTGAACATCTGTTCGCCCAATCCGCTGCCGCAAGCGGAGTTCGCGCGACACCTGAGGAAGGCGCTTGGGGTGCCGATCGGCTTGCCTGCTGCCGAGTGGATGGTCGAGATCGGCACGTGGCTCAAGCGAACGGAGAGCGAGTTGGTCCTGAAGAGCCGCCGAGTGGTCCCCGGCCGTTTGTTGGCGCACGGGTTCGAGTTCGACTTCCCAGATTGGGATCGAGCGGCAGCCGATTTGGTTCGTCGGTGGCGTCTGGCTAGACTTGGTTTGAGTTTGGCCTGAGGTTCGGACCTGTTCGGTGTGGCTCGGTGTGGCTCGGTGTTGCCCGCTTGGTACTGCCAACCACTTGACGACCGGCCACATAGGGTAGCCTACAAGACGGGGCTGACAATGAATACGATCCTCGCCCTCGTCGTCTGCGCGGTGCAAGCCGGTTGGTCCGGCGCGATGTCCGCTGACCCCCACGCGTCGAATCGTCGCGTACTGTCCATGGTCGGGTGGAACAAGAACCGCTTTGAACACATCGAGCAGATGCTCGCGAAGTTTCCTCGCGACCCCGCTCTTTTGGCTCAGATGCAGTTCGTCGAAGGCGGCATCGGGGAGGCCAACGAACTCATGCGCGCCGGAGACTACGCGGCGGCAGAGACCCGGATGCGCGTCGTTCTCGAAGGTTGCGACGGGTGGGATGAGCGGTACGTGCGTTGGATGCTCGCCGAAAAGCTGTTCCTGCAGAAACGGTTCGCCGAAGTTCGCGAAGTGCTCACTCCGGCGATGCGGCCCGTCTGGGACGAACCGCACCTGCTCATGGACGCCATCAGCCGACTGCAGATGGGAGACGACACTCCGGAGATTCGCGAGTACATCCGACAGCAAGTAGAGGCTTGGCACCTGGACGACTTCCCGTTGCCCGACGTCGAGACTAGGCAGAACGCTATCGCAGCCGGATACTACGCATTGGGGTGCCGCGAAGCGGGCCGCACCCCGGTTGATCGCGAATGCATCCGGGAAGCCCACCGGCTCATGCCGCGCAACATCGCCATCGCCACATCGCTTGCCGTGAGGGAGACCGGGTCTGCGGAGCGCAAAGCGGAGATCGTCAAGGCGGTTCTCCCCTATGTTTCTGCCGAGAAGCGTCGCCACTTGATCACGATCATCCGCCAGTTCGACCCAGCCTTCGTCCCACCTGGCGACGGTGGTTGATTGCGAAGCCCAGCCGCCCAGCCAAGTCCGAACCACACCGAACCACACCGAACCCAACACGATGGCTCGGCTGCGGCTTGGCGACTTGCCAACCACCTGCCGACGCTCCTCCCGAACCCCCGAAGTCCCGGAACCTGCTGAACTTCGGCGACGTACATCCGTTATGCTCTCGCGAGTCTTTGGACGCTGCTGACGCATGGACACTCTCACCGCGCAACCTCCCCTCTCCGGCACGATCGATTTGTACGTGGTCAAGGCCGACCCGGCGGCGCTCAAACTGGCACCCGGCGACTTCGCCCTGAAGTACCAGGTGCTGCCCATGCGCATCGAAAACGGCGTGCTCGTCGTCGCGATCGGCAGCGACGCGTCACTCGAGGCCGTGGACAACCTGAGCATCCTCATCGGGATGCCGGTGAGGCATGTTTATGCGGACACGCAGCTCATCCGCGAGCGCATCGAAGAGCACTTCATCGAGGAAATCCTCTCCGGCATTCCGGCGGAAGACTCCGCGATGGCCGAGTTCGACGACTCGACCGACCTGGCCGACCTGCAGAAGATGGCCGGCGAGACGGCCGTCGTCCAGATGGTCAACCTCGTCTTCGCGACGGCGGTCCGCGATGGGGCGAGCGACATCCACATCGAGCCCTATGAGAGGGAAGTCAAGGTCCGCTACCGCCGCGACGGCATGCTCCAGGAGATGATGCGCCCGCAGAAGCGCATGCACGCGGCCTTGGTCTCCCGCATCAAGATTCTCGGCGAGATGAACATCGCCGAACGGCGATTGCCCCAGGACGGCCGTATCAAGCTCACCGTCGCCGGGCGCCAGATCGACGTCCGCGTCTCCATCGTGCCCACCGTCTATGGCGAGCGCGTCGTTATGCGCATCCTCGACAAGACGACGGCGCTCATCGGCCTGGAAGAGTTGGGCATGAGGCCCGAGACGCTCCACACCTATCGGCGGCTCATCAGCCAGCCGTACGGCATCATTCTGGTGACCGGTCCGACGGGTTCGGGCAAGTCCACCACGCTGTACGCCTCGCTTCAGGAGATCTACTCGCCGACCACCAACATTCTGACCATCGAAGATCCCGTCGAGTACCAGGTGCCGGGGATCGGACAGATTCAGGTGCGTTCGAACATCGGCCTCTCGTTCGCCAGCGGCCTGCGCAGCATCGTCCGTCAAGACCCCGACGTGGTCATGGTCGGTGAAATCCGCGACCGCGAAACCGCCGAAATCGCGATCCACGCTTCGCTGACGGGCCATCTGGTGTTCAGCACGCTCCACACGAACGATGCTCCGGGTGCGGTGACTCGGTTGGTGGACATGGGCGTCGAACCGTTCTTGGTGGCTTCGTCGCTCATCGGTGTGGTCGCGCAGCGGCTGGTGCGCCAGGTGTGCCCCGATTGCGCCGAATGGGTGGAAGCCCACGACGACGAACTCATGGGCATCGGCATCAAGCGGGCCGACGTGCCTCGCGGCTTCCGGCGCGGGCGCGGCTGCGAGAAGTGCGGCGGCTCTGGCTACCGACGCCGATCGGGCTTGTACGAGTTGATGACCGTGGACGAAACGATCCGGCGTATGACGGTCGAGCACAAGTCCTCCAACGACTTGAAGGCCCACGCGATCGCCCAGCAAGGCATGATCACGTTGCTGGCCGATGGCCGCCACAAGGCGACTCAGGGATCCACGACGCCGGAAGAAGTCCTTCGCGTCTGCCAGAGGGAGGAACTCTGACGCCTTGACGAGTTTCGCCTACGTCGCCCTCGAGCCCAGTGGCAAGAAGCGTTCGGGTTTCGTCGAAGCCGCATCCAAGGATGCCGCCTTGGCGCAGATCAGCGCCCAGGGCCACTTCGTCATCGAGATCAAGGAGAGTTCGCGGGCAGCGGTCAAGGAGCCGGGCAAGTCGGGCGGCCGCGTCACCAAGTCCGATCTCGCCTTGTTCAGCCGACGTTTGGCCGACCTTGCGGGCGCGGGTTTGCCGCTCGACCGCGTGCTGCAGGTGGTTTCCGAGCAGAGCGAAAGCGCGAGGCTGACCGCCGTCGCCGAGCAGGCGTTGGAAGATGTCCGGGGCGGCATGCCGGTTTCGGAGGCGTTGGCCAAGCACCCGAAGCTGTTCCCATCCATTTTCTCCGAGACCCTCAAGGCCGGCGAGGCCAGCGGTCAGTTTTCGGAGGTCGCGGGCCGTCTGGCCGACTTCCAGGAGCGCGAAGTCGCTCGCCGCAGCCAGATCGTTTCGGCCATGGTCTATCCCGCGATTCTCGCGACCACGGCCATCCTCGTCGTCATCTTCCTGCTTGTGTTCGTGGTCCCGCAGCTCAGCGGCGTGTTCGAGGATTTGGGCTCCGACCTGCCGATCTCCACGCAGATTCTGCTCGCCTCGACGGGATTCCTCACCGAGAACGGTTTGGTCGTGGTGGGTGCGATCGTCGGTCTGATCGTCGGCTACCGGGTTTGGGTGGCGACGCCGTTGGGCGCCAAGATGCGCGACAAGGCGATCATGAAGGCACCCATGATGGGGCCGATCGTGACCAAAGCCGTCGTCTCCCGCTATTCCCGGGTCCTTGGCACGCTGGTCTACGGAGGCGTTCCGATTCTCGAGTCGCTTCGGCTGGCGGGCTTGGCGGCTGGCAACCGTGTGTTCATCGACAGCAGCACCGCCGTCGAGAACGACGTGCGCGAGGGCCGCTCCATCCACGAGGCCATGCGCGACACCGGCGCGTTTCCTCCGGTCCTGACGCACATGGTCGCGATCGGCGAAGAGACGGGCGACCTGCCCAAGATGCTGGGCCGCGTGGCCGACAGTTTGGACTTCGAAGTGGACACCGGACTGCGGCGTCTGATGGCCCTGGTCGAACCCATCATCGTTCTTTCGATGGGCGTGTTCGTCGGGTTCGTCGTCCTGTCGGTCCTTCTCCCCATTTTCCAAGCCCAGGAACTCGTCAAGTGATGTTTATGGAGAACAATCGAGCACCAAGAGCGTGTATGCCTGACATGAAAACTCGCAAGCGGGGTTTCACCCTCATCGAACTGCTGGTCGTCATTCTGATTTTGGCGATCCTCGCCGCCGCCGTCGTGCCCAAGATCATCGGTCGGACCGACGACGCCAAGCGCGCGAAGGCGCTGCAGGACATCACGCAGCTTGGAGCAGCCATGCAGCAGTTCCGGTTGGACGTGGGTCGCTATCCGACGACCGAGGAGGGAACCGAGGCTCTGCGTTCGCAGCCTTCCGATGCGGACGGCTGGCGCGGGCCCTACGTAGAAAAAGCAGTCCCGCTCGATCCGTGGGGCTTCGAGTACATCTACGAGTACCCGGGCGCGGACGACGACAGCTTCATCATCGAGTCCTATGGTCAGGACGGAAACCCCGGCGGCGAAGGCAATGCCGCTGACATTTCGCCCTACACCGAAGACATGTGACCGCCGTCCATCGTAAGGACGATCAGATTGACGACATGACCACTCGCCGCCGACGCCAGACTGGCTTCACCCTCATCGAAATGATGGTGGTGACCGCCATTCTGGCGCTCGTGGCGATGACGGTGTTCCCGAATCTGGCGCGGATCCAAGACGCCGGGCGCAAGCGCGAATTCGTCCGATCTTTGACCTCGATGGCCCGCGAAGCCCGCGAACAGGCGATTCTGTCGGCCTCCACCGTCTCGCTTCGGTTGGACGATACGAGTCTGGTGATCGAATCGGCGGGTGCCCTCGAAGAGGACGCAAGAACCCTGCGGACCAAGTCCATGCCGGATGGGTTCAGCGCGCAGCGCACGAACGTGGACGGCCTGGACTCGTCTTCGGCGGAGTGGGAGCTTCGGTTCTACGCCGATGGCTCGTCCGACCGCGGCGGCATCGAACTCGCCGACGACACCGGCGCGCTCTATTCGCTCGTCATCGACAACGATCGTGGACAAGCGCGTCTCGTCTCCGGCGAACTCCCCGTCCTGACCGAGGAAACCTGGCAAGCGGGAGAGATCGAACGTCGTGGCTAGGCGTCGCGGATTCACTCTCGTCGAAACCCTGGCCTCCGTTGCGGTGGTGGCCGTCGGCGTCACTGCGGCGCTTGGAGCTTTGGGCTACATCGCCAAGGCCGATGCCAAGAGCAAGCTCCGCGAGGAGGGCCAGCGGTTGGCCATCCAGAAGATCGACGAACTGCTCGCCACGGGCGATTATCAGGTCACGCCGAACAGCGGCGACTTCTCCGAGTACGGCAAGAACGACTGGACTTGGTCGGCCGTGCTTGAACCTTCGGGCACCGAGTACGTGGACCGACTCGGCGTGACGGTGACCCACGAGGGTCCCGGCCAGTATTCGAAGGAGATCAACCGTCTGGTGTTCCGAGGCGACCAACTCGTTCCGGCGGAGGGAGGCCTGTGAGACGCGGCTTCACCGTTCTCGAGTTGCTGGTCGTCAGCGCCATGTTGGTCCTGTTGACGGTGGCCTTGGCCGGTTCATTGACGATGAGCCTTCGCTATGCCGACCGGCTTGAAACGGCCCGCGTCGCGGAAACCGAGGGCTTCAGCTTCGAAGAGCGGATGCGCGCGTTGCTCCAGACCGCATATTTGAGCCCCACCCCGGACGACCCGACCACGTTCTTTGTGGGCGGCTCGGCGCTGGAGAACGTGGGCGATTCGAGCAGCATCGTTTTTACCGGGGTCGGCTCAAGGCTGCCGGCGAACTACTTGGACACCGATGCCACGTTCGAGGAACTGAACGAGATCTACGGCCCGCAGGGCGGCGTCCGCGAGACCCAGATCGGTACGACGGCCATCGGCGCCACCACGCTGGAAGGGGCGTTCCTGCGCGAGCAGACGCCGCCCGACGGCGACCCAACCCAGGGCGGGACGGAGAAACTCCTCGACTCGACCATCGCTTCGCTCCGGTTCGAGTTCTTCGATGGAACCAATTGGACCACCGAGTGGGACACGCGGACCATCACGGGCCGGTTCCTGCCGTTCTACATCCGCGTCGCCTACACGCGCACGGGCGACGATGGCGAGGAGCGCACGTTCTTGGTGCGGCTTCCCTACAGCGAAGTGGCGTACCTGGACTATCTGGCCGCGACGGGAGGGCAGCAGTGAGAACCGGGCGATGCCAGCGTGGCGCCTCGTTCGTGATGGCGCTTGGCTTTCTCACCGTCATGGTGACGGCCGTGGTCGGTGCGGTGGCTTCGGCGCGCACGTTCGCCATTGCCCGCATCAACCGTGTCGAGGCGCGCGACGCCCGCCTGGCCGCCGAATCGGGCATCGAATACGCGATGGGCATCCTTGCTTCGACTCAAGCCGGCGACCCGACGGTTAGTCCCGTGACGTCGTTGCTCGACGAGTGGGCGACCACGGGCCAGCAGGGCGAAGACGAGTTCGTGATCGGCACGCAGCGCTTCCGGCTCGAGATCCGCGACGCATCCTCGTTCATCAACCTCAACTCGGCCACCGAAGAGCAATTGCGCCGCCTGCCCATGACCAACGAGCAGATCGACTCGCTGCTCGACTGGCGCGAAGCGGAGCTCTCGCCGCGACCCGAGGGTGGAAAGGACGAGTTCTACAACAACCTGGCCAACCCATACAACACGCGACTGGCGCGATTCGAAACCGTCGAGGAACTGCTCTCGGTCAAGGGCTTCAGTCCATTGGCCCTGTTCTTCCCCCAAGAGGACATCTCGCTCGGCACGCCGCTCGTTTCAGGCAATGCGGACGCCCAGCCGTCGCTCATCGACTTGCTCATCACGGATTCGAGCGCTCCGAACACGACGGCCACCGGCGAGACGAAGTACAACGCCCAGAACGTGAACGTGGGCCAGATGGTCGGGCGCGGCATCCCGCCACCCATCGCGCAACGCGTGATCGACGCCAGAAACGCTCTGGGGACGGTGACTTCGGTGGGGCGGCTCTGCCAAATGGCAGGCTTCCAGCCAGCCGACGCCATCGCCGTGGTGGACAACATCAGCAACTCTGGGGCATCGGTCCTGCTCGGCCGGATCAATTTGAACACCGCCACGGAAGCCGTGCTGAACAGCGTCCCGGGGATGACGCCCGACCTGACGTCGGCGATTCTCTCTCGGCAGCAGTCCGGCGGGTTCAACAGCCTGGGCGAGTTGCTGACTCTGCCGGGGTTCACCGCCGAGTCGTTCGAGACCGTGGATTACTTCGCCACGACGTCGCAGTTGTTTCTTGTGCGAACAATCGGGCGCTCCGGGCGTTCTACGGTAGCGCTAGAGGCCATTGTCGCATTCCGCGATGGGCGTCCGGTAGTCAGCAAGATGAAGGAACCGTCTTACACCGATGTCGCTCTGCGGTGGGCATGGAGCCCTGAACCCAGCTCGACCATCCCCCTGTACGAGGTGTCGAATTGAGCCAGCGTCTGAGCGGGCCGATGACCGTCGTCGAGTGGTCGCCGAACGGCTTGAGGGTCTGCGACCCCTCAACCGGGCGTATCGAGTCTTTCGCCAGCGTCGCCGATGCCGGGTCGGCGATTTCGGGCAAACGCGTCGTTCTCGCCCTTTCGAGGCGCTCGTGCTTCGTCAAGGCGATCCGCGTGCCGAACGTGCCGAAGGCCGAGGCGCTGCTGGCCCTGCGGTATCAGATCGGCCAACACCTGCCGCTGGACCCGGGCGAGGCGAGCTTCGATCTCGTCATGTCGGCCGATGCCTCGGGCGATGGTCGGCTGGCCGTGTTGTACGCCGTCCGGACGGATGCGCTCAAGGACGCCAAGCGGCAGATCGAGGACGCCGGCGCGAAAGTGGTCACGGTCACGGCTTCTTGCATCGGATCGGCTTGCCTTCAGAAGGAAGTGGGTTCGGATACCTACGAGGTGGTCGAAGAGACCCCCGAGGGCTTGGCGATCGATGTTTGCGTGGGCGGCGTCGTTCAATACACGCGGCTCGTGCCGCTCACCCCTGAACTCGACTTGCACGACGAAGTCCACCGAACGTGCGGCATCGTGGGGCGGAAGCCAGCGGGCACCGTGGGCGCGGGCGGATTCGACGCGCCTGGACTGGCGCGTTCGCTCCCCCTCTCGGGGTTGAAGGCGCTGGCCGAGCGCAATCCCGACACGATCAACATCGAGATTCCCGAGGAAGTCGAGGCGAGGGCCCGCAAAGCCGTTTCCACGAAGGCTCGAACGGCCGTCTTGTTGTTCGCAGCCGCTGCGGCAGCCGCGTTCCTCGTCTACAGCGACTACGAAGCGGCGGCTTCCGAGCGGGCGACGCTTGCGGCGCGTGCGGCAAGGCAGACGCGCGACGACTCGACTAAGAACAAGGCGCTGACCAGCGACCTCGCCGCCTTGAAGAAGAAGAGCGCGATTCTGGACCAGGCGTTCGACCCCGCCCAACCGTTCTCCGACGTGCTGATCGTGGTCTCTGAAGCCGCTCCGGCGGGCGTTTGGCTCACGGGCGCCAACATGGAACGGGGCAAGCCGCTGACGTTCCGTGGGACCGCCATCTCCGACCAAGCGGTCAAGACGTTCCTCGACGGACTCGCCGTCACCGATCGCCTGCGGGAGGTCAAGCTGCTGTTCGCCAACAACGCGACCATCGAAGAGACGCCCGTGGTCAACTTCTCGGTCCAGGCGACGCTCGTCGGCAATCTGCCGATGGTCGAGAAGGAAAAGAAGAAGGGCTCTGCGGCCGCCCGGGTGGCAAGGAACTAAAGGATGAAGATCTCAGCCGACAACCCGGAAAAGATGTGGACCGTCATGGTCTGGATCGGCTTGGCGCTGTTCAGCGTGGCGATCTACTTCGTCGTCTTTCCGATCAAGACCGAACCCGTGGACATGGCCAAGTTCGCCGAGGATGCGACCAAGCTCAAAGCCGAGAACGCCGACCTTGAGCAAGAGATCGTTTCCGAAAAGGAGCGGTTCGCCGCCTCGGTGTGGACGGGCAAACTGGACGAGCTTGGGCCGTCGGCGCTGGGCCACATCAGCGCGTTGGCCAAGGAATCGGGGGTGGTGGTCACGGCCTTTCGACCCCAGCGGCTGGTGGAAGATACCGCGGTGGCCCAGTATCCGCTGCTGATCACTTGCGAAGGCCGCTATCCTTCCATGATCAACTTTGTGCGCAGGCTCGAGAACGTCCAGGGCAAGCTGGCCGTGAACCTGGTGCAACTCTCTGCCGCCGACGGTGCGACGGATCAGGTGACGGGTTCGATCGGAGTGGTCGCGTTCTACGAAGTGGCAGCAGCCGAAGCGCGCACCGCTTCCACCGCCAAGACCCAAGAGGGAGGAACTCGTGGCTAAAGTATCCCGACCCGTGATTTACACCGCTTTGTTCGCTGCAGTGGTGGGTGGCTATGTGTTCCTTCAGGAAGAGCCGACCTCCACCGGAGGCGCTTCGTTGAGGCGAACCACGGCCAAGACCGAGGCCAAGGAGACCGGGCCGATCACCGAAGAGGACCGCGAGGCTCGGGGCCGATTCGCCAGAGTCGAGTCGGGCGGCCGCAACGTGTTCAACCCCGTGGTGGCCAAGGCGACCTTGAGTTCGGCGGGCGGACGCGTGCCGACCAATGAGATACCCACCGAGTTCGCCGGCGAAGCCGGATGGGTCTACACCGGCAACGCGGAACTCGATGGCAAGCGATACGCGGGCTTGGAGAACAAAACCACCAAGGAAACCGTTCTGCTTATCAGCGGTGAACGCTGGAAGCGGTCTGTGGTCACTCGGATCACGACGGATACTTTGGTGTTGACCTCGGACAATGGTTTGATTCGGTCGGTGAAGCTGCCGACCTATGAGGACCCGACGCAGCCGATGATGGGTGCGGGAGCCGGTTTCCAACCGATTCCGGTGGTGCCGCCGGGCTTGTCGGGACCGATTGGTCGAGGGCCTGTGGCTTCGATCGAGCCGAATGCAGGTTTGAATGGTCCGGCGATGAACGTCAGTTCGAGAGAACAGGACGGTCGCCGGAACGAAGGATTCGCTGGGCGTGACTCTGGCCGCAATCGCGGCGGAGACTGGAACAATGAGCAAGAGCATGAACAAGGCTAAGTTGACGACGATCTTGATCGCCGCTGTCTTCGCGCCAATGGCGTTCGGACAGTTCGAGCAGTTTATGGGTCAGGGTGGCGGAGGCGGTTCGAAGGCGTGGGAGGGCTTCAAGTACGACCAGAACAAGAAACTGAAGCTCGACTTCCGTGGCGCGAACCCCGACCTGATCATCACCACGCTTTCCAAGGCGTCGGGCATCAACATCGTCAAGGACCCCGCGCTGGTCCAGCCGATGACGCTGACGAGTTCGACCGACGTCACGATCAGTCAGGCCTTCACGATGCTCAACGCGTCGCTCAACCTGATGAGCTACGACCTCCGCAAGGATGGCGACATTCTGGTCATTCAGAAGCGCAACCAGCGCGGCAACGACGGTCGCGGCGGGGGCGGCAACTCGGGGATGGACATGGGTCGCATCTTCGAAATGATGAACCAAGGCAACCAGCAGCCCGAGATCGTGCTGAAGTGGTACGCCATCAAGTACGCCAACGCCAGCCAGGTCGCGCGAGTCGTCAACGAAGTGTTTCTGGGCATGGGCGTCCAGCAGGGCGGTTTCAACCCCATGCAGATGTTCGGTGGTGGCCAGTTCAACCGTGGTGGACGCGGGGGCAATCCGTTCCAGAATTTCCGCATGCCCGGCGCCCAGCAAGGCGGCATGAACGTGCGGGCCTCGTCCGACGACTACAGCAACCAGGTCATCGTCGCGGCGACTTCGGACGTTCAACGTCAGGTTGAGGACCTCATCAAGGGCCTCGACATTCAGGTCGAGGAGACCCAGCGCCCGATCGTCTACCCGCTCACTTACGCTTCGGCGACCGATCTCGCGCCGGTGGTGCAGAACGTGCTCACGTCGAACGCTCCACTTGGGCGAGGCGGCATCCGCAACCAGAGCCAACAGGTGCCGTTCGAGCAGCGCATCTCCAATGCCTTCCGCATGGGCAACTCGCAAGCCGGCTTTGGCTCGGTCGTCGCCGAAACGCGCACGAACGCGCTGGTCGTCACGGCCACGGATGACAACCACGTGTTGGTCAAGAAGGTCGTCGAGCAGCTCGATCAGGAAGTGGTTGTCCAGAACTCCACGTTTGTGGTCCCGCTGAACAACGCGCGCGCCGATCAGGTCGCCACGCTGTTCCAGCAGGCGTTCGGCAACCGAAACACGGGCAACCGAACGAACACGGGCGGCTTCGGCGGCAACACCCAGAACCGAAACAACCAGAACCGCAACAACCAAAACCGGAACAACCAGAACCGAAACACCGGTGGCGGTCTGCAGGGCGGCGGACGGGGCTTCGATCCCGTCATGTCGGGCGATTCACTCGACCTGAACCTCGCCGATCCGGATGCCAATTCAGGCGAACTGGCGACCGAGGTCTACGCGCAGATGTTCGGCGGCGGCCAGTTCCGGCCCCAAACGCAACAGCAACAGGGCGGCCAAACGGGTCGCGACGAGCAGGGACGCCTGATCAACGTGCGCGATCTGCAGAACCAGATCACGGTCATTCCCGACACGAACACCAACAGCCTGATCGTGGTCACCACGCCCGAGAACGCCGACTTGGTGCAGAGCATCCTCGCCCAGCTCGACAAGATCCCCGAGCAAGTGATGATCGAGACGGTGATCGTCGAAGCCACGCTGGACAGCTCGACCAAGCTGGGCGTCGAGTGGAGTTATCTCCAAGATCCCGCGTTCCGCAACTCGGGAACCGAGGGGCGCATCGATCAGGACTTCAACCTGAACAACAACCAAGACCCCGCTCGCGGCTTCAAGTACACGCTGGCCGGTGGCAAGTGGGAGCTGTTCTTGAACGCTCTGAAGACCGACAGCCGCTTCGAGGTGCTGTCCACGCCACGCATCTTCACGTCCAACAACGTGCAGGCCCAGATCAACATCAGCCAGAGCGTCCCCTACGTGCTCTCCAGCCGGGAAGACGCCAACGGCAACCTGACCTTCACCTACGCGTTTCAGGACGTGGGCATCGTCTTGACCGTTACGCCTCGCATCACGGCAAACGGCTTCGTGACGATGGACGTCTCGCAGACAGCCAACGACCTGCAGGGCTTTACGGACTTCAACGCGCCGATCGTCAATCAGCGCCAAGCCGACACCACCGTGACGGTCAAGGACGGCGAGACGATCATCCTCGGCGGCATCATCCGCAGCACGGTCACCGCGACCACACGGAAGATCCCGCTCCTCGGCGACATCCCGATCCTGGGCAACCTCTTCAAAACCTCGACGAAGGAGAACTCGAAGACCGAACTGCTGGTCTTCCTGACTCCGCGCATCGTTCGCAACCCGGAGGAAGCGGGCAAGCTGAAGGACGACCTGCAGGGCGCGATGAGCCCGGCGTCCAAGGCCATCCTGCAGAAGGCCATCTCGGGCGGCGCGGCCAAGGGCAACGGCAACGGCGGCACGGGAACCGGCGCAGGCGGAACCGGCGGAACGGGCGGCGGCAACTAGGTTTAGGGCAACTCTCGATCACGTGATCACAACACAAAAAACGTTAGGAGCGATCAGAACACAATGCGATCCAATTGGATGAAATTCGTAGTGCTTGGCGTGAGCTTCGCCATGCTGGCAAACTTCGCCGATGCCCAGGGCGGGCGCGGCCAGGGACAAGGTCGGGGCGGCGGTCAGTTCGGTGGCGGCATGCAGGGAATGGGTGGCTTCGGCGCCGGTCCCAGCAGCCTCGCCGCGCGGCCCGACGTGCAGACCGAGCTCAAGCTCTCTGCCGACCAGAAGACCAAAGTCCAAGCCATCTCCGACAAGATGCGCGAGGAGCGACGCGCGGCCTTCCAGGGCGGCGGCGGTGGCGGCGGTCAGGACATGCAGGCCCGCATGGCGGAAATGCAGAAGATGAGCGCCAAGTACGATGCCGAAGTCTTGGCGGTGCTCACGCCCGAACAGACTGCGCGCATCAAGCAACTCGCCGTCCAGATGGCGGGCGCCAACTACCCCATGGGCGAAGAGGGCCAGAAGGCTCTAGGCGTGACCAGCGACCAGCAGTCCAAGCTGCGCGCCCTGCAAGACAAGCAGCGCGAGGCGATGATGGCTCTCATGGAGCGCATGCGCAACCAGGAACTCGACTTCCAGTCGATGGGCGCCGAGCGCGAGAAGATGGACAAGATCATGGCCGAGGAAGTCGGCAAGATCCTGACCGCCGAGCAGAAGGCGAAGTGGGAAGAACTGAAGGGTAAGGCCTTCACCTTCCAGCAGCAGCGACGCGGCGGCGGCGGCGGCAACTAAGCCTCCTCCCATCGTTCACTCCGAACGGGGGTCCCTTCAAGGGACCCCCGTTCTTCTTGGTGGCCGGGCAGAGCGATTGCTATACTGCCATTGGTATGCGTGCCGTCTTCGCGTTGGTTGTCGTCTCTTCGCTTGCGGGCTCGTCCTCGCTCGGCCTGGCGCAGAACACCAGTTCGACCCTGCTCGCGGGCGACAAGGCGTTCCTCGTTCTCCCGCCCAAGTTCGTTTCGGCGGCATCGGGCGTGGAACTGAAGTGGTCGCCCGACGGCCGGTACCTGGCCGTGGTGCGAACGCACATGCCGCTCAAGGCCAGCGAGATGCGGCGAGCCATGTTGACCGGGACGCCGCCTCCCGACTTCGAATCGCGGGTGCGCGTGTTCGTCGAGGTCTACGATGCCGAGACCGAGCAGACGAAGCAGGCCTTCGAGTGGCCGAGCCAAACCGGACTCGACTTGGCTTGGCTGCCCGAAACGGGCCAGTTGATCGTCTTGGCCACACACCACCCGCTCTCCCAGGAGGGGGTGCGGACGGGACCCGTATACGATCTTCACCGGTACGACACGCGCACCGCCCGAGCGACGCGTCTGGGCTTGTACCAGGGCTCCTTCTTCTCGGCGGGCATGTCGTTCTCGCCTTCGCGTGCGGTGGGCCTCGTTTGGCTCGTCGGGCAAAATGGGCGGGAAGAGGCCGTCGTCGTGACGGCGAACGGCGCCTCTCAACCCTCCAAAGTCGCCGGCGGAGCGGGGCCGTATGGCGCCCACGTCGCGTGGAACTCCGATGGAATGACGCTGAAGCTGGGTCGCCGCGTCGAAGGCCCGGACGGTGCCTCCAAGTGGCAGATCTATGACTTCGACCCCCTCACCCTGACGGCCACATTGTCCGCAGACACGCGGTTCACGTTCCAAGAATCCAAGAAACCTGTGGCATGGAGCAACGTGTCCACCGACGTCCGGGTGGGCGTCAAGGACGTCGAGAAACTGCAAACGACCGTGCTCATGCCGGTGCAGGCGGGCGAAACCGACAAGGCGGCCGTGCTGGATGCGTTCGTCGAACGGGTGGAGATCTCGCCAGATGGCTCGCGCGTCGCCTACACCCACCACGGCATGACGTTGGTGCGAGATCTGGTGGAAATACCGCGCGGCATGTATGAACAGATGCGCGACGCCGCCAAGCGGACCACGGCCATGTCGAACGCCAAGCAGGTCGCCCTGGCGGCGATCATGTTCTCGGCGGACAACGACGACCGTCTGCCCAGCAACAAAGAGGACATCCAGAAGCTCCTCATGCCCTATCTACGGAACCAGAACATCTTCGACGGTTTCGTTTACACGTTCGGCGGCGGGTTCATTCAAGACGTGTCTCTCCCTTCGCAGACGGAACTGGGCCACATCGCCATGCCCGGAGGACGAGTCGTGGCATATCTGGATGGCCACGTCAAATGGGTGCCGGACGGGGAGCATCACGAGTGAAGGTCTGCCTGGCCCTGCTCGGGGCCCTGCTTGGATTGCCTGGCTGCGCCCGAGAGGATCCTCTTATTGGCGTTTGGCAGGACCAAGAGGGGGAGATTCTGTCTTTCCAGAGCGACGGCAAGGTGATTGGAAAAACGGCGAATCTGCGCGCCAAACTGAAGGACGGCACCTGGAAACGCCTTGGCGATGGTCGCGTCGCGATTTCCTTCGTCCGCTACTTCAGCCTGGACGAAGTGGTCTGCGAAACCACGTCGGCACCTGACATGACGGTGCTGGAGTGCGACCCGGATGTGGGGCAGGTTCGGCTGACGCGAGCTTCCGCTGACGCCCTTCAGGGCAACGGGTCGGTGAGGCGATGATCCACTTCGTTTTATGTCTCGCGAGCGCATGGTCCGAGGGCCCAACCGCTCGGATCCTCGCGGATTCCTGGGTTCGTCCCCAAGTGATCGGGCATCGTGGCGCTGCAGCGCATGCCCCGGATACCACGCTTCGAGGCTTCCGATTGGCCATCGCCAGCGGTGCCGTGGCGACTGAGTGCGACGTACACGTCGACGCCGAAGGCAATCTGGCCGTCATCCACGACAACACCGTCGACCGCACCACCACCGGCAAGGGCCGCGTGAAAGAGAAGTCCTCGGCCGAACTGCGCGCGCTCGGAGTGCCGACTCTGGCCGACCTGACCGCCATCACCCAGGGCAAGATCGTGCTGGTCGTGGAGATCAAGGACGGGGAAGACGCGCCGCGAAAAGTGGTCGAGCACATTCGGTCGCAAGGGATGACCGATCAGACCATCGTATTCAGCTTCCATGCGAAGTTCGTCGAGGCGACCAAGGCCTTGGACCCCAAGCAACCGTCGGTCTGGCTGGTTTCGGGCAAGCCGACGGGAGAGAAGCTGGACGAGGTGCTGGCTCAGGCAGCGAGGATGGGCGCCGACGGGTTGGGCTTCTCCTATCAGGGGGTGACGGAAGAAGCCATCGTCGCCGCGCACAAGGGGCGGTTGCCCGTGTTCGTCTGGACCGTTCCACCCGGCCCAGAGGTGGAGCGGCTGCGAGCGTTGAAGGCGAACTTTATCATCACCGACCACCCGAAAGAGGTGGTCGAGCAGTTGGCCAAAAGTGGAGGTTGAACCCATGAAGCAAGTCGTTCGAACCGTCAAGACCCGTCTTCTGCGAAGCACCGTGCTGGCAGTCGTGTGCTTTCTCGGGATGCTCGCCTTCCCACCCGTGGCGAGCCTAGGAGAGATAGCGTTAGGGTTTGT
>DDSP01000031.1 GCA_002343445.1 Chthonomonas sp. UBA2387
GGCAGTGCCGGAGCCCCTTCTTTCCGCTGGTCCCGGCGTAGAAGTCGCGCTTTTGCTTCACCATCCTCCTTCTCTAGCCTCGGCGGGATGCGTTCCGGCGAGATTTTCATCTGCAATGGACTCGACCCCGGCGGTGGCGGCGCACCGCTGTCTCCGCCCGGGGTTTCTTTCCGTTTGCCGGGAGGTGGCGATGGCTGACCGCAGATGGTTCTCCCTCCTATCGGTGGCGCCCGATGGCGCAGGCTCGGTGGTTGGTCTCCCTGGTCGGGCCCCAATGCGCCCGCCGAACGACGTTTTTGCTTCACCATCCTCCTTCTCTAGCCTCGGCGGGATGCGTTCCGACGAGATTTCAACTTGCAATGGACTCGACCCCGGCGGTGGAGGCAGCTCGCCGTCGCCGCCTGGGTCTCTCTTTTCTTTGCTCGGGGAAGGCCGCGCGACGGTTCGCGACCCTGGTTCTCAGGGGTCACTGCGTCCGCCGAACGACGTTTTTGCTTCACTATCCTCCTTCTCTAGCCTCGGCGGGATGCGTTCCGACGAGATTTCAATCTGCAATGGACTCGACCCCGGGGGTGGCGGACACGCGCCTCCACATCTCGGGGTCGGCATTTTCCATCTGCTGGGAGGTGCCCGTGGGTAGCGGCATCTGGCTCTTCCACGGTCGACCGGGCTTGGCCTGGCACTCGGTGGCGTCAGTGTGCCCGCCGAACGACGTTTTTGCTTCACCATCCTCCTTCTCTAGCCTCGGCGGGATGCGTTCCGACGAGATTTCAACTTGCAATGGACTCGACCCCGGCGGCGGGGGCAGCTCGCCGTCGCCGCCTGGGTCTCTCTTTCCTTTGCTCGGGGAAGGCCGCGCGACGGTTCGCGACCCTGGTTCTCAGGGGTCACTGCGTCCGCCGAACGACGTTTTTGCTTCACTATCCTCCTTCTCTAGCCTCGGCGGGATGCGTTCCGACGAGTTTTCAATCTGCAATGGACTCGACCCCGGGGGTGGCGGACACGCGCCTCCACATCTCGGGGTCGGCACTTTCCTATGCGGTAACGAGCAACTAGGAGACCCACGTTTTCACCACCGCGACGCCCGCCCGCCTGAACTCGGGCATCCGAAGGTTCGTCGTCTTCGAACACGATCTAGGGCTGGTTTCCCTGGATCGAGTCCTCCAACGCCATTGGGCGCTGGGGACGTTGGTTGGCCGTGCTTGGGCGCAAGCCGCACACGGCGCGCTACAAGCACACAAGGAGCATTCATCACATGAGGAATCCATTCTCCAAAACGGTTGGCGATTCTCAGACTCTCGCAGACGGTCTCCGCAGCGAGGTCGGTGTTGTGGGTTGGTCCCCGCAAGCCAATGTGTTCCAACGCCACTGGAAGGCGATGCCGTCCAATGGCAAGACCTGTCTCTTTCGCGTCGGCGGGCAGCCGAAGCGACTCGACGACACGGCCGAGACGGTGGCGATGCCGCGCATGACCGCGCGTCCGCTGACCGCAGCCGATGGGGTGCGACTGAAGGCAGTCGTTCAGTTCGCCTAGACGGCTAGACAGTTTTAGAGCCCTTGCGGGCGCGCTGGTCGCCCGCAAGGGAGGTCTCGGCAGGAGGCTGGAGCTACGGCTCTAGTGTCCTGTCGCTTAGTTGTTTGTTTGTGCATGGGTAGCGATTCACTCCGATCAAAAAAAACCGCAAAAAAGTCGAAGATCCCCTTGACATGCGAAATCCGGTGGTGTAAAGTATCCCCTGTCAGCAAAACGAAATATCGAAAAAGCAGAATAGCGTGAGGCTCCAGTTCCAGGAGGAAGAGGTCGGCCGGCGGTTTGGCGATTTGTATCCAACCAACCAAACCAACCAACCAACCAACCAACCAACCAACCAATAACCTCTCCTCAGACAGAGATCGCAATCGGTGTTCTCTCCACCGGCAAAAGCGATCCGAACTGAAAACCTCCTCCCAAACAGCCCTGACTGCGGTCAGGGCTCTCTTCTTTTATCGGGACCTCGTGGCGATTCCCCACCCGCCGACGGGCACCGGACCCACCGAATCTGCCATACTTCCCGGCAGCGATGCACGTCTCGCTCGATCCCAGTCGCTTCCAGGCCGCTCTCTTCGATGTGGATGGAACGCTGGTCGACAGTCTGCACATGATCCTGCAGGGCTTGGCCGACGCCATCGAGCACTTCGATGGATTCCGGCCGGCCGAAGCCGATCTCATGAAGACGATCGGAACCCCCTTGGTCATGCAGCATCCCATGTTCGCCCAGCGGCCTCTCGCCGAAGACGAACTCCGGGAGCGGGTCGCTTACACGATTTCACGATACCGACACCACGTTCACCTCGAACGGTGGTTCGAACCCGCGATCGATGCGTTGCGCGCCTTCCAACGATCCGGGCGCCCCGTGGCGCTCGTCACCAGCCGCAACGACGAGGAACTCCAGTGGTTCCTCGAACGATTTCCCGCCCGCGATGCCCTCGCTGCCACCGTTTGTGCCAGCGACGTGGCGCGACCGAAACCGGCTCCCGACCCCGCGTTGCTCGCTTGCGAGAAGCTCGGCGTCAAGCCGGAAGACGCCATTTTCGTAGGCGATTCGACGCACGACGCCCATTGCGCCCACGCGGCGGGATGCGCGTTCGCCGCGGTTGCCTATGGGGCGGCTTTGCCCCGCGATCTGGCAACCGCACCGCACGACGCATGGTTCGAATCACCGGAAGCCTTGAGGGACTGGACGAACGGTTTGCTCGCCGAACGCCATGCCACGATCTAAGAAAGCCACCGAAACGACGTCTCCCGAAATCACGACAGCCATCGAGCCCACGGAGACGCCCACCGAATCTGCCGCTCCCAAGCCCAAGCGCACCCGCGCCAAAGCCACACCCAAGCCCGTCGTAGAGGTCGCGGCTCAAGAGCCCGTCGCCGAAGCGCCGCTCGCGGAAGAGCCCAAGCCGAAGACCCGGTCGCGGCGCACGGCCAAAGCCCCTGAACCGGAACCCGAGCCCGTGGTCGAAGCAACCGCGCCAGAACCCGAGCCGCAGGCCGTAGAGTCCGCAGAGCCACCCAAGCGAACCCGGCCCAGCCGACGGCGCAAGGCCGAACCAGCGCCAAGCGAACCCTCCGTCGTTTCGGACGCCGACCTGGAGGCCTCGCTGCTTCAGGAGGTCGATCTGGGCCAGCAATCGGTCGAGGCTGCTCAAGAGAGCGAACTCGACTTGACCGACTTCGAGGGCGAGGAGCATTGGATTCCCGTTTGGCGGCCCAAGGCCGTCAAGACCGCCAAGGGCAGGCCTCAGCGGCAAGAGAATCAGCGCCAAGAGGCCCGCAACCGAGCCAAGCCCGAGCCGACCTCCGCCGCGCCGGTCGAAGAGCCTGCGGCAAGCGCCGAAGCCGAGGATCCGAACCTCGCTCCGCGTCGCCGCCGAAGGCGCGACCGCAAGCCGCGGACCGAAGCCGCGCCGGTGGCAGAAGCAACGCCGCAGGTTCCAGAACCCGAGCCGGCGCCCAAAGCCACGCGCGAGAGGGGCCGACGAGGCGCGCGACCGGGCGCGGAGCCCCAGGCGCCCGCCGAGCCGCCCAAGCCGACCGTTCCCGCCCGCGAGCCTGTCGCCACCCCCGCCGAAGCGCCGCAAGTCGTTCAGCACAACGGGATGTCCGTTGTGGTTCGGGATCACCGCATCTACCCGCCGCTGTGGTTCTTCGGCAGCCCGACCGACGAGAAACGGCTGAAGACGGTCATGGAGCAGGTCAAGCAAGCCGCCGAAGCCGGCGTCCACATTCACGCGCTGCTGCTCGACCTCGAGGTGGATCCGACGTTGGTGGACGAGACCGCGCAGTTCGCCGCCTACCTGCTGAAGAAGGCCGTCGAGGCGGACCCCGAAGCCCAGGTCGTCTTCCGCATCGTGTTCGTCGCGCCCCGTGGATGGGACCTTCGCTACCAGCGTGCCCGGTTCAGTTGGCTCGACGGGACGCTCGCCGAACCCAGCATCTGCGACGACCAGTACTGGGGAGCCGCCAACGAGTGTCTGGACGGCCTGGTGCGCCGCTTGCGTTTGCTCGGTCAGAAGGACCACATCATGGGCGTCCAACTCGACCGAGGCGAGTGGTTCTATCCCGAAGACAACGGCTACGACAATTCGGCCGCCGCGCGGGACAAGTTCCGCGATTGGGCCCGGACGCGCTACAACGACGACGTCGTCTCGCTGCGCGCCGCCTGGTTCGATGGGCAAGTTGATTTCCGGACGATCTCCGTGCCGCCGTTCGAGCGTTCCAACCAGCGCAAAGAGCGGTTCATGAGGACCGAGCGCAAGCAACGGCGCTGGGTGGACTACCATTTCTTCCTGAGCGATGCCACGGTGTTCCGCATCGGCGAGCTTGCCTACACGGCCAAGAAGGCCAGCGATGGGCACTTCCTCGTCGGCGTGAGCTACGGCTACTCGTTCGAGTGGTCGCACCCGTATTCGGGTCACCTGTCGCTTGGCAAGCTGCTTCGGACAAGGGAGGTGGACTTCATCGCCGGCCCGCCAAGCTACAAGAACCGCACGCCGGGCGAGGCTGCGCCGTTCCCTGGGCCCGTGGACAGCTTCAGTCTGAACGGCAAGCTCTACGTGAGCGAAGAGGACTTCAAGACCTCGATCAGCAACATTCAGGAGCCCGACGAGTTCAACCCAGTGATCAAGACGCCGCAGGCGCTGGAGAGCGTCCACTGGCGCGGGTTGGGCGTGGCCTTGGCGCATGGGTCGGGCGTGTGCTGGATGGACCTGTGGGGCAACGGCTGGCTTCGACCGGCCAGCGTGTGGACGCGGGCCCAAACCGCGATCCAGTCTCTGGTGCGTCGGCTTGAGACGCCGATGAGCCCCCCCGATGTCGCGGTGTTCATCGACGAGCGCTCGCTGGCGTACCTGGGCGACCCGACGGGCTTCAACCACTTGGTCCGCAATGTACGCGATGCCGTCCTCAAATCGGGCCTGAGCGCGGCGTTCTATCTGCTCAGCGACTTGGCGCACCGCGAGGTGTTCCCCGAGAGCAAGCTTTACATCTTCCTCAATGCCTGGGACATGCGCCCCGAGTACCGCTCGGCGATCAAGTCGCGACTCCAACGCGACGGCAAGGTGCTGTTCTGGTTGTATGGGGCTGGGCTGTTCGATGGAGGGCGGGAATCGCTCGAGCGCGTGCGCGAGATCACCGGCATCGCCTTGCGGCCCCAGCCGTTCAACAGCAAGTCGGGCACCACGATCCGCAACCGTCGCCACCCCTTCTGCGAGAGCTTCGACGAGAAGCACGGCACGGACGACGTCAACCTCGAGCCGAGCTACTTCGCGATACCGGAGGATGCGTCGGTCCTCGGCGAATACACCCAGACCGGCCTGCCCAGCTTCGTCGTACACGAAAGCCGTCACGCCCGCGAGCCCCATTTGGACTGGACCTCGGTGTTCCTGGGCGAGCCGCCGGTGCCTGCGGGTCTGATCCGTGCGCTGGCCCAAGCCGCAGGCGCCCACGTTTGGAGCTTCGGCGACGACGTGGTCCATGTTCGACCCCCGTTCTTGACGTTCCACGCCACCAGCAGCGGCCCAAGGACCCTGGCGCTTCCCGACAAGTGGAGCGCGTACGACGTGCTGAACGAATCGTGGGTGGCCGAGGATTCGCGTCAGATTCGATTCCACGCGATCGCGGGGACCACGAGCCTCTTCATGGTCGGGCCGCGGCACGATCTGGAAGCCATGTTGGCCACCGATCCCGCGACGGTCTTGCGCTTGGAGAATCTGCCCGAGCGGCGGACCGACACGCTCAGCCAGGATCAGCTCAACTTCGACATCCCGATCATCAAGCTGGACGAGTGGATGGTCGGCGAAGAAGGAGACGAAAGCGCGGACGACATCTTCTTCTGGCCCAAGATCGACGAGGTGGCCGCAGCCGAACCTGAGGACGAATCCGAAGCGGACGACCCGAGCCAGACCGGACGTCGGAGACGCCGACGCCGCAAGAAGCGCGGCAACGGAGGCGGCGAACGGGCCGAGGGCTACCCCGAGGCGGACATCAACATCGTGTTCAGGAAGCGGGAGTAGGCCATGGAACACCGCTATGGCATGGTCGCCCTCGTCGGCAAACCCAATGTGGGCAAGAGCACGCTGCTCAACCACATGGTCGGGCAGAAGGTCGCGATCACGAGCAACAAGAAGCAGACCACCCGCCGACGCCTCCTCGGCATCGTGACGCGTCCCGAGTTCCAAGTGGCCTTTGTGGACACGCCCGGCATCCACGAACCGCACACGCGGCTCGGCAAAGCCATGGTGGAGTCGGCGCGCGGCAGCCTCGCGGACCTCGACCTCGTGGTCTATGTGGTGAACGCATCGCAAAAGCCGGACGAGGACGAGCGGCGCATCGCCCGGACCATCCGCGAATCGGGCTATGGCGGATCGAGCGGCAAGCTCATCTTGTGCATGAACAAGATGGACCTGCTCAAGGCCGAGTTCGTGGTCCAGCATGTCGAAGCCTATCGCGACCTGCTCGGCGTGGGCGACGAGGACTACATGCTCACGACGGCCACCAAGGGCGACAACGTGGAGAAGCTGCTCTCGATGCTGGTGGCACGTCTACCCGAGGGTCCGCCCGCGTGGGACGAGGATGCCCTGACCGACCAATCGAGCCGGTTCATGGCCGCCGAGTTCGTGCGCGAAAAGGTGATGCAGCGCACGAAGCAGGAGGTGCCGTACGCCACGGGCGTTCTGGTGGACGACTGGATCGAGGAGCCCGGCGGACGCGTCAAGATCAACGCCACGATCGTGGTGGAGCGCGTGGGCCAGCGGGCGATCCTGATCGGCAAGAAGGGCGCGATGCTCAAGACGATCGGCACGGAGGCGCGGCTGGACATCGAGCGGTTGCTCGAGCGGCCCGTCTACTTGGAGCTGTTCGTCAAGGTGCGGGAGGACTGGCGTCAGAACCCGACGGCGCTGCGCGAGATGGAATACATGGAGTAGCCCTCACCGCTTGCGGCTGAGCGCGATGTCAAGTGGGCAGCGGGCGGTTGTCATGACTCAGAGATCCTCGAAGCGAACCTGATCACCAAGATTCATGACGAGCTTGCGCCGCCAGTCGGGCTTGACTCCAAGCATCGTGAACGACTCGATGCGACCCTCTGAACGCCATCGATCGAGGTACTCACGGCACTGCTTCAACTGTTCATCGGGCATCCCGTCGATCCCTGCGTCCGTATAAACTCGGATAACCATCTTCGCAGACCGCTCCCTTGTGTGGACATCCACGGTGCCTAGTAAGTCAAGGAGGTTTGTGCCGGTGATGCCCCCGCGTCGAACCTCATCAAGGGACCTGATGACTCCCGCCCACTCCTCTTCACTGCGCTCTGATGCCCCCTCATAGATGTTCGCAGCCGTGCTGTCAAACTTGAAGAGCATCACTTCGGACGGCGACAAGTCCTGTATCCATTGAAGGGCGTGAGCTTGGAACACTTTTAATGCCTTGCTGGCAGACTCGGACGTGTCGATGCAAATGACGTTCAGCGGAGCTGGATCTTCAGCTAGCCTTCGAAAACCGCCTTCTGAACCCGCGGATAATCTGATTCCCAACGCGATAATCAACACGACCGCTAGGGCTAGACCTAACAAGAAAATGCCCACCGCGATCCATGCGCGCCTTTGAGACCTGGTTCTGTTCACTGAACCTCCATTTTGTCGTACCCGCGGGAGATTTTGAACGAGGTCACTTCCTTGCGCAACCTCTCGATCTCGATTCGTAGCACGTTGATCCGTCCGAGGGACTGCATGAGGGAAACATAGTCTGGGTGCTTTCGGAAGGAATCCAGCTCGCTCCGCTCAGCGTCTCGACGGCGGAGGCGATCAGCCTCCTTGCGTGCCAGTTCCTCGCGGTGTTCATCCTGAAGAGCCCGCTGCCGAACTCGATCTTCTTCCTCCCATTTAAGTCGCAACTCATGCTCGCGTCGCGCCAAATCAGCCTCGTGTGCGAGCCGTTTTGCCTCAAGCTCTCGGCGAACCTGCTGATCTTTCGCTTCTTCCTCGATCGCTCGGACCTCAAGTTCGCGCCGTCGCAGCAGTTCAAGTTCCTGGGCTCGCTGCCGACGCTCCGCGAGCTCGAGAGCTTGCCGCTGTTCGGCCTCCAGCAACGCTTGGCGTTTCTGGTCGGCAGTCACCTTTTCGCGACCCTCCCGAAAGCCGATGAATGCTGCTGACAACAGAATGGGAGAAGTGACTGCGATCGCGATAGGGAAGGCCATCGCAAACATCGTTCGATCCTCTTCGCGAACTGTGGCCCTCAGTGAATACTGCACCAGCGCGTTCGCACCGAGCAATGCCTCAAGGACCAAGAACAAGACTGTAATGACGACCGCTGATGCGAACACCCAGCCGTAGCCTTTGAACTCGCCGAGCGCGACCCGGACACCGATGGGGCGCCAGATCACATGAAAGAGAAGTTTGATTCCGTAGATAACCGCCACGCCCAAGAAAATGGGCACCCAAAAACTGTGATCTGGCTTCCTGACGTTACGTATGAGGCCAGCGAGCATGCCCAAACCGATGCCAGCAAACAGTGCTGGGAATAGTGGGAGCACCCACGCAAGGAGAATGAGTATCCCAGAATACCCACCGGATTCCACCTCCACCGACGACGGTTGCGACAATTCGGAATGGCTTTCATTGGGGCTAGTCACGGGTTCGTGGAACGGCGCAGAATGCGATTGAGGCACGCCGGCTAGCTGAGACCGCTCTGCCTGCTCATCGGCAATGGCCGGTGGTTCCGGTTCATCCTCCACTGCCGCTTCGTCGGCTGCATTAGTTGTCTCCGCAAAGGGTAGCTCGCCGCCTCCAGAGGGCTCCATGTCCTCTTCTTGCGTGTCTCCCTCACCGCCGTCCACGAGGTCAGGGTCCCATGGCTTGGTATCCCAATCCGCCGGGTTTTCCAGCGAGGACACAATGAACACAACTTGATTCGTCTCGGGCCGATACGACAGTCCCAGCTTGCCCGCGAACATTGCAGCCTCAAGCATCTCGTCTTGGTGACGGCGCTGGAGACCGTCCAGCTCCATGCGATAGCTAGCCAAGGCAGCCTCGGTTTCACGTCGGTGCTCGGCCCGCTTCTGGTTGATCTGCTCGTTCTGCTCGCGCGGGGTCATGGGAGTGCGGCGAATCTTACCCCGCATTGTCACCAACGGCTGAGTTGCCCTTAGGCACACGGACCTGCCATGTACCTGTGAGACTCAGATGAACGGCCCTACTCAGCCCTCACCGCTTGCGGCTGAGCGCGACCAAGATGTCGTAAGCCATCGAATCCAACAGAATCACCCGCGTGAAGAGGCGCAGCTTGTCCGACGTGGTCAGTTCTTCTTCGCGCACGTTCGGGTCGAACGCTTTGGGCCGCAGCGAGTTGGCGGCGGCGCGTTTCTGGCCCTCGTTCAGTTCGGCTTCCAGTACGGCGACGACGGCGTTCGTGTTCTCGTTGACCGTCGCGTTGCGGCGGATGGCGATGCTCCAGAGCAGTTGCTCGACCTTCTGCACCATCTCCAACTTGGGCACTTGTCCCTGATCGCGGGCTTTGGCGATCGCCTCGTCGAGTTCCTTGTTGAGCGCAGCCAACTCGGCGGCTTCCTTGCGCTCGATCTCTTTGGCTTTGGACCGGGCGCGTTCGATGGCGGGCAGCAGTTTTTCCAGTTGCTCCTTGGTCAGCAGCACGGGCAGGATCTGGTTGTAAAGGTCCAGTTTGCGGATCTTGACCATCGTGGACTCTTCGGCGGGCGGCGTTTGGGCCAGCCCCGCGAACGGGACGACGATCAGCAACAAGAGGGCTAGCAAGCGCTTCATGATTTGGGCAACACCTTCGAACGATCTGACGCTTCGGCGCGGGCTTCGAGTTGCAGGTTCTCGCGGATCAGGCTCGCCATGAGCGCCGCCGCGACGACCTGAGCATGAACAAAGGCCACTCCCAGCGCGAGCGCAACCCACCAGCCGCCGGGCTCGATCTTGCCGTCCTTCGCCAAGCCTGCCGGCTCCAACGCCATGAGCCCCCCGAGCAGGACCCCCGCACCCAAGAACAGCAGCGCCGACCCGCCCACGGCTCGGAACGGGCGCGACTTGGTCGCCGCCCACGCACGCAAGCCCGCCGAACGACGCCAAAGCCATACGCCGTAGGTCAACCAGACGCCGAAGCAAAGCAGGGCGGGAATGGGCATCAGTGACCGTTGAGCATGCGCTTGAGCAGCTTGAAGTCCCGCTCGTCGAAGTCGCCATCGCGGTCGGCGTCCAGGATCATCGTCCAATGGTCGGGCATCTTGCCGCCGTATCCGCCGGTCTGGGCGCGGAACATCTTGACGATGATCTCCATGTCCTCGGCGTCGAAGTGCCCGTTCATGTCGATGTCGCCTTTGACGTACAGATGCACCCAACCCGCCGCGAAGCGACCGTTGGTGGAACCGCCGTCAGTGGCCTTGAGATACACGTACCACTGACCGTGCGGGATCGTGGCCGTGTTCACGTTGGCCACCCCGTCCGAACCTGGAATGGCCTCGTATCCGGGCACCAACGTCGCTGTGTTTTTGTCGAAAACGACGGGGGTCCTGTGCAACCAGACGGCCACCTTGACGGGGTCGCCGTCGGCGTCGCTCGTCTGCCATCGCACTCGGAACGCCTCGATGCTGGTCTCGACCCAGATGTTCTGGGCGGGCTCTTGAACCGTGATCGTCGGCGCGTTGTTCGCCGCCGGGTCGATCCGCAACGTGTAGCTGGGGTTGGAGCCGGAGTACGGGAACACGCGGACGTAGTAGGTGCCCGCCGGCCGCCCGGAGAGCGAGATGGTCTCGTTGTTCGAGGTGGTGATGCTGCGCGCCAACCGGTTGCCGGCTGCGTCGTAGAGCTCCAAATCGGTGTCGCCTGTTGTGACGGTGGAGGTGATCGCCACGTGGTCGCCCGAGGAGCCCGGGTTGTTCATCCGGAACTTGAACCAGTCGTCGTCGTTCGGTTCGACGGACAGGCTCTCGAACTGGCGGGCCGCGTTCACCAAACCGAAGTTCGGACTGTTGTTGCCTCCTTCGGGCCGAGCGTCCACTTGGGCACGAGTGTCGTTTTCCTCGAATCGGTCCGGGCCCAGCGGCGGGGGCGAAGCGATGGTCACCTTGACGCGGCCGATGTTGTTGGTCTCGTTCGATTCAAGCAGGTTGTCGTCGGGATCGACCTCGGCTTCGAGCCAGTACGTTCCATCGGGGATGTCGGTGATGTCCACCCATTGGTCGGGGAGCGACTTGCTGTAGATGTCCGCCCACCCCGGCGTCAATCCCTGCACGGTGGAGCCGCAGTTGCGGTAGTTGCCGGCCGAGTTGTAGTAGGGGTTGCTCGTGTCGTGGACCTGGAGGTCGAGGATGCAGAAACTGGTCTTCTGGCCTTCTGAGAGCACTTCACCCACCCCATCGTTGGCCAGAACCCGCCGAAGCCGGTACTTGCACCAATTCTCGAAGTGGATGTGGTTGTGTCCCTGATGGTAGAGGAAGTTCCCTGCAGGCCGCTCCCAGAACGTCCCGTCGGTTCGATAGATGCGCTGATTGACCCGCTGCGTGTTGGAGTTGATGACTTCGCCGCCTCGGATTTCCAAGCGTCCCCACCCGATGTTGGGCGTTCCGGTGCTGAGTCGCAGCAGTTTGCGACCGGGGATCTCGTCCGTGTCGATGGCGGTGTCGTACAACTTCTCATCCCAGATCGTAATGTCGGGAAGAAGGTCGTCGGCCAACATGACCGAACCAAGAGCGAGGGCGGCGATGATCACTGGGTATGGGGCTCCTGGTCCCAGTGTATCACGCCTGCGGTTGACGGCGGGAGTGCGAATCCGCTAGGCTAACCTGTGCTTTGGACGCTGTCGGCCCTGATCGCTTTGTCCCCCCTTGGCCAGGCGGCCCCTGTTTCGCCCGGTAAGACCCCTATGGAAGACCTCAAGATCGTCGAACCCCTTCGTCTCGTCCGAACCGGATTCCAGTTCACCGAGGGCCCCATTTGGGACGCCAAGCACAAGCGGTTGCTCTTCAGCGACATCCCCGCGAACCGCATCTACGCGCTCGACCCCGCAGGCGAGCTTTCTGTTTTCGCAGAGAACACCAAGGCGGCCAATGGGCTCGCGATCTATGGCGACGAGGTGTTCGCGTGCCAAGGCGACGCGGGCATGGTCGGGGCGTACCACTTGGAAACCAAGGCGCACCGTGTGGTGGCCGACACCTATGAGGGCGTCCGTTTCAACGCGCCCAACGATTTGGCGATCGCCAAGAACGGCGACCTCTACTTCACCGACCCCAAGTTCGGCGACGGCAAGTTGACGCAGCCCAAGATGTCGGTGTACTTCGTGCCCAAGGGAGGGAAGGCTCGAATGGCGATCCCCGACCTGCCTTGGCCCAACGGCATCGCCTACTCGCTGGACGAGAAGACCCTGTACGTCCACCCCACGGGCGACGCGTTCGTGCGGGCGTACGCCATCGAAGGCCCCGGCAAACTCGGGCCCGAGCGTCGGATCTTCGAGACGCCCGACCACGGCGGACGCTCGTTCCCCGGCGGCGACGGCATGACGCTCGATGCCGATGGGAACCTCTACGTGACCGTGCCGATGCTCAAGCAGATGATCGCCCTCGACTCCAGCGGCAAGATTCTGTTGCGCGTGGACCTGCCCGAGAACCCGACCAATTGCACGTTCGGCGGGGTCGATCGCGATTGGCTGTACATCACGGCCTCGTCCTCGGTGTTCGCCGTGCGCCTGAACAAGAAGGGCCGCTGACGATCGTCGCCTCGCGGGCGACGGTGCCCTAGGACCTTCGCGTGCGAGCGGCAGGAGTCCCAGCGGCGTATGTGGAATGAAGGTTGTGTCTGGGGCGCGATGTCTCAGACGCGACAACCCTGTGGGTCGCCGACGGCGGCCCAAGGCCGGAGACACCTATGGAAGTACTCGTACGCAACGCCGAAGGCAACGTCACCCAACGAGATCGCGAGTACGCCGCCAAAAAACTCGGACGCCTCGACCGCTATTTCAGCCAGGCCCAGAAGGTCGAGATGGTGCACCGCAAGGAAAAGCACGGGCACCGCATCGAGATCACCGTTTTCGCCGACGGATTGACCGTGCGGGGCGAGGAACACGATCTGACCGTCCGAGCCGCGATCGACCGCGTCACGGACAAACTTGAGACGCGGCTGCGACGCCTCAAAGGGCGGCTCCTCCACAACCACCGGAAACGCGGCGCGACGCCGCCAAGCGCACTGGAAGAGCTTCCCATCGAGGAGGAAGAGGCGGATCTGCTGCCGCTCGCCGAGCGCAAGCAGTTCGACCCCAAGCCGATGTCGATCGAGGAGGCGGCGCTCCAGATGGAGATGGTGGACCACCCGTTCTTCGTGTTCACGAATTCCGAGACCCGCCGGACCGAGGTCATCTACAAGCGTCGCGACGGCAAGTACGGCTTGCTCGAACCGATGTGACGGTTTGCGGACCCCCTCTGTTCGGCAGGGGTTTGGATGAGGTTCTGGGCGAGACTCGCTAGACCGTGGCGCGCGTCTTCTGAACCACGCTGTCGAGGAACGCCGAATTGGTCGGCGTGCGTTTGAGCAGCTTGATCAGCGCTTCCGTGGCCTCGACGCTGTTTTCCTGGTTCGCGAGGAGCCGGTGCAGTTGCACCACGCCTTCGAGTTCTTCCTTCTTGAACAGAAGTTCCTCGTGGCGGGTGGAGGATCTGCGGACGTCGATCGCGGGCCAAATGCGTCGCTCGGCGAGGTCGCGGTCCAACACGATTTCCATGTTGCCCGTGCCTTTGAACTCCTCGAAGATGGCGTCGTCCATGCGGCTGCCCGTATCCACGAGCGCCGAGGCGATGACGGTCATCGAGCCGCCCTCTTCGATGTTGCGCGCCGCGCCGAAGAACCGGCGGGGGCGATAGAGGGCCGAGGGGTCCAGACCGCCCGAGAGCGTCCGGCCCGAGGGGTTGATGGTGAGGTTGCTGGCGCGCGAAAGACGTGTGAGCGAGTCGAGCAGGATGACCACGTCGCGGCCGGCTTCGACCAATCGCTTGGCTTGTTCCAAGCACAGGTCGGCGACGCGCATGTGGTTTTCGGCGGGCTCGTCGAACGTCGAAGAGATGACCTGGCCCTTGACGCTGCGCCGCATATCGGTGACTTCTTCGGGCCGCTCGTCCACCAGCAGGACCATGAGATACACGTCCGGGTGATTCGTGGTGACCGCGTTGGCGATCGTCTTGAGCATGCTCGTCTTACCGGCTTTTGGGGGCGAGACGATGAGGCCGCGTTGGCCCATGCCGATGGGCGCGATCAGGTCGATGATGCGGGCGGCGATCTTGTCCGGCGTCGTCTCCATCATGATGCGCCGGTCGGGATAAAGCGGGGTGAGTTCGTCGAAGTTCTTGCGTCCGCTCTGGGCGAGCGCCACGGCGCCGATGCCGTTCACGCTTTCGACGCGGAGCATGCCCTTGTACTTTTCGCCTTCTTTCGGCAGTCTTGCCAAGCCGTAAACGGTGTCGCCGGGGCGGAGGTTGAAGCGCTTGATCTGCGACTGCGAGACGTAGATGTCCTCGAGCGAGGGCGAATAGTTGTCCCGGCGCAGGAATCCCCAACCGTCGTTCAGGATTTCGAGAATGCCCCGGCCGTAGGTGAGTCCCTCGACGTCGAGGTTTGCGGTCAGCAACTGCTCGATGACTTCGGAACGGGACGTGCTGAGGGGGATCTTGGCCGCTTTGGCGACCTTGGCCAGTTCGGCGGGGGTCATGGAATCGAAGTGGGAATAATCCACTTCGGGCATCTGTTCGAGGTCGGACAGATCGGTCTTCGGCATCTGACCGGCGCCGCCTCGTTTGCGCCGACGGTTTTGTCCGCCTCCATCGGCAGACTTTCGTGGTCTGAATTGGTGCATCGGAACGCTCCTGCTTGGGAGAAATGGGAAGGGTCTGGAAAGAGCGCGGCTTCCGGGGGAGGTGATCAGCCGCCTAAGACGGCGATATGCCCGAGATTGCGATACTGCTCCGCGCTATCCAACCCGTATCCTACCACAAACTCGTTGGGAATCTCAAATCCGAGAAAATCAACGTCCACTTCGACCACGCGGGCCGAGGGCTTGGAGAGGAGCGCGGCCACGCGCAGGCTCTTCGGGCGGCGGGTGGCGAACAACTCGCGCAGGTGCTTGAGCGTCTGACCGGTGTCCACGATGTCCTCGACGAGCAGCACGTTGCGGTCCTCGAACGAGGTGTCGGCGTCCTTCTTGAGTTGGACGATGCCGCTGGATCGCTGCTCCGTGCCGTAGCTGCTCACTTGGATGAAGTCCACGGCCACTTCGCCGACCAGACGGCGCACCAAGTCGGCGTGAAACAGGAAGGCGCCCTTCAGCACACAGACGGCCAAGACGGGTTCGCCCGCGTACGCGGCGTTGATGTCGCGCGCCATCTCGTCCACGCGTTGCTGGATCGCTTTCTCCGTGAGCAGGGTCGTCATGGGATGTTTGGATTCTACATCCTCGCCTGCCTTAACATATCTGTCAAACTATGGGCCTATGTCCCTGAACTCGGGCCACGAGCTCGTTCTCGTCGTGGACTTCGGCGGCCAGTACACGCAACTCATCGTGCGCCGCATTCGGGAGCACGGGGTCTACAGCGAGATGGTGCCTTACAACAAGGCGGCCGATGTCATCCGTGAGCGAAATCCAAGCGCTGTGGTGCTGAGCGGCGGGCCGCGATCGGTGGACGAGGCCGACGCTCCGACGATGGACCCGGCGGCCCTTCAGGGCATCCCGACGCTTGGCATCTGCTACGGCCACCAGTGGCTCGCGGCCAACATGGGCGGTTCGGCGAAGAAGGCAGAAGGGCGCGAATACGGCCGGCAGGCGCTGACCTCGGTCGCAGCCAACTCGTGGCTCGCGGGCCTTGCCTCGCGACAGGTCTGGATGAGCCACGGCACCGAAGTCGTCCAGCCTCCCACCGGCGCAGTGGTCATCGCTTCGACCGACGGTTGCCCGGTCGCGGCGTTCGCCGACGAGGCAAACAAGCGTTATGGCGTCCAGTTCCATCCCGAGGTCAGCCACACGCCAGCCGGCAAGGAGATCCTGCGCCGGTTTCTGTTCGAGCACGTCGGGCTCAAGGGTGATTGGACGACGGCCAACTTCATCGAGGAGAGCATCGCCCGCATCCGCGAGGAAGTCGGCGATGCCAAAGTGCTCTGCGCCGTCAGCGGCGGCGTGGACAGCTCGGTGATGGCCGCCTTGCTGACGCGGGCCATCGGCGATCGGGCGGTTTGCGTGTTCGTCGACCACGGACTTCTGCGCAAGGGCGAGGCCCAACAGGTGCGCCAGGCGTTTACCGAGCACTTCCATCCCCGCTTGATCGTGTTCGACGCTCGGGCGCGCTTCTTCTCGGCGCTGGCAGGCATCACCGATCCCGAGCAGAAGCGCAAGACGATCGGCGAGCAGTTTGTGCGCGTGTTCGAGGACCACGCCGACGACCTCAAGGACTGCACGTTCTTGGCGCAAGGCACCCTTTATCCCGACGTGATCGAGAGCGGGAGCTCGACGGCGGCCAAGATCAAGACCCACCACAACGTGGGCGGCTTGCCCGATTGGATGAGGCTCAAACTGATCGAGCCGCTGCGCTGGCTGTTCAAAGACGAGGTGCGTGCCCTGGGCCGAGCGTTGGGCTTGCCGGAAGAGATGGTCGAGCGCGAACCGTTCCCGGGCCCAGGACTCGCGGTCAGGATTCTGGGCGAGGTGACGTCAGCACGCGTTGCCACGGTTCAGGAGGCGGACTGGATTTTCCGCACAGAGCTCCGCGCTCGGGGGCTGCAAGTGGGCATTTGGCAGTCGTATGCCGCGCTGCTGGGCGATGTTCGAAGCGTGGGTGTGATGGGAGACGAGCGCACCTACGAGAATCCGATCATCCTTAGAGCGGTGCAGAGCGAGGACGCCATGACGGCCACAGCCGCCCCCATTCCGTTCGAGATTCTGGAGCATATCGCGACGCGCATCGTGAACGAAGTGCCTGGTGTGAACCGCGTGCTGTACGACCTCACCAGCAAGCCTCCCGCGACGATCGAGTGGGAGTAATCAACCCCCAGAAAACAAAACCGGGCCTACCGCGACGCGGCAAACCCGGATCAACTCCGAAACCGAAGCGACTCGTTCAGACCTCTTCGGCTTTGGTGGCTTTGTAGGTGGCTTCGTTGACGAACTTGTACAGCTTCGCACCGCCGTGCTCGGCCATCAGCGCGTAGCGCGTCTGTTCGCCCGACTTGGTCTTGCGGACCATCTTGGTCTTCTTGATGGCGCTTTCCGGCACATCGACATGAGAACGCGTCTTCAGATTGTAAAACTGCATCGTCTGCTTCTCCTTCCGGGGAGCCACATACGGTCCTCCACCGAGTCTAGGTTCGCCAGTCAGCATAGCACAAAGATTTCGCCCTGTGAAGGGGGAAACCACGAAAATGAACGATTCGCTGGGCTTTGAGTCCAGCAGGCGGTTCCGTAGGACTGTACAATCCCAACGTCGTGGCACACCCAGCAGGGCAAACCAACCCCAAGAACCGCGCTTCGGCGGGCCCGGACAGCTACATCGCTCATGCGGTGGCCTCGTTGCGCCACAGCGGTTTGCGCATCACGACGCCCCGTATGTTGGTTCTGCGGGCCTTGGCGAATTCCGATCAGTGCCTGACCGCCTATGGGTTGCACGAACGCATCACCAAGGACGGAGCGCATATCGACGTGGTGAGCGTGTATCGCATTCTCACCACGCTGAGCGAACTCGGGTTGGTCCACCGAATCGGCGTCCTGGACGGCTTTACGGCCTGTCGGCAGTTCCACGAGCATCAGGACCAGGTGCAGCACTGGGTTTGTCAGGAATGCGGCAAGGTGGTGGAAGTCTCCATGGCGCACAGCGAAACCGAAACGCTGGTCGGGCGCGCCAGGCTCGGAGGCTTCGCGCCGAAGACGGTGCACGTCGAAGTGGTGGGTCTCTGCGCCCAGTGCCAGTGACCGCTCACCGTTCGCGGTCGCGATCGAGGTCTTTGAGGGTCTGCTCGACGTAGGGACGGAAGAACTCCACGTTCGCGAACGGGCGCAAGAAGAGCGCCAAGAGAGACACCAAGACCGTTGCGCCGACCACGCTGCCCAGCCCGATGAGCAACCCGGCGCGCAGGCTGCCTTGCCAGCCCAGTCGGCGGTTTTGTTTCTCCAGAAGCGTGTTCAGCCGTTCGATCTGGCTGGAGAGCCTCTCGATGGCGGGGAGCAGGGGATCTGGGTCGCTCACCCCATGCCCGTTACTTGGCCTCGTCTTTCTCGAGGTGCGACTTGCCCGTGTACCACTGGTTGGTGGTGGACGCTTCGTTGATGGTGGGCTTGACGTTGCCGAACGTCTGCTTCAGGATGGAGGGCCGGTTGGTCTTGATCGCGGCCTCGTCGGGTGGCTGGCCCGGGCCGTCCTTCTTTTCGAGCGACTTGGCGACGGCCTCCTTGGTCGGCGCGGCACGCTTCTGTCCGACGGCGTCGTTGTTGGCCTGGGGCTGTTCGTGCTGATGGCCGTCGTCCTTCTTGCCTGCGCTGAGCAAGCCGATGCCTCCCAGCATGATCACGAGGATGGCGACCAACACAAGCGGGGTCTGTCTTTTCTGCATGTTCGAGTGCTCCAACGAATGGGGCTGTGCCGGTTAGTATAACGGTTCGCCCTCGGCTGGCGTTCCGAAGGCGGTTTGGCGAACCGGCCGGCGAACGTGAATTGCGAAAAAACGGCAAGGTTCGCCTTGCTCTTCGGGCTGAAACGGTGTATCATATCGGTTGAAGGGCTTCCTGCAGCATTTGCTCTCCCCTTGGTTGCAGCTCGAGCCCTTCGTCCCCCCTCCTCTCTTTTCGCGGCGTTGTTGCGCCTCCCCCTCAAGCGCCCGTCAGTCCTGGCACGGCTTGCCGATCAGGTCTGAGGCGGTACACTTTCCGTTCGCGCCACCCGGCGCGCCGGGCTCATGACGGATTCGGTGGACAACCAAGCGGCGAACGCGACGAACGGCCCCGCTGTCGCCCAACCCGACATTTCGGACAACTTGATCCGGGAAATCTCCGAGATCGAATCCGACCAGCCCGAGGAAGCCCCCATGCCCAACGAGCGTTTTGATGCTGACCTCATCGTGATCGGTGCCGGCCCCGGCGGCTATGTGGCCGCCATCCGCGCCGCACAACTCGGCGCGAAAGTCATATGCGTCGAAAAGGAGTATCTCGGCGGCACGTGCCTCAACTGGGGCTGCATCCCCAGCAAGGCCCTGATCGCCTCGGTCGAGCGACTTGAGCACGTCAAACATGCCGACAAACTCGGCGTCAAGACGGGCGAAGCCACCCTGGACTTTGGAGCGGTGATGTCCCGAAAGGACAAGATCGTCCAGACCCAGCGCGGCGGCGTGGGCATGTTGTTCAAGAAGAACGGCGTCCAGCACGTCGAGGGTTTTGCCTCGTTCGTCGACCCCCACACGATCAACGTGGTCAAGGATGGCGAGACCAAGCAGTTCAGAGCCAAGAACTTCGTGCTGGCGACGGGTTCGTCGGTCGTCCACCTGCCCATCCCTGGGCTGGAAGGCAAGGCCGAAAACAACGTCTGGACCTCGGACGACGCCGTGAACGCGCCCTTCGTGCCCAAGAGCATCTTGATTCTGGGCGGCGGCGCGGTGGGTGTCGAATTCGGCTACGTGTTCAACGGCCTCGGGGCGCAGGTGACCGTGGTCGAGATGATGCCCAACCTCATCCCGGGCATGGACTCGGACCTCGGCGTCGAACTGGGCAAACTGCTCGGGCGCAAGGGCATCAAGGTCAAGACCGGCGCGACCCTCGACAAGTGCGAGAAGACGGCCAACGGCTGGAAGTGCCACGTGAAGAAGGGCACCGAAGTCGAGGTCGTGGAGGTCGAGGTCGTTTTGCTTGGCGTTGGCCGCAAGCCCAACGTGGAGGGCATGAACCTTGAGGCCGTTGGCGTGAAACTGGACCGTCGCGGCGTGCAGGTGGTAGACGCTTCGCTGAGGACGCACACCTCCAACATTTTCGCCATTGGCGACCTGCTCAGCAACGTGCCCGGCCATCTGCATTTGGCGCACATGGCCTCGCACGAGGGCATTGTCGCCGTCACCAACGCGATCACGGGGCAGAACAAGCACGTGGACTACCGCGCGTTGCCGATGTGCGTCTACACGGTCCCCGAGGTCGCTTCGGTTGGCCTCACCGAGGACGAAGCAAAGGCGCAGGGCCACGAGGTCACGGTGGGCAAGTTCAACTTCCGTCCGTTGGGCAAGGCGATGGCCACCACCGAGCAGGACGGCTTCGTGAAGATCGTCGCCGAGAAGAAGTACGGCGAGGTTCTCGGCGTGCACATGATCGGCGCCCACGTGACCGACATGATCCACGAGGGCGTGGTCGCGATCAAGCTGGAAGCCACGCTGGACTACATGGTGGACACCATCCACGCCCACCCGACCATGTCGGAAGCCGTCCTCGAGGCGTTCGAAGACGCCGCGGGGCACGCGATCCACAAGATGTAGGCCGCCTAAGCCTGACCCGACTGTCCAAAGTTCTTTCTGAGGATCAGGAAGTCCGCCACGTTGACCGTGCCGGAGCCATCGAGGTCGGCGAGTGGATTCCAGTTCGCCGACCCGGGCGACGTGCCGAACGCCGCTCGAAGCCGCACGAAGTCGCTGATGCCCACGGCGTTGTTGGCGTCGATGTCGCCGTTCACCAGCACGAAGTTCGCTTCGGCTTCTGTGTTCGAGGCAGACACCGTGAGTGTGCGGCGCAACCAGGGTGCGGATTGCAGCTTCAGCGTGGCGTTCGCCACCGGAAGACCGAACGGATGGAACTTCCCATCTGGCGCGATGGTCGCCTGCACCGTCATCAGGGGCGCGCTCTCGCCCACGCGGTAAACCTCGATGGGTACGGATGTTGGCTTGTTCGCGGGGCGATCCTGGAACGTCACGGTGCCCCGGAGCAAGGCGCTCGCAAATCTCCACCGGAACACGAAAGCGTCGTACGTCCCCGCTGTCGTCGGCCCGACGACCCCCTCCGTGGTCGGAAAGTCGATGTCGGCGTCGTTGGTCTCGCCCGCTACAAAGGCATCCCCTGCTGGCCCTGCAACGACCCCGTGCGCCACGTCCCAGTTGGTTCCTCCGATGTAGGTCGCGAAGGCGAGTTGCGCGCCGTCCGGCGTCAGCCTCGCCAGAATCGCGTCGGGCCCTAGGCCGTGGAAGGCCGCCCGGTGCGCGTCGGGAGTCGTTGGAAAGCCAGCGCCGTCGCAGGTTCCGACCACCAAGACGTTTCCATCCGGGTCAACGGCCACGGCCCGTGCGTCGTCGAACGCGGCCCCGCCGATCAAGGTGGACCACTCCAGGCTAGACCCGTTCTCGGTGAGTTGGGTGACGAACATGTCGTCCGCACCGTTGTGGGTGCGGTCGTACGCTCCAGCGGTGGTCGGGAAGAAGGGCTCGGTGTTGGTGGCGAAGGACCGACCGACCACCGTCGCGCGTCCGGCTCGTAGGGCGATGCCTTTTCCTTCATCGGTGCTGCGCCCTCCAAGGAATGTGCTGTAGATCAGCGACGCTCCGTTCGGGGCGATCTTCGTCACGAAGGCGTCACGGAAGTTGGCCACCGTGTCGAACGCGCCTGCCGTCGTGGGGAAGGGAGTGCTGCCCGCTTGCGTGATCCCCGTAACGTAAGCGGCACCCAAGCCGTCCACGGCGACGTCGGTGGCGCTGTCGAAGTCGTTTCCGCCCAAGTAGGTCGCCCACATGAGGCCCAGGTCGGGCCTCAGCCTGAAGGCGAACCCGTCCCAGTTGCCGTTGTGCGTGGTGTCGAATGCTCCGGAGGTCGTGGGAAAGCCGACCGTTCCGGCAACCGTATCGCCCACCACGACCACCGAACCATCCGGAGCGACGGCCAGGGCGAGCCCGTCGTCGTCGCCATCGCCGCCCACATAACTGGAGTAGAGGATCTGGTCGCCCGCCGCACTCAGCCGCGTGACGAACACGTCGCCGCCCCCGCCCGAGTGGGTTTGGCTGAACGCGTCGGCCGTCGTCGGAAAGTCCGAGGTGCTGCCAAAGGCGGTGCCTGTGACCCAAACGGAGCCGTCGGCCAGCACCTTGATGCCGCGTGCCTCGTCGGTCGCCGCGCTGCCGATCAGCGTCGAGTAGATGAGCGTCTTGCCGTCGGGCGCGTACTTGGAGACAAAGGCATCGTTGACGCCATCGTGGACTCGATCGTAGGCGCCTTCGGTGGTCGGGTAGATGGCCGAGAGTGTCCAACCCGTCGCGCCCGTGGTGTACGCGTTGCCCCAGGCGTCCACTGCGATGTCGTTGGCTCGGTCCCAAACGGCGCCGCCCGTCATCGTCGAGTAGACCATCGGGTCGATGACCAGGGTCTTCGTCGGATCGTAGTGGCCAACCTCGAAGGAGACCGTCCGGTCGCGTCCCACCCTGAATGCCGCGTCTACGGGCCGGGTCACGCCGGGCTGAAACGCCTTTAGGCGCTTGAACGCGAACGAGCCTGCCTGGGTCTTGAGCCAGAGTTCCGAGCCGTGCGCGAAAGGCGTGGCCCCCGCAAAGGTCATCTTGATGCGCCGCGGATCGCCTCCGGGACGGACCACAACGTCGAACCGCGGCTGGCCCTCATCGAGCTGCCAGAGCACGTCGATGTTGGGATACACGTTGCTCTGCCGGACTTCGTCGAAGTCTCGAACGCCCGTGACCCATGCGTCAGGCTGGTTGCCGAGCAAGAAGTTGCGCGTGCCGGGTCGTGACGTCCCTGCCCATGAGCCTCGGGATGCGCCCACCCAGGTGGTCTTCACGGCCAATCCCTCGACGCGTGCGGCGTCGTTCTCCACCGTTGCCGTGTAGGCATCGGCGCAGAACCCGTCGTCGGTCACCCAGAGGTTCAGTCCGGGCCGCGAGGCGCGGAAGCGCACGTCGGCGTCGAACTGGCCCCGGTTCTCCACGAACGGACCGCAAGCGGGCAGGTCAGAGGCGGCGACACCCAGAAGGAGCGTAGCGATGAGCAGCATGGGAACCCGCCCATTTTGAACGCCTCGCAAGCCGCCCGTCTACGATTGGCCCGACTGTCCGAAGTTGTTGCGCAAGAGCAAAAAGTCGGCCACGCCCACGCTGCCGTCCCCGTTGAGGTCGGCGTTGGGGTTCCAGTTGCCCGAGCCCGTCGAGGACCCGTAGGCGGCTCGCAGGGCCAGAAAGTCGGAAACGTTGACCGTGTTGTCACCGGTCACGTCGCCATTGACCAGCGCGAAGTTCACGCCGCTGACGCCGCCCGAGGGGACGTTCACGTTGGCCGAGATCTTCCGCAACGTGTGCGAACCCTTGGCCGCGATGTCGCGCGTACCCGTGTGGGTCGTGTTGAACGTGAACTGACCGCTGGCGTTCAGGGTTGCGTTCACCGTCTGCAGGGCGGTTGTGGAACCGGGATTCCGCACTTGGATGGCGATGGTCTTGCCGTTCGGGTTGCCCGTGAATCCGGCGATGGTCACGGTGCCGGAGACCGGTGATCCGCTGCCGGGGAGCGTGAAGGGCACGTCCACCACGGTCTGCATTCCGGCACCGTTCGTGTAGGTGCCGCGCAGATGATAGGTCGCGCCGGGGGTGAGCGAGAGGCCCGTGATGGCTTCGACGTCGCTGAACACCGGGATGATCTCGGTGTCGCCCTTCACGTCGTTGCCGCCCACGGTCGTGCCGATGCGCCAGACGATCGAGTCAATGCCCGTTTCCGTGTCGTAGCCTCGGTGCCGCACCGTGATGCCCGTGGTGGTCGAGTTGACGACCTCGAGACGAGGCACGACGGGCGGGTTGGTGTCCCACGTGAACGTGCCGCACCAGAAGTCCACTCCCGTAAGGTCGCAACCTTCGCGGATGGTGCGTTTGAGCGTCTTGAGTTGGCCGTCAGGCGCCGAAACGATGCTGTAGGTGCCGGGCAACGTGTATTGCAGGCGGTAGCTGCCGTCGCTCAGGGTCGTCGTCTCGAAGCGCTGCCCCGTCACGACGTTGGTCGCTCGAACCAAGGTGTTGGCGATGGGGGTCGCGTTCTTGTAGACGCGGCCTTCGAACGAGCCGACTGTCGCGTTGCGCGTGTTCGAATCGCTGAGCAGTTCCTCGACGTCCAGCACGCCGTAGCCGTAGGAAGGCTCCCAGGTGCCAAACGGAGGCCCGGCGGGGTGCCAAGCGGATCGCTGGATCGCCTGATAGGTCCGCACGTTCGACCAGCCGTCCGACTGGCGCAGGTTGTGCATGCCGTAGTAGAGACCGGCGGCGCCCGCCACCATCGGCGAGGCCGTGGACGAACCGATCAGGTAACCGTATCCCAGGTTGTATCCCAGGAGGCCCAAGGCGTCCTTGTTCTCGTAGAGCGAGTGGCTGTCCAGCTTCGTCGTCGAATAGATGTACTGGGCATAGGCGACCATGGACCCGAAATCCACGATGAGGTCGCCACCGGGGGCGGCGACGTCGATGTGGCTGCCCGAGCTGCCGTAGTTGGCCGCCATGTAGTAGTTGGGGCCCAGGGGAGAAACCCCTAAAGCGCCGCTGCACGCGGCGGGGTAGAACAACTGCGCGCTGGGCGGCTGACTGTTGCCTCCGGCGGCCACGACCAGCGAACCCTTGTTCCAGGCGTAGGTGACCGCGTCTTGAAGCGTCTGGGAATAGTTCGTCGTGCCCAAGCTGAGGTTGATCACCTCGGCGCCGTTGTCGGCCGCGTAGTAGATGGCTGCAGCGGCTTCGGCGTCGGTGGCGAAAGCGTCGTCGTCGAACACGCGAAGGATCATGCCCTTGGCGGCATAGCCGACCCCGATCATGCCCTTGCCGTTCCAACCTCCGTTGTTGCCCGAGGCCAGGGCGAGGCCGGCGACGTGGGTCCCGTGCCCGTATTGGTCGAACGGGGTGCCCGCCTCGTAGACCGCTCCGAACTTGAACTCCTTCGAATGAGCCATGTCGATCTGCCCGCCCTGAGCCGAGTCTTGGCTGGGGCCGCCGTTCCTGTAATCGGGGTGGTTCAGATCCAGCCCGGTGTCCACGACCGCGATCGTGGGGGCGTTGGCGGGTTTGTTGAGGTGGGTGTACCACTGGTCGGGCCAGATGCTCCACCCTTCTTGTGCGTAGATGTCGGTCAGATACCACAGGCGTCGGTAGTTCAACCCTTCGTCTCCGCCCAGCAGAATCATCTCTTCGGTGTCTTCGACGGCGTTCCAGTCCGGGTCGTTGGGCTCGGTCCACATGAGGTACATGCGGTTGACGGGCTGGGCGAAGAACACATCGGGGTGACGCTGCACGGCCTGCGCCAGTTTCTTGGTATCCGTTGGGCCGTCCAGAAGCCAAAGGGTCCAACCATTCGGGCCCACTTGGTTGGCGAACCGCCCAGGGATGTTCAGGCCGAAGGCCGCCATGCGGCGCAAACCGGGCGATTCGGCCCAGGCTTTCGCCTTGTCCGGGTGGACGCGCACCAGCAACCGGTCGTTCACCACCTCGTTGTACGGCCCGCTGTGCGCCAGCCTAGGGGCGGGCGCGCTGCGGCGGGAGGTCTGGGCTGCGGTATCGCTGGAAGCGAACACTGCGGCGGCTAACGCAAGCAAAAGAACGGGTCGCATGGCGTCTCTGACGTGTTAGACGCCCCGGCCCGCCCTCTGTGTTCCGGCATTCCGGCAACCGTGACGCGCATGATATACTCATTCTGTACTCATGAAGCCCAAGCGACAGAACTTCAACGTCACACCGGCACAGGAATCGGAAATCGAATCACTGCGGGTATCGCTGGGCGCGCCGAATTCGAAGGAGGCCGTGCTGCAGGCGGTTCGGTTGACCAACAACCTCCTCGAGACCGTTCACGGGGGCGGGCGCATCCTGGTGCAAACCGAAGAAGGCCAGCGGGAAGTCCTACTGAGCGTGCCCAAGGAGCGCTGGACATACCTGGTCGAGCGTCCTCATCCATGGAAACGCCAACTTTGGATCAAGGGTCGGCGTCAGGCCGTCGGTGCCCTGTGGTCCGCGATCGTGTCCGAGGGCCAGGGCGCCGAAGCCGCCTCCGAAGATTGGGACTTGCCCATCGAGGCGATCCGGGAAGTGTTCGCCTACGCAGAGCGTTACCGGCACCTGATCGAAGCCGAGGCCCGAGAAGAGGCCATCCGAGGCGAGATTGAGACTGCTGCTTGACGAGGATAGTCAGGCAGCCTCTCTCGTGGCGTGGCTTCGAAGTGAGGGTCATGATGTCGAGACGGTGGGCACGATGGGGCTTGGTGGCGCATCCGATAAGGTTGTCCTACAGGCGGCTGCCGAAGCGAACCGGGTGTTGCTCACGCGCAACTGCGACGACTTCAGGCGAATCGCTCACAAGGTCTCCCACTCCGGGATTCTGCTTGTCTATAGCCACGTGGTGGTGGCCAAACGCTTGGCTTACGCGGACATCGTCGCCGCAGTCAAGGTGGTCGAGACGTCGGAAGTCAGCTTGAGTGGGATGATGATCGCCTTGAACGACGTACGTCCCTGAAAAGCTGCCTGCGGACAAGTGCCAGAATCCGGGTATGGACCTCAAGGACGCCCTCAAGGGCCAGTACGGCGCGGGCTTGGCCATGCTGCGGCAGTGCATCGAACGGTGCCCCGACGACGCCTGGGGCGCAGGGGAACACCCTCGGACGTTCTGGCGCATCGCCTACCACACCCTGTTCTACACCCACTTTTACATGATGCCCAGCCATACGGAGTTCACCCCGTGGGCGAGACACCAGCCGCAGGGCGTGATTCTGTGGGACGACGACGAAGACGGCATGCCGCCCGAAGAGACCACGTACTCCCCGCAAGATCTGCTCGAATACCTGTCCCAGATCGAGCAAAACGTGGGCCGCTGGGTGGATGCCCTGGACCTTGGTGCGGCCGAGTCCGGATTCCCCTGGTATCGGATTCCCAAGCTCGACCACCAGTTGGTCAACATCCGCCACCTGGGCATCCATGTGGGCCAGCTTCAGGAACTGTTGTACGCCCGAGGCGTAGATCTGAATTGGGTGGGCAAGCGCGTGCCCGCGTGAATCCCAGCCCGCGCCCGTGAGAACTTTGACAAACGCTCGCGCGTCCAGCATAATGAGAACCATGAAACAGATCGTCGTGCTCCTAGCCCTTGGTGCGCTCGCGTTCGCGGTGTCCGCCGGTCAGCAGACTCGGCAGGCGAAGCCTTCCGAGCCGGAGTCCCTTCACGAGTTCGTGATGGAAGACATCGACGGCAAGTCCCAATCCTTGGCCAAGTACAAGGGCAAGGTGGTCTTGGTGGTGAATGTCGCCAGCCGTTGCGGGCTCACGCCCCAATACGAAGGGCTGGAAAAGCTCTACCGGGCGTACAAGGACAAGGGACTGGTGATCCTCGGGTTCCCCGCCAACGACTTCAACGGCCAGGAGCCGGGCACCAACGAGGAGATCAAGGAGTTCTGCACGGGCAAGTACGACGTCACGTTCCCCATGTTCTCGAAGATCAGCGTTCTGGGTGTGGACAAACATCCGCTGTACCAGTGGCTGGTGGACCATACGGACGACACCGAGGTGGATTGGAACTTCCACAAGTTCCTCGTAGATCGAGACGGCAAGGTCGTCACGCGCTTCGCGGCCCGGACCAAGCCGGACGACAAGTCGCTGACCACGGCCATTCTGCTCGCCCTGTCCACCGACTAGACGGAGTCCCGTGCCCGAACTGCCCGACGTCGAAGCCTACGTCGCGGCCCTTGATCGCGTGTTGGCGGGCCAACGTCTCGCGCGGGTGCGCGTGTTCGGTCCCTCGATCCTGAAGTCGGTCGAGCCACCCCTGTCCGCCTTTGAGGGCCTCGCATTTGAACGCGCCGAGCGACTGGGCAAGCGCATCGCGCTGGGGTTCGAGGGCGGACGCTATCTGGTCATCCACCTGATGATTGCGGGGCGTTTGCTCTGGCGTGCGGGTCCCCCCGCTCCGGGCCAGCCCGGCGGACGCACCACTGCCGCGTGTCTTGAGTTCGACACCGGCCACCTGCTGCTTACCGAAGCCGGAACCAAGAAGCGCGCAAACCTGACGGCCCTTGCCGGTCGCGAAGGGCTCGAGGCGCACCGGAGGGGTGGGATCGAGCCCATGACGTGCGACCTTGAGTCGTTTCGGGAAGCCCTGCTGCGCGAGAACCGCACGCTCAAACGCGCGATGACCAACCCCGAAGCGTTCTCGGGCATCGGGAACGCGTTTTCCGACGAGATTCTGCACGCCGCCCGCCTCTCGCCGATGCGTTTGACGCGCAGCCTTGACGCATCCGAGGTCGAGCGGTTGTTCTTGGCGACGCGCGAGGTGCTTGGCACGTGGACGGAGCGACTGATTCAGAAGGCGATCAAGAAGTTCCCGGGTCGCGACGAGGTGACGGCGTTCCGTCCGGAGTTTGCCGTCCACGGCAAGTTCGGCGAGCCATGCCCGGTGTGTGGGCGCAAGGTCCAGCGCATCCGCTACGCCGACAACGAGACCAACTACTGCGCGATCTGCCAGAACGAGGGCCGCTTGCTCGCCGACCGGTCGCTCTCGCGGCTGCTCAAGGACGATTGGCCGAAGATGCTCGAGGACGAGTGAGCGTCACGAGCGGATCGGTTCGGCCCCTTCGCGGACGTAGTCGCGGTAGCCCAAGGAGCGATCGCACACGCGCACTTTGCGTCCCGCCTTCAAAGCCAAGCGCAGACACTTCTCCATGTTGCCTGTGGGTTTGACGTCGACGAAGTCCAAGCGGTCGGCCAGAGATGCGATGAGTCGGTCGCGAACCTGGTTGTTGATGCCGACGTACTTGGCATGCGGGCGGAACGGAGAGATCGCGAGGTCGGTGTGGGGGTCGTACTCGTACCGCCACAGTCGCGCCGCGCGAAAAGGCTCGGAGCGCAATTCCTTGCCGAACCCCTCGTACAGTCCCCGGTCGAGCACCAGAATGCGCGGCGCACCCCAACGCAGCGGAACCACGGCCGAGCGCTGGTACTCGGGCGTATCGTGGCCGCTCACCAGCACGTTGCCCGCCAAGACGCCTTCCTCTGCGAGGGCTTCCAGTTCGTCGAGGGCCGCTCCGGGCGTGCCACGCGAACTGAGCACTGCGAAGGTCGACGCATCGAGGAGCTTGTGGTTGCCGTACATGAACAGCATGCCCGGAGGATCGGGGTCCATCGCCTCGATGCGCTCGGGGTAGTTGGCGTCGGCCAGCGTGACCAAGGTGACGCCGAGTTCGCTCATTCGCGTTTCGGTCTCGCCGGCTTCGCGGAGCAACTCGGCTTGGTTGCTGGTGAGCGCGTTGACGGCTTTGGGGCCGAGTTTGTACTCCTCGGCGAGGACCTCGGGAGACAGGGCCAAAAACTCCTCGGGCGAGCGCGCGAGCAGGTCGTTGCGAGTCAGGATGCGCACGATCGAGCGGCCGCCGATGCCCGGCGTCATGGCGAGAAACACGGCGAAGCTGCGTCTTCCCAGACTCATCGGACCACCTCCAAAGCCAGCCGCGCCGCCTCGAGCATCAGGTCAAGGACGCGCTTGCCGCTGCGGCGCATGACCTCTTGTACCTCTTCGTCCGTGATGGGGGTCGTCGAAAGGCCGCACCCTAAGTTGGTGACGAACGATGCGTTGGCGTAGGCGATGCCGGCCTCGCGCATCAGGATGGCTTCGGTTCCGGCCGTCATGCCCACGACGTCGCCGCCTTGCTGCCGCATCCAGCGGATTTCGTGGGGCGTCTCGAAACGCGGGCCGTTGCCGGTCACATACACCCCGCCATCGTGGACGGCTGTGCCCAGGTTGGATGCGGCGTCGAGGTAGGCCTTGCGGGCCGCCGGACCGAAGGGCTGCGTGAAGTCGGTGTGGCAAACGATGTCGTCGTAGAGCGTGGGGCGCCGCCCGGAGAGGTCGAGAACGTCGTCGGGGATGGCCAAGGTTTCGACGGGCCAATCGGCTCGCAGGCTGCCCACGGCCGCCGAAGAAAAGGCGATCCGGCATCCCGCGCGGCGGAGTCCTTCGGCGACGGCGCGGTAGTTGACGCGGTGCGGAGGGACTCGGTGCCCCGGCCCGTGGCGGTTGACGACCCACACCGTCGAACCCGCGAGGGGCATTTCGCGGGCGCGGAGGACGCCGAACTTGGTGGGGACTCGGACCGCTCCGCGGCAGTGCTTTTCGAGCATCGCGCCGATGCCGCTGCCACCGATCAAGGCGACCCTGATGCGATCCATGGCCGGATTATGACCCCTCCTCGCCGCAACGGGGCGGCAAAGGTGCAGGGGGTGGATCTTCGCCGAATTCAGATTCCAGCCGGTTGACGGCGGCGCGTGCAACGAGGCGATATAGTAGACGAATATATACTACTATTACTTGTGCCTCCCGGTCGCGCCATGAATAAGGAAGACCTTGCGTTTGTCGCCGAAGCCCTTCTTGCCCTCTGCGAGCGAGATCGGAAGGCGCCCCACTACACCGAGTCCGGCTTTGAAGCCAAGCTGCGCGCGGCCAGTCGTCGCGAGGCGAAGTTCGCCCACGTCGCCATGGGCCGGAGCTCTCACCCGATGCTGCAGTCCGAGTGCGAGGACGTCATCGCTTCCGCCGACCTCACCGACCGGCAGCGCGACGTGCTCATGCAGCGGCTCGAGGGGCGCACGTTCGAAGAGATCGGCCACGCCGGCGGCCACACCAAGCAGGGCGCGCAGAGCATTTTCGTTCAAGGGTTGAAGAAGCTGATGCGCGCGTACGACGTCTATGCGTACAGAGGATTGTGCGACGTCTATCGCGAGGAGGTGCGCCGAGGCACCCGTTCGCGAAAGGTCGTGGTCGGTCGGGTTGGTAGAATCTGACGTGTAGGCCGCGCGACGCCGCCTTGGAACGCAAACAAATGGTGCATTGCCAGAATTGCCAGGCCGCCAACACCCTGGACAGCAAGTTCTGCCGGAGTTGCGGCAACGCTCTCGCGGACGACGCGATCCAGGCCGCGTTGGCCGAGCACGCGAAGTTGGTCTCCGAGGGCGAACGCATGGCCTTCGACCGTCGGTACGACGAGGCGATGGCCGTGGCCGAAACGGCCATCGCCTCTCATCCGGCGTCCCGAGAGGCGCTGTGCCTCAAAGCATCGGTGCATGAGCATCGGGGCGAGTTGGGCGACGCCATCACCACGTACGAGCGGGTGGTCGAGCTGTACCCCGATTCCGCGCTCGACAAGATCAAGCTCAACCACTTGCGCAACGTGCTCGCCCTGCAAGACCCCGAGGAGAACACGCGGCCCCAGCGGCGGCGCGCACTCCTCGCGGGTGCGGCGGCCACCGTGCTCGTCGTGTGCATCGGCGCGACCATCGGGCTGATCCAAGGGCGCAACCGCGACGAATCGCCCAAGCTGGTGATGGAAGACTCCGCCGGCGGCCAGCAGGCCAACGTGAACACCGGATTCCAGATGAACCCTCAGGCGGTCGGTGCCCATGGCAATCCGAACCAGTCTCAGGACACCAACGCGAACGCCGGACGGCTCGACGTCGAGGGGCCGGGCCGCGTGTTCGACTCTGGCCCTCGCAACACGGTGATCGAGGGTGCGCTGACCGGCGGCGACCGCGTACCGCTCATCAACGGTGTGGACCCCGTCGTGCCGCCGATTCGGCCCGTGGTCCAGTCGATCCCCCAAGACGCAAACAACGGCGGGCGACCCACGGAACAAGTTCAGGGAGATGGCAACACGATCAAGTCCGGCCCAGACCCCGCGCCTCAACTCGGTGGTGGCAACACGTCCCAAACCACTCGGGCCACCGACGACCCCGGCCACATCAGCATCCGCATCAGCGACCCGAACGGGCCGCGTATCGGCGGGAACACGACTTCCAGTACGGGATCGTCGTCTCAGGCATCCACGGGAGCGAGCGCCCTGCTGATCACCGCTCGCAACCACCACCAGACCGGCGACTACGCCAAGGCCGCCCAGGCCTACGAGCGAGCCCTGGAGGCCGGCGCCGAGCCCGGTCGGACCAACCAGAACCTGGCCATGGTCTATCAACAGTTGGGGCGGCGGAACGACGCCTTGCGCGCCTATCAGCGAGCGGTGAACGCCTATGAGCGGCAGGTCGCCTCGGGCGGCGATGCCGCGCGCCTCGGGATGGCCATCGAGACGTGCAAGAAGGCGATTGAAGTTTTAGGAGGCTGACATGCGGGCCCTGAAGTCCTTGTTGGCACTGGTCGCGTTGGTCTTTGCGGGCCACGCGTTGGCCGCCCCGGAGATGCTGGTGGTGCAGCTTCTGGAAGGCACGGCCGAGCAGGCCGAACTCAACATGCCGATCTATCCCGAGATCGGCGCGGAGTTCGATGACGAAGGCCGCGTCAACGTCATCCTGTGGAGCATGGGCGACGTGGTGTTTCGCACTGCCGTGGAGGAAGGCAAGATCAAGGTTCCCGATCGCGTGACGATCGATGACGCGCGCAAAGTGGTGCGCGACCTGAACATCGCGTACTTGCTGGTTTTCTCGGCGAAGCAAACGTCGTTGGGCGTGGAAGTGGCCGCGTCCCTCTATCGCGGGACTGCTCGCCGCCCGCTTTGGTCCGATACAAAAGTCATGAACGTGTTGGTGGGCGGCGCCCCGGACCTATCGAGCCTCGGCTCGACGGTGGGACGCACCTGGGTCGCGATCTTTGGTCAAGGTCCTTTCAAGGACCTGCCGCCGCGACCCCGGATCCGGCCTTCGGACCCTGCTCAGGGCGAACGGCTGGTCCAGCCCGCCACACCTCCGACTGCGGGCGAACAGGTGCCCGCCGAGCTGGAGGACGCCAAGAAACTCCTCCTCGCGGGAGACGTGGTCCGGGCCGTGCTCAAGTTGCGCGATCTGGCCGATGTCGCGCCGTTCTCGGTGGACGTTCGCCGCACGCTGGTCGAAGCGCTGCTTGCTTCCGGCGAGCCGGGTTTGGCCGCCTCGGAGGCCGCCCGAGCCGCTCAGCTCCTGCCCGATGCAGCCGCGATGCGGGTCACCGCAGCCGAGGCGTACGCCGAAGCGGGGCGACCGGAAGACGCGCGCCGACTCCTGAACGAAGCCATCGCCCGTGACGCGACCGTTCCGGAAGCCCACGTCGTCGGGGGCTACCTCTCGATGAAGGCCGGCGACTTTGCCGGAGCGACCAAGGCCTTGAGCCATGCCAAGACGCTGGGAGCGACCGGGGTGGTGGACTTGCTGCTGGGGTTCTGCCTTGCCGTGACCGGTGACGCTTCCGGCGCCCGCGAGTCGCTGGAGTCGCTCGGCGGCGAGGTCGCTCCCGTGTGGCTCGATCGGGTCTCGACCTACTTTGGCCCGGCTTGCGCCGCCTTCTCGGACGATTGCCGCTCGCTGTTGCAGCGCATCCGCGTGCGACGGGACGCGCCGACCACGCTGGAAGAGATGGACCGCTTGTCGGCCCTGATCGCCGGCCTCTCGGCGTGGTCTTCGGCCCCGTTCCATTCGCCTGAAACGCGCCGCCGTTTCGAATCGTTGAACCTCGGCCTTCAGCAGATCAAGCTGGTCATCGAGGACTTCCGGGCTTACGCGAAGTCGGGCGACGAGCAGGTGTTGACCGATGCCGCGCTGTTGCTTTCCGACGGGCTCCGCAACATCAAGGCGTCGTTCGAGACGCCAAAGGAGACGCCCTGATGCAGGCCTTCGCCGAATTGGTCGGTTACTTTGCGATCCTCTTCGCGGTCGCCGTCGGTGCCGGTTACTGGGTGTCTCAGCGCAAGCTTGGGCGACCCGTCAAGACCCTTCCCGAGGGGTGCGTGGTCCGGGTGAAGAGCGGCAACCACCTGTATCGCTCCCGGTTCGTCGAAGCCGACGGCATCGGCTGGGTGTTCAGCGCGCCGCTTTCGAGAGACCGGTTCATTCCGCTGACCATCGGCGAACGGATCGTCGTCGAAACCTCGCGCCCCGAGGGGCTCTTGGTGTTCGAGACCGAGGTGCTTTCTCGGGCGATGCACCCGCACACCTTCACCGTCCGGGCCCCCGAATGTCTACGTGCGGAGAACCGCCGTCGCGAGGCCCGCATCGCAGGCGACGCCTGGCCCGAGGTTTGGCTCGGCCCGACGCCGGGACGGTTGCTCGATGTTTCGGGCTCGGGAGCGCGCGTGCTGGCCAGCCGGCGGATCGAGATCGGCACGCCCGTGAGCCTTCGGCTGGAGTGCGCGCCGGAGCCCGTCGAGGCGACGGTCGTGGGTTGCGAGACGTTCTGCAAGGAATCCACGCTGCGGCTGCGGTTCCTGCACCCGATCGCCCTTCCCGGCTAAGGGACGTCCAAAGCGGTATCCTTCCACCGCTCTCCCTATGAAGCTCCACGAGTACCAGTCGAAAGACGTTCTTGCCCGTTTCGGCGTCCCGGTCCCGGGTGGACGCGTCGCCTCCGATGCGGAAACCGCCCGCGCCATCGCCAGCGAGTTCGGCGGGCGCGTCGTCGTCAAGGCCCAAGTCCTGATGGGCGGACGAGGCAAGGCGGGAGGCGTCAAGCTGTTCGAGGATGCCGACGCGGCTGCCTCGTTCACCCAAGAACTCATCGGCAAGCGGTTGGTCAGCATTCAGAATCCGGCAGGCATGGTCGTCGAGCAGGTGCTCGTCGCCGAGCAGATCGACATCGCCGAGGAGTACTACNNGGGCGGCATGGACATCGAGGAGGTTGCGGCTACCGAACCCGACGCCATCGTTCGCGTCCACATCGACCCCGCGTTCGGCCTGTGCGACTACGAACTGCGCGAAGCAGTGCAGCGTGCCAAGATTCCCGCGCCGGCACAGCGGCAAATGGTCGAGATGATCAAGAAGCTGGCCAAGGCGTTCGTGGAGACCGACGCCGAACTCATCGAGATCAACCCCTGCGCGTGGACGCCCGAGGGCAAACTGATCGCCGCCGACGCCAAGGTTTCCATTGACGACAACGCCTTGTTTCGGTACAAGGCGCTTCAGGCGACCGCCGACGACAGCGCCGAGGACCCCATCGAAGCCGAAGCGGCCCGCCGAGGCATCGCCTACGTCCGCTTGGGTGGCGACATCGGCATCATCGGCAACGGCGCGG
>DDSP01000061.1 GCA_002343445.1 Chthonomonas sp. UBA2387
ATTATTGAGACACATCACTAGCATCGCGGGATTCACCCAAGGGTCGAGTGAATTGTAGAATATGCAGTTCGGCCACGGCGGAGCCTTTCCCGTGCACTGTGCGATGGAGACGAACTCGGGCAACTCCTCTTGAGGGTCCACGGGTATGCCAAAGGCTTCAAGGTCCAAAGCTTCCGCGTCTTCTGGGATGGGCTCTTCCGGGTCCATGCGTCCATTATAGCCACAACGCTTTCGCACGCATTGTTCGCGGCGAAGCGAGAACGGTCTGACGGGCAGGACCGATTCGCCGTTCTGGACGTGGCCGGGCCCGTCAGACCGTGGCACCCCGATTCGGCTCCGGATTCTTGGCGGCCGTATCTGACGCCCCTCCAGAAATCTCGCAACCTGCCAATACCTACAGCGTCACTCGAAGTTTCGCCCTTCGAAACCTTGCGAGGAAGCTCTAGGAATGCAGGCCACCAAGAACTTTGTCTGTCAGCTCGTCGAAGCCCAAATGACCCGGTATCTCGCCGGGCACCCCCTCTCCGACGAGGCCCTGGCCCAACTCGACCAGCACATCGCCTCGTGCCCGGAGTGCAAGGCCGTGCTGGAGGCCAAGAAGGACGCGATCCTCGGCGTGCCTGCAGCCCCGACGCACCCGCCCAAGCCCGGCGCCAAGATTCAGCACGCTCTGGTGGACGCTCCCGCAGCGATGGCCGCCGCCGCCCCGAAGCCGAACAACCGCCGAGCGGGCACTACATCAACCGCCAAGCCCAGGACGAAGTGGGCCGTGCAGTGGAAGCCGCTGGCCCTGTCGGTCGCGCTGGCCGTCGTCATGGTCGCCATGAGCCTGGTGGCGCAGAACCCGACGTCCGTCCTCGGTCCCAAGGCCTCGAACAAGCTCCCAGAGGCCGCCAAGCCCGCGCCCGTCCCCGTGCCGGCCGCGACCGAGCAACCCGTTGCCGAAGGACCGATCGAACCCGCTCCCGAGCCCGGCTCGCCCGAGTTCATCGGACCCGATGCCCCTGCCGCTGGGTCGCCGACCTTTGACACGCTGGCCGAGTACGAGGCTTCCTTGGCACCCGCGAACCCGCCTCCGGCCGAGCTTGAGCCCGCCGCACCTGTCGCCGCTCAGCCGAAACCGACGCCCAAACGCACGGTCCGACGGACACCGGTCCGCAGACCGGCCCCGCAACCCCAGAATTCGCGCCCGACCATCCGCGTCTACGACGCCCAGGGCCGCCCGATCGCACGATGAGAACCGCCATGAAGACCCTTCGATTGATTGCCGCCGCCGCCTCTCTCGCCGTCCTCGCCTGTGCCTTTGCGCAGGAGGAAGTCCAGACCTCGACCACCGGGACCGTGACGATCTCGAGCAAGGGATCGGACATGCGCTCGGTGCTGCACGACCTTTTCGCGCAGAGCAAGCGCAACTACGTCCTCGAGGACGAGGTCCGCAAGATGCTGTACCTCAACCTCAACGAGGTCGAGTTCGACGAGGCGTTCGCCACGATCCTGAAGTTGACCGAGATGGACTACGAGGTCCAGAACGGGATCTACTACATCCGGCGCGCGGAAAAGAAGGCCACGCAGACGGTCGAGCCGCCCAAGACGGACCCGAAACCCGAAATCAAGCCGCCGGCCAAGCCCAGCGGAAAGCTCCCGGAGACGGCCCTCGCCAAGCAGGTGACCACTCGCTACCAGATGAAAGACATGCGCGAGGTGTTCGCTTCCCTCTCGCAGCAGACCGGCGTGCCGATCGAGGTGGACATCAGCGTGCCGCTCTACAAGATCGACGCGTTCCTGATCAAGACCTCGCTGAAGTACGCGCTGGACCATATTTGCGCCGCCGCCGAGCTAACGTACACGCTGACCAACGAGATGAGCATCCGCATCGCAGCCAAGAACGCCGCGCCGACCGGATCACCCATCAAGGTTTACACGGGCTCCTGAGTCCGAGCTTCATAGGCACCTCCTGAGGCGGCCCCTTTTGAGCGGGGGGCCGCCCTTCGTTTTGGCTCAGCGCCCGGTCAGTGCCCGGTGCCGCAGGGCATGATCCACCAGCGTGAGGGCCACCATGGCTTCGACCATCGGGACGGCCCTCGGAAGGACGCACGGGTCGTGCCTGCCACGCCCCTGGATGGTCGTGGGTTCGAATCGTGTGGTCACGGTCTCCTGCTCGCGCATGATCGTGGCCGTAGGCTTGAACGCCGCGCGAAGGACGATGGTCTCGCCGTTGGAGATGCCGCCTTGGATGCCGCCGCTGAGGTTCGTCCGCGTGCGGGCGGGCCGGGGCTGGTCGCCCGGAAAGAACGCATCGTTGTGCTGCGAGCCGGTCAAGTCCGTGCCGCCGAAGCCGCTGCCGATTTCGACGCCTTTGCACGCGGGCAGCGAGAGCAACGCCTTGCCGAGGTCGGCCTCCAACTTGTCGAACACGGGCTCGCCCCAGCCGGGAAGGCAGCCCCGCGCCGCGCACCCGACGATGCCGCCGATGCTGTCGCCCGCCTTGCGGACCTCTTCGATCCGGGCGATCATCGCCTCGGCAACAGGACCATCGGGACAGCGGACGATGTTCGACTCGACCTGCTCCAGCGTGACCGTTTCGGGGTCCACTTCGGCCCATAGGTCGTGGACCTTGAGCACGTAGCCGACGATCTCGACTCCCCAAAGGTCGCCGAGGACCCGCTTGGCGAGCGCACCCGCCGCGACGCGCCCGACGGTCTCGCGCGCCGACGCCCGCCCTCCGCCCGCAACGGCTCGAATGCCGTACTTGGCGTCGTAGGTGTAGTCGGCGTGGCTGGGCCGGTACTTCTCGCGCATGGCGTCGTAGTCGCGGGAGCGTTGATCCTCGTTGGCGACCAGCATGGCGATGGGCGTGCCCAGGCTCAACCCGTTTTCGACCCCGCTGAGGATGCGCACGGTGTCCGATTCCTTTCGCTGCGTGACGATGGCGCTCTGCCCGGGTTTGCGCCTGTCGAGTTCGCGTTGGATGTCCTCGACGACCACCGGGATGCGCGGCGGACACCCGTCCACCACCACGCCCACAGCTCCGCCGTGGCTTTCGCCGAACGTGTGGATGCGGAACAGGTGGCCGAACGTGCTGCCCATGCGGATGTCAGGATACCGATTCAGCCCAGCTTGGACGTGCGGCGCTCGGCGGCGATGCCTTCGTGCGGTCCGTACGGATGCCCGCCGAAACCGTGACGCATCATGGCCACCGCACGCGCCCACACTCGCTGGTCGTCGCGCGAGGCGAACAACTGCATGACCGATTGCGCGATGACGGGGATCGGCGCCTCCAGGCGCATGGCGTCCTCGACCAGCCAGTTCACTTCACCCGTGTCTTCGACATAGCCGGGGACATCCTCGATGCGGGGCTTGCCCTGGTAGGCGTCGCGCAGCAGGTCCACCAGCCAACTGCGGATGACCGAACCGTTGCTCCAGCACTGGAGCACGTCGGCCACGGGCAGGTCTTCGGGGTACTTGTCCAGCAGTTCGATCCCCTCGCCAATGGCTTGGAGCATCCCGAACTCGATGCCGTTGTGGACAAGTTTGACGAAGTGGCCTGCACCCGGCCCACCCGCGTGAACGTAGCCGCCGGGGACGGCCAATTCGCGCAGGATCGGCTCGACTTCGGCGACGGCCGTTGCATCGCCGCCCACCATGAAGCATGCACCCGTCTTCGCGCCGATCACGCCTCCGCTGGTGCCCAGATCCAAGAACCGCAGGCCAAGTTCGCGCATGCGCCCTTCGCGGGCGATCGAATCGCGCCAGTACGAGTTGCCGCCATCGAGCACGATGTCGCCCGGTTCGAGCACCTCGGCCAGCTTGGCCAACTCTTCGTCGATGGCGGCACCGGCATGGATGTAAAGGAACACAATGCGAGGCGCTTGCAGGTTCGCGGCCAACGACGCGTGGTCGGTCGCCTCGATCAGCCCCGCTTGAAGCAATTCCTGGGAAGCCCCCGCGACGTCCATGCCGGCGACACGGTAGCCCTTGGCCAGCGCTTGGGACGCTAACCCGCCACCGATTCGGCCGAGGCCGATGACGCCGAACGTCCTCAAAGCGCACCCCGCTTGGCGAGACCAAGGATCTCGAGCGCGATCTTGGAGCCGATGTTGAGTTCACCCGCGTTGGTCAGGACCACGACGCTCAAGCGACGCGCCGGGAGGTGGCGGATCGAAGAGGAGAACCCCGAAGTCGAGCCCCCGTGCCCGATCAGTTTTTCCCCCTCGAACTCGTCCACACCGAACCCGTAGCCGTATTGCGCCTTGGTGCCGTCGTTCAGCGCGAAGGACGTCCACGCCAGTTCCCACGAGGCAGGAGACAGCACCCCGGGACGGCCTAACTGCGCAGCCCAGGAC
>DDSP01000041.1 GCA_002343445.1 Chthonomonas sp. UBA2387
TATTAATGAGACACTACACTAGGTCGATGCCGATAGCGAGTTTGCTCATGAGTTGCCCCCTCCCCGTGTGTCGAGTCCAGACAAGGTTACCGAGGCGCGCTTCAAGAGCCTGTCTCCGGCCTTGGCTCCGATTGAGATGCAGCGTGCAACGGTGCCACTGGGTGCCTCCGACGGTTCGTAACCCGTCGCCTGATAAAACTCAGCGAGGAACGCGTCACCCGGATTTGGGCGCAGTACCTGAATCCCAAGGGGTTCGAGTGTCCGCGCGAAGGACTTGAGTTCCCTCTCGGCCGCAGCTCGCTCCGCATGGCTTAAGTCGGTCAATTGCAGGGTGTGGTCGATCACCGTGAGGTACGCGATGCAAGCAGCTTCGTGACGTTCGACGACCCGTTTCAAGCGCTCGACTTGGCTGTTTCGCTCTTGGATGCGCTGCTCCGTTTCCTGATGGCTGAGGAGAGCGGCCTCCAGCTTTGCTTGAATCTCGCTTAGGCCGTCTGCGCGCTCGCCCAGCGAATCAGCAACCAGCTCGAACTCCAGGCGGGTCTTCGCCAGCGACCTCACTTCCGGCTTCAATAGCTCGGCGTCAGACTCGCGCTCACGATCAGGGTCTATCGTGGCAAGGGCTGGGCCTGATGGTTCGCTGGTACCCAATGCCCGAGCCGATAACATCCATATGGAAGCTGAGGTGAGCCCAACTCCCACAATCAACATTGCGACCAATCCCGGAACACTCATAATGCTTGTCCTAGCCAAGAGGCAGCTCTGCGACGCGCAGACGAATCGTACCAGAAGGTTCTTCTGTGTCAAACAAGCCGGGTCCTTCTTGGGCCTCTGGAATTCTCCTTGTGCCGCAGGTCCACCTTCAGACAGGTGTTCTGGGAGCGCTAGGCCACGTACTCACGAGGGTCGGCGAAGCGGCCGGCGATGGCGGTGGCGGCGGCGGTCGCGGGGCTGACCAGGTGCGTTCGCGATCCGGGACCCTGTCGCCCTTCGTACGGACGGTTGCTCGTCGAGGCGCTGCGCTGCTTCGGGCGAAGGATGTCGCCGTTCATCCCGAGGCACATCGAACACCCCGCGTGGTGCCATTCGAATCCGGCTTCGCGGAACACGTCGGCCAGGCCCTCGGCTTCGGCGAGCGCCTTCACTGCCTCGCTTCCGGGGACCACCATCGCGCGGACGCCGGCGGCCACCTTGCGGCCTTTGGCGATCGCCGCGGCTTGGCGCAGGTCCTCGATGCGCGAGTTCGTACACGAGCCGATGAACACCGTGTCGACCGCCACTTCGCGCAAGTCCACCCCTGGTTTGAGGCCCATGTAGCCCAGCGCACGGGTCTCGCTGGCATTGGCGGGCTCGGGGATGGGCTGGCCGATGTCCACGGTCATCGCGGGCGTCGTGCCCCACGTCACTTGCGGCTCCAGCCCGCTCGCGTCGAGCGTCTCCAAGCGGTCGTAGGCCGATGGGTCGTCGGTTTTGAGTTCGGCGCAGCGGGCTTCGAGTTCGGCGAACGCCGCGCCTTTGGGGGCGTAGGGGCGGTCGCCGTCGGCGATGTATTCGAGGGTGGTGGCATCGGGGCGGATCAGGCCCGCGCGCGCGCCCATCTCGATGGACATGTTGCAGATCGTCATGCGTCCGCTCATGGGCAAGGCTTCGATGGCTGGCCCGAAGTACTCGGCGACGTGGCCCGTCGCGCCTGCCGCGCCGAGCTTGCGGATGATGGCGAGGATGATGTCTTTGGCCGTCACGCCTTCGCGGAGGGACCCGGTCACTTGGATGCCGAGCGACTTGGGTTTCTTGGGCGAGATGAGGGTTTGCGTGGCCAGCACGTGTTCGACCTCGGTGGTGCCGATGCCGAAGGCCAACGCGCCGTAGGCCCCGTGGGTCGAGGTGTGCGAATCGCCGCAGACCATGGTCAATCCCGGCAGGGTGAGGCCCAGTTGGGGGCCGATGACGTGGACGATGCCTTGACGCGGGTGGTGGTAGCCGAAGAGGGGGACGCCGAATTTCTCGCAGTTGCGCGCCAGCGCCGCGATTTGCTGGCCGCTGAGCGTGGACTCGTCGATGGGTCGGCCATCGGTGGGGACGTTGTGGTCCACGGTGGCGAACGTGAGATCGGGGCGGCGGACCTTGCGGCCCTGTTCGCGAAGCCCGTCGAATGCCTGGGGGGAGGTGACTTCGTGAACGAGGTGGCGGTCGATGTAGAGCAGGGTCGCCCCTCCCTCCATCGTCGTCACCACGTGGGCGTCCCAAACCTTGTCGAAGAGCGTCGAAGCCATCGGGAGTATTGTACGCCCGACTCGACCACAGACGCCTCTCGATGCCGTTGTCGTCGGCTTCACTGGTAAGCGTTGTATGGCGAAACGCTGTTCGCGATAATAGCGAAGGGTCTTATTGTGTCGAAACGCCGCTCGGCATCCTAACGCCAGGGATCAGAGCACGCGGGCCAGGTCGAGGGTCGCCAACACCCATTCGCCGTCGGGTTCGAACGCGGCTTCCGGATCGAGCCGTCGCATCAGGGCGAGCGAGGCTCGGTTGGTCGCCAGCACGGGACAGACCAAGCGCACGATGCCCCGGCTGCGGGCGGCGAGGGCGAGGTGGATGAACAGTGTTCGTCCCAGGCCGACGCCTTGAACGTCGTCCGCGACGGCCACGGCGGCTTCCGCCTGCGAAGGGTCTCGCGGGTCGCGAACGAACCGGGCGACGGCGACGCCCCGCAGCGCGCCCGCCGAGCGCATGGTCGCCCCGATCGCGTAGTGGTTCGAGCCGTCCACTTCGGTCAGGTAGCGAAGCTCTTGTGGCGAAAACCGTCGCTTGACCGTCCCGAACCGGTGATAAACCGTTTGGTCGCGGGCGGTGCGCAGGGCGTGGACGAAGAGGGGCTTGTCCTCGGGGCGCACCTCGCGAATCCGGACGACCCGCCCATCCTTCAGGCGGAGCACATCGCCATCGTCCCGCCGTCCTTTGGTGAGCCACCACACGGCGGCGACACCGGCTCCGGCGGCCAGCCACCACGTCCAAGTGCGGACTCGCGCCATCAAGGGGATTGTGCCACAGGGCAGTTCGGGGCAAGGGGCCTGCCCGGCAACGGTATCATGAACGCACAGCAGTGAGCACCGGACGACGCTTCTACGATCTGGCGCGCGCCCACGTCAACAGCGAGTGGGATCGCCTCAAGGACTTGGACATCTTCGACAAGATCAACGATGGTCTGCACCGTTCGGATGCCCAAGCCGAGTTGGAAGCGGCGACACCGGCGACCACGCAGACCGAATCGGTGGCGTTCGAGCGGATCGAGTATGTGGTCGAGAAGCGCGTGGTGACCGACCCCGAGGAGAAGCGCCGGATCGCCCGCTCGGTGCTGGGCGTCGGGCCCGAGGCTCAATACGAGGAGATCCGCGAGGCGTTCGAGCGTCTTTCGCGCCGGGCCAACCCGTCCAACTTCCCGGACAACACCAGCGAACGAAAGCAGGCCCAGGAGCTTCATCGTCGCGTGCATCTGGCGTACCAGACGCTGACCGAGAACATGGACAGCACCGAGCGACGGTTCAAGAACCTCGAACTGGACTGAGTTTGGGGCATGAGAGACGACGTTCTCGCCCATAGTTCGGCCACCCGCCACGAGAAGCCCGCTTGGCTGCAGGAGCGGTTGCGGTGGTTCCAGTCTCTGCGATTCGGCATCATCCTCCACTGGGCGCCCTACAGCCAGTGGGATTGCTGCGAAAGTTGGCCGCTCGTGCCCGAGGACACGTGGGCGCGGGGCGAGTGCAAGCCTTGGGTCGAACGCGGCAAGGACCTGGAGCGGTTTCAGCGCGACTACTGGAATCTGCCCGCGACGTTCAACCCGACCCGCTTCGATCCGGACGCATGGGCGCTGACGTTCGCCGAAGCCGGTGCCAAGTACGTCTGCTTCACCACCAAGCACCACGACGGCTTCTGCATGTGGGACACCCAGACTACGGACTACAAGATTACTGGACCGATCTGTCCGTTCCACACGCACCCCCAAGCCGATGTGACCAAGGCGCTGTTCGATGCTTGCCGCAAGCAAGGGCTGGCGATCTCGGCGTACTTTTCCAAGGCCGATTGGCATTGCCCCGACTACTGGAACCCCGAGACCGGCCCGACGCACCGCGGCGCGAACACCCTGGACGACCCCGAGCGGTGGGAGCGGTTCGTCCGCTACACGCATGAGCAAATCCGCGAACTCATGACGGGATACGGGCCGATCGACGTCCTGTGGCTGGATGCCGGCTGGGTCAAAGGCAAAGAGGATCTCCGCATGGCCGAGATGGTGGCCATGGCGCGCGCGCTTCAACCCGGCCTGATCGTGGCCAACCGCACGGTCGGCGACGAATTCGAGGACATCGTGACTCCCGAGCGCGAGTTGCCCGAGGGAGACCTGGGTTCGCCTTGGGAAGCGTGTCTGCCGCTGTGTCCCGATTGGAAGTACGTCTCGGGCCAAACGCCCCGCTCGGCGGAGGAGGTGGTGGCCGAGATCGAGTTTGCGAACCGAAACGGCGGGAACCTCCTGCTGGGCATCGCGCCCATGCCCACGGGCGAACTGCCGCCCGCCCAAGTGGATGTGTTGCGCGCCATCGGCCGGCTGAGGCGGACTGGCGTTTAGCTGTTGCGCGTTACACCTGCGTTACAAAGATGGCCCATCGGTCGAATCCCCCCAAGGGATGTGCGACCATAAGGGTGTGACACCTTTGGACGAACTGGAGTGGCTCAATCCAGACGAGATCCGTCTGTTGCGCACCTCCTTCGTTCGCATGATTCCCGCTTGCGAAGTCCGGAGTGAACGGTTCTATGAGCGACTGTTCGAATCGGACCCTTCGTTGCGCCCGTTGTTCCCGACCGACATGGAATCTCAGAATGAGAAGCTGACCATGATGCTCGCTTCCGCGATCGACCTGCTTGACCAACGCGACAAGTTTGTCGAGACGTGCGCCGCACTTGGCAAGCGTCACGCGGGCTATGGCGCCTTGCGCGGCCATTACGACCTGGTGACCCGTCTGCTCGTGGAGTGCCTGGTCGAGGAGTTGGAGCCGAGCCTGAGTCAGGCCGAGCGATCCAGTTGGACCAAGCTGTTGACGCTCATTTCCGAGTTCATGCTCAGCGGATCTGGTCAAACTGAGCACGCGCCGCGTCAAGGGTGAGGGGTGCCGAGGATTCGGCCGGACCGCCGATCAATTCGAGCACGGCGTCTCGGTGCTTGAAGGCGCTTTCGACGATGGCCAGAGCGTGATGCGTGCGCAGCGCCTCGACGTAACCCATCAGTTCGCGGGCTTGCTGGCCCTTGCCATCCATCCACAGGATTTCGGCGACCATGATCAGCGAGCAGTAGGTGCCCCCGATGTTGTTGTCCTTGTACCAACTGTCGGCGGCATCGATGAGATAGCGTCTGGCTTCAGCGACCCGGCCTTGCCTCAAGAGGGCGTGGGCGAGCATGTGGTTTTGATCGCCTTCCTGATACGGGCAACCGACGGACTTCCAGATGCGGAGGGTCTCGCGGAAGTAGGGTTCGGCTTCGGCGGGCCGCCCCTCGTGAAACGCCAGCTTGCCTTCGATCTCGACCAGATTGGCCCATGCGAGCACGTCGCGGGCGGGATCGAGGGCGGCTTTGGCCCGCTCGAGGATTTCGGTGGCTTCCTCTACGCGTCCGACCACCCATAGGTGCCCGGCCAGAAACGCTCCTGCGGTTGCAGCCTCGACTTCCACACCGCATTCGGTGAGCCCTTGGTAGGCGATGGAGACGTGCTTGATCGCCTTTTCGTGCAGGACGCTGTGATTCGCGACCGAGCCGAGCGTGCGGTGGGCCCGGGCGATGCAATAGGCGTCCCCCACGCGCGTCGCCCAGTCAAGGGCTTCGAGCCCCAACTCCTCGGCCTTCCAAAAGTCGCGCCGAAACGCGTACATCGCCATGCCGAGCGCCACGCGCGTGCGCATCGCAGCGTCGCCGAGTTCTTTGGCGAGCCGCTCCGCGGCTTGCAGGGGTTCCAGCGACAGCTCTTCGCGGTGGCAAGCGAACAGAAGGAACGCGAGCGTCAGTTCCATGTGGGCGCAGATGGACGGCGATTCGTTCGACCACCGCTCCCGCAGGGGCATCAGCTTATCGAGGAGCAGCATCGCGCGGCCACGAGCGCTGTCGTAACGGACGATCAGCGGGGCCAGCCGGTACGCCGACCGAGGCTCGTTTTCCCAAGCCCAGTCCCACACGAACCGGATGTTGTCGGCTTCGACGTCCAGTTGGTTCAGCGTCTCGCGCGAAACGGCCGTCCACGGGGCGACGTCGAAGCGTTCCAGCCAGCTCAGCAATGCACGGGCGACTTGGGCTTCTTGCGCGGAGCGTTCCTCGTCGGACCACCTCGATTGAACGTGGCGGCGGATGGGGGCGAGCGTCCGCAGCAGCACGGGCACTTGGTTGTCGTCCAAGACGATCAGCGACGCGTCGAGCAGCGACTCGATGAGGTCGAGGTAGGGCTTGTCGGCGAACAGCGTGCCCGCGAGGTTCATTCCGACGCCGCCTGGCAGACACGCGATCGCGGCCAGAACGCGGCGCTGCTCTTCGTCCAAGCTCTCATAGGAGGAAGCCAACGCCGATTCGAGCGAGCGATGGCGCTCGGGAAGCTGCGCCGATCCCCCGCTCACGGCCGATTCCAACTGCCCGAGCAACTCCTTGGGGGCGAGCAAACGAAGCCGTGCCCCCGCGAGCCTGAGGGCCAGCGGGTAGCCGTCCAAGCGTTCGGCAATCGTCCGCAGTTCGTCGTCGAACCCTTCCTGGGAGGCGTTGGGCCTCACCGATCGCCAGACTTCGCGCAGCACCGAGACCCCGTCCGTGGCTGGGTCGAGGGTTCCGACGGCCACCAACGATTCGCCCGCCAAACGGATGGGCGTCACCGACGTGGCCAGAACCCGTAGGCTTGGCACTTCGGCCATCATGGCGGCCAACCGGGGCGCCGCCGATGGGAGGACTGTTTCCAGGTTGTCCAAGACCAGGAGCGTTGGGCTTTGGCCCAAGATCGAGGCCAGATAGTGTGCGGGGTCTGCCTCCATGGGCGGCTCGGCGCGCAGTTGCGCCGCTACCGCGCGTGCCCATTCGGACGGTTCTGCCACCTCGTCGAGGGTCACAAACGCGATTCGCGTGTCCGAGGCCCGGAGGTGCTGGACGACCTCGACGGCCAGCCGGGTTTTGCCGATGCCGCCTGGTCCGATCAGCGTGACCCATCGGCTTGAGCTTGGGGGTGCGAGCGACTTCAGGACGCGTTGCACGAGTTCGTCGCGTCCGATGAGCGGCTCGACGGGCGTGGGCACCGTGTGCGTCCAATCGAATGCGTGGGTGGTCGGCGGCGCGGCGACCAGTTCTTGCAGTTTGGATTGGCTGGCCGCCGAGGGTTCGGCGCCCAACTGCTCCTTCACGCGGCGGCGAAACTCTTGATACTCGGCGAGTGCGGCGGCCACGCTGCCCAGTTTGGAGTGTGCCGCGACGGCCAGCATTCTCAGGTCTTCATGGAGGGGATGGGTCGCGATCAGGCCCTTGGCCAACGCCAATGCGGCCGCAGGATCGCCGCCTTCCAGCAAGCCGTGGCCCTGACGAACTGCGGCGCGCAAGAGCGACGATTCGGCGCGGTTGCGCTCGGCCCGAACCCATTCGTCGTCCCAGCCGGGGAGAAAGGGCTGCTCGAGCAACCGGTGCCAATCGGCCCCGCCCAAGACCGCCGAGGGGTTTTCGAGGACGGTCAGGTCGGTTTCGATGCTCGAAACATCGAGCCAGACGTCGGAGGGCGACGACCCGACGATTTCGGATGCGGGCCCCAAGGCTCGCTTGAGCCGATGGAGTTCTTGCCTCAGACGCAGGCGGGTGGCGTCGTAGAAGTCGTCGGGCCACAGGTGCTCGGCCAACTGTTCGCGGTGCACTCGGCCCGTTCGAGCGAGGGAGAGCAGGGCAAGAAGTTTCGCGGCCCTGACCGTGCCGAAGTTCCGAACTTCGAATCCGTCTCCGGTCAGGCTCAGCCCGCCGTACAATCCAAGTCTCCAGCGTGCCAAGTGAGCCAAATTGTAGCTTTTGAGGGCCAAGCGCGACAACGCGCCGAACTGCTTTGGTACGGGGAACGGATGAATTCGAGGGTGGAGCCCCCGACCGGAATTGAACCGGTGACCTCCTCTTTACCAAAGAGGTGCTCTACCTCTGAGCTACGAGGGCATCCTGACGCGCTGGGGCCAACCATTCACAGAGAACGCTGGTGGGGAGTGTAGGATTCGAACCTACGAAGGCGTTCGCCGACAGATTTACAGTCTGTTCCCATTGGCCACTCGGGCAACTCCCCAGCGCACCCGGAAGATATACCACATCACCGGGCCCGAGTCCCCATGTTTGGGCCAGAATCCCAGCATGGATTTCTCGGGCACGGGCGTGCGGGGAGCCTATCGGCTGACAAACACCGAGTACTCGTAGGTCAGCGTGCGCTTCTTGCCGGGCTCCAGAGCGACCGACCACTCGATCTCGTGGCGGGCGTTCACGGCGCGGAGGCCCTTGCCCAGCGTCCGCACCTTGGGCTCGTCCGAGTTCGCGATCAACTCGCCCGTGACGCCCTTGGTGACCAGCAGGCGGATCGCCTTGTCCTTGAGATTGGTGAGTTCGACCGTGCCCTTCACGCGGACCTTGTCGTAGTAGCCGCCTCGGATCTGGGTGGCGTCTCGGTCGCGGGCGACCTCTTCTTCGAAGTCCTCGCCCTTCACGTCGAGCGCCTTGGTGATGCGGACGTTGGCTTCGCCGCCCGCGCTGGTGTAGGTCATCATGTCCTGCCCGAGGATGTTGCCGTCCTTGGTCACGATGGCCGCACCGGTGGTCAGGGGCTGGTTGGCCGTGTTTTTGAACTTGACGGAGTGCCAGATGTCGGCTTGGCTCGCGCCCGCCCCGGCGTAGTTGTCGTTCATCACGTAGTCGGGGATGGACCACTCGTACACGTGCTCGTAGTCGCTTTCGGCCCCGAAGAGGATGTAGTAGCCCCGGTCGCCTGGGTTCATGGTGACGTTGGGCTGGCGGTAGAAGAACAGGTCTTCCGAGGACTCGCCGGGAATCGGCGACGGCTCGAAGTTGGCGTCCATGCTCTCCATGGCGCGTCCGGACAACATCTGGTTGGCCATGGGGGCGGCCATCTTGGCGTTCTCGCGGTAGCCGATGCCCATCAGGGAGTTGACCCATTGGTTCATGTCGCCGGGGAAGGCGAACGGGTCCGCGATGTTCAGGTAGGGCACGTTGGGGAAGCCGGTGACCAGCCGCAGTTCGATGTTCTTGATCGGTGCGAGGTCGTTGAGGATGGTGGCCTTGCCGACGAGGCGGAGCTTCTTGTCGTCGAGCAGTTCGACGGCGTAGTTCGGCGCCCACGTCATGCCCCGCTCGAGCGAGAGGAGGACCACCTTGCCATCCTTCGGACCTTGGAGGTTCATGCGGATGACCCGCTTGCGATGGGTGACCTTGCGTTGCCAGACGAGGTCGGCTTGCGCTTCGACTTGCTTGATCGCGCCCTTCTGGAGCGCGCGGATGGTGGTCCCCGCCGAGGTGCCGATTCTGACCACGGCGACCTGACCCGCTGCGGAGACGAGTTCGCCGGTTTCGACTTTGTCGTTGGTGAAGGTGAACGTGAGGACCTTGCCCACGTTGGCTTGAAGGATGTCGTCGAGCGAGCCGAGCGGCTGTTCGGTGGTCTCTTCGACGTGGGTGGAGACGACCTCGGTGAACTTGATGCCTGCCGTTCCGGTCACCCAGAACGTCCCTAGCACCGATTGGGGCAATTGGTCCACAACGTACTCGCCGGGCCCTTCGATGGTGGCTTGGCGGGTGACGACGGCGTACCCGTTCTTGAACAGCGATGCGGCCGAGATTTCGAGGGCGAGCGGTTTGGGCGCGGCGACGACGCCGGCAAGCAAGAGTGTGATCATCGTTCGGTTCCTTTGCGACCTGCAACAGGAAGGACGAACTTTGGGCGCGGATGGTACGGTGGGTCCCACCGAAACGGTTCCCGCCAGTCCCGTTTGGTGTTTGCCAAGGGACGAATCATCGAAGTCAGAATGAGATGCTCCGATTCGGCGAACATGCCCTATAATGGCTGTGGGCCATGGGGTTCGACTGCGCAAACCAAAGAGACCGGAGCCAGATCGGCATCGCCGCCACGGGCGTCTCGCCGGTGACGATGGTCCGCGGCAGAAGACCACCGCATGACCTGGCACCGCGAAAGCAACGACGGCGACGGGCTGAAGCGCTCCGAGACCAACGGGTCGGGTCGCACGACTCTGATCTGGGACGGAGCGGACTACCTGCAGGGGAGGAGCTGAGCCCATGCCTGTGACCAACTACAACACGCTGAACGGAGAACTGCTGGGCGAGACGGGGCCGGGAGGACGCAGGTTCTACGGCAAAGACGCCCTCGGCTCGGTCGTCGCCACCTACGACCAGAACGGAACGCTCGAGAACACCTACCGCTACTTGCCCTACGGGGGCCTCCTCTCCAAGACCGGCTCCGCCCCCGATTGGGAGGTCGCTGACGGATGAGACGGCAATTAGTGTGCTGTTGGCTGGTTGCCCTCTTGCTGCTCTTGTTTGGAGTTGGCGGATTGGTCGGCCTTGCGGCTGCGGTTTACAGTGCGAGCATGGCGAAGCCGCGGTTAAGCATTATGGATATGGTTCCACTGCTGGTGCCTCATTTGCTGCTGCTGCCGTCTTTAGTTGCGGGCTTAGCTCTCTGCAAGAAGTGCCTTTGTGTTCAGCGAGGTGACCTGAGCACGTGATGATCATGTTTCAGGGAGGGCCCTGAGCCCATGCCTGTGACGAACCACCACACCCTGAACGGAGGACTGCTGGGCGAGACGGGGCCGGGTGGACGCAGGTTGAACAAGCTTGGGCTAGAACCGGGATGGCTTGGGTGATGCCTGGCCGAGGATCGGAGCGGTCGGGTGGGTCCTGCGATCCGAGCGCCCCCGGATTCGCGGTTCTGTTTTGGTAGTATCTGAGACGATGTACGAGGTCCGGTATCTCGAGCCCGAGGGCATCCGCATCTACCGCGTCTCCGGCGCGGCGCACCCGCGCGTCGAGATCGAGGGCGACCGGACGATCCTGCAGGCCAAGTTCAAGCGCGTGTTCCCTTACTCGCGACCCGACCGGTTCTTTTCGGTGCAGGATGGGGCGAACAAGGAGGTCGGCGTGCTGCGGGATCTGGCGGGCCTCGACCCCGAGGAGCGCGAGATCGTGGGCCAGGAACTCGAGCGTCGGTACTACACGCCCCGGGTGAGCCGCATCCGCGACATCCGGCGCGACAGCGGGATGTTCCGGTTCGAACTCGACACCGACAGGGGCCCGGCGACGTACTTCGTGCGGAACTGGCGCGACAGCGCGCACGAGGTGATGCCCGGCCGCTGGCAGATCCTGAGCGTGGACGGGCAGCGGTTCCAGATCGAGGACCTGAACGCTCTCGACAAGCACAGCCAGAACCTGCTGTATCAGGAACTGTTCTGAGCGATGGATTGGTCGGGTGGTACGATCTCTGTGGATCCTATGCAGTCCGACGATGCGAGCCGTCGCAGGCTAGACACCCAAGCTCTGGTGGTCGGCTACACGATGAGCCGCCTTGATGCCGTGTACCTTGCCAGGCGCGGCCTAAAGAGCTGGCGAGCGGCATTTCTCGAAGCAGAGAACGCGCTCGGTGTGCCATGGGCCAACTTCAAAAACCTTCGCGACGAGTTTGATCCTCTGCACCCCAACGCGAGAGTGGGTTGGCACGACAGACCGATTCGGGACAGCCGACAGAGAGTTGTGGATGAACTGGCCGACCTAGGGGAAGACGCCCTTCTTGAGATGGTCGAGAGGATACTGGTGAGGCAGACTCAAGAACTTGAGGAGGCGATTGACTCACTGTCGTTGCCGAGCAAGATCGCTCACAACGTTGCAGAGCGGCTGTTGACGGGCCGGCGAGCCGAGGAGTTCTTTCAGCAGTACTCCAGCGAGATCGTCGGGATACCCACGCAGTCGCTCTTGGACAGAAGAAATGCGGCCATCGGCTATGACTTCGGCGTGATCGACCGAGACGACCTCGCGATCGAGGTGAAGGGCCTCAAGGCACCAGCGGGAGTCGTTCTGTTCACCGATCGCGAGTGGAGCGAAGCGAAGTTCCGAGCGGACAGTTACTGGCTTGTGGTGATCGGCAACATGGCCGTTCATCCGACGGCGAGCGTCTTCAGGGACCCATGCTTGAGTCTCGGTGGCAGATGTCGTTATGAAGCCCGACTGACGGCTCAGTGGCAGTCGAAGGTATCGGTCGCGGATGGCATCCAACTGGGCGGGTGAAGTTCGACGTCCTCGATGCCCCGTGCAGGGGTAAGCAACTTTAGGATCGTGTCGATCGAAAGATCGGTGAACAGGAATGTCAACTCCAAACTAGTGTAGTGTCTCATTAATA
>DDSP01000046.1 GCA_002343445.1 Chthonomonas sp. UBA2387
ATCGCGATCATCGCGATCCTCGCCGCCATGCTCTTCCCTGTGTACGCACAGGCCAAGGGCGCGGCCAAAACGACCTCGACCATCTCCAACATCAAGCAGGTGACGCTCGGCGGCTTGATGTACTCCGGCGACTACGACGACATCGGCCACCTGTGGCAGGATGTGACGACCAGCCCGACGGCAGGCTACTACCGCCTGCTCGAACCGTACATCAAGAGCCGGGACATCGTGTTCGACGCGGCTCGTGGGATTCCGGTGCAGACCGGCGACTCCATCAACTGGACTTGGTCGCAGTTCGTCTCCATTTCGGCGAACCGCAACGGCTGGCTGGCTTACGAGCCGTTCACGCCGCCCGACCAGTTCTTCCCCCGCGTCTACCGCAACATCTCGGCTCAGGAAGAGATCTCCAAGCGCGCGGCCTACACGATCAGCACACGCCCGACAGCCAACCTGGCGACCGGGTTCAACTTCATCACCGATGAAGCCGGCTGCGCCGTGGGCGTCGACCCGACGACCGTGGCCAACACGCGTTTGAACCGGGTGTTCTTGGCGGCGAAGACCTTCCACCGCGACCGCATCGTGACTGGCTACGGCGATGGCCATGCCGGAACCGTGGCGTTCACCAAGGTCGGTTCGGTCCACGCCACCGTGGGCGACGCCGAAGACTGTGCGGGCTATGGTCCGAACAACGGCACGTTCATTCCTCTTCCCCACAACCAGGGCGGCATCGACACCACCTACTGGGGCAAGTGGTATAGCGCGAACGAGTGATGAAGAGCCAGCTCAGTCCCGTCGTGGTGTGGGTGATCATCGGCTTGGTCGTGGTCGTGGCCGGGTTCTTCGTTTGGAGAGCCACGGACCCGCCCGCCCAAAAGGTGGACCTCACGAAAGTCACGAAGGAAGACCTCGAAGATCCGGACCCGCCCAAGCGCGGCCAACCGGGTTATCGAGAACGCATCACCGACCCGCCTCAGTAGGCGGTTCCTGACCCGTCAAGATGAGGGCCTGCTCCACGTGGGCAGGTCCTTGTCCGCCTTCTTGTCCATTCCATGAGCGCCCCCCAGCCCTACGCAGCCCACCCGCGCCTCACGATGCGGGCGTTCGTCGGCGTGCTGAGGCGGTTTTGGCCGTTTGCGGCCCGCTATCGTGGCAAGTTCATCCTCGGTCTGCTGCTGATTCTGGTGGCTGTGCCGCTCACCCAGTTCTCGGTGTTCCTGACGCGCGACGTCACGAACCGGATTCTGAACGCGACCGCCGAACCGCTCGACCAGCGGTGGGGCGCCGTGTTGGCGCTGGTGGGCCTGCAGGCCGGTTTTTGGCTGGTGGGCAGTCTGCTCGCCACGGCGCGCGAAGTGCTCGAGTGGTACGTCTCGATGCGAAGCACGTACGATTTGCGGCTGGCGTTCTACCGACACCTCTACCGCTTGCCGCTGGCGTTCTTGCTTCAACGGCCCCCCGGGGAGCACATCTATCGCGCCACAGAGGATATTGGCCCGCGCGATGGCGACGGCTACGCCCCCGGATTGATGGGCATGATCTGTCGCCAAGGACCCCAACTCTTCGAGGCCGTGTACGGCGTGTGCTGGGGCGTGGCGTTGCTCAGTCTCGTGGACCCGATGCTCGCCTGGATGCTCGCCGCGTACATCGTGCCGTTCACGCTCAGCGCGCACTGGATGTACGACAAGATGCGGATTTCGGCCTTCGCCGCCCGAGAAGCCGCCGCGTACGAGCAGGCCGTCTTGCGGGACAGCATCGCGGGGCTGAAGACGCTCAAGAGCCTGGGCCGCAACCTGCTCCAGCGGCGCGTCTACGGGCGCAGCGCCAGCGACACCAAGCGGTTCCAGAACCAACTCAGTTTTCAAACCGTCCTTGCGACACAGGGCCTGATCGTCGGCTTCCGCACGGTGTTCAACGGGATCGTGATGGTTTACATCTCGATGCGCGTACTGAACGGGCAGGCGACCATCGGCGACTGGGTGGTCACCTTCTTGCTGGTGAACGAGGCGCAGACGCCGCTGGAGAAGGCTGTCCAAGTCGTCCAGCAGATTCGAATTCTTATGGTGCCCGCCCAGAGGGTACAGCAGACCCTGGACGTCGAGCCCGATCTGGACGACCGGCCCGACGCGGTTTCGCTCGCTGGTTGCGAGCCGACGATCGCGTTCGAGAACGTGACGTTTGGGTACGACGCCGAGTATCCCGTGTTGCGGGATGTATCGTTCACGGTTCCTGCGGGAACACACGTGGGCATCGTAGGGCCGAGCGGGGCGGGGAAGAGCAGCTTGATGGGGCTCTTCCTCCGCCTGTACGCCCCGGATTCGGGGCGGCTCACGGTCGGGGGCGTGGACATCCAGCAGGCGCAGCTCGCCACCCTGATCGAGCAGTGCGCCATCGTGCCGCAGACCGCTTTCCTCTATGAGGGGACGATCCGCGAAAACGTGATGTACGGCAACCCCAAGGCCAGCGAAGACGATCTGGATCGCGCGCTGACCGAATCGGGCGTCGCCGAGTTCGCCGAGCGCTTCCCCGAGGGCATCGACACCTGGATCGGCGAGGGCACCATGCTCTCGGGCGGCGAGAAGCAGCGCATCTGCATCGCACGAGCGCTCATCCGCAACCCGAGGTTCATGGTGTTCGACGAAGCCACGGCCAGTTTGGACTCCGAAACCGAGTCATCCATCTTGGAAAGCCTGCACGAACTGGTGCGTGGCCGAACCGCGATTTCCATCGCGCACCGCTTGAAGGCCGTCCGCAGGTGCGACCACATCGTCGTGCTGCAGGCGGGCTCGGTGGTCCAGCAGGGTACCCACGAGGATCTGGTCAAGACCCCGGGCTGCTACCAAGACATGTGGCAGGAGCAGACGGCGCACGCCCTCATCGCGCGGGGAGGCGACGACGATGCGTGAGCCTCGCAAGCTGTTCACTATGACCGAAGAGGAGGCGCTGGCCCAAGACGCGGCCGACTCCTCGCTCGGGGCTTGGGAGGCGTTGAAGTTCTGCTTGCCTTGGCTCAAGCCCTACGTTCGCAAGCTCATTTTGGTGACGATGGCCGACATCTCGCTGTTGGGCTTGGCGTTCATCCCGCCGTGGTTCACCACGTTCATGCTGGACTCGGCGCTGCCGAACAAGGATTGGGACCTCGTGTGGCGCGTGGCCCTGATGGCGGTCGGCCTCGGGCTGTGGATGCAGGTGTTGCAGGTGGCGCGCGACTACCTCTACCTGTACATCGAACTCAAGATCCAACTCGACATCCGCAACCGGATGTATCGTCAGATCCAGCGCCTGAGCATGCGGACGCTCGACGCTCGACCCGTCGGGCAGATGGTGGACCGCGTGCTCATCGACTCCGACCGCGTCGGCCACACGATCTACCGGATCATCCCCACGTTCCTGATGGTCGTTCAGTTCGCGTTGCTGTTCGCCTACGTGAGCTACATCGACCCGCTGATCACGGCCATCGTGGTCGCGTTCCTCGTTCCGTGGACGATCCTGTTCCACTGGGTGACCACGGTCGGACGCGAGATCGACCGACGCCGGCTGTTCTGCTGCGAGATGCGCGACGCGACGATCCAGCAGGCCGCGTCTTCGTTCGCCATCACGAAGACGTTCGGGCGCGAGCAGCACGAGCGGTTCAAGCACGGTTCGCGGGCCACGGCTGTTCAGCGGCTGGGGAACCAGAACTACCTGATCTTGGTGTGGTTCGAGTTCGCCACACAACGGCTGATCCCGTACCTCAAGACGACGACGGTGTACCTGTACTTCATGCGGAAGGTCGTGTTCGGCGAGATGACGTTGGGTATGACTGCGCCCATGATCGCCTACTTGGGGCGGCTCAACTTCCCGCTGGAGCGCATCGCCAACTTCTACAATTGGGTGCGGCAGACCATGGTGAGCACCGAGCGGTTGATGGCGTTCCTCCGCGTCGAGCCCGATGTGGTTGACCGACCCGATGCCGTGCGAATGCAAGAGGTCCGTGGCGACGTGGCGTTCGAGAACGTCTCGTTTTCCCGTCCCGGTCGGGGGCGGGTCTTGGACGGGGTGAACCTGACCATCGCCCCGGGCACCACGACGGCCATCGTGGGGCCGAGCGGTTCGGGAAAGAGCACCCTGGTCGCTTTGTTGCTGAGGTTGCACGACCCAGAGACCGGGCGCGTTCTTGTGGATGGCCACGACTTGCGGGACCTGCACCTGGACACCTACCTTCGCCGTATCGCGGTGGTGCAGCAGGAGACGTTCATCTTCGGGGGCACGCTGGCGAACAACATCCGGTTCGGCAAGCCCGACGCCACAGACGACGAACTGCGCACGGTGCTCGAGCAGGTGGGCTTGGGGCCTTGGCTGGAGGCGTTGCCCGACGGCTTGGACCAAGACCTCAAGAGCGGGCACGGCCTCTCGGCGGGTCAGCGGCAACGGATCGGCATCGCCCGAGCCCTGATCGGCGACCCGGGCATGGTTATCCTCGACGAGCCCACTTCGGCTCTGGACGGTCCTACGGAGGCTTCGGTCATGGCGACCATCGAGACCGTGTTCTCTGGTAAGACCATTGTCTTGGTGACGCATCGGCTTCACACGGCCGCCCACGCGAACCAGATCGGCGTGTTGGTCGGCGGCGTGCTGGTCGAAGTCGGCAACCACCAAGCCCTGCTCGCTCGGGGCGAAGCGTACGCGCGATTGGTGGCCGAGTACGAACGTGGCGCAGAGCGAGAGGAGGCAGCAGCGTGAGTCAATCCATCTTCCGTCAAGAGTGGCGCACCCAATCGCGGCGGAAACGCCGCTTCTATGCGGTCTACATGACGTGGTTGGAGCGCGTCGGCTACACGATCACGGCGATCCTGCTCGCAGGCTTCGTGGGTTGCTTCTTCTACCAGGTGGACGAGTGGATCACGGCCGAAGGCGTCGAGGTGACCTCGCAGGGCGGCCAATTGGTCGTAGAAGCCAGTTTGGCGGGGAAGTCGGTGGCGAAGGCGCAATCGGGCCAGTTCGCCGAACTCGCCAACTTCCGCGTTCAGGGCGACGACGACACGATCCTGAGGCTTTCGACGTCCGGGGCGGTGTCAGAGACCGGCTACACCAGCCGCCTGTTGGCGTCGTCGGCGCGGGATGTCCTTTCGCAGGCCCTGGTCGGTCAGACCGTCCAGGCTCGCGAAGACGTGCCGCTCAAGGTCACGGGGATCCAGAGCATCGAAATCGACGCCAAGGTCGCGGCCAAGCCTTCGGCCGAAGTGGGCGAGCAACTCGATCCCGACCGTGAGCGCAGGGCCACGGGCACGGTGGTCAGCGGCAAACACACCATGCAGGCGCAATTGGGCGATCTGCCGCCGCAAGTGCAGGATTCGCTGCGCGCGGCGTTGAAGGAACGACTGGTGGGGCGCGGGATCACGGTGGATTCGGTTTCGGGCGGGGCGAATGTCGCGATCGAAGACCTGCTCGCCGCCCATGCGGTGGTCAAGCTCGAGGCTGGCGACGGCGATGCCGCGGGATCGGCGTTGCGCGTCGCGCCCCTGAAGCGAGGTTTTGACGCTCGCATCGCCCTCGAGGCGGTTGACCCGGTTATCGCCGAACTCGTCGAAACGGCCTTGGCCAACGGCCACAAGGTCACGGCCAACGTCCGCGTCAAAACGGGCTCCAAGCCCATCGCCTATTTTCTGTTGCGCCGATCGTAAGCACCATGATCACCCAGCGTCTTGAATCGAAACTGTCCGAACTCCCGACCGACTACGCGGAGCGCGTGTATGCGGGTGTGCTTGGCAAAGTGATCGGCGTCTATCTCGGCCGGCCCATTGAGAACTGGCGGTACGAGGACATCCAGCGCACGTTTGGAGACGTGGCGTACTACATTCACGAGAAGCGCGACCGCCGGTTGATCGTCACCGACGACGACATTTCGGGCACGTTCACGTTCCTTCGGGCCGTTCAGGACTTCGATTACCCTAACCTGGTCGAACCGTGGATGGTGGGCGAGACGTGGATGAACTACCTCATCGAGCGCAAGACGACGCTCTGGTGGGGTGGGTTGGGGAACTCGACCGAGCACACGGCTTTTCTGCGGATGAAGCAGGGCGCGATGCCGCCGAAGAGCGGTTCCTGCGCGATGAACGGCAAGGTGGTTTCAGAGCAGATTGGTGGTCAGATTTTCATTGACGGCTGGGGCCTCCTTTGCCCGGGCGATCCCAACGGGGCCGCCGACTATGCCCGCGTCGCCGCTTGCGTCAGCCACGACGGCGAGGCCATCTACGGGGCACAGGTCGTCGCGGCGATGGTCGCGCTGGCGTTCGAAGAGCGGGATGTCGAGAGGCTGGTACGCCGCTCGTTGGAGGTGATCCCCGAGGATTGCGAGATTCGTCGCGTGGCCGACTTCGTGCTCCACGACTTCCGAGCGGGTGTGCCCTGGCGCGCGGCGCGTGCGCGGCTCGACCACTCGTTCGGCTACGCCCACTATGCCGGAGCCTGCCCGATCATCCCCAACCACGGTCTGGTGTTGTTGGCGATTCTGCACAGTCGCGGCTCGTTCGACGAGGGCATGAAGATCGTCAACACAAGCGGTTGGGACACGGACTGCAACTCGGGCAACGTTGGGTGCGTGCTGGGCGTGCTGGGCGGTTTGGACGCGTTCAACGCCCAGAACTGGCGCGGGCCCGTGGCCGACAAGGTGCTCATTCCCTCCGCCGACCCCGGCCGCTGCATCTCGGATGCGCTGCGCGAATCGTACGAGGTGGTCAACATGGCGCGTCGCTTGCGCGGGCTGGCGCCTCTGGCACCGAAGGGTGGGGCACGCTTCCACTTCAGCCTCCCCGGCAGCGTGCAAGGATTCGAAACGCCGACGGCTTCGGCATCGCTGTCCAATTCGGGGGGTGCGCTCGACCTCACCTTCCGGTTGAAGGCGGAAGCCGGGACTTGGACGTTCATCCCTCCCGGACATATCGACTTCGTTTCGGGTTACCAACTCATCGGCTCGCCGACCTTGTACGCGAGCCAGCGGCTTCGGGCCAGGGTGGCCGCATCCGCCTCGAACTCCGCTGCGGTCTCGGCCAACCTCTACGTCTCGCGCTATCATGAGAACGACACGCTGGAGCGCATGAGGGGCGAGCGTGTCTCGCTGCAACCCGGCGAGAGCCGCGAGGTCGAGTGGACCGTGCCCGATTGCGATGGCTACCCCGTGGCCGAAGTCGGTCTGGAGACGTCGAGCACGCTCGACGAAGACCACACCGTCACGCTGGAATGGCTCGATTGGGATGGGACGCCGAACGTCACGCTTCGTCCTCGGCGGGGCCGCATGTGGGGCCGGGCTTGGGCGCCGTGTCTCGATCGGTTCCAACACGAGCGCGACGGCTATGGTCATCTGGTTCAGGACGAGGGTCGCGGGTTGTTGATCCAAGGAGGTTCGGAGTGGACCCGCTACCGCTTCGAAGCCCATGCGACGCCGCATCTGGCGCATCAGATCGGGATCGCCGCAGCGGTCCAAGGCCTGCGCCGTTACTATGCGTTGGTTCTGAGCGAAGACGGGCGGCTGCGCCTGATCAAGCAACTCTACGGCGAAACGACGCTCTGCGAAACGGTCGCGCCCTTCGAACTCTATCGCGGTTACGACTTCGCCCTCGAACTCGACGGACCCCATTTGCGCGGGTATCTGGACGGTGCGCTCGTCCTGGAAACCACGGACAACGACCGGCCCCTTCTGCACGGTGCGGTGGGCTTGCTGGTCGAGAGCGGGGCGATGGGCGTGGAGGACGAGGTGCGCGTGTCGCCTCTGGCGAACCCATGAACGCCCTGATCGAAGCCGCCGAACGCAGTCGAAGGGGCCGCTTGCGGACGTTCGTCTCGGGCCCTGAGAGCGAGCCCGTTCGGCTGTTCGACCGCTCGCGACGCTGTTCGCCCGGCGATTGGTTTGGCGAGCACGCCGGCAAGTGGCTGATCACGGCGAGCCTGGCGGCGACCCGCGCGCAGGACGACGAACTCGCCGCTCGGGTGGCCTCGGTGGCCGATTGGCTGTGCGACCAGCAAGATTCGAACGGCTACCTGGGCACCTACGACCCTGGCAGCCCGGCTCGGTTCGACAGGATGCGTGCGCAAGACGAGCGGACGTGGGACCTGTGGAATGCCGCGTGTACGATGCTTGGTCTCACCGTGGCCTCGCAGCAATTCGAGCAGAGCCGCTGGATGGATGCCGCGAACGGCATCGCCTCGCTCATCCACGTGGAGATCTTTGATCGCGGGATGGACCCCGTCCTGCTGGGCAACCACGCTGGGCTGTCGTCGTGCGCAATCTTGGAACCCCTCGCGCGGTTGGCCTCGCTGGGGAGCACCCAGGCCGCGCAGACCGCGACGTGGATCGTGGACCGGTTGGAGAGTGCGGAGGCCATTCGCTTGGTCTCGGCGCCCCTCGAAGGCGTGGATGCCGCGCGGATCGGGACGGGCAAGATCTACCAGTTGTGCTGGGTTTACCACGGGCTGGCGTTGCTGAGCGAGTCCGTTGGGGACACTCGTATGCTTCGCGCCGCGGAGCGGTTCTGGGCCAACGTGGCGGAGCACCACCTGACACCGCTTGGCGGCCCTTGGGGCGGGATCGCGACCCACAAGGAGGTCTTCAACCCGCAGGGCTACTTCAATCCGTCCGGGCTCGTCGAGACGTGTTCGTCCCTGGCTTGGCTTCGGTTGAGTTTGGAGTTGGATCGCCTGACGGGCGGACAAGACGGTGCGTGCCCCTCGAAGTACCGGCAGGCGGCCGAGGTGACGGCGATGAACCAACTGCTTGGCGCCGCGTTTCCCAACGGGCTGGACTGGAGCTACTTCTCGATGCCAAACGGCCCCCGCTCGGTGGCCTACGACTGGGCGTGCTGCAAGTCGAGCGGGGCGTGGGGGCTGGAAGAGGCGGCGAGGTTGCTGACGCCCGACACCGACATCGCGGGGGACGTGCAGGTGTTGCGCGCAGCGGAACACCTGGCCCACCACGAGCACGACGTCTTTCATCGCGAGTTCTTCGCGTTGCAGCGGGGGGCGACCGTGTACGCGATGGAGCCGCTCGACGGGTTCCAGTTCGAGGCCACCATCCGCCTCCCTGTGCTCTTCCCGGGCTCGTACGTCCACTCCGACGGCGATCGCTTGGTGGTCACCGCTCCTGGCCACGAGCCGATCTGGTTCACGCCGTACCGCGACGCGGGACTGCAACGTCCCGACCGTTGGCGCATCACGTGGGTGCCGGTGGTGTGGCAGTGAGCGCGCCGTTCGGCATCGCGGGCCATGCGGGCGGCGACGTCCGCTCGGACTGCCTGGTGCGCCTGACGCTCGATGGCCTCGGTGCGTTTGCCTTGCGGAGCCCGGTCGCCGCGATGTACGGCCGGCGGATTCGAGAGGTCGCGCAGCAGACGTTGGCCGCGCTGGGCGTGCCCGACGCCTCGCTCGACATCGAGGACTCGGGAGCGCTCGACCATGTGTTGGCCGCGCGGATCGAGGCCGCTTTGGTCCGGGCGGGGGTGAGCATCGAGGATGAGGCTCGGCAACCCTCGCCCCCCTCTGCGTTGAGCGCCCCGGTGGTTTCGAGGCTCTATCTTCCGGGCGACACGCCCAAACTGTTCCCCAATGCCAAGTTGTTCGGCGCGGATGCCCTGATCTTCGACCTGGAGGATGCCGTCGCGCCGCAAGACAAGGATCAGGCGTTGATCCTGGTGCGCAGGACGCTGGAATTGATGGACTTTGGCGACTCGCAACGGTGGGTGCGGCTGAATGCCCATCGAGCCATGGATGAAGCGGCGACGCTGCTGGGCCTGGCCGACGCGTTCATCCTGCCTAAGTGCGAGGACCCTGAGGCCGTAGCCGAGTTCGCCTTCGCCGTCGCGCCGACCCCCGTGACAGCGCTGCTGGAGACGGCATTGGGGGTGGTTCGGGCGTTCGACATCGCCACGTGCGCGCCCGACGTGAGCGGTTTGGCCGTCGGCTTGGAAGACCTCTGCCGAGACCTTGGCGTCGAGCGCACCGAATCGGGCGACGAGACCAAGTGGGCGCAGGGTGCCGTGGTGCTCGCGGCCAAAGCCGCGGGAATCGCAGTGTCGGCCTCGGTGTATTCCAAGGTGGACGACGATGCGGGATTGGCGGCCTATGCGCTCGGTTGTCGCCGGATCGGATTCGACGGAGTGGGCTGCATCCATCCTCGGCAGGTGCCCATCGTCCATCGGGTGTTCGCCCCAAGCGAAGCGGAGATCGCGCGTGCCCAGCGGATCTGCCAAGCGTTCGATGCCGCCGAGGGCGGCGTGGTGCTGGTGGATGGGGCGATGGTGGACCTTCCGGTCGCCGAGCGTGCGCGGGCTGTTCTGAAGCGGGCGGGGGCAACGCGATGATTCGGAACGCTGCTGGACGCTTGGTCCCCACCGAACTCGACGGCCGAACCTGGCGGCCCTTCGAGGACGTGCTCGGGATTCGACCCGAGGGCCGCATGCACGGCCGACCCATCGCCACGAACCGGGACTATCCGCGCAACGGCGACAAACGGACGCGGACCCTAGCGGAAGCCCTACGCCGAGCCGGACTGCGCGACGGCATGAGGGTCTCGACGCACCATCATTTTCGCGATGGCGACCTGACCGCAGAGCAGTTGTTCGAGGCGGCCGAATCGCTCGGCGTGCGCGACCTGACGTGGTTCCCCAGCGCCGTGTTTCCCTCGCACGCTCGCCTGATTCCCTATCTGGAGCGTGGCGTGATCCGCTCGATCGAGGGCAGCCTGAACGGGCCCCTTGGCGACTACGCCACGCAGGGCAAGATGCGCGGACCATCCGTGTTGCGCTCGCATGGGGGCCGCTACCGGGCGCTCCAGGATGGCGATGTTCGCGTAGACATTGCGGTCATCGCCGCGCCATGCGCGGACGCTTTCGGCAACGCCAACGGCCTCTCGGGTCCTGCGGCTTGCGGGCCCCTCGGGTTCGCTGCCGGCGATGCACAGTACGCCGACCACGTCGTTGTGGCGACCGACCACCTCGTGCCGTTTCCGTGCTTGCCGTGGCACATCCAGGGCAACTGGGTGGACCAGGTCGTCGTCTTGGACCGCATCGGCGACCCGGCGAAGATCGTGAGCGGCACGACCCGGGTGACCCGCTCGCCCGATCGCTTAAGGATCGCCGAATTGGCCGCCAAGTTCGTCGCCGTGACGGGCATCATGCGGCCCGGTTTTTCGTTCCAAGCCGGAGCGGGCGGCACCAGTTTGGCCTTCGTTGCCTATCTGGCCGACCATATGCGCGCCTCTGGCGTAACCGCCGGCTTTGTGCGTGGAGGCGGCACCGAAGTGTTGGTCGGCATGCTGCAGGAAGGGCTGACGCCCTGCATCCTCGACGGTCAATGCTTCGACCTTGCCGCCGTGCGCTCGATGGCCACGGACCCGCGGCACGTCGCCACCAGCCCGTTCACCAGCTACAACCACCACGGTCGGGGCAACTTTGCCTCGATGGTGGACGTGGCCGTACTCGGAGCCACGGAGGTGGACCTCGAGTTCAATGCCAACGTCGTGACCCATTCCGACGGCCGTTTGCAGCACGGCATCGGAGGGTGGCAGGACGCCCTGTTCGCGGGGTGTTCGATCCTGGCCGTCCCGTCGTTCCGCAACCGATTGCCCGTCGTGCGCGACCGTGTGACGACCCTGTGCGCTCCCGGCCAGATGGTGGACGTCGTGGTCACCGAGCGCGGCGTTGCCGTCAACCCGCACCGCACCGACCTGATCGAGTCCGCCTCAGACGCCGGGTTCCCCTTGACCACGCTCGCCGAACTGCAAGAAGAGGCCGAAGCCCTTTGCGGCAAGCCCGATGTGCCCCCGTTGAGGGAGGACGTGTTCGGCTTGGTCACGTGGGTGGATGGGACGGTCATCGACGCCTTGCGCCGCCCGGAGACTTCGCCATGATCCCCTTGTTCCTCAGCCTCGCCATGTTGAACCCCGACGTGCAAGCCGAATCGGTGGCCTTGATCGAAGCCGGGCTGAAGCGTGGCGACTATCCGGGCGCTGCATTCCTTGCGCGGCAGGGCGACGAAGAGATCGCGTTCGTCACGCGGGGCTGGGCCGACCTCGCCGAGCAACGGCCGATCTTGCGCGACACGGTGTACCAAGCGATGTCCATGACCAAACCGATCGTGGTCGCTGCGGCGATGCGGTTGGTCGAGCGTGGGCTCCTCGATCTCGATGCACCGATCTCGCGGTATCTGCCGTCGTTTGCCACGATGCGGGTTCAAGATGGAGATGCCAGGCGGACGAGCCGGACCCCGACGGTACGCGAACTGATGACCCACACGTCGGGCATCCATCCCGACAATCCGGCGGGCCTGAGCGACGAGCAGAAGCGCGCTTTGACGCTGGCCGACTACACGGAACTGATCGCCCGCGAACCGCTGACCGCTGAACCGGGGACTCGCGTCCGCTACAGCGGCACGGGGACCACGGTGCTGGGCCGCATCGTCGAGGTTCTTTCGGGGAAGGACCTGGAGCGTGCCTTGTTCGACGAGGTGTTTCTGCCGCTGGGCATGGACGAGACGTCGTTCTTCTTCCGACCCGAGTGGCGCGGGCGCTTGGCGCAGCCCGTCTATCGGGAGGAAGGCAAGTGGGTGGCGCTCGACGAGAACCCCGAACGCCCCGGTGCCCGTCTGGCGAATCCTGCGGGTGGGCTGTACTCGACCGCCGACGACATGGCGGACTTCGTCGAGGCGTTCGCCTGCGGCGGGACGTTTCGCGGCTTGCGTTGGCTCAAGCCCGAGACGGTCGGCGAGATGTTGCGTGCTCAAGTGAAACCCCAAGTGGCCGGGCAGGAGGGTACGACGCGATGGGGCTTGGGCTTCAACCTGCATGTCGCGCCGTCGCCGATTGCGGGCGTGGTCGGGCACGAGGGCGCGTTTGGCACGTCGTTTTGGTTCCACCCGCAGACGGGCCGATCGGGTGTGGCGATGACCCAACACATGGGACGCCCGGCGACGATCCGCAACGAACTCGCGCAACTTCTTGCGCGAATGGCCGCATCCCCTATGAGCGGCCACGACGCGAACCGAGAATCTTACTGAGCATTCGAGGTCAATCGCGTTGGTCCCAAGCAACTACGCCCAGGAATACCGGAAGAACGCCGTCACCGGCGCGTCCCCCCTTCAACTCGTCGTCATGCTGTACGATGGCGCGCTCCGCTTCATGGAGGCGGGCCGCTTCGCCATGGTCCGCAAAGATCTGGAGACGCAGAACGACAAGCTTCAGCGCGCGCAGCGCATCGTCACCGAACTCATGGCCAGCCTGGACATGCAGCGCGGCGGCGAACTCTCCAAGAACCTGTTCGGCATCTACAGCTACGTGCTGAACGAGTTGGTCGAAGCGAACCTGACCGACAAGCCCGAGCCGTTGGACCGCAGCATCAAGATCATCAGCGATCTGCGCGACAGTTGGGCGAGCCTCGAGGCGAACCGACGAGAGGTGGTGATGGATGAGCGAGTCGCTGCGTAAGCCCGTGATCGAAAGGCTGGTCGTGCTGACCCTGGCTCTCGAAGATGCCCTGAAGGGCGAATCGTGGGTCGAGGCCGACAGCCTGTTCCAAGCCCGAGCCGACGCTTTGGAGGCCGTGTTCGACGACCCAGACGTGACGTCCGCCGACCTCGCCCCCGTTCTCGCCGCCGACGACCGCTTGCATCGAGCACTCGAATCCTCGCGCAACGAGATCGTGGACTTGTTGAAGCACAGCCGCGAAGCTCGGTCGGCGGCGTTCCGCTACCGCCAAGGCGGCGGCGGGCAGATGGAACTGGCCAGCGCCTAGCCGCTCGGGTCAGCCCAGTTCAGGGAAGTCCAGTGGCGTTTCCTCGAACGTGACCGTCGGCACCGGTCCATCGCCGAAGTTCATTTGAACCAACGGGCGGACGATCTGCTCGTTGAGCACTTGCTGGGCCAGCGTGGTGCGCAATGCGGCTAGTTGCATGCGCAACACTTGCAGGTGCACTTTTCCCAACGCGAACGATCCCAGCCGGCGTCCTTCGTCGGTGGTCAACGTTTGGCCCAGAATGGCGCGCGCGATTTCGGCGTTGTGGTAGTCGATTGCGGTCTGAAAGTTCCCGGACGGTTCCCTTCCACCGCCAAGAGTCGAAATGTCGATCTCCTCTGGGAATACGATGGCCGAGCTTTGGCTCAGGTCGCGGAGTGCTGCGAGGATGGCGCTTTGCTCGGCGCTCGGCAGCCCCCGCTGGTACTTGCCCAACACGGTGGGCGAGGCGAACTGCTCCAAGTGCGTCCGCCAAGCGGTCAACAGGGTCGTCTTGGCCTGCCAGTGACGGAAGGCGGGGTCGAGGTCGCTTTGCCCTTTGGGTCGCGCATAGGTCGGCTGGTGGATGTAGAGCACGAACTTGTCGCGGGGCAGGCTCTGCGAGGGCTCGCCCGGTTGGTGGAGCTGGAGCCCCGAAATGCGGCCATAGGCGTCGAACTCGATGCCGAAGCGGGCGGGGTCCTTGGGTCGCAGGGCGGCGATCACCCATCGGTCGTCGCGTCGCTCCCAGACGAGTTCTTGAATGGACCATCCCTTGGCGAACGCGTCCATTGCGGCCCAAAGGGCTCCTTCCACCAGCCCCGGAACTGCGGCCAACGCCTCGCGGACGAAGGCCACCCGCTCGGGGTCGCCGTCCAGCCACCACGGGGCCGAGAGCACGCCGAGTTTCTTGATGCGCAGGGCGGCTTGCACCATCGTGTCGCCCTGCATCTGGTCGTAGGCTTCGTAGCCGAGCGCCGGTGGCGTCGAAGCCGGGTAGGCGTAGAGCGCCCGCTCGGCGGCGGTGAACTGAGGCACGGGCGACGGCTTGGGAGGCGAAGAGCGGCGGCTGAAGAGGCGGAGCATTCCAGGAGGAAGGGCATCGGTGGGGCGACATGTCAACCATCGGGCAGGCAGCAAAGAATTCGATGGTGTATTCTATGAAGCATGGTTGACTTGGACAGGATTCACCCGGTCACGGACTTCGTCCGCAACTACAAGAGCTACCTCACGCGCTTGAAGCAGACGCGCCGGCCGGAGGTGCTGACGGTGAACGGCGTGGCCGAGTGCGTGCTGGTGGACGCGAAGACCTTTCAGGAGATGCAGGAATCGGCGGAGTTGGCGCGCTTTGTCCGCGCGGTGAACGAGTGCATCGAGAGCATGGCCTCGGGAGAGAGCGTCGCCTCCGAAGAGGCATTCAAGGAGATGAGGAGCCGCCTTGGCCTACCGAGTGGTCCTCGCTGAGACGGCGATCCACGACGCGACCGAGTTCGCAGCGTTTATCCGCGATCACCACCTGGATCCACGTCGGGCTGGCGAGTGGCTAGATGGACTTGAGGCGGCCATCGGTGATCTAGCCACATGCCCCGGATGTACCACGTGGTTGACGAACAAGCCCTGTTCGCGATAGTTTGTTTACCACTCGCATCGTGTGATCTACCACGTGGACGATGCGGCCGAACCGTAGTCGCGTTGCGCGTCTATCACGGACGCCGCGACGTTCTTCGACCTGAGGACATTCAGGCACCTGGACCCTGACCCGCGCCATACTCGGTCATGCCGCGCGTGTATGTCTGCCGCCGAGCCAGCCGCCCACCCGAAATCCGAGGCGATCTGAGCGACTCCGTGTGGGCCGAGGCCCCCTGGACCGACGACTTCGCCGACATTGAAGGGCTCGACCGGCCCGCGCCCGCCCATCGGACCCGAGCCAAGTTGCTCTGGGACGACGACGCCCTTTATGTCGCCGCGCGGCTGGAGGAACCCCACGTGTGGGCCACCCTGACGCGCCACGACTCGATGATCTTCCAGGACAACGACTTCGAACTCTTCCTCGACCCCGACGCCGACAACCACCTGTACCTGGAATGGGAGATCAATGCGCTCGGCACCACGTGGGACCTGCTGATGGGTACGCCCTATCGCGATGGTGGGCCGCCTGTTTCGGGTTTCGAGTTGCACGGCATCGTCTCGAAGGTGGCCGTTCAGGGCACGATCAACGACCCGGGCGACACCGACGAAGCCTGGACTCTGGAGGCCGCGATCCCTTGGTCGGCCATGAAAGACGTGGCGTACGTTCCGTGCCCACCCCGGCTCGGTGATTGGTGGCGCTTCAACATGTCGCGGGTGCATTGGGATACCGACGTGGTGGATGGGTGTTATGTCAAGCGGGACCAGCCGGAGCACAACTGGGTTTGGTCGCCACCGGGAGTCGTGGACATGCACCGCCCGGAGCGGTGGGGATGGCTGCGATTCTCGGATGGCGAAGGGTCGCACGGGGCCGAGTGCCCGCCCTATCAGGACCTGCACGACTTCCTCGGTGCGTTGTACTACGCGCAGAGGCGGCACCGAGAGGCGCATGGCCGAGCGTCGGAGTCGCTGGAAGCGCTCGGGCTGTCGGCCCTGCTAGGGACCGAGGTTCGCCTGCAGACGACGGGCAACCTGTGGGAAGCCTCGGTTCGGCGTGACGACGACGTGTGGTGCATCCGGCACGATTCGAAGATTTGGCGCGGCGAGGCGTATTTGGTGCCCAACACCCGCCCCGACGCCATTCCGCCCTAGTGTGGCAGCCGGGCCGGGGAACTCGTGGCAGCCTGATGGTGGCCCTGTCCGAGTGGCACTCGTTCCCGACCGGTGCAGTGTCAGGTTTCGTAGCGTCTGAACTGGTCGGAACCCATGATCGGAGCGAACAGATATCCGATGCAGAACGAGCGGGTCTTCAACGACCCTTGTATCTCCTTACGGGTTTCCGCTACTTGTTCTTGGGCCGGCAGAGAAAGCCAAACGTGATCGCAATGACGCCAAGGTTCATGGCGCCATCAGCAGTGGGAGCAAGCCAAATCGGGAGTGCTTCGCGGTTTGCATCGTTCCTGAGGATGATGACAAGCGCAACTGCCGTGTAAGCACAAAGAACAACACCGATTCCGAGCAACACCCTGAACCGAACGATGCTCTTCTCAACCAAAACGGAGCGCACGGGTTCAGGCTTGCCAACCCGCGCAGTCAGTTCAATCCAGAACTCGTCGCTCGCCGACTTCGGTTTGAAGTCATCGCCGACCGGCACGTGGAGGTCGTATTCGTTGCCGGCGACATCCCGGAGAAAGGCACCTCCGAATTCGGTGATTATGCACCTTCGTCGCTCAAGACTCGAAAGCCGTTGCCAAGGAACGTACCAAAGTTCTCCCTCGGGGCCGCACAGTGAGATACCTACTTGGTCCCACTTCAGGACCTGATCCCGAGTGCGAAAATGAAGGATGGCGAGTCGCCCAAAGGTATAGAGTAGAGGCGAAAAAGCGACGGTCACCCCGATGCAGTACCAAGTCAACTTTGGCTCGCTCCACATGACCCAGCCAAAGCCGATCAACCACATGGGGACAGTGAACATCCCAATCTGTTGGCGCTCAGTTGGGTAGCGCACCTCCACCCTAAACCTCCAAGCCAGCCTGAGCGATTTCCAGGGCCCGCAGGCAGGCTTTGGCTTTGTTGCACGTCTCGGCAAACTCGAAGCCTGGGTCGGAGTCGTTCACGATGCCGCCTCCCGCTTGTACATAGGCCACTCCATCCTTGATGGCAATCGTGCGGATGGCGATGCACAGGTCCATGTCGCCGCTGGCGCTGAAGTGGCCGACGGCGCCCGCGTAGGGGCCGCGGCGCGATGTCTCCAGTTCGTCGATGATCTGCATCGCCCGCACCTTGGGCGCGCCGCTGACCGTACCCGCGGGAAAAGTGGCGCGGACGAGGTCGCAAGCGGTCATGCCTTCGCGCAACCGGCCCGTCACGTCGCTCACGATGTGCATGACGTGGCTGTACCGTTCGATCACCATGAGCTCGTTGACCGTCACGCTGCCGTAGTCGCAAACCCGACCCAAGTCGTTGCGGCCGAGGTCCACGAGCATGACGTGCTCGGCGCGTTCCTTCTCGTCGGCGAGCAGTTCTTCGCCCAGCCGGGCGTCTTCCTCGGGGGTGGCGCCACGCCAACGCGTGCCGGCGATCGGCCGTACCCGCGCCAAGCCGTGCTGCACGCTGACCAGGAGTTCGGGGGAAGCGCCCACCAAGTCGAGGTCGCCGAAGCGCACCAAGAACATGTACGGCGAAGGGTTGAGGGAGCGCAGCGCACGGTAGACCGTCACGGGGTGCGCCTCGATGGGCCGCGAGAACCGCTGCGAGACCACGACTTGGATGCAATCCCCTGCGGCGGTGTAATCCACAACGCGGCGCACGCGCCCCTCAAAGGCCTCGCGCGTCGTATTCGAAACCGGCTCGACGGCGTCGTGAGACCCGCAGGGAAGCGGCGGCAAAGGGCCGTTGAGCACGCCCATGACCCGCTCGATCTCGGCACACGCGCGGTCGTAGTCTTCCGCCGAGCCGTCGGCCAGGACGATGACTTTGAGTCTGCTTCGCGCATGGTCGAACACGACGACGGTGTTCACGAACATCATGGCGACGTCGTCGAAGCCCACGTCGTCGGGCGGCGCGTCGGGCAACCGCTCGATGAACCGCACCAGATCGTAGCCCAACATGCCGATCGCGCCTCCCACGAACGAGGGCAGTCCCGGAACGTCCACGGGACGGGGCCTGTCGAGTTCGCGTTCGATCTCGTGCAGCGGGTCCCCCTCTAACGCGAACGTGGTCTCGGTGCCGTCTCGTTCGATCCAGCGTCCTTGCCGTTCGCGGGTTTTGAGCACGCGCCGGGGCCGGGCGCCCAGGATCGAATAGCGGGCGAGCTGCTCGCCGCCCGTGACGCTTTCGAGCAGGAAGCTGTACGTCTCGCCCTGCGAGAGCTTCCAATAGGCGCTGAGCGGCGTTTCAAGGTCGGCCGAACGTTCACGCACGACCGGCATGGGGCGAGTCCCACCCGTCCGGGCCAGGTATTCGTCTCGGGCGGGCTGAATCATCGGTTCAGGCGCGTTGCGCAAAGTCGGTCATGAAGTCGGCAAGCACGCGGCAACCCTCCTCGGGGAACGCGTTGTACACGCTGGCGCGGCATCCGCCCACCGAGCGGTGGCCCTTGAGTTCGGCAAGACCGTTCGCCTTGGCTTCGGCGATGAATCGGGCCGTGGTGTCGTCGTCGGGCAGGGTGAACGTGAGGTTCATCCACGAGCGGTTGGCGGGTTGGGCGTGGCCCTTGTAGAAGCCGCCCGAACCGTCGATCGCGTCGTAGATCACCTGGGCCTTGCGGCGGTTGATCTCGGCGCGCGCTTCCAGCCCGCCCGTCTTCAGCAGCCACTTGTAGACCAGGCCGCAGATATAGACCGTCCAGCAGGGCGGCGTGTTGTACATCGAGCCGTTCTCGGCCTGCAGGCGGTAGTCGAGCATGGGGTGCGTGCTTGCGGGGGCCTTGTCGAGGAACGCATCCGAAACGATGACGGCTACGGCACCCGCCGGGCCCATGTTCTTCTGCGCCCCGGCGTAGATCATCGCGTAGCGCGAGACGTCCACGGGGCGCGAGAGGATGTCCGACGACATGTCGCACACCCAGTCGCCGGGCGTCGAGGGGTCCTCGAAGAAATCCACGCCCTGGATGGTCTCGTTGCTGGTGAAGTGGATGTAGGCGGCACCGGGCGTCGCCGCGACCTCGGCCAGCTTGGGTGTGCGGTCGTAGTTGGTGGCCTTGGCGTCGTACACCACGTTGGCCGAGCCCACCATCTTGGCGGCTTCGACGGCCTTCTTGCCCCAACTTCCGGTCACGATGTAGTCGGCGGAAGCTCCCTCGGGGAGGAAGCTCATGGGGATCATCGAGAAATGCAGGCTCGCGCCGCCCTGCAAGAACAGCACCTTGTAGCCCTCCGGAACCCCGAGCAGCGTGCGCAGGTCTTGCTCGGCCTCGCCGATGATCTGCTCGTAGGGCTTGGATCGGTGGCTCATCTCCATCACGCTGACGCCCGTGCCTTTGTAGTTGAGCAGTTGCTCTTTGGCCTCTTCGAGCACCTCGATGGGCAGGCAACTGGGTCCGGCGGAGAAGTTGAACGCGCGTCCGTAGGGGAGACTCACGCCTGGTGTTTTACCCTCCCGTGGGTCTCGCGTCCCGTCCCCAAGACCTGCAATCGGCCCGGTGGTCACGGTAACATCTGTTCAAGCCATGAGCGAACTGCTGCAAGTCGGCCGAGCGCACGAACGCCCCGCACCTCCCAAGCCGGAAGAACTCACCCTTCGATTCTCCGATCGCGCCGTCGCCGAGCTGGAAGCGCTCAAAACGCACTATCCCGACCTCAAGTCGTGCATCCTGCCCACGCTGTGGATCGCCCAACGCGAGTACGGCGGACACCTGAGCGGCGAAGCCATCGCCGAGGTCGCATTCCGGCTCAAACGAAGCTACGCCGAGATCGAAGGCGTCGCGACGTTTTATTCGATGTACAACGTGGCCCACAAGCCGGGTCGCCACAAGATCGAGGTGTGCACGTGCCTCACGTGCAGCGTGTGCGGCGGCTATCGCATCTGGGAGTACCTGAAGTCCAAGCTCGGCGTCGGGCACGGGCAGACGACCCCGGACGGGGTGTTCACTCTGGAAGAGGTCGAGTGTCTGGACGCGTGCGACCGTGCGCCGGTGCTGCAGGTCGGCGACCAGTACATCGGCCCGGTGGACGAAGCCGGGATCGACGCCTTGCTCGAGAAGCTGCGGAAGACGGAAGAGAGCACGGTGGTGCAGATGGCCGACGAGATCGTGAAGGTCCACTTGGCCGCCACCGAGCGGCCCTGACCCACCTTTCCTTGGAGGGACACCCTCCGTGGTGTCCTTTGGCAGGTGGCACACCATGAGATTCACGTGGTCGCGACGCAGCGCGACCCTCCAAAGGCTGCTCCGATTGGAGGGACACCCTCCGTGTGTCCTTTGGTTTGGGTGGTCAACCATGGACTCACGCGGTCGCGACGGAGCGCGACCCTCCAAATGCTGCTCTGAATTGGAGGGACACCCTCCGTGTGTCCTTTGGTTTGGGTGGTCAACCATGGACTCACGCGGTCGCGACGGAGCGCGACCCTCCAAAGGCTGCTCCGATTGGAGGGACACCCTCTGTGGTGTCCTTTGGTTTGGGTGGTCAACCATGGACTCACGCGGTCGCGACGGAGCGCGACCCTCCAAATGCTGCTCCGATTGGAGGGACACCCTCCGTGGTGTTGGCCAGCCCCCATTGGTGAAGA
>DDSP01000006.1:0-13439 GCA_002343445.1 Chthonomonas sp. UBA2387
TTCGAGTCCCTCCGAGGCCGCCAAGGCCGATCTGACCAGCCTTTGCGTCACCCTGAGGTCCGGCCCGATCGAGTCGTGGGTGGTTGTGCCGTCAACAGATGCTCGGGCCGGAGTCTCGAATGGGACGCGGCATTCAAGGCCACGTCTGGAACTCCGAGCACGCGTCCCAAACGTAGTACCATGCACGCAAATGAACGCCCTCCTCTTGGCCGCGTGCCTCGCATCGCCCCAAACCCCCGACCTCAGGGCGCTGGAAGGCGACTGGATCTTTGTTGAAGACCTCACCGCGGGCAGGACCCCCGAACAGATGAACCCGCCCATGGGGTCGCTGTTCACGTTCAAGGTCGAAGAGGACGCGGTCATCCTGGTCTTCGGGCACGGCGGCAACGGGAACCGCAATGTTCGCGTGGCGACGGACGGCAAACCCACCGAAATCCCAGGCCCGGCCGCAGGCGCGCTCGTCCGCTATCGCGGCAGTTGGAAAGACGACACCTTCGCCTACGAGATGGAGTTCGTCCGCTCGCCCGGCGGTGCCCCAGAAACAACCATCAAGCGGGAATTCAAACTGACCAAGGACGGTCTCGTCGTCAAGAGCAACCTGGAACTCACTCCGGGCGTGCCGTCGGTCGGCCTCTACCGACACCCGCAGGACATCCCCATGCCCACGCCGTTCAAGGCGACCATCGGCGACCTCAAGTGGATCGAAGGCAATTGGGCGGGAACGAGAAGCACGGGCTCGACGTTCGAGGAGCGCTGGAGCCCGGCCAAAGGAGGCGCGATGCTCGCCACCTCCCGCTCGGTGAACGCCGCCGGCAGAATGTTCGCGTTCGAATACCTGCGCATCGTCGAACGCGAGGGCAGCCTGGTCTACATCGCTCAACCCAACGGCGCCGCGCCCACCGAGTTCGTTCTGACCGAACTGAGCGCCACACGTGCCGTGTTCGACAACCCCCGCCACGACTACCCGAAGCGGATCGTGTACGAGTTGGTCGGCGACGGCGCACTCACCGCAACGATAGGCTATATGAAAGGCGGCTCACCCCGCAAGTTCGAGTTCAAACGCGAGGGCTGAGCCCTAACGACCGTCAATGCAGTCACCCATGCGCCCGCGCAAATCGGCCAAGGGCGATTCTGGGGATGCTCCGCCTACCCAGACTCCAAAGGCACGAGGCCAGCATTGAGAACCTGAACAACAAGGCCAACAAGCGTCAATCCAGTCAACAACCCAAGGGCCACCACCTCATACGCCCCGGTAGACTCCGACCCATGGCCCCCGACCAGCGAGCCACCTTCGAACGGGACGGCTACCTCGTCCTCCCCGAAGCCCTCTCCCAACCGGAACTCGAGCAGATCCGCCAAGCCGCCGACCAAGCCGAAGCCCAATGGCGTGCCGACACCAACCGACCCGGCATCCGCAGCCAAACCCTCCACCAGGTCCAAGCCCCCATCGAATACGACGAGCGGCTGCTGCGCCTGTTGTGGCACCCAAGCACGTTCCCCCTGGTGCGCGAACTGCTCGGCGAGGACGTGGCGATGATCGACAACGACCTCTTCCTCACGCCGCCCCAAACGCCCAAGACCCACGCCGATTGGCACCACGACGTAGGGATGGGCGGCATCCACCACCCGCTCTCGCTGCTCATGGTCAAAGTGTTCTTCCTGCTCACCGACGTCGAGCCCGATTCCGGGGGGACGGCCGTCGTCCCGGGTTCGCACCGGTTCCCCCTGGATCACGCCTTCCCCACGGTGGCCGACCCCAAGGATATGCCCGGAGCCGTGCAGATCACGGGCCGCGCTGGCACGGCCTACCTGTTCAACTGCCGCATCTACCACTGCGCCACCAACAACGCCAGCGAACGTTGGCGCAAGGTGCTCATTTACAACTACGGCCATTCGTGGATGAAGGTCTGGCCGGGCTACGAACCCTCCGAACGCCTGCGGGCGTACGCCGAAGCCTCGGGCGACCCCGTGGTGCGCCAACTGCTCGGCCTCTCCCCGGCCTATGTCGCCGACCTCGCCGGCGCCCCCAATCCGGCCTAGGTGGCCGCCCAAACAACGAACCCGGGCACGTCACCCCTCAGGAATTCAGAAACTAGTCAGCTCAAACACGCCGCTTTGCCCTATACTGGTCGCCGTCCGAGGTTAGACGATGTTCAAGAGACCGTCCGTGGCCGTTTTCCTTGCCTGGTGCGTTTGCATCCTCTTCGTTCCCGGTTGCGCTGGCAACTCATGCTCGAACCGTGACCTTTCCGAAGACCCATCCGTCGACACGTGGGACATCCACGGGCCGGCTGACTTGGCGGTTGGAGCAGGCCGGACCGAGAGCTACAACCTCACCTCGCAATGGAAGTTCGGCACCGTCTATGGGGTCAACCTTACGGTGAGCGTGGCCAGAGCCGGATGGACGGCGACGATCACACCCGCCCAAATCCTCATTTCCGATACCGAAGAGCCGATCATGCAAGTCGACGTGACCGTGCCGGCAGGCGAACCCGCTGGCACGACCGCGATCATCACGGTGAAAGGACGCGATGAGGACGGCCGAGAGAGAACCGTAACCACCACGGCGACAGTAACCGCCGCCCCAACGACCACCGGATTGACCAAAGTCGCCGACTTCGCACCTGCCGACCACGGGGTTCAAATCGCGTCCTATCAAGTGTCGAACGGAGCCCCCGGCGCCTTGATCGGCTCGATGGTGTCGGCCTTCGTGCCGGGCACCCTTTGGTGGTACCTGCCGGACAACAGGCTGAATATGGGACCGAACACAACGGCAGACTATCGGGTGGCGGCGATCGCACTGGATTCGACCGCTCTCGGTCCGTTCACGATCCAAGCGAAATTCGAGAAAGGTGGAATCGAGTACGTGAACTCGTCGGTGTTCACTCCCAGAACGCTCAGCGACGTTTCGTATCGCATCCAGCCGATCAGCATGAACGTCAGCAACACGACCATCGGCAGTCAGGCGAACTTCACAATGACCATCGGCATTCCGCCCGGAAAGGCGGGAACCTACAGCCTGACGTTCCAAAACGTCAGCACCGGATTGCAGGTGGTCGCCGACCCAGCTTCGGCAGCTGTCGGACCCGCCGGTGGCGATCTGGTGTTCGATGTGAGGGTCACGCGGGCGGTCGCCGATGCAGCGAACGGTGACAAGACCCACGAGATTCGGGTCGTCGGGACACACGACTCCAATCCGGAGTGCAACCTGACCCAAGTGGTTCCGGTTTACATCGGTTCCTAAGCCAACACCCGGCCGGTCGGGGTGCGGAGCACAGCCTTCGCACCCCGACCGTGGGTTCATTCCGCGCGCAGCGTGTAGCTCGCTCCGCGCACGGTCGGAAACTCGATCGAGCCATCGGCCAACGTCTTGACGGCCACGCTTGAGCCCTGCCGCGTCACGGCGACCGGGACCCCCGCCCGGATGCGGCAAACCTCGCCCGCCTTGGAAAGCACCACGGCCAGCGACACCTTCCCCCGCTCCCAACGGAAGTCCAACTCGAACCCGCCCCGAGCGCAAACGCCGCGAAACGAACCGGCCGACCACTCCTCCGGAAGCGCCGGCAGCAAGTGGATGCCACCGTCGTGCGATTGGACCAGCATCTCGCTCACGGCAGCGGTCAAGCCGAGCGTGCCGTCCACCTGCATGGCCGTCCAGCACTTCGCGAACAACTGGCTGCACGTCTGCTCTTTCAGATAGCCGCGAAAGATCTTGTTGGCCCGGTCGCCATCGCCCAGCCGCGCCCAAAGGGCCATCTTCCAAGCCATGGACCATCCGGTGCCGCCATCGCCCCGCTCTTCCAGCGCCGCCTTGATCGCTCCAATAATCTCGGGCGTCCGCTGGTCCCACAGGGCCCGGCCCGGGTACAGCCCGTACAGGTGCGAGAAGTGCCGGTGGTTCTTCTCGAGCGACTTCGAGTCGTCGGACCACTCCTGCAGCGCGCCATCTGAACCGATCTGCGGCGGCACAAGCCGACCTCTGGCCTCCCTGACCTGGGCGACCAGCGGCGACGTCACACCCAGTTCCTCAGTCGCGGTGAGGTAGTAGCCGAACAAATCGTAGAGGATCTGCATGTCCATCGAGGACCCGGCGCAGATGGTCGTCCCCGTAAGGGTCGCGCCCGTAATCTGGTCGAAGAACCGTCCGTTCCCGCCCCCATCGGGGAAGTTCTCGGGCGACGTCGAGGGGTTCGTCACCAGCCACTTGCCGTTCGGGTGCGGGACGAGGAAGTCGAGGAAGAACCGGACCGAGCCCTCGATGAGCGGTAGGTTCGCCTCGAGAAACTCCTTGTCCCGGGTGTAGAGGTAGTGCTCCCAAAGGTGGGTGCAGAGCCACGCACCGCCGACGGTGAACGTGCCCCAACTCGGGCCGTCCATGGGGGCCGCGACGCGCCACAGGTCGGTGTTCTGGTGGAAAACCCATCCCCGCGCCCCGTAGTGCTCCTTCGCCACTTGCGCGCCTTGGTCCGAGACCTCGCGGACGAGTTGGAAAAGCGGTGCCGCCAGTTCCCCGAGGTTGGCCGAGTCCACGGCCCAATAGTTCATCTGCGTGTTGATATTGGTCGTGTACTTCGAGTCCCAACTCGGGTTCATGTCGTCGTTCCAGATGCCCTGCAGGTTCGCAGGCTGGGTTCCGGGTCGCGACGACGCGATAAGGACATACCGTCCGAAGTTGTAGGCCAGCGCCGCAAGGCTGGGGTCGGGCTCGGTCTGGAACCTGACCTTCCGCTCGGGGGTGGGCAAGTGGGATCGTTCGTTCACGGGCAGCGTCAGGCTCACCCGGTCGAACAGCCTCCGGTGGTCGGCGACGGCGGCGGACTTGAGCGTCTCGTAGGACTTGCCTTCCAACCGGCGCAACGCCTCCTCCACCCGCTTGTGGGCGTCGCCGCCCACGTTCCGATAATCCACAAAGTTCGTCGCGGCCACAAACACCAGCGTCGCCGAGTCCGCCCCCTCGACGATCAGGTCCACTCCCTTCGTCCGAACCGAACCGCCCTCCGTCGCAGCCTTGATCCGCCCTTCGTAGCGCAGCTTGCCCGCGACTCCAAGGTAGTCGGCCGACTTGCCGGTGACCGCAAGGCCATCGTGCCCCACCGGGTCCATCCGGAAGTAGTCGGTCCCATAGTTCGAGTGGGCCTGGTTGCGCATGCCGCGCAGGTTGGCGCGAAACGAGACCGCGCCGGGCCGGCTGGCCGTGAGCCTCACCACGACCGCTTGATCGGGCGCGGAAGCAAACACCTCGCGACGGTGGGCCACCCCGTTCGACACGTACTCCACGGTGACGACCCCGGTCTTTAGGTCGAGCGTCCGCCGATAGTCCGAGACCGGCTCGACGACGCCCGTGAACAGGTGGAGGTTCGCGAAGCTCTGGTACTTCTGCTGCTCCACGGGGTAGCCCATGAGTTTCCGCCCGAACAAGTCGTGCGCCTCGAAGTATCTTTCCTCGAACACCAAGCGCTGGATCTCGGGCAGCGCCTCGTGCCCGCCTTTCACCACGGTCGAATAGGGTCCTCCGGACCAGTAGGTGTCCTCGTTGAGCTGGATGCGTTCCTCCGCAACTGTCCCGAAGACCATCGCCCCGAGCCTGCCGTTGCCCACGGGGAGCGCCTCGTCCCACTTGGCGGCCGGCGTCGGAAACCACATGACCGTGGAAGGGTCCACGTCCGAGCCTTGCGGGCCGCCGAGAGCCGAGCCATGGGAACCGAGCACCGCCAGAAACGCCATCGTCATCGCGATCACCTGCCGAATGTACTCGCAACGGACCGCGACGGGCCCGTTCAGCCTTTGGATGAGGGCTCCAAACAGGCGTAGCTCGCGCCATAGGAGTGAAACAAGGGTTGAACACATCAACGGTGAGGTATAGAGGACGAGGGTAGTTACCTGACCAAAGAGCAAAATGAAGATGCTGATCGGATATCTGGCTTTGACCGGACTTTTCCTGCAATCGGGGGGATCGGAGGACCGATTCCTAGCTATCGGTCGGGCGTTCATGGAGCGGATCGGACATGCGTCCGCCAATGAGTCGTTTCGCTTTCATCGCGACGAGGGGGGCGTCAACGTGAACGCCGGGCTCAAGAGCGTCACGATCCATCCCGAGGATGGCGAGGTCATCCTTTACACCGACGCCGCGTTCCTGCCGTTGCGCTTGGACGCTCCCAGGCGCGATCCGCTTTGGGCAAGTGCCGAAGAGGCAAAGGACGCGTTGACGGCATTGGCCCGCAAAATGGGCGTCCCCGCTTCATGGGCCATCCAGGGGATCGCAGTCAGCCACGATGCCGCTGTTGAGGGCCGCGTCGTCCCCGGAGCGGCAACGATCCACCTCGGCGAACGCGTGAGTGGCCACCGGTTCTTGCGGGGGGGGCAACAACGCCCGGATTCAGGTGGACCCCTACACCGGGACTCCGTTCTGGATGAGCATCACCCGCAACTCGGTGACTCAAGGAAGTACGCCGACCTTGACCGAATCACAAGCCGTGGAGCGAGCCCGCGTCGAACTCGGCCCCCGCTGGGCTCGACTAGGCTTGGGCGAACTTCCCGACATCCGCAGTGTGGAACTGGGATACAGCCCCGACCGCTTCGCTTGGCGCGAACGGGCCCGCACCGATCTAGGCATCCGCCTGCGACCGGTTGACTGCTTCCTCGCCTACGAAGTCCAGTTTCACAGCGACAAGGATGTGTTCGTCGTCATTGACGCGACGTCCGGCCGGGTGCTGAACCTGGGTTACAGCGACCCGCTCTCCTCGTCTGGCTGACACCGGCCGGATGTTGTGGGGGCGGGCGTTCCGCCCCCAGCAACCGCCTACGAGAACTTCAGCGAGATGCCCCGCTTCTGAATCTCGGACACGAACTTCGTGCCGGGCATGGCGCGTTCGTACCGGATGCAGCCCGGCGCGACCAAGCCGTCGGCGATCTCCTTGGCGATGGTCGCCGTCGAGAAGCCGGTCATCCGCTCCATCGCGCTGAACCCCGTCGCGGGATCGAACTTGTCGTGGATGTCGATCTGCAGCGTGGTGTGCTGGCCGTCCTTGGTACCCATGCCCACGCCGCGCACGATGACCTGGTCCACGTCGCTGTCGTCGCGCAGCCGGGGACCCATCAGGGTGTGGAACAGCTCGCGCGGCTGAACCTTCACGCCCCTCACGTCCACTTCCTCGGTGTCCCAAAAGCCGAAGTCCATGAAGATGCGCATCCGCTCGCAGTGGCCGGGGAACCGGATGGTCTTGTAGTCGTAATTGCGGACCTTGTCCTTGAACGAATAGGGCGCCGTGCTCGTGCCGCCGCTGGTGGTGAACGCCTCCATCTCGCCCAATTCGGCGATGTGGATGAGTTCGAGTTCGTCCAGCGTGTCCACCAGAACGACCTCGCCGTTGCGGATGACGCGCGCCTGGTCCACATATTCGGTGACCAGCCCTTCGACGTTGAACACCAGCTTGTAGTTGAACGGCGGCTTGGGGTTCTGGGGAAGCCCGCCGCAGTACAACTTGATGGCGTCCACCTCGTCCAGGTTCTCGATGAAGTACGCGCCGAGGTTGTTCACCAGGCCGGGGGCAAGGCCCGTGTCCGGGACGATGCTGATGCCCGCCGCCTTGGCCCGCTCGTCCAAGGCGAGCGTCTTCAAGCTGACGTCGGTGTCGCCGCCCATGTCCACCATGTTGGTCTTGGCCTCGATGGCGACCTGCGCGACCTGCGGGTGCATCCAGTAAGGGACACAGCTGAGGACCACGTCCACGGGCTCCAGAAACTCCCGCAGCGAGGTCGGGTCGAGGGCGTTCGCCTGCGCCGGCACGCACAGGTCTCGGCCCACGAGCCGGTTCACCCGGTCCGCGTTGGTCTGCGATTGGTCGCGATCGAGGTCGCCCATCACGATGCGGGCGGGATTGGCGAACCGAGCCAGATCATACGCGGCTGCGGTGCCTTGCATGCCGGAGCCAAGCACTGCGAACGTCTTGTTCATTGTTGTCCTCACGAAAAACGGCCGCGCAACCTTGGCGCAGCCTCAACCGAGGATACCAGCGGCCCCAAAACCCGGCACGGGCCGCCCGACAACCTGAAGTAAACTCTCATGGTCGCCAGTTTTGCCCCGACCCTGCCAATAATGCTGGGCAAAGGCCGCATGCTCAACGCCATGACCCACCTCAAGACCGCGCTCGCCCTCGCCGCACTCGGATTCGGGGCGCTCGCCATGCCGCAGGCGAAGCCGCTCAAGCGGACGCACGCCCCAGGCGACAGCGCCGCCTACCGCTACGAACTGAAGATCGGCGGAGCCACCCACGCCGGAACCATGTCGCAGACGGTCTCCCGAATCGAAGCCGACGGATCGTACGTCTTGGAGAGCAAGACCCACGGTGGCGCGGCCTCCTCGGGCGTTTACATGGCGAACGGCGTGGTCAAAGAACTTCTCGGGCCCGACGTGAACGTGGCGGCCTACCGCATCGCGTTCATGACCATGTTCCAGTCGCCGCCTGCGCCCGTCCAAGCCGAAGATTTCTGGACGTTCGAGACGCGGATGAACCCCGTCACGGGAGCCCGAGCCGTCCGCGTCGTCTACCGGGTCGAGGCCATCGAGTCGCTGGGCACGGTCGAAACGATGAGAATCCGCTTCAGCATGACCGAGACCGACGCTCCGAACCCCGCCACTTCGGATGGCACGATCTGGGTGGATACGGCAACGGGCTGGGTGGCCAAATCGCAGTTCATCTGGCGCAACGCGCCCATCGGCCCGAGCGGCGAAGGCATGGACGCGACCCTCACCATGGTCAAGGAAGGGCTGGCGTCGTAACCCCGGTGCAGTCCCTGTTTTGTGTCATGATTGACGACCGAGCCACACGAAAAACGCCGATGGCTCAAGGATCAGGTCCTCAGTTCAAAGTGTTGGCAAAGCGGGCTCTAGCATGGATGGCGAAAGGCGCGGCCAAGCGGTGCGCGTTGCCCGTGGCGGTCGCCCTGCTCTCGGCGGCCTCGATGGCCCAACTCGGACGCAATTGGGCGTTCGTCGTGGGTGTGGGCGATTACGAGAGCGAAGCGGTCAGCCCGATCCCGTTCGCCGTCGCCGATGCCAAAGCCGTCGCCGACGCCCTCATGCGCAACGGGTATAGCGCCGACAGCGTCGTCCTCATGACCAGCGACGTGGAGAGCGGCAACCTTCGGCCCACCAACGTCAACATCCTGGAGCGCCTCGAAGCCCTCTCCGTCCAGATCCAACCCCAAGACAGTTTCTTCTTCTACTACGCGGGCCACGGCATCACGCGCGAGGGCAGGCACTTCCTCGCGACCACCAACACCCGCCTTTCCACCCTCGCCACGCTCGACGTCTCGACGCTCTCCGTCGAGGCCCTCGGCAATGCGCTCAAGAACATCCAGGCGCAGCGGGCGGTGTTCCTCTACGATGCGTTCAAGGGTTCGCCCGACCGCAACCGCGAGCAGTACGACAACTTGCTCACGCCCTCGTTCCAGCAATCGCTCATGGCCGCCTCGCGCAGCCTCTCGTTCGGCAACGCAGGAGTCGGTTTCATGGTCGCGAACGCTCAAGGCGAGCGATCGTACGACGCGGCGATGCGCAACCACTCCGTCTTCGCGTATTACGTCGTCGAAGCCCTCAGCGGCGCGGCGTTCAGCCAAGGCGAGGCGTTGAGCTTCGCGACGTTCGCCGCCTACGTTCAGAGCGGCGTCCGCACGTGGAGCGATGAAAACCTCACCACGCGCAGCCGATCGCAGATTCCCACGTTCCAAATCGTCGGTGCGCCGCGCGTGAACTTCGGCACGAGTTCCGGCGGTACGGGCATCCCGCCCATCCGACAGCCTGATCCCAACCAGGGCACGCGGCCCCCGGTCCGAAACGGACGAGCACGCGTCCAGTTCAGCACCACCCCCGAGGGCGCCCAGATCACGGTCAACGATGTGCAGATCGGCGGACGCGTGACGCCGTTCGAGTTCGAACTCAACCTCGGTGACGCCGGAGTCCAAGACATCACGGTCGTTGCCACGCTCGAAGGCTATGAAACGGCGACCAAGGTCGTCACCGTCCGCGCCAACGAGCCCGCAGACATCCACATCGAGCTGACCCGAACCGGCGGCGGAGGCACCACCAACCCGACCACGCCGACCGGGAACCTCTTCCTCACGCGCAAAGTCAACGTCGGCGACGACTTCGTGTACACGATCAACAGCGAATCCACGTCGCAAGGCGCGAAACTCGTGTTCACGGGCACGGACACCCAACGCGTCACGCGCGTCTCGCCCGATGGCACCTACACGGTCGAAAGCACCGTGACCGCAGCGACGGTCAAGCTCAATCAGCAGGAGCCTGTCCCGATCCCCGAGCAACCCCCGACGACGACCACCTATGCCGCGGATGGCACCATCCAGTCCATCCAAAGCGCAGCCGTGGCGTCGCCCTACCGCTATGCGCTCATGACGATGTTCATCGCGCCGGACAAGGACGTGAAGCGGGGCGACAAGTGGACGCGCGACTTCTCCGCCGACCAACAACGCGGCACCGTGGGCTCCCGAGTCGAGTTCACCGTGGACCGCATGGAACGCATCAACGGCGTCGAGTGCTACAAGATCCGCGTGAACTACCGCGAGACGGCGGGTCAACGCCCCGCAACGGCGAGTGGCTTCGTCTGGATCAGCCAAGCCGACGGCTGGCTCGTTCGGTCCGATCTCGACCTCAAGAACGCCCCCAGCGACGGCAATGTCGGCCAGTTGGACATCAAGGTGCGCGTCGAGCGCACGCGCTGAGCGTAAGATAGGATCATGCTTGCATTGTTGTGCGCCGCGACGGCGCTCGCCCTCCAGCCCGCCCCGCAGGTCATCAAGCCCAACTTCAAAGCCGGTCAGGAGTTCCGGTTCCAGGCCAGCGCCGAGATGACGTTCGCAGGCGAGAAGGCCACAGTCTCCACCAAGTACCGCGTCAAGATCGTCGAAGTCCGCGCCGATGGCGGATTCCTCATCGAAGCGGTCGAGACCGAGAGCAAGGCGCGCATGGGCGGACAAGACATGACGATGCCCCCCAAGAACCCGGGCCGCACCCTCTACCGCGCCGATGGTATGCCCATGAGCCTGATGGGCGAAGGCACGGACGCCACGGGCTACCGATTCGCCCACCTGAACGCCTTCCGCTATCCCACCGAAGACGTGGCACCGGGCGCCAAGTGGACGGCCAAGGTCGAAGCCGCCAAAACGGGCCAAGTCGCAGGCTCGGGCGAGTACGAGTACCTTGGGAACGAAGCCGTCGGCGCCATCGAGTGCGCCAAGGTGCGGTTCGCGTTCAAAGAAAGCGAGGGTGCCCAGCCCGCCGAGGCCGACGGCTGGTTCTGGATTTCGCTCGAAGACGGCTGGATCGTCAAGGTGATCCGCAACGTCAAGAACGCCCCGGTGGGCAACAGCCCGACTCCCGTAAGCGTCTCCAGCACCGTCGAACGGGTCCAATAGGCCCATTCGAACATTCGCTTGAACGTTCCGCGCCTCTCAAGACACCAACCCTCGGAAAACCATGACGGAGGACCAGAGAGGCTCCCCTGAACGGATCGCATCGGCGCAACGCGGCAATCGCGAGGCGCTGGCCGAACTCGTCCGCGAACACTACGCGGAGGTGTTTCGGTTCATCGCGAGACGCGTCGGGACCGATCTGGCCGAAGACGCCGCTCAGGAGACGTTCGTGACCGTGCAGCACCAAATCAAGCGACTGCGAGAACCCGCCAAGTTCCGAACCTGGCTCCTCTCCATCGCCCACAACCACGCCAGAAACGCCGCGCGAAAGGCCAAGCGGGAAACCCCGATGGACCTTTGGACGGCCGCCCCGAGCGCAGAAGGCGCGACGCTCGACCGCGAGGTCCTGCGAAGCGCGCTGCAGGCGCTCTCGGAAGAACACCGGCAAGTGGTGGTCATGCACGAACTCGAAGGGCTCCGCTACGCGGAGATCGCCGAAGTCCTCGGCATCCCCGAAGGAACGGTCAAGTCCCGCCTCCATCATGCGTTCGTCCAATTGCGCGCTCGCCTGACCGGCGAAGGTGGCACCCGATGAACATCCGAGAAGACCTCAAAGCCTATCTGGACGGCGAGCTGTCGCCCCAGCGGATGGAAGAAATCCGAGCCGCCCTCGAAGCCGATCCCGCGCTGCGCGAGGAGTTGGAGTTCATGAGACTGATGGGTTTTGAAATCAAGCGTATGGCGGCGGAGCCGCACGTCGCCGGTGTCGAAGGCGCGTTGGGACGCCTCAGGGGCTTCCGATGGCCCTCCTTCGTCCGAGACCGCCGGTGGGTGCTCGCGGGCAGCGCACTGACCGTCTGCGTGGCGGTCGTCGCCGTCTCGCAGTTCTCGGGTCGTCTGGCCCCAGATTCGGACGCAACCGCTTCGATTCCCGCTGGCGCGGAACTGGGCTTTGCAGGGACGGAATCGATGGCCAAGATGCCCGCCGAGGCGATGCAGATGGACAAGGGACGATCCCGCAGCGCCATGCCGGAATCCGTGGTGCCCGGCGACGTCGGCGGCGGAACCATCCCCGCGCCCATACCCCAGATGGTCATCCAAACCGCCGACCTCAGCGTCACCGTCCCCTCGGCCCGCGAGGCCCTCATCGCGGCGCGGCGCATCGCGACGGGCCTGGGCGGGTTCGTCGAGAGCAGCAGCCACAGCCAGCAGCAGCAGGGCCTGCCCTACGCCCACCTCGGCATGCGCGTGCCCGCCAAGCAATTCGAAACCGCCCTCGACCAACTCGGTGCGCTGGGCGAAGTCGTGACCCTGAACACGTCCGGCCAAGACGTCACCGAACAGGTGGTGGACGTCCAAGCCCGCATCAAGACGATGAAGGCCGAGGAGGAGCAATACCGCCTGATCCTCTCGCGAGCCAACAAGATCGGCGAAATCCTCGAGGTGAAGTCGCGGCTTGACCAGGTGCGCCAAGAGATCGAGAGCCTGCAAGCGCGGTACCAGTACCTGAGCAGCCAGGCCTCCTACTCGACGATCACGGCCACGTTCAGCGAGAAGCAGACGATGGACAAGCCCGAGGCACCGAAGGACTGGGCCAACGATTCGTGGACGAACGCGGTCCGCGGCCTGACGGCCGTCGGCCGCTGGCTGGGCGAGTGGGCCATCCGCCTGTTCGTGTTCGCCCCGATCTGGCTGCCCATCCTGGGCATCGGTTGGTGGCTCTCCCGCCGAGCCCGCCCGAAGTCCCCGTAGCTGATCAAGGCCGCGCTCTTCGACGTCAGCCCGAGGAGCGCGGCCCCAAGGCCCTTCGCATGGCCAGCGTTCGTCGACGTCAGACTGAGGAGAGCGGCCCGAGGCCCTTCACATGTAAGCGCCCAGATGCCATGCCGCGCGTCTCGAAGTCGACGCCGCACAATACCAGCGCTCTTCGACGTCAGACTGAGGAGAGCGGCCCGAGGCCCTTCACATGAAAGCTGCCCAGATGCCATGCCGCGCGTCTCGAAGTCGAC
>DDSP01000006.1:13534-17942 GCA_002343445.1 Chthonomonas sp. UBA2387
GCGCTCTTCGACGTCAGACTGAGGTGCGGCCCCAAGGCCCTTCGCCTGAAACCGCCCAGATGCCATGCCGCGCGTCTCGAAGTCGACGTCGCCCGAACCCTGAACACTGAACACTGGACACTGCCATTAGACCCACACCCATTGCCAATCCCAGCCGCTTGCCCTAAATTGGGGGGCAAGGCGGCGCGAGTCGCTTCGAGGTGAACGTTCGATGTATGTAACTCAAGGCGACGTGATCGCGGTGATCGCGGGCATCCTGCTGTGGACGATTTCGGGCTGGTGTCTGATTCTGGGGTCCGCCACGCTGTTCCGCGACAAGACCCGCCGAGCGCGCGATGCCGCCGAATCCGCACCGTGGCGCACCCTGCTCTCCGGGGCGGCCATCGTCGCCATCGGCGTGTTCCTAGGAGCGGTGCTCTCCAACATCCCCAACGGGCTCACGCGGTTGCTCGGCTTCAGCGCGTTCCTCGGGCTGCTTGCGTTGGGCCTGCTCGGCGCGGCGGGTATCGCCACGCTCGTCGGCGAGCGGCTGAGGCACATGGACGCCAACCTCTCGCCCTATGCAGCCCTGAGCCGTGGCACGGTCGTGCTGGTCGTGGGCTGCCTGTTCCCCCTGCTCGGCTGGCTCGTGTTCGCGCCGATCCTGCTGTTCGTCTCGGTCGGTGCCGGCGTCCGCGCACTATGGGTGGCTAGGGCCGCCCGACAACCTTCGGTGGCCTGATGGCGATCACGCGGCGGGAGTGGTTGGCGGCAGTGGCGACCGGTACGGCGCTGGCCATAAGCGGGTGCGAAATCCCACGCCCGTTCGCGGCCTCCCGGGTGCCGGAACGTCTCGAGCCGCCCGACGAAGCCGATGCCCCCGCCATCCGCCTGCTGAACCGCACCGCGTTCGGGGCCCCAGCAGATGAAGTCGCGAAAGTGGAGCGCATCGGACGCGAAGCGTGGGTGGCGCTGCAACTCGAAGCCCGCCAAGACGAGCCCCTCGACCTCACGCTGCGCCTCCGGCGACTCGAATCGCTCCAGTACGAGGGCTTCAACACGTCCGACTTCAAAGAGCAACACCTGCTGGACGAACTGCAGCAAGCCGCACTGCTCCGCGCGGTCCACAGCCCCAACCAACTGCGCGAACGCATGGTGGACTTCTGGTCCAACCACTTCAGCATCTACGCCCGCAAGGCCAACACGCGTATGCTCAAGGCAGCAGACGATCACCGCGTGATCCGACGGCACGCCCTGGGCAAGTTCCCCGACCTGCTGTGGGCCAGCGCGCAAAGCCCGGCGATGCTGCTCTATCTCGACAACCAAGCCAACACCAAGCGAGCTCCCAACGAGAACTACGCGCGCGAACTGCTCGAACTCCACGCGCTCGGGGTGGACGGCGGCTACACCCAGCAGGACGTGATGGAAGTCGCCCGGTGCTTCACGGGCTGGACCGTCGAGAACCGCCCTCCGCTCACGCAACTCTCCCAGCACGACTTCGACGTCCGCAAACTTCGTGCGCGTGGGCGGTTCCGGTTCGATCCCGACCAGCACGACGACGGGGCGAAGCAGGTGCTCGGGCACACCATCCCGGCGGGCCAAGGCGAAGGCGACGCCCGACAAGTCGTGGACATCCTGGCCAAGCACCCCTCGTGCGCCCGGTTCATCGCCCGCAAACTGTGCCGCGCGTTCGTGGGCACAGCCGATGCCCCCTTGGTCGAGCGGGTTGCCGATCGCTACACCAAAACGGATGGCGACATCAAGGCGATGCTCGAAACCCTGCTGCTCTCCGACGAGCTTCTCGCCGGTCCCCCGATCCTCAAGCGCCCGTTCGATTATGTGGCCTCCGCACTGCGCTGCACCTATGCCGAAACCGATGGGCGAGCCGTGGGCGACCACCTCCGCAAGATGGGCCAGCCCCTGAACGAATGGCCCATGCCCGACGGCTACCCGGACGGCACTTCCGAATGGACGGGATCGCTGCTCGCCCGCTGGAACTTCGCGGCGGCGCTGGCGACCGACCAAATCCGAGGCACCAAGGTGGCCTTCGACCGGCTCGGCAAGTCCATGGGCGGCAACGTGGAGTGGGACCGGCTGGTATGCGGCAGACCTCTGGGCCTCTCGGGCAACGATCCCGCAGAACTCGTCGCCCTGTCCCTCTGCTCCCCGGAGTTCCAATGGCGATGAACGAACGATTCGCATGCAAGGGGTATCGGGCGTGGACGTCCCGCCCAGACGCCCTGGCCCGCTTCGAGCCCACACGGCGCGGCGTGCTGGCGGCCCTCGGCTTGGGGACCGTCTCGTGGCTGGGGGCGCGTTCGGCGTTCAGCCAATTGGTCGTCGCTCCCGCTCGGGTCGAGCAGCCCACGTTGGTGGTCGTGTTCTTGCGCGGCGGCATGGACGGGTTGAACGTGGTCGTGCCGTACGGCGACGACGACTACCATCGGCTTCGCCCGAACCTGGCCCTGCGCAAGGCGCAGGTGCTCGACCTCGACGGCACGTTCGGACTGCACCCCAAGCTCGCTCCGTTGCTTCCGTTCTACCGCGAAGGCAGCATGGCCATCGTCCACGCCGTGGGCTCGGGCGACCAGACGCGCAGCCACTTCGAAGCGATGGCGGCCATGGAGCGCGGCCTGTTCACGGATTCCGACGCCTTGGCCAGCGGGTGGCTCGCGCGCTATCTCCGCGCCTCGTCGGGCACGTCTTCGTCGCCGCTCCGAGCGGTCGCCTTTGGCCCCGTCCTTCCCGATTCGCTTCGCGGGGCCACCCAAGCCACAGCCATCGCGTCGCTCGACGACTATCGGCTGACCGACGGCAAGGGCAAGCTGACCCGCGACGCATTCGCCGAAAACCTGCGCCGACTCTATGGCAAGCGGCAAGACGAGGTTTCGCTGGCTGGCTTGGAGACGCTGAACGTTCTCGACGCCCTGCACTCGCTGGAGCCCTCGCGCCGCCAGGAAGGAGGGCCGTACCCGGAAACCGCGTTCGGCGACGCCGTGCGCCAGTGCGCCACGCTCCTGAAGGCAGAAGTCGGCGTCGAGGCGGCATGCCTCGATATGGGCGGATGGGACACCCACGTCTACCAAGGCTCTGTGGAGGGCTGGCAAGCGGGACTGCTCGACGAGTTGGCCCGGTCGCTCGCCGCTTTCGTGGCCGACCTCGGCCCGCGCATGAAGCGCACGACGATCGTCGTGATGACCGAGTTCGGACGCCGAGTCAAGGAGAACGAGGGGTTGGGCACCGACCACGGCCGTGGCAGCGCGCTCTTCGCTCTCGGCGCGGGAGTGCAAGGAGGCCGCCTGTATGTGAACTGGCCCGGCCTCGGACCCGGCGCCTTAGAAGGCCCCGGCGACCTTCGGGTGACCACCGACTACCGAAACGTCCTATGGTCGGCCGTCTCATCCAGCCTGGGCGAACCGGGATTGAGTGAGACGTTCCCGGGGCTCCAACCCGAGCCGCACCCCGCGCTCGTCAAAGCCTAACCGCCGAGGGCTTGACGCACGTCGTCGGCGCTCATCCCGGCGATGCGCACGCGCTTGTCCCGAGACTTGTGCCCGGCCACGACCTCCACCCGGCTCTTGGCGATGCCAAGCAGTTTGGCCAGGGAAGCCACCACCGCTTCGTTGGCCTCGCCATCCACGGGCGGTTTGGTGGTCAGGCAACGCACGGGGTCGCCCCAAACCCAAGCGTTGCGCGAAGCGCGCGGGGTCACGCGGACATCGAGCAGACACTCGGGTTCAGGCATCAGAGCCGGTGCAGGGTCAATCCGCCGTTCGAATCCGAGCCGCCATCGGCACGCACGCGCGCCCTTAGGACGGCCCCCTTCAAAGCACTCGGCACTCTGAACCGGTACACGTTCGCGCGGTCGAAGCCGCCGGTCACGCCTTCGTGCTCGTCGCGGGCCACCACCTTGCCGTCGGCGACGATCTCCGCCCAGAAGATATCCAGCCGATGGTCGCCACCCGAGTACGAGAACGTCACGGCGTACTCGCCGGCTTCCGGAATCTCGGGGAGGGGCCACTCGCGCACCACGGGCGTCTCGCCGACCTCGCCGGACTTCCACTCGGCAAACGGGGCTTCCGCCGGACCGTCCAGCCGCCGATAGTTCACACGCAGGTGATCGAGCCGCTTGAGATGCACGGGCAGACCGGCCATGAAGCGCCCCAAGTCCTTGCCCGTTGCGGGGGTCCAGACCACTTCGGAAAGGGCCGACGCGCGCGGGAACGCCATGTACTCGAACTTCTCGGGTGTGGGGATGTACTCGGTCCACACGTTGCCTTGCGCGCCAAGGATGTGCTTCGCGCGATCCGCGCTCAGTTCCTTGGGCACAGGCTCGAAGCCGTACACCTTGTCAATGGGCGTGAACCCGCCGATGGCCAGAGGCTCGCCGGGCGCTTTGCTCTGGTAGAAGTCGAGGTAGCAGTGGCTC
>DDSP01000006.1:18014-18193 GCA_002343445.1 Chthonomonas sp. UBA2387
CGAGGATCTCGTCCCAGCCGATGAGCCTGCGCCCACGCTCGTCGAGGAACGTGTCCATCCGCTTGACGAACCAACTCTGAAGTTCGTGCTCGTCCTTGACGCCGAGTTCCTTCATGCGGGCTTGGGCGCGGGGAGACGCCTTCCACTCGTCCTTGGGACACTCGTCGCCGCCGATGTGG
>DDSP01000056.1 GCA_002343445.1 Chthonomonas sp. UBA2387
CTTCACCAATGGGGGCTGGCCAGCGCGACCACTTGGACGTCCAGGTGTTCGTCAATCTCGCCGACGCCCAGATCAAGACCGCTTTGTACCGGCGGTACTACAACGAGGTCAGACCGCATTCCAGCTTGAAGATGCAGCCGCCGGCGATTGCCGCCGAGCGAGTTTTGGATTCCGTTCGGGCTTCGCCCTCTCTCCATCCAAAACTCGGGATACAATCCCTCTCGCCAACCCCGGAGTACTCATCTTAACTCGTCTTCACCGATGGGGCAGACCACTGGGTCGCGAGCCCCCGGTTGCTCTCGCGTTCGCGTCACCCTCCCGCGGACGTTCGTACATCTGCGGCGAAAACTTAGCCTGCGTGACTCTCTCAACGAGGACCGCCGTCGTCCAGCTCCTGACATAGGCAACACAAGCAGTCTGGCAACTCTGTTGATGGAAACAACTCTAAACCCACTCTACCGTTAACGGCACATAGCCAACGCCTCGATCAACCTGCATGCTAGGCAGCCGATCATATTCAGTTGTTTTATCCTGTACTACTCTCAGATTCGTCAAGCCCAGGATACGACGCGCAAACGTAGATGAGCAACGAAGTTCACTCAGATGTGGCCATTCATACACTATTGATGGGTCACCATGTAACTCAAATGACGACAACCGCGTACTCAATGTCCTCAACATCGCCAGCGAACGCATCCAATCAACGAAAGCTTCACCGCACACGCAACTTTCTATTGACAATGACATCATTGATGCCAGTGCCGTGGTTTCAGCCCAACTCCGATCGTCTAGCCAATATCCTTCGAGATTGAGACTCTCCAATGCACAACCTGCAAGAGCATCACTCAGACAGGGAACGCCAACACAACCTACAATTGCTAAAGACTTCAGCGCACTCAGTTCAAGCTTGCGCGATGTGCTGACCAAATGAAACACGTTCGTCTCACAGATTGACAGATCTACGAGCGTTGAGTTTCTGTAGACGCTTGTATTGCGCATGCCAGCTTCAAAGCGCATGCCATCCCATGTGCACGACTCCAAGAATGCAATTGCCTGATACGAGAGCAGCGATGTGACACCGATGCAATGGCGTATGTGCAGCCGCTTCAAGCATTGAGCTAGCTCGCACGAACTGAAATCTGGGTTCGCCAATACACAATCTCCGAGAAACAGAGACTTGCAGTATGAGGTCAATGCTTCAAGAGATCGCTGATCAAAACGACAGCGCAAGAATGACACATGCGCGCCGAGAAGTCCATGAGCACTAGCGAGATTACCATCAAAAGTCGATGGTGATGTTATGGCTAGGTCGCTGAAGGTAACGTGCGCATCATCGCACGCTTGGCACGACAAACGCATGACCTCTGACACCTCAAGGAAACTGACTTGAGAATAGTTAAAGGCAACTCCTGAGGAGAGGTGTATCTCAAGTTCCTGAGATTGAGGTGGCGAGCCCGTGATCGCTGCGATCAGATCTGCTGGTGACGACAATTCCGTCGCGCCAGCAAGGATTGGATAGTCTGGGTTCAACGAGGGGCTGATCCCCGGAACTGTCTGAATCTTGCAGACACACTTCATCTATTTGGCATCTTTGGCAGTTGGCTCTAAGCAGTACTGGAGGATCTGATTGCCATCTTTACAGGGACAGCATAGCTGAGTCATGATCTGTCGCCTGCCAGTCGCGCACTTAAAGAATTGCTGATAATGTACGCCACCCGCGCAGCTCCTAGCGGCGCTTACCTTCAACTGACCATCCCATTTGCATGACTTCCCGACGAACAGGCTCAGTTGGGCGTCTGTGACAGGCCAGTTTTGGATGCCTGTGAACCTCTCGGGCATTTGACTACAGTCGAGTGGCTCATCTGGCTCTGAATCACCAAAAAATCGCTTGGCTATGTCATCGCCTAGCCCAGTGATGGGGCCAGTCTTGCCGGTACACATATATCGTGCGAGGTCAAGAATTGCGATCCCTCCGATTGCAATGATCGCTATCGAGCCGCCGGCAACCGCGCCGCCACCGCCGACTTGGACTCCTCTATCCGATGGAATCGGCAAGTCGAGTTCACCAAGTCGTGTTTGGCGGAAGCCCGTAGTAGTTTGGACGAACTGCAGTCCCAATCTATCGGTGGTTACAGCCGGGGAAGGGTAACTGTACCCGCGTTCATTCGGCCAGAGGGGGTCGAGTTGCATCCAGCTGCCCAAGTCTTGGCGATACTCTTTGGCCCGGATGTAGGTACGCAGGTCGGAGTCGCGGAAGTAGCCCAGGCTCCCCACCCACAGGAAGGGCTGGACTTCGGTTTCGACTTCCGTGATGAGTTCGCCGTAGGGCCAATACTCGAACTGGTCGGTGAGGGTTTGGGAGGAGTTCAGGTAGGCCACCACGGAGCCCAAGGGGTCTACGATGTAGTCGCGCTTCTCCGAGCCCTTCACATGCCCCACCACCTCGCCTTCCAAAACCACCAGGAGCGTCGGATCGCCCGAAGAGGGCTTGATCTGCAGGTAGTCGGCCCCGTCCCAGACGAACGTGGTGGTCAAGGAACCCGCGACGATCTTGCGCCGCCGGTTGTCGCCGTCGTAGGTCGAGGTCGTCAGCCCCGCCGCGTCCTGGGCCACCCGCAGGTTGTTGTTGATGTCGGTGTACGAGTAGGTGGCTTTGATCGCGCCGGTTTCGTACTGGTTGCGCATGGCGCCGCGCGAGAACCAGCTCATCGTCCCCGTCGTCCCACCGACCTGCATCGTGGTCAGCCGGTCGGCGGCCCGCTGCGAGCGCGCGCGGCGACGGGAGCGGGTGGTTGCCCGCCGGTTCCTCCGGTTCGTCGCCGCTGTCATGGATTCAGTATAGCGAGGAATTCGGGAATGTGGAATTGGGAAGAGGGAAAATGGAGGAATCAGGTTCAGTGTTCAGTGTTCAGTGTTCAGTGTTCAGTGTTCAGTGTTCAGTGTTCAGGGTTCAGGTGGCCAGCCACCCGCCGACCGGCAACCCAGCGGCGGTGTTGATTTCGAAAGCACGCCACGAGTCCAAGGCTAGCCCTTCGGTCGGGCGTCGCCGGAACGGAACCTCCGGGTATAGATGAGTCGCCGTGTGGACAACTTCTCTTCTCGCGATGGCGCTCGCCGGTGGAGCCGGAGGCATTGCCCCCGATCTCGCCGACTTTGCCGCCCACATCCGGGCCGAATCCGAGCTTGGCCCGTCTGCGCAGAAGTTGATCGACCGCAGCATCGGCCGCTCCCGAGTCGTCATGTTGGGCGAGTTGACGCACGGCGATGGAACCAGCTTTGCCCTCAAGGCCGCCATTGTCAAACACTTGCACAGCAAGCTCGGCTTCGAGGTCCTGATCTGGGAATCCGGCCTCTACGATTGCGCCGTCATGGATCGTGCCATCGGTGGTTCAGATCCCTTGGAAGGGGTTGCAGGCCTGGGCGTGTTCGATCATTGGAGCCAATCGAGCGACTCATTCCCTATCTTCGAGTATGCGAGGCAGTCCTACTCGTCGGGTCGGCCCCTTCGAATGGCAGGGTTCGACATCCAGCCGTCGGGCTCGGCTAGCAATGGCATGCTCGTCGAGATGATCGAATGGTTCGGCAACACGCTTTCGGGGAAGGCGAAAGCCGACGTTGAGCGGCGGATCGCTGACATCCGTGCGGCAAACCAAGAGTCGTTTCCCAGTGCGTACCGCGAAGCCCTCAAGATTCCGAGCATCTTGCTGAACGAGTATCAGAAGCGGAGAAGGGACCTCGACGCCCAATGGGGTGCCGAGCGTGGCTTTCGCGTTCAGGCCCTCGCGTCGTCTGCCAAGTATGAGGAGATGATGGCGATGGTCGGCTCGACCACCCTTGACCCCTCGGCGTACAACCTGCGCGAGCGCGCGAATGCCGAGAACCTGCTTTTCCTGATCCGCCAGTACTATAGGGGCAAGAAGGTGATCGTCTGGGCGCACAACGCCCACCTCTTCAAGGGCCTTCCGGGGGGCGGCGCGGGGGTGAAGCGGAAGCCGATCGGAAGGGATGGGCCGGATCGTTACGGCGACTTTGGGCGCGGACGTGTGCTCGGTCGGCGTCATGGCGTCGAGAGGCTCATGGTCGTGGCGGGGCGGCGATCCAATAGAGTTCGCCAAGCCTGCCGAAGGCTCCATCGAAACGCGACTCGAGTCCTCGGGCTTGGGCCCACTCGCTTACATCTCGATGAGGGAACTGCCCAAAGGTCACCGGCTGCGTCTACCCCTTCCCGGCGTCATCGACCGGCAGAACCCGTGGGAACTGACCACCATATGGCCGGACGGTTGGGATGGGCTGCTCTACGTAGCGGAGATGCGTCCCCGCGCACCGCTCCCTCGACCGGACGACCAGGAGGGGAAGGTGGTGCCGCAGGCCGGACTCGAACCGGCGACCCAAGGATTTTCAGTCCTTTGCTCTACCAACTGAGCTACCGCGGCACTTGGTTTCTGGGCGGAATGGCGCGGATGACGGGACTTGAACCCGCGGCCTCCGGCGTGACAGGCCGGCGCTCTAACCACTGAGCTACACCCGCGCAAGCGCAGAGCAAGATGATGACCGATCCGGACCCCGGATTTCAACTTGATAGGTCCGGTTTCAAGCAAAAGGGCCCGCTTTGTGGGGCGGGCCCGAGTTTGGAACAGCCGAACACAGAGATCAGCGGGTGAATTCAGGCGAGCGCGTGGCCGTGGCTCGGATGTTCAGCTTGCGGCCGTTCAGCGTCAGCGTAAGCTCCCACGGGAGGAAGTCAAGGTCGCCGAGGCTCGCCTTCTGCTGGGGTGTCAAGTCGTCCAGCGTCAGGTAGCCGCGTTGGTCGTGGGCACCGATTTGCTGGTCGGTGAGGCTCTCGAACAGCCCCTGCATCGAACCCGCCGTCGGAACGCGCCAGCCCTTCTGCAGCTTGCCGAAGGCCTCGAAGCCCGCCACGACCTGCGGCTCCATGACGGCTGCCGTCCAAGTCACCGGCGCCAGAGCCGTCTTGCCGCCCTTGGAGGCCAGTTCCTTGCGGAGCTTGGCGATCTCCTCGCGCAGTTCGCGAATCGCGTCGAGCATCTCCTTGTCCATCGGGGCGGCTTTGCCGAGTTCGTAGAACGCCTTGGCGTCCGGCGCGGCGAGCATCTTGGGAATCGTCACCTCGATGTCGCCGAGTTCCTTGAGCTCGTGGAGCTTCATCAGCGGCGCCATCGCTCTTTCGGGCATCCTGATGTTCGGGATGTGGATTTCGGGCATCTTCTCCATGCCGTCGAACTTGAACTCGAACATCTGAGGCTTGTCCCCCGCCTTCCCGCGAACCCGAGCGGGACCGTCGAACTCGAACCCGAACAGGCCGCTCTTGCCCGTGAAGTCGCCGAGATCCTTCTTGCGCCACTGCTCCAGCTCCTCGCTGGTCATCTCGCGCATCTTGGCATCCTTCTCGTCCTTGATCCAGCCTTTGATCTGGCCATCCTTGCCCCGCTCGAGGATGCGGACCTTGGCGCCTTCGGCGATGGCGAGCTCCTTGACGAGCTGTTCGCGCATCACCTTGGACTCGTCCAAGACCTTGACACGGATCTCCTGGGCCATGCTCCGAGCCTTCTCGGCATGCTCCTTGGCCATTGCCTTGATCTTCTCGAGCTCTGCGGCTTGGAGCTTCATGTCCTGTCCATGATAGACGCGAGCCATGGACTTGGCTTCCTCGGCCATTTTGCGGCCCAGTTCTTCCATGGCCTTGGCATCCTGAGGCGAAATGGTCCGCGCCATCGCCTCGCCTCGCTTGGCCATCTCTTGCGCGAGCTTCTCGATCGCTTCGGCGTCCTTCGGCGACAGACTGCGCGCCTTGGCCTCGCCACGCTGGGCAAGCCGCTCGATGACCTTGCTGTCAGGCGCGATCACGGCTCCCGCATGCATGCGCTGCTCGAGCTTGGCGGCGAGCTTTTCGATCTTGGCCTCCAACTCGGCGATCCGCTTCTCGATGGACTGCCGCTCTTGGTCGCTGAGGTCGGACTGTTGGCTGGCAAGGGCCAGCATTCCCAGTTCGAACCCCAAGCCGACGATGGGGTCGCCCACGGTCGCCAAGGCCACCGGACCACCGGCGACGGTGATGCTGGTCGGGGCGGCATGGCCTGCCACCACCGACCGGACGGCCGCCCGAGAAGGCACGGCTTCACCAGCCGAAACCAAGGTCGCGTCGGGCTGACTGTGATGTCCCCATCCGCCGGTCAACGCCGAACCCAATGCCGAAATCGCAACAAAAGGAAAAAACTTCATCCTTCGCCTCCGTAGCACTCGCTGAAGCAAAGGTCGTTACGAACGACATCTTCCCAGGGTTCCGGTCCCGGGACCGTTTTGTCAGGATTCAGTTAGCTGCGGCGGGAACACGCTGCTCGCAGGTTCGACCGGGGTAGGTCGAGAGGGCCGCGCGCAGGCACGCCATCGCCTTAGCGAGCTTCTCGCAACCGAGCACATAAGCGATGCGGACCTCGTCTCGACCAGCGCCCGGGGTCGCATAGAATCCCGCCGCCGGGGCGAGCATGACGGTCTCGCCATCGTGCTCGAACGACTCCAGAAGCCACTGCGAGAACCGGTCGCCATCGTCGATGGGCAGCCGCACCGTGGCATAGAACGCGCCATCCACATCGGGGCAGAGCACGCCGTCCATGCTGCGAAGCTCCTTGACCAGAAGGTCGCGGCGAGCCATGTACTCCTCGCGCACGCCGTCGAAGTAGGCGCGGGGCGCATCGAGGGCCGATTCGGCGCCGATCTGCTCCAGCGTCGGAGCCGACAGTCGCGCCTGGGCGAACTTGAGCGCAGCAGCCATCAACTCTTGGTTGCGCGAGATGAGGAAGCCGACGCGCGCGCCGCACGCCGAGAACTTCTTCGACACCGAGTCCACCATGACGGCGTGCCGCTCCAGCCCATCCAACTGCATCACCGAGGGCACGTGCTCGCCGGTGTAGTTGAACTCGCGGTACACCTCGTCGGCGAACAGGTAGAGGTCGTGCTCCAGCACGATGTCCCGCAGCGCCTCAAGTTGAGCACGCGAATACACGGTCCCCGTGGGGTTGTTGGGGTTGCAGATCACGATGGCCCGGGTTCGGGGCGTGATCACCTTGCGGAACTCCTCGGCGGGGGGCAGAGCGAAGCCATCCTCGATTCGCGTGGTCAGCGGCACCACCTTCACGCCCGCCTGAATCGCGAACCCGTTGTAGTTGGCGTAGAACGGCTCGGGCACGATGACCTCGTCGCCTGGGTTCATGCAGCACAACATGGCGAAGATCAGCGCTTCGGAACCGGCCGTGGTCACCATCAAATCGCCGAGTTCGAGCTCGATGCCGAGCTGGCGGTAGTTCTCGACGGCTTTTCGGCGAAGGGACTCGATGCCCGCCGAATGGCTGTATTCGAGCACCTTGAGCGCGGGGTCGCGGACTGCGTTCCAGAACTCGATCGGCGTCTCGACGTCGGGCTGGCCGATGTTCAGGTGGTAGATGCGCACGCCCCGCTTCTTCGCAGCGTCGGCATAGGGCATCAGCTTCCGGATGGGGGAAGCGGGCATTTCGTGGGCTCGTGCGCTGAGTTCGGGCATGACGGGTTCATTTTGGCAGGGTCCGAGGGTCGCGGGTCCGGGACGGGGTTCAGGCCGGGATCCCGTGAGGTGTTTCGCGTCTCATCAATGGGTTCCGACCTACTGCCGCGTGAACCGAGTTCGAAGTGTGGTTCAGGTCGGGAACCCAGGACGCCCGCAACCTCATCCTCTCCTATAGCCCCAGCGCCCGGAGGACCTGCGTCGCCATCAACGCGTTGCCCGCATCGTTCATGTGCACCCCATCGGTGGTGAGCAGGTTGTGCGCCTTCCCCGCCGACCCTTGGTAGGTCTCGATCACCCGACGAAAGGCATCGAACAGGTCCACGAACACTGCCCCGTGCCGCTCGGCGACCGCAGCAGCGGTAGCTCGGTAGGCCAGCATCTTCCGGTTGGGCTCGGCGTCGAAGTCCTCACCGACCATCGTCGGACAGAGCACGAACACCTTGGCTCCGGCGGCCACGGCCTCGCGCACCATGGAATCCAGGTGCCCCGCATAGACGTCCAGCGGGACCCCGCTGTCTTCGCTGTCGTAGAACCGCCACACGTCGTTCACGCCGACGCTGATCGTGACGAGCCCCGGCTCGTGGGCCAGCACGTCGGAGGCGAAACGCTGGCGCATCTCGATGGAGCGATGGCCACCGATGCCTGCGTTCACCACGCGCACGCGGGGCTCCAAACGGTTGCGTAGGGCACGCACATAGCCGGCGGGCACGTCCGCGCCCTCGGTGATGCTGTCGCCAAGACAAACCAGGCCATCCACGCCGTCAAGCATGTCCCGATTCTATTCGCTCACATCAGCGAATTGGGGTCCACGTCGATCGTGATCTGAACGTTCTTGGGCGCAAAGCCCTCCAAGGCCGCTCCGATCGGGGAGGCGGGAGCGTTCGGGGCGAGCTTGAGCAGCAGGTGCCGACGGTACCGCTGCTGGATGCGCTCGATGGGGCAATCCGTGGGGCCGAGGATCATGGCGTCCACACCTTGAAGCCGACGCTTGATCTCTGCCGTTGCGCGCGCCACTGCGGCGCGGTCTTCGCCCGAGGCCACGATGTTGACGAGCCGAACGAACGGCGGATAGGCGGCGTCGCGCCGATGCTCGATGGCTGCGGCGAAGAAGCCCTCGTAGTCGTGGGCCTGCGCCGCGAGCACGGCCACGTTCTCGGGGTTGAACGTCTGGATGACCACGCTCCCCGGCTTGCGCCCGCGCCCCGCTCGGCCCGCCACTTGGCTCAGCAGTTGGAACGTCCGCTCGCCCGCCCGAAAGTCGGGCACGTTGAGCGTGATGTCGGCAAGGATCACTCCCACCACGGTGACATTCGGGAAGTCGAGCCCCTTGGCCACCATCTGCGTCCCGACGAGCACGTTCGAGGACCCGCTCCGGAAGCCTGCAAGAACGGATTCCAGCGCCCCTCGCTTACGGGCGATGTCGCGATCCAGCCGGTCCACCAACGCATGCTCGAAAAGTTTGGCGACCGTTTCCTCGACCTTTTCGGTCCCCATGCCCATCGGCTTCACTTTGGTGCCACCACATTGGGGGCAGATGTCGGGGGCGCGCATCCGGTGGTCGCAATGGTGGCATCGCAGGCTGCTCTCAGAGCGGTGGTAAGAGAGGGCAACGGCGCAGTGCGGGCACATGAACCGGTGCCCGCAGGATCGGCAGAGCATGAACGACGAGTAGGCCCGCCGATTCAGGAACAGGATGACCTGCTCCCGCCGCTCCAGCGCTTGATCCATCAGGTCGGCCAACACGGGCGTGAAGATAGCCGGATGGCCCTCCTGGTAGCCCACGCGCAGGTCTTCCACTTGCACCGAGGGCAATTGGGCGTTGGCCGCCCGCTTCTTGAGTTCGAGGCGAATCAGTTGCGCGTCGAGCGACTCTTGATACGACTCAAGGCTCGGCGTGGCCGAGCCGAGCACCAGCGGCGCTCCAAATCGGTCGGCCAAGAAGGTCGCGACCCGCTTGGCGTGGTAGCGCGGGTTGGATTCCTGCTTGTACGAGGCTTCGTGCTCTTCGTCCATGACGATCAGACCCACGTCACTCAACGGTGCAAAAAGGGCGCTGCGCGGACCGAGGACGACCGAGGCCTCGCCGGAGCGGATTCGCATCCAGTTGTCGAGGCGCTCGCGTGGCGGCAAGTCGCTGTGCAGCACGGCCACGGCTCGCCCAAACCGGTCGCGCAACTGGGCCACGACCTGAGCGGTGAGCGCGATTTCGGGCACCAAGAACAGCACCGGTCGGCCGAGGCGAAGCGATTCTGCAGCGGCACGCAGGTAGACCTCGGTCTTGCCGCTGCCCGTTACCCCGTGCAGCAAGAAGCGGTCGGCCCGCCGGTTGCGGACAGCGTCCGTGATCGCCTCGATCGCGGCCTGCTGCTCGGCGTTGGGCTCAGGAACGGCGCGAGTGCCGAACGCCTCGTCCTCGGCACGCACGAGCAGTCCGGCTTTCAGCAAGGCGCCCAGCGTCGCCTCGGTGACGCCGCAGAGCGCCTTGGCCTCAGCGTGGGAGAAGGTCGCCGAGCCCGAGCCCTGAAGCGTCATCAGGGTCAGGGCTTGGGCCGGCTTCTTGCGACCTTCCTTTCGAATGAACGCCTCGATCGCGCCCTCGTCGGGGCTGAGGCGGATCTGCTCGGGCTTCTTCGACTCTTGGAAAGGGACCAAGACGCGGCGGGCACGGACGACGCCTTTGGCACGGAGGAGTCGAAGCAGCTTGAGCGAGCCCTCGGGCAGCGGCTTGCCGGGACGCTCGATCCAGCGCCCGCCCGAGTCCTCCAAGCTGCGGACGACCTCGCGTTGGGCGGGGGTCAGCGGTGCGGACGAAGCCTGTTCGGGAGGATTCAGCGTCCATTCCACCCCCAAACGGTCGCGTACTCCGGGCGGGAGGACAACCGCTAGCGATTGGGTGAACGGCGATAGGTACTCCTCGGAGACGAATCGGGCCACGGCCACGATGGCCTCGGGAACGCCAAGGCCCGCCACCGGCTCGCCGGCTTGTCTTAGGCGCGAGAACGAGAATCCCAACTCGGCTTCGTCGAGCCGGTGCGCCGCGACGACGTAGCCAAGGGCTTCGCGGTTGCCGAGGGGCACGAACAGGGCGTCGCCGACCACCGCATCATCCGAGGCGTAGGTAAAGATCGCGTCGGTGCCGCCTTCGCGGGGCGGGATCGCCACCTCGACCACACGCCTTCGCTCGGCTTCCTGCACGCCGACAAGTGTATTCCCCTGGGGCTCGTCAGCGCATGAGCAACCGCGTGACGATGGCGGCGATGATGCCGCCCGAAGCGACGCCCCACAGGTAAGCGTTCCGGATCAACTTGGTGCGGGTGGTTTCCTCGTTGTCCTTCGGCGGGTCGAGCCGCACCTTGGACACCTCGAACGTGAACGTGTTCCAATCGTCGGTCACCGTCACCTCCATCGCGTCGTGGTCGAACTTGACCACCTTGCACGCCCACCAGCCCCAAAACGGCAGTGGGCACGAGATCTTCTCGCCCGGAAGAAACCGCGCGGGTCGAACCTGCTCCGGCAGCAGCGAGTGCTCGCCACCGCTCATGAAACGCACCAGCACCTCGCGTGGGCCGGTCGCCAACACTTCGGCAGGGTAGTACTTCTTGTCCGCCGAAAGCGCAAAGACAAGCTGGCCCGCCGACACCTTTTGCAGGGGTTGCCGAGCGACTTCGGCTAGGGCTTGCTCGATGGCTTCGCGGGAGAGGCCCGCCTCCTCGGCTGCAGCGAGGAGCGCATCGGTGCCCACGGAGTGGACTTCGCCAGCGTCCATCCGCCGCTGGATGTCCTCGGCGCGAACGAGAACCTCCCTGGCTTGCTCGGGGGTCAGGTGTTCGAGAGCCATCGTTGAGCGAGTAGTGTACAGCGAACCTGTGCAAAAGCGGTGAACAACCTTCGGAAGTCCACATTTCGGGTGCCGCGTGGGCCGTGCGTGGCCCATACTCTTAGGTCCCGATGACGTCCCCGGAAGCCGCGGTTCCCTTGCACGACCTCGACGCCGAAATGAGCGTTCTGGGTTCGATGTTGCTCTCTGAGCGTGCGGCGGAAGAAATCCTGCCGATGCTCAAGGACGAGCACTTCTATCGGCCGGCGCACCGCGAAATCTATCGCGCCATGCGGCAACTTGTCATCGACTCGAAGGCCATTGACCTGCTCACGCTTCGCGCCGAACTCCAGGCGAGGGGCAAGCTTGGCGATGTGGGCGGGGTGGACTACCTGTACCAAATCGCCGAAATGGTGCCCAGTGCCGCCAACGCCGTCCACTACGCGACGATCGTGCTGGACATGGCCACCCTGCGCGCCTTGGAAGACGCCGGACGGGAGATCGTCCACATCGCACGCGAAGAGGACGGCTCGGTCAAGGAGAAGGTGGATGCCGCCGAGCAGAAACTGTTCTTGGTCAGCGCCGACAAGCTGGGCAAACAGTTCACCACGGTGGTCGAACTCGCGAAGGAGTATTTCGTCGACATCGACCGGCTGTACGAGACGGGCGAGCCGCAGATGGGCACGGCTTGTGGCTTCAGCGACCTTGACGAGGTGACCACGGGCTACTACGGCGGAAACCTGATCATCGTCGCCGCACGCCCCGCGATGGGCAAGACGTCGTTCGCGCTCAGCATGGTTTCGCACATCGCGCGACAAGGCAAGGGTGCGGTGGCCGTTTTCTCGCTGGAAATGAGCGACAAGGAAGTCGTGCGGCGCATGATCTCGATGGAGAGCCAGGTGCCGGCCCAAATGCTGAAACGGCCCGACCTTTCGACTCGCGACTACGAACGACTGGTGGATGGCGCGGAGCGACTCTACGATCTCCCGATCTTCATCGACGACTCGTCGGACATCAAGCCCCTGGAACTCAAGGCGAAGTGCCGCCGATTGAAGGCGAGCCATGGCCTCTCGCTCGTCGTGGTGGACTACTTGCAGCTCATGCGTACAGACCGGCGGAACGACAACCGCGTGCAGGAGATCAGCGAGATCGCGCGTGCCCTCAAGGCGACCGCCAAAGACCTCGACGTCCCCGTCATCGCCTTGGCGCAGTTGAACCGCGGCGTGGAGACCCGCGAGAACAAGCGCCCCGTCCTGAGCGACATCCGCGAATCCGGCTCGATCGAAGCCGAAGCCGACTTGGTCATGATGTTGTATCGCGATGCGTACTATCAGAGGTCGCGGGGCGACGTCTTTAGCGACGCTGGCGACCCGCTTGCCGCCGAAGAAGCCGAAGTGATCATCGCGAAGCACCGCAACGGACCCGTTGGGACAGTGGTGCTTGGCTTCCAGCCGAGCCTCGCGCGCTGGGTCTCGCTGACGAGAGAAGATGTCGAACGCTACTGGAGACGACAGAAGGCGAATACGGAGGAGTGATGTTCGGTGTTCGGTGTTCGGTGTTCAGTGTTCAGGAAGATGGAAATGGGAAAGTTGAAGAAAGAATGGGCACGACATCCCATCTTCCTTCTTCCTCCTTCCTTCTTCCCTCTTCCCTAATACGATGTTCCGTCCGTGAACGCGGAACCGACGCTACCGATCTCGCGCCATCCGCCTCGCATCACGAACCGGTTGCCTGGATCTGAGGTCAAGCCGAGGGTCACTTCAGCGGGATATCCCACCGTTGTCTTCTCTTTCGTTCCGCTGGAAATGGTGACTCTCTCTCCGAAGATGGCTCCCGTGATCACCGTTCCTCCGCTGGCGACGATGGCACTGTTCGCACTGTTGTTCACGCCATAGAACAATCCAGGCATCGCGGCGGTTCCGCTTACGGTCAAAGTCTTGTTCTTGCCATAATAGACCCGAAATGAGCCTGGGTCGTTTGGATTGGTCAGAAACGTCGGGCTCTGCCAGCTATCGTTCGACGAACCGTTGCCCCCGATCCAGATCCGCACTGGCCCATTTGCATTGTCCACCAGGATGGCCTTGTAGTCGTACGTCAAACCCCAGTTCTCAAAGTAATAGTCTCCGGGAGGGAAAATGAGCACAAGTTTGTTATAGAGTCCCTGGTTCTGGGTGGCATAGCGGGTTCCACCCTGCGACTTGGGCTTGTCAAGGGTGTTCATGTTGTACAACTCACCCGTGACGTGGAATGTCGCGTTCGTCATCGTGTAGCTCGTCTTCTTGAACCCCGCCAGCACGGTGTTGTTCAGAACACCGAGACTTAGCTTGAACCGTTTGATCTTGTCGTTGTCGTTGTTCGCCTTGATCCAAGCCCAGGAGCCGAATTCTTCGGTGACGATGTCGTCTACGGTGGGGAATGACCGCTTGCCGGACTCCCTGTAGACGTTCGCACCAGTCACCGATGGGTTGACACCGCAGAACAACACCGCGCCATCGACTGCGCTTGCGCCTTGCGTCGCTGTGTAAGTCCCATTGGTCCCCACGACTCCAACCGCTTTGGAGCCCGACCCACTGATCGTGACCGACTTGCGCGCGAAGATCGTGAATTGGTCCACGGCAAGGCTCGATCCGATGACCGAGTCGGGGTAGGCCTTGGCCTCGATCGTTCTTGATATGCCTCGGCTGATCCCCGTAGCCTCAAGGCGGATCGGATGTCCCGCAACCCACGGACCCGTTCCATCGAGATTCGTCACAGCCACCTTGAACGACCCGTGAGGAAGTTGCACTTCCAGCGGACCGGGTTGTCCGGCTTCAGGGTGCTTTTGGTGTGCCCGGTTTGGGTTGAAAGGATCACCCTCGATCCACTTGAGTTCGTGGCTGAGGGCTTGCTCGGCAAGGTACAAAGCGCCAACATACTGAGCCTCGGCTCGCGAACGCGAAACGTGGGAGACCATGATCATGCCCACGGCACTGACCATGGTGACGCTGATCGCGGCAAACACCAGAGTGCTGACCAAGGCGCCTGCCCGGCGGTGATGTTGTGGCCGTTTCATGTGTCGGTGACCTCTGGCGACTGCTGACGCCGCAGGGCAGCGCCCTTCCGGCAAGACAATCATCGGAACCCGCTGACGAAGTGTCCACAGGCAATTCACGCAGGATTCGCCAATCCAAGCAGAACTACCCTGGCGATTTCGTGAGGTTCAATCGGTCCATCTCGCGGATGAGAAACTCAAAGTTCATGAAAGGCTCGGAGCCCACCTCGTACCACCAAACGCGGCCCTGCTTGTCCAGCAGGATGGTGGCGTGCAATGGTTTGTCTTCGAACTCGTCGAACGCGTGGAAAGCCTTGGCCGCCGCCGACTTGGGGTCGTGGTGCAAGGCGATCGGGTAGCGAGGGTCGTCCATCCACTTCGCCAAAGACTCCGGCTGGTCGGGCGATGCGGCCAGAATGACCGCGCCACGAGTTTCGATTGCCTGCTTGACCTTGCCCAAGCCCTCGATCTGGCTCATGCAGTGGGTGCACATCCCCCCGAGATAGAACACCATCACAACGAACTTGCCTTTGTGACCGTCGAGTCCGACCCGCTTCCCCTCATGAGTCACCAGCGAGACCTTGGGCGCGGCGTTCGGCGCCCAAGCGTTTGGCCCGAACGAATCCAAACCCGTTGCAGGAACTTTGGGCTTGGCTGCCGCCCAAAGGCTGCGCCCGGCCTGCCTCCACGCATCGCGCAAGCGCAGGAACGGGCGGATCGGGGCGTCGAATGGGTCCAAGCCTTGGAGCTGAGCGTTCAGCAGGGCCGCTTCGTCGGCGTTGCCCTGCGCCAGCAGCGAACGCACCAGGATCGCCATAGCAAACGCGTTCTCGGGTTGCAGTTCGAGCGACTTGCGCATGAGCGATTCGGCCAGCGTCGGCTTGCCGTCGGCGAGATACGCTTCGCCGAGTGCCTCGTATGTCGGTCGTAGATAGCTCGGTGGGTCGCCCCACAAGAACCGCTCGCGCTCCTGCTTGACCGCCCGTTCGAGCTTGGTGTACCCCTCGTCGCGCATTCCCTCTGCCAGCATGATACGGCCGCTCAGGTCGTCATTGAGGTTGGTCGCCAGCGTGCCGCTACCGCCCTTCTCCTGCAAGACGGCCAGTTGCTCCTTGGCGGCCGGCAGGTTGCCCAGTCCCAAGTGGGCCGAGCCCAAGGCGAAGGCCTTCCAGATGGCGCTGGCTGGCATCCGCGAGGGGTCCTTGGCGTACTCGGCGATCAACTCCTCCCACATCTCGCCGCGCAGCATCATGCGAAGCAGGTTCATGGAGCCTGTACCCGCCATCGAGAACCCGGCACCAGTGTTCAAGCGGGGGTCGCGCGGCATGGCGATCAATTCCTCGGCCAGCCGAATGCCCTCGGTCACCCGCCCCAGATAGCCAAGATTCGAAATCAGATAGTCCTGGTTGTGGGTGAAGTTCCACGACTCGAACGGGAGACGTGGCATGTCGCGGAACGTCTTGCGCTCCACTCGGGTGGCCCGGTCCTGGGCGACAACGGCCTTGCTCCATTGCCCCGTCGAAGCGTAAATGTGGCCCGGCATGTGTTGGGCATGCCCGATGTTCAGCGTTCCGGCCAGGTAGCGGTCCGCGTTCACCAAGGCCTTCTTGGCGTCGGAACGCTCGTCGTACATGTGGATGCGGTAATGGTGCGCGCCGGGGTGGTCGGGGTTCTGGGCGAAAATCTCCTCGAACAGGCGTTCGATCTCGCCATAGTGCCGCTCGCCCCGTCGGTCCACGCCGATCAGCTGCCAGACCAGAAACGCCTTGGCGTCCACGTCGCTCGGGTACTCCCGGATGATCTCTCGGAACTCGCCGCAGTTGGCGTCCACGCGTTCCCGTCGCTCTCCCGAACCGTTGAGCAGACGGTCGAAGGCGCGGATGTAACGCGCCTCGCGATCTGAAACCGAACCGACCCGCTCGACGGCCAGGGCCAGGAACTCCTTTGCTCGACCGCTGTCCGTAAGCGACAAGCCCCAGTAGAGCATCGCGGCGTCTGGGTCGTGGGTGAGGCCCGTTCGGAACGCCCGCTCCGCCTCCACCCAGTCGAACGAATACAGGTAAGCGAGCCCTTGGTTGAAGTAGCGTTGCGCCGTCGGCACCTTGGTGGTGATCTTGAAGTCCACGGGCCCAAGTCCATCGAGCAGGGGTCCGGGAAATCGCGGGCCATGATTGAACGCCATGCCCATGGCCGAGTGCGATTCGTCGGCGGTGGTCTGTTTGACGGCCTCCCGGCGAGATCCCGGATCGCCTGTGCGCTGCGCGTGGACACAGGCACACGTGGCAAGCAAGGCGGCGGCCAGACCGAGCGGACGGTTCATAGGACCCATCTTACGACACGACGGAATCCGAGTCCTCCTATTGACATAACATTGCAATTGCAACCATACTGCAATCATGTCGTGCCAACGCCGTGGCTTCACCCTCATCGAACTGCTCGTGGTCATCGCCATCATCGCCATCCTCGCGGCCATGCTGTTCCCTGTCTACGCTCAGGCGAAGCTGGCGGCCAAGAAGTCCACGGACCTCTCGAACTTCAAGCAGATCGGCGTGGCGATCATGCTCTATGCCAACGACAACGACGATCGGACCATGGTGACCGACCACGAGGCCGAGGTCTCCTGGTATCAGGCGCTCTACCCGTACGTGAAGAGCGCCGACCTGTTCCGGACCCCGGCCTACACCAGGGTCGAAGTGCAGCACGAGGATGGAGAGTGGGAGATGCCCGAGTCGGACTACTCGATCAACGGGCTGTTCTCTCACGGCGCGTCCATGACATCGGGATCGTCGCCCTCCGAGCAGATCATAGTGAGCCTGCGCAACCGCTATGCTGCCGAACCCGACTACCACCCCTGGCCCTGGGCGGCCTACGCCGACCCCGACACCCCCGACTGGGACGATCTGGACCGTTACTTCGGCATCCACGATGGCGAGGAGGAGGATTGGTTCGTCGAGCGTTTGGAGACGGCAGCCTGGAACGACGGGTCGAACTTCACGTTCCTCGACACGCACGCCAAGTTCATGAAGTGGAACAAGAGCGTCGGCGGCCGGCTACCCGGTCACCACAACGTCGACCGCCTCGTCGGCCCCATGCCGTAGGCTAGGTTCAGGAAGCGCGCATCGAGGTGGCTTCCAACGTGCCTTCTCGGTCGAACACCAGCATGCGCCGTGGCCCGACACCCAGAATGCGGGCCGGATTGCGGCTGCACATGGCGATCGCGATTTCCGGGCCGAAGTCGGCCAAGAGGTTTCGAAAGGCATCGGCGAGCGTGATGCACGAACCCGCCAACGCGCCATTCGACTGGAGCCTCACGTCGCCCTTACCGACTAAACACGGATGGCCCCACATATCGAGCGTGGTGCCCTCGGGCAATCCCGTTGCCTTGGTGCTGTCGCTGACCGCGATCAAGGTCGCCAACGGTTTGGTCTGGACAAGCAGCCTCGCCGCCGGAGTCGAAACGTGGAGCCGATCGTAAATCAGCTCGGTGTTGACCCGGTCGTCCACCAGTGCCGATCCGAGCATCCCTGCCTCGCGATGGTGCAACCCGCGCATGGCGTTGAACGTGTGGGTGGCGTGCCGAGCACCTGCGGCGACGGCGGCCGAAGCCTCCTGGAATGTCGCGTTCGTGTGTCCCATGCTGACGATCACGCCGGACCGCGACAACTTCTCGACCCATGGGAGCGCCCCCCGATTCTCTGGCGCCAACGTGATCAGCCTTAGGCGAGGGTCCTCCAAGACCTGATTCCACTCCCACGCCGCGCCGGTCAAAGGCCATTGGTCCACGATCCACTCGGGTGGCTGCGCACCAGGGAACACCTTGCTGATGAACGGCCCTTCCAGATGAAACCCCCGCACCATCGGCAAACTCGGCAGCGACTTGAGCGCGCGAAGGACGTCACCGCAGGAGGCCGTCACCGTGGTGGGCAACCAGGCCTCGTAGCCCAACTCCCATAGGCGGTGGTTGAGCTCGAGCATCGCTTCGGGGCTGGCGCTCATGAAGTCAATGCCGAAGGCCCCGTGGATGTGAACGTCCACAAACCCGGTGGACGCCACGTGCCGCGCGGGGCCGTCTGTTCGCGAGACGAACTCCCAATGGTCGGGCTCCACCCGCATGGAGTAGACCCCGAATCCTTCCGGGCCCCAGGCTTCCGCGACGATGAGACTCATCAACGCAAGGCATACCCCATTGCGGACCAACCGGCAATTCCATCAGATGTTCTGAACCTGGAAGTCCTCCGATATGGTTACTGGTGATGGCGCGAATCAAAACCCTGACCAGTGTAGGCGGCCTCCTTCTGGCCGGGGCGTTGTCGGGCCAAACCCTCGATCCCTACTTCAGCGGCCAATACACGCTGGCCAACCTTGGCGGTGTTCCTGGCACCCCGGGCAGCCTGTCCGGACTCATCTTCGACCCACAGAACCCAGACTTTCTGTTCGTCGGCGTCAACTCGAACCTGCCCGAAGGCGCGCTTCACCGCATCCAAGTCGCACGCGATGCCACAGGGCGAATCGTCGGCTTCAGCGGTCGTTCCGTTCAGCGCAGCATCGCCCCGCAGATCGACGGGGGCCTGTGCGTCGCGCCGAACGGCGTGCTGTTCTACGCGTGCTATCCCACCAACGAGATCGGCCAGATCACGCCCCAAAGCGTCGGTCCCTTGAAGACGTCGCGACTCGGCGCAGTGGGCATTGACGACTCCATCGGCGCGATTCGTTTCGTTCCGCCCGGTTTCCCAGGCGCAGGGCGCATGAAACTGGTTTCGTACACCTCGGGCCAGTGGTACGACGTTCAAACGCAGCGCGACGGGACGAATGCCGGCACCTGGGACTTTGTCGGGTCTCAAGAAGTGACGGCTTCGACGATCACGGGCGGCGCAGGCAGTTTCTTCTATGTGGACCGAGCGCTTCCGAGGTTCGATCGGCCAAGCATCCTGATGTCCGAGTTCGACTTTCGCAGCGTTTCGGCGTTCGAGGTCAACGCCGAGGGCGACCCCATCGTCTCCACGCGAAGGCCGTTCCTTCGCGACTTTCTGGGCGTTCAGGGGGGCACGGTCGACCCGGTGACGGGCGACTTCGTGTTCTCCTCGATGATCACCAACCAGATCCTGCTGGTGTCTAGGCCGACGTCTTCGATCCGCCTGAGCGGCACCGTCACGCTGCAGGACTACCAACGCGACCCCAAGGACAACATCGTCTCGGTGCAGTTCCGTCGCGTCTCGGATGGCGCGTTGTTCGAGACGCAGTCGGTTCGATTGCTGCAAGGCGGGGCGCTGCAGGTGGCCACCGGGCTGCTAGGCGACTTCGATGTGCGGGTCAAGGCTTCGCGATGGCTCTCCAAGACCGTCCGCGTGCGGCTGACTTCGGGCACCTCGATCGGCCATGCGTTCGACCTGATGAACGGCGACGTGAACGGCGACAACACCGTGAACACCGCCGACTTCCTCAAGGTCCGCGCCGCGTTCGGCAGCCGATCCGGCGACGGCAACTGGAACGCCAGCGCCGACCTCAACGGCGACGGCACTGTCGGCGTTCAGGACTTCCTGATCGTCCGCAAGAACTTCGGTCGCTCGGGAAGCTAAGGCACGACCCGGATGCCGCGCGTCGCCAAGTACACCTGCCCAAACATGTCTGTGGTCCTGATGTGGACGGGCTGCACCCCCGTGCCGGCGAACGCGGGGAGCTTGGCTCGCCAGATGTGGGGCGAGTCGATCGCGCCCGGCAAGGGTCGGAACGGCGTCGTCAGCGCTTTGTCCTTCTCGACCATCGCCTCGTAGGCCGGATCCTTGGATGGCGTCCGCGTCATCTCGACCCATTGGCCCTTCTCGCCAAAGCGCATTTCGACCTTCGACTTTTCGCTCCCGCCAAACACATTGACCACGATCTCGGTGTTGGCCACTTCGGCGGTCCTCACCTCGTCCGGGGCGTAGATGTTCATCTGGTGAGCGGCGGGCTTGCCAGCGGCGCGGAACTCGATCGAGTATTGATTGCCGTCGAACGTGAAGATCGAATAGCCCCTCGGTGCGCCATCGCGCATCGTGCTGTGGGGGATGCCGTAGTTGTCCGGCGAGCCCTGCCACCAACTGCCGCACGTGGTCACGTTCACCAAGTGATGGTGCGGTTTCTTGCCCTTGTGGCCGTGCTCCTCGCCGAGGAAGTGGTGCTGTTGGAAGTGCGTGTGGGCCGCCACGGACAGCGTATACGGACGCTGGGAGAGAAGTTCGAGAATCTCCTTCTTCTCCTCGGTGTCCATCAGGGGGATGTGCATGGTGAGCACGACCAACCTGTCCTGCGGCACCAAGGCCAGGTCCTTCTTGAGCCACTCCAATTGACGGACGCCGATCGAGCCTTTGTAGCGGCCGCGCCCGTCCGATTGGGTCGTGCCGTGCATCCACCACACGTTGTCGAGCACCACGAAGTGCGCCTTGCCGTATTCGAACGAGTAGTAGTTGGGGCCGTAGAACCGGTGGAAGGTCTCGTCCGACTCGTGGTCGTGGACGGCGTCGTAGTTGATGTCGTGGTTTCCGAGCACGTTGTACCAAGGAATGCCGATGAGGGCGATCGCTTCGTTGTGCTGCTGGAAGATCGAAAGATCGTCGAACAGGATGTCGCCAAGCGTCACGCCGAAGGCCGCATCCGAACCCCGAAGCGGTTCGATGATCGTCCGCGTGAGGTAGTCGATCTCGCGAAGGTTGCGCGACTGCGTGTCGCCGAAGAACAACGCCTGGAACTTCTCGGGCTCCTTGGTCTTGTACAAGGCGAAGTCGACGCTCTTCGGCAGCGGCCCCGTGGGCTCCACGCCGCCGAAGCGCGTCTTGGGCGAGCCGCTCGGCTTGTGAACATAGTAGAACTCGGGCAGTTGGACCTCGTCCACCGGGGTCATGTATCCGGCGGGCTTCACCACAAAGAAGATGGTGTCGTCGTCGTAGGGCAGCTTCCATCGGCCCTGCGAGTCGGTGGTGTCGAAGACTCGCTGGTTCGAAACGCGCACTCCGGCGATCCCGCGTTCGCCCGGATCGCGTCTTCCATTTCGGTTTCGGTCTTCGAAGACGACGCCCTCGGCCATCGGGGCCGTCTGGGCAAGCGAGAGGTCCGCCGACTCCGTCCGGCCAATGTTCCTGGGTTCGCGGTTCCACGGTGAGGCGACCAGAGCGCTGGCGACGACGGCGGCCAGCGATGCGAGAATCCACTTCGCGCGCATGATCTCCGACCATACCCGCCCGTGTGTGAACTGCGGGTTAGGGCTCGCCGGCCCTCGCTTCGTCGAGTCGGCGGGCGGGCGGACGATTGGGTTTGCATTCACGATTCACGATTCACATCCCCCGGATTTGATAGAAAGGAAGACGGAAGTCGGAATAGGGGGACAACCTGCCGACGCTCTCACTGGGTCAGGGAGCGCCGGGTGGAAACGTCGATCGGGGACGAGCCGCGCGTCAACGAAGTCGACGCCGCCAGAGGCGCCAGACG
>DDSP01000003.1 GCA_002343445.1 Chthonomonas sp. UBA2387
AAGTCGCTGAACAACGAACTCGACGTCGTCCAGGGCATGCAGTTCGACCGCGGCTACCTGTCGCCGCACTTCGTCACCAACGCCGAGGCGATGACGGTCGAGTTCAAGGACTGCTACGTGCTCGTGCACGAGGACAAGCTCGCCAACGTTCGCACGCTGCTGCCCCTGCTCGAGAAGCTGAAGGACAGCAACAAGCCGCTGCTGATCATCGCCGAGGACGTCGAGGGCGAAGCGCTGGCGACGCTGGTCGTCAACAAGCTGCGCGGCATCCTGAAGGTCTGCGCGGTGAAGGCGCCCGGCTACGGCGACCGCCGGAAGGCCATGCTGCAGGACATCGCGATCCTGACCGGCGGCGAGGCGATCTTCAAAGACCTCGGCCTCGACCTCGAGAAGGTCAACCTGCGCCAGCTCGGCATCGCCAAGAGCGTGATCGTCGACGGCGACAACTGCACGATCGTCGAAGGCAAGGGCAAGGCCGCTGACGTCGCCGCTCGCGCCGACCAGATCCGGCGTGAGATCGACGCCACCACCAGCGACTACGACCGTGAGAAGCTGCAGGAGCGCCTGGCCAAGCTGGCCGGCGGTGTGGCCATCATCCGCGTGGGTGCGGCCACGGAGGTGGAGCTCAAGGAGAAGAAGCACCGCGTGGAGGATGCCCTCTCCGCCACCCGCGCGGCGGTGGAGGAAGGCATCGTGCCCGGCGGCGGCGTGACGCTGCTCGCGGCGGCTTCGGTCCTCGCCACGCTCGAAGTGGACGGCGACGAGAAGACGGGCGTGAACATCGTGCGCCGCGCGCTCGAAGAGCCGCTTCGCCAGATCGCCGAGAACGCGGGCCTGGAAGGCAGCGTGGTCGTCGAGAAGGTCAAGGGCCTTCCGTTCGGCCAGGGCCTGAACGCCGCGACGGGCGAGTATGTCGAGATGACCAAGGCGGGCATCATTGATCCGGCCAAGGTGACTCGCTCGACGATTCAGAACGCGGCCTCCATCGCGGGCCTCGTGCTCACCACCGAGACGCTGGTGGTCGAGAAGCCCGAGAAGAAGAAGGCTCCCATGCCCGGCGGTCACGGCGGCGGCATGGACGACATGGACTTCTAAAGTCCTGTCGGCACAATGAAGAGGTCCCGTGGGTCGTTCTCGACCCGCGGGACCTTCTTGTGCTAGGTGATGGTAACCTCTAGGACGTTCACATTATTGCTTACGCGGAGAAGTTGATGGTAGGTTCGATTTGCTCGGCTGTTCTGGTTTACGCCACCTTGGCGCAGGCTCAAACCGCGACTCGTAACCCGTGGGTTGCAGCGCTCGAATCGGTCAAAGCCCCCGTGCTGATCGACTTGCCGAGCGACTTGGGGTTCGTGCCCAACGTCGGCCCCGCGATCCGGACGCGCGAGGGCTTCCAAGTGTTCGGCGCCATGATGGCGCGCGAGATGTTCGAAGTCGAGGACGCGTTCGTATTCGTTCAATCTCGCGAGCCGGGCTACGGGCCAGGACTGTTGAGAGGGGACCTCGTCGCCGAATGGCTGTCGTCGGAAGCGTCTTCAGTGGAGAAACAGCTATTGGAGAGCCACCTCGACTTGAGGGATGTCAACCCATTGGGGATGACCAATCTCGCCAGGTGCCTTAGGCACCCCGATGGTACGGTTCAGAAGTTCGTCAACGGGGAAGAGGTTCAGATGCGACTCGCTCCGACGCTCGTCATTCAACTGCCGGGCGAGTTGGGGCGAGTGGCGGGACGCCCCGAGATCGCCCTCTCCGCAGGACGCGGATACGAGGAGCACAACAACCCCGCCCGCTCCGACTCAAGTAGCGGCGCTCGACGCGAAGTCGGGGGCACGCCGTTGCCCACGGAGGTCGCAGACGGGGACTTGGACTTCGGCGACGGGCGCGTGGCCCAAGTGAGAGACGTTCTGGCGCAAGCCGAGAAGCTCTGGAACGTACGCTACTGCCTGGACTCGCGGCTCTTGAACGAGCAGGTGTTCATCAAGGGCAAGTTCACCGAGGAACGCTTTGAGAGAGCGATGGAGAGGCTGGCCCAGACCGTCACCTATCGTGTCATCAAGGAACACGACGAAACGCCTGCCGCCAAGACGAAAGAGGCCAAGGAACGCCTTCTGAGTGGACTGGTGAACAACCTGACACCATCCCTGAAGGACTTGTACGCCAAAGCACTGAACGGCCCGGTCACCATGACCGTGGGAGAGTTGGCCCAGCTTTACCCCGCTTGGCGCAACGAGTTGGAGCGTGCCAAGTTGGGCCAATCCCAACAGGTCACTATCGGAAAGGTGAACGTGACCGCCTTCTTCTGGTGCGACCCCTCTACGGGGCCGTTCCCGAGGTCGGGGTTCATTTCGAGCTTCCAGTTTTGACGCCAGGTACGCTGGTCCCATGACCTTCGACGACCTCATCGTCGCGTGGCGAACGAACAACGCGATCAACTTGCGTTTGCTCGACATGTGCACGCTCGCGGACCTCGAACTCAAGCCCGGCAAGGGCAAGACCATCCGTTCGAACTTCGTCCACATCGTGGGTGTGCGCCGCTCGTGGGTCGAGGAATCGCTCAAGGCCGAGGCCGCCACGATCCCTAAGCTCGATTGGCAAGAGGCCACCCGCGAAGAGATCCTTGAAGGGCTGATCGCGAGCAGCAGGGCGATGGAGGCCCTGCTTGCCAAGCGCGAGGGAAGCGCTGGCAAGAGTCGCTGGAGCACGCCGCTGTTCTTCGGCTACGCCGTCGCCCACGAAGCGCACCATCGCAGCCAGATCGAGATCGCCCTGCGGCTGGCGGGAGGAGGCCCGGACGATGCCGCTCTCCTGGGCCTGTGGGATTGGCCCAAGATCTCGCGCACCCTCGATTCCGAAGACTGAGGGCTAAACCGGACCCGAGACGCCGCCCAGCGCTTCGATGGAAGGCAACGGGTCCATCGCGGGCACCATGACCGATTCTCCCGTGACGAGCGCATACGCCCGCGCAGCCTGACCGTTCGCCCAGAAGCGGAACAAGTCGCTGGCTGCCCGATGCAACGGGTTGCCCGTCTGCAAGGCGCGCAGCCGCGCGCTTTGCTCGGCGTAGGTCAGCATCGCCAGATCGGCTTGAGCGCCTTGGCGCACCTGATCGGAGACCTCGGCACGCATGGCTCGCCCCGCCAACTCGCTGATGAACGAATCGCCCGCCGACTCCAGCAGCCCCTTGCGGCGCATCCGGTCGGCGATGAACACGCGGTTGATCTCGTTGGTCCCCTCGTAGATGCGGCTGACGCGGGCATCTCGATAGTGCCTCGCAGCGGGGAACTCTTCCGAGAACCCATAGCCTCCATAGACTTGCAGCGATTCATCCACGATGAACGCCTCCGCCTCGGTCGCCAGGACCTTGCACAGGCTGCACTCGATGGCGAACTCCTCGCACGCCTTTCGGTTGCCGTCCACGGTGCCCGCATGTTCGGCGAACGCCTGGTCGATCAGAGCCCCCGTGCGGTAGATGCACGATTCGGCGGCATAGAAGCGTGCGGCCATCTCGGCGAACTTCTGCCGGATCAAGCCGAACTCGGCGATCGGGCGTCCGAACTGCTTGCGCTCGCGTGCGTACTGCGCCGCTCGGGTCATCGTGTCGCGCGCGGGCCCTAGCGACATGCTCGCCAGTTTGAAGCGACCCAAGTTCAACGCGTTGAACGCCACCTGGTGGCCCTTGCCGACCTCGTGCAGCACGTTGGCCTCCGGCACAAAGGCATCGCTCAGCACCAACCGGGCGGTGGAAGAACCCTTGAGGCCGAGCTTGTGCTCCTCGCGCTCGACGAGCAAGCCGGGCGTGTCGCGCTCGATGAGAAAGCCGGTGAACTGGTCGCCGTTGACCTTGGCGAACACGGTGAACAGGTCCGCCCATTGGGCGTTGCTGATCCACATCTTGGTGCCCGTGAGCCGGTAGCCGCCATCGCACGGGACGGCCCGAGTCGTGGCCGAGAGCGCATCGCTGCCGCTGTTGGGTTCGCTCAGGGCATAGGCGCCGATCCACTCGCCCGAGACGATCTTGGGCAGGTATCGCCGCTTCTGGTCCTCGGTGCCGAACAGGGCCAGCCCCGCGACCGAGATGCCGCAAGTGATGCCGTAGGTGACGCTGAACGAGGCGTCCTGGCTCATGTACTCGAGGATCCGGGCGGCCAAGTTCTTGGAGAGTCCCAAGCCACCGTAGGCTTCCGGCGCGTCCACGCCGCAGAAGCCGAGAGCGGCAGCACGCCGGACGAGGTCGGGCATGAGGCCGGGTTCCTGCTTTTCGAGCCGTTCGGCGAGCGGGAGGACTTCCTTGCGGGCGAACTCCTCGGCCATCTGGATCATGAGCGCTTCGTCGCCCGCGAAGTCCTCGGGCGTGAATACGCGTTCGGGGATTGCGGAGAAGAACGAGCCGCCGTTGGCGCGTGGAAGGGAAGTGACCGACATCGTTGTGGACCGCTCTCGATTATGGCCCGCGCTTCGCCGCAGGTAAGATGGGCTTCGGTCATGGCGATCGGACGCGAAAGCTTTTTCTGGCACAAGCTGCACTCGTTGACCGGCGTTCTGCCGATCGGCTTCTACATGATCCAGCACCTGACGCTGAACTCGTTCAGCCTTGCGGGCGCGGAGAAGTTCAACGGCGTCATCGGCTTCTTCTCGGCGATTCCCGCTCACGTGCTGCTGGTGCTCGAGATCGGTGTCTTGGGCTTGCCGATCCTGTTCCACTCGATCTACGGGCTGTTCATCACCGCGCGAGCCGACCTCAACTACGCGAACCCGAAGTACCGCTTCGCTCAGAACCGGATGTTCCTGTTTCAGCGCATCACGGGCGTGGCGTTGTTCTTCTTCCTCATCGCGCACGTCATGACGACCACGGTGGTCGCGAAGCTGAAGGGCCACGAACACATCGAGTTCGCCGCGTGGCACGCCAAACTCACCGCGAACGGCAACATCGTCCTGATCCTGTACATGATCGGCGTGGTCGCCGCCGCCTACCACCTGGCTTACGGCATCTGGAACTTCTGCATTCGTTGGGGCATCACCGTCAGCGAGGTCTCCCAGCGGCGGATGCAGGCCTTCTCGTTCGGCTTCTTCTGGTTCTGCGTGCTGCTCGGTTGGGCGGCGTTGTTCGGCTTCGTTCGGGGCGATTCGTCGGCCTCGGGACAGGCACACGTTCAAGCCGCGCCCTCGGTGGTCGCCTCGGGATCACGCTGACCGGTGGGTCCCGGAACTCCGGCACGGCATAATGGGCGTAGGACTGATCTATGCTCCACGTCGCCGCTGCCGCTCTCGTGCTCGCGTCTGTCGGACAGGCGTCCGGCCCCTTGCCCAAAGTCAAGGCGTTCCTGAACTCCAAGCAGTTGGAGGCGACGTATTCCGTGGCAGTCAGCGGCAAGGCGTTCGGCACGGCCAGCCTCAAGATCCGCCGTTCCACGGACCTCCTCTTCACGATGAAGGCCGGCGAGGAAGACTACGCGCTGGTGATCACCCCGCGACAGGTCCGCGAGTTGGAGCGGTCGAGCAAGCACTACCACGAATTCCGGCCCATTGGCCGACTGCTGATTCCGCCGAGCGAGATTTCGCCGACGCAGGGGTTCATGATCGCCGATTGGGTCCTTGTCGGAGACATCGCCTCGATGCTGCCCCCTGGATTCAAGACGGCTTCCAAAGGGAAGGCCAAGGTGGGCAACCGCGACGTGGAGCACACCCAGATCACTTACGACAGCCCGATGGCCAGCGGCTCGCTCGACCTGATGACCGACGCCGAGGGCCGTCCCTGGGAGGCCCGTTGGCGCACCATGACGCCCACGGGGGTGATGGACTACAAGTACACGTTCACCAGCTGGTCCAACGCGCCCAAGTTCACCGATGCGACGTTCCGTCTGGACATTCCGACGGGGTTTGTGCCCGCGTACATCAAGGACCCCTCCGACCCTGCCACGGTGGACGAATACTTCCCGTCGACCACGTGGAAGACCGCGTCCGGCACAGCCGACCCCCTGAAGCTGGCCGCAGGTTCAGCGTTCCTCCTGATCCTTGGCGCGGAGCAGTGCGACATCACGCCGCGAGCGAAGGGCCTGTTCGGCAAAATGGCGCAGACGGCGCAAGCGGCGAAGGTCAAGGTCTTTTACGGCACATTGCGGGCCAAGCCCAACAGCCCGGCGCTGGTGCCCGGCGTGCCGCACCTGCGCGACGAATCGGGCTCGGCGGCCAAGGCGCTGCGCATTCAAGCGACGCCGATGGTGTTCTTGGTGGACAAGAGCGGCGTGCTCAGGCGCGCGTGGATGGGTTACGACGCGAAGAAGGACGCGGTGGTGCTCAAAGAGCTCGCCCAGGGCATCGAGCTGCAGAGCAAGAGCCGCTGAGCGTCGGCGTGTGGTGAATCCCGCCTCGCGAACCGAAGCTTAGATTGGTGGAAGGACGCCTGCACAATCAGGTGGGGCGGAGCGTGTCATCATTGGCTATGCTCCTGCGCCCTCGTTTTTGGCTTTGTTCGCTCTCGCTGGTCGCCGGTTCGCTGGCATTGGCGCAAGGGCGGCCGGCCGAGTTGGTATGGGGCAAGGTCCTGGAGCGCCACACGCCGAACTTCCGATTCGCCGACGCCGCCGATTGGGCGGTCGCGACCTCGGGCGATGCCGAAGGGGCGATTTCGGTGAGCAACCAAGCCGACCTTTGGGGCCGGCCCACGGCCCGCATCCAGTACAAGGGCTCCGGTGACCCGTTCTCGAAGCCCGTATTGGTGGCGATGCCGCCCGTGCCGCTCCGCATCCCGGATGGATCGGACAAGGCGCAACTGTGGCTCCACGGCAACCGCTGGGCGCACCTGTTCCCGCAGGAGTATCCCAGCGTCAAGATCAGCCTGCTGCTGCAGGGCGCTGCCGACAACGTGATCCAGCACCCGATCCACGAAGTGCAATGGGAGGGCTGGTATTGCGCCGCTGCGAGGCTTCCTCTTGAGTTCAGGACGGGTGCCAGCCTAGTTGGCATCGCCATCGAAGGCGGCTGGCAGACCGACTTTCGCGATCTCTACTTCGATTCGATCCGGTTCTTCAACGACGGCAGCGGGGCGCTGGACTTCGGCGCACGCCCGCAGCGCAACCTGACGCCCTTCGAGGGCCAAAGCACCGGAGCGAACCTCGGTGCGATCCGGCTCGAGTTCCCCACGCGGGAATCCACGATCCTCCCGCTGCAACTCGGTGGCGGATACACCAACGCGGCCAGCGTTCGCGGCGGAGCGTTCGTGTTCGCCTACGACGGCAAGGACGCCAAGATCCGCTACGCGTTCGACCCTCGAAAGGCCCTCGCCGGCCTGCACGCGTGGATGGCCGCCGGGACTGCGGGCGACCCGCGCCTCGCCGCCGAGAAGACCCCCGATGCCGCCCTGATCCCCGCTCTGCCCGCCCCAAGCGAGAAATCGCAGCGGGCGACTGGCGTCTCCGAGTTTGCGGGGTTGGCATTCGACATGCCTTACGTGGGGCAACTGACGAGTGGCGCCACTTGGAAGCTCTACAACGGCAACGCCCGCGGCGAACTGACCGAAGCGTTCTTGGAGAACAACACCGCCGTCGCCCGATACGCCGATGGCACGGAACTGCGCGTCAAGCTGGTCCAGAAGAGCCTGGTGGTGGACGTCGTCAACCGAACGGGCAACGCCGCCGAGCTCGACTTCGGCGCGATCGCGGGTCTTGCCGGAGCGCAGACCATCCGCGTGCCGCTGCTGACTTATCGAGGCGATTCTCCTGCCGTCGCGATGGCTCGGCAAGGCGACCAAACCGTGTTCACCAGCCTGTGGCTTGACCCCTACCGCTCGAACGCCACCGAACCTTACGGCGGCGCATGGACCCAAGGCGACCTCACCCGCATCAATGGAGGCGTCCGCTACCACCTGCTGTCCAACGTGACGATCAACCCGATGTTCGAACGGTTGTTCCTGACCGTCTCGCCGAGATTCGAGGAGGTCTTGCCGACCGTTCCGAACCCGACGGGCCTGTATTCCGCCCGCGCGGCGGATTGGGTGGCCTTCCGGGGCCGCATGACGCAGGACTATGCCGAGGAACTCAGCCTCGTGGCCCGCTATCGGAACCTGGGCCTCGACCCCGTGCTGTACGTCTCCGGACCCGGGATGTGGCAGGACACGGACGAGAGCACGGCCTTCCGACTGGTCGGCGCGCCCGGCAAGGGCGGGGAAGCCGGACTGAGGGACTTTGCCCAAGGGCTCAAGGGAATGGGCTGGAACTCAGCCTTCTGGATGAACGTCACGGACGCTTCGCCGACGAGCGCCATCTGGAACGAAAGCGACCTGATCCACGACAGCCGAGGCGAGTGGCGTATCACCGACCTCCGCCGCTACGGCATCAAGCCCCTCAAGGCTCTGGAGTTCCAGCAGCAGTACGCGACCCAGCTGAAGACACGCTACCAGCCGGGTGCGATGTACGCCGAGAAGCTGACCAGCGAGAAGCCTTGGTGGCTTACCGACATGGACGGCCGCGTGTACGGGTCGGGATCGTTCAGCCAGACCATCTACGCCATCGGCGACTTCCTCCGCAACCAATCGCGCCTCATGGAGGCCCCGGTCATCGGCGAAGGCACGTTCCAATGGCTCTACGCGGGCCTCTCCGACGGCAACTTCCTGGACGATGCCGAAGGCGACGACTTCCTCACCCAGCCTCTGCTCCCAGTCTTTGCCCTGATGCAGATCCACACCAAGGAGATCGGCTTCGGCGGCGGGCGCATCGGGGCGCGGCTCGAAGCCGCGAAAGACAACCCGGACGAACTCTCCTCGGTCGTGGACCAGTTCTTGGCGACGACGGTGGCCTATGGCAACAACGGCGTGCTGATCCCGCGCGAGTACGGGTTGAACCTGACGATGCGCTCGTTCTACATGATGCAGCAGCTTCAGCGCCGGTATGCCTTGCAAGCTCCCGTGCGGATCGCCTATTGGGACGGCCTGGCCGAGCGCACCGTGAGCGAAGCCGTCCGCATGGGGCTTCCCGCGCGCCAGCGGCAGATGATCGTGGACTACGCCAACGGCTTGCGGGTCTGGGTGAACGCCAACCCCAGCATGGGCATGACGGGCCGCATCGGCGAAGCTACGCTCAACATCGCGCCGGGCGGGTTTGCCGCCTACAAGAAAGGCGACTTCCTCACGGTCTCGGGCGCGATCGTCACCGATTTCGAGGGGCTCGGTGGGTTCACCATGATGGGCTCTTCGCGCACCGACTACTCGCGGAGCGCCGCCTATGTCTATCTGGACGGTCGCGGACGCTTGTTCCGAGCGCCGGAAGCCGAGTCGGATGGTGCCCTCGCGATTCGCCCCATCGGGCCGATCCAACTGGAACTCATCCATGGTTCGGGCACTCGCCTCGGGGTCAATCGGCCGTTCAAGATGAAGGGCAAGTGCACGTCGGTCGAGGCGTTCTCCGAGATCGGCGCGTCGCTGGGCCAAGCCCAATTCACCGATGACGGCAAAACGACCATCATTTCGCCCGTGAAAGATGCCGTCCGCTATGTCGTGACGTTCTAAAGTCGCAGTCGGGCATGCCGTCCAAGTAACATGGACTTCATGCCCGAGCAACCCAACGCGACTCCGGAAGCCAAGCCGACGCCCGAGCCAGAACCCGCACCCGTAGTGCGCGAACACACAGGCACTTTCGGCGGCCAGACGATCCGCTACCGGACCACCACCGGGCGGATGGAGATCAAGAACGCCAAGGGCGAGACCGAGGGGCGGATCTTCTACATCGCGTACGAGAAGCTCGATGTGGCCGAAGGCGAGCGCCGTCCGCTGATGTTCTCGTTCAACGGCGGACCGGGTTCGGCGTCGGTCTGGCTGCACTTCGGTGCGCTCGGGCCCAAGCGGGTGCGCATGGAAGACGAAGGGCACCTGCCGCCTGCACCCTACGAACTCGTGGACAACCCGGCTTCGTGGCTGGAGCACACGGATCTCGTGTTCATTGATCCCGTAGGCACGGGCTACAGCCGCCCCGAGACGCCCGAACTGGGCGAAAAGTTCTGGGGCATCCAAGGCGATATCGAGTCCATCGGCGAGTTCATCCGCCTCTTCTTGACCAAGTTCGAACGTTGGTCGTCGCCGCTCTTTCTCGTGGGCGAGAGCTACGGCACCACGCGAGCGGCGGGGTTGGCCGGCTATCTCGTGGATCGCGGCATCGCGTTCAACGGCATCCTGCTCGTCTCGTCGATCCTCAACTTCCAGACGGCCCGGTTCAACATCGGGAACGACTTGCCGTACATCCTGTTCCTGCCGACCTATGCGGCGACGGCTTGGTACCACGGCAAGGTTGATCGCAAGCGATACCCGGACCTGCGGGCGTTCCTCGACGAAGTAGGCCAGTGGGCGAATTCCGAGTACGTGGCCGCGCTAGCCTTGGGCGACCAACTGCCCGCCAAACGGCGCTCTGCGCTCATTGCACGCATGGCCGCTTACACGGGGCTCTCGAAGGACTATCTCGACCGTGCCGACTGCCGCATCGAAATCATGGGCTTCTGCAAGGAACTCATGCGCAAGGAGCGTCGCACCGTCGGGCGGCTCGACACGCGGTTCCTCGGCATCGACCTGCGCCAGAACGCCGAGAAGTTCGAGCACGATCCCTCGATGACGGCCATCCGTCCCCCCTACACGGCGATGGCCAACGACCATTACCGGCGAACCTTGGGCTACCAGACCGATCTGCCGTACCACATCCTTGGCGAAGGCATCGAGAAGCCGTGGAACTGGGGCTCTGCGGGCGAAGGACATCCCGACACCAGCGAGGCCTTGCGACGCGCGATGTCGCGGAATCCCCACATGAAGGTGTTCGTCGCGTCCGGATTCTACGATCTGGCGACACCGTTCTTCGCCACCGAGTACACCATCGCGCACATGGGCCTTGACCCCGAGATCCGAGGCAACATCCAGACCGCCGAGTACGAGGCCGGCCACATGATGTACATCGCCGTGCGGGAGTTGGACAAACTGGCCGGCGACGCCGCATCGTTCATCAAGGCCTCGCTGTAGCGGCAATGCCTCGACCCAACTGGGCGCTGCTCACCACGATGACCCTGTGGGGTTACAACTTCGTGGCGGTCAAGTTCGTTTACGTCGCGATGTCCCCGGCCGCGCTCGGGTTGGCGAGGTTCTTGGTGACGTGGGCGACCCTGGCCGCGATCGTGTGGGGCAAGGGTGGTTCGCTGAAGTGCCCCCAAGGTCTTGGCTGGCGCATCGCATGGCAGGGCTTCCTTTCGATGGGCGTTTACATGGTGCTCTTCTTGGAGGGCATCGCGCGGGTCGCACCCGGAGAAGGCGCGATACTGCTCGCCACGTCGCCGATCCTCACCGCGATCATCGCGGCCCTGGTGGGACAGGAGCGGCTCGTGGCTGGGACGGTGGTCGGCAGTCTCACGGCGTTCGCCGGGGTCGGGTTGGTCGTCGGCTCGGGCGCGTTCTCTGGGCGAACGGATGTGGTCGGTGCCGGGCTATTGCTCGCCTCGGCGTTGGTTTGGGCGGTGGCCACGGTCATCAGCAAGCCGATCATGTCCAAGGTGCCCGCGATCGAGATGTTTGCGCTCTCCATGCCCGCTGCCGCGTTGGTTTTGGTGCCCTATGGGGTTCGCGACATGGTGGCCGTCCCTTGGGGGCAACTCTCGCCCACGGTTTGGGGCAACCTGTTCCACGTCACGTTCCTCGCTGGGCTCGTCGGATTCGTGGGGTTCTACCGGGGCGTCCAGCGCGCCGGTGCCTCGGCCGCGATGCTGTACCAGTTCTTGGTGCCGTTGCTGGCGTCGTTCTTCGCCTGGGTGTGCTTGGGCACGGTGATGACGTGGGTCCAGTGGCTCGGCGTGCTGGTCGTGCTCTTGGGCGTCGGTTACGCCTCGTGGAGCCGGTTGCGAGCGGCCACGGCTAAAACCGCGAAATCGTGATGCGGCCGTCGTTTCGGTAGTAGCCGGCGCCGACGCCTGCGTCGATCGAAATGGTGCGCAGCATCTCCAATCGGAACTGCCCGCCTGTGTCCGTCGGCAGGAACACGTGCCCGTACGCGAGCGGGCCGTTCTGGGCCTCGGCGCGGATCAACGGCGTCTCAGTCAGCAGCGCGCTGCCTGTGGACGCGCGGAACTGGAGCCACATCGGCACGGATTGGGTTCCCGTTGTGAACAGGTCTTCCTTGTGCAGGTCGTCGAACCCCTCGAAGGAGATGGTGAGCGGCCGGTTGTGCCGGATGGTGATGGCTTGGGTGACGGCGTTGACGCCGGTGCCGTACCCGTCGACGGTCCAAGCGACGCCCAACGAACCCTCGACGTAGAGGTACACATCGTCGCGGCGCTGGATGGCCTCCATGCGCGGAATCGCCTTGGTCTGGCCGTGCGCGAGCCACGGAAGGGCCAGCAGAGCCGCTAGAAAAGCGGCACGCCACGGTTGGATTCCTTTGTAGCTCATGCCCGCATTATAGGGAGGTCCAGGATTCGCTGGAGGTCGCCATTGATGGGCTGGCAAGGTTGCCGGGCTGTGCAACAATCAACCCAATGGACTTCGAGAGGCTGGCCCAAAGGCACAAGGATGCGGTGTACCGGCAGATGGTGCGTGTCTGCGGCAATCACGACGACGCCGAGGATGCCCTTGTCCAGGCCTTGTTGCGCGCCTACGAGCACGCTTCGCAACTGCGCGACGAGTCGGCCTTCCGAGGTTGGGTGTCCCAGATCGGCCGCCGTATCTGTGCGCGGATGCGGCACCGCGAAGAACTGCGGCCCTTGTCTTCGCTGGGAGATCACGATTTCGCAGCCGATGGACCGGACCCGAGCCTTCGCGCCGAGCAAGACCACTTGGTGTCCTGCGTCAAGAACGCGGTGGGCACGCTCACGGCCGTGTACCGTCCGGTATACGAGATGAGGGAGATCGAGGGCCGAACCGCCGAGGAGACCGCTGAAGCACTGGGGCTGACCGTGGCCGCAGTCAAGTCCCGGCTACATCGGGCGCGGGCGATGGTCCGGGCGTATCTCGACGAGAACGCGTGCTCGCCGTAGGGTGTCCCCCAGAAGTGGGACTTGGTCCATCAGCCGTGGCACGATAACCTGTGATCGTTGCTGGCATGGCGTTGGGATGAATTCTGCCGTGAATTCACCTCCAAGGCCGGTTTGCGACGCCAATAATCGGATCGAGGCAGTATCTTGAGGATGTCCCAGATGGTGAATTCGCGTACCCAACTTCGTATCGAGCAAGCGATCGTTGCTCCGGCCCTGATGCCAAGGCCGTTCTTCCTTCTGCCCGACTTCGCAAGCGACCATCGCTTGTTCGACGAGCAGATTCGCGAGTTCCCGCACCTTCGCACGCCGAGCTGGATTCGCCCCCACGACGGCGAGGACCTGTCGGCCTATGCCGAGCGCTTCGCTCGCTGGCTGAACTTTCCCAGCGGCGCTGTCATCGGCGGCGTGGGCTTTGGCGCCGTCGTCGCCCTTGAGATGGCCCGAAAGCCCTATGTCCGCGACCATTTGGGCGGCCTCGTCCTGATCTCCGGCTACCGATCCCGCCGGGCGGTTTCGATGGGCTTCAAGATGAAGGCCTTCGTGAACTCCCGCGTCTCGGACAAGGTCCTGCGAAAGCGATTGGTGAAGATGGCGTCTGGAGTCAACGAGGATGGCCTCAACCGTCGTGCCAAGGACCGGCTCATGGAGATGGCCAAGCGCGCCGACCTGGAGTTCTATCGCTGGTCGGTCAGCCAAACCGCAGGCTGGCGCTTCAACGGCCCCGAAGTGGACTTCGCGCACGTCCCCGTGCTGCAGATTCACGGCAAGTACAACCGCGTGGTTCCGAGTGCGGGCAACCCCTCGGTCCAGCTGGAGGGTGGTCACTTGGTGCAATACACCCATGCACCCCAGGTGAACGACACGATCCGCCGCTGGATCAGCGAACTTTGAGCATTCGAATTGGCACGCTTCGAAAGCCCGCTAAGGCGGGCTTTCGTGGTCGATGGGGGGCAGAAGTTGGCGGTCCAAGTCGTTGCGCGCGATCGAGCCCGCCTGCGGGACGAACTGCGTGAGCCAGTTGCCTTGCACGACCGCACGACCCCGCATGCCTTCGCCAACGCTCATCAGGACTTCGATGGCGCAGTGGTATTCGCGGATCTCGCCCTGCTCGGTCTCAAGCTGCACCAGAAAGCGCGTCTTGGGGTCTTCCAACGTGTCGAAGTCGGAGAACCAGATGCCGATGCCGGGGACTTCGGCGAAGCGCGAAACCACGACAACCTCGCTCAGTTGGCGGATCGCTTCCTTGCCCGTGGACGGCTTGGCGTGCTTGAAGCCTTGACGCAAGCCGACGACCACCGACACGATGCCAAGGACGATCAGCGCGGGCCCGATGGGCGCAAAGAGCAGGAGGCTCGGGTTGTCGGAGCGCATGTAGACCAGCGTGCCGGCACCGTACAGCATGAGGCTGACAAGGAAGCCGATGATGATCGCGCCCGCGCCGCCGGCGATCCACCACCCGACCTTGTCCTCCTTGCGGTAGTTCACCCGAAGCTCAGAAGTAGCCGCCGCTCGACTCGTTGGCCGCGTCCATGTAGTCGCCGATGAAGGTCACGAGGTCTTCTTTGGTCGCATCCCGATACAGAGGAATGAACCGGTAGAACACGCCGTCGGTGTTGCCCTGGCCAAAAAGCTGCTCCCAGAAGATGTCCAGCTTGATGCCCATCGTCGTCGGCGAGAAGTTCTTCGGACCGCGATAGAAGTACACGGCGAAGCCCTTGCCCATCTCGGCGTGCTGAAGCTGAGCCAAGCTGGCCGAGATCGTGCCTCGAGTCTTGGTGGGAATCTCGATGCGGTCCTCTTGGATGATGTTCCAGCCCTGCGCCGAGAAGCAGACGCGCGGGTCGTGGAAGCTCTCCTTCTTGTTGCTGGCGATCAACACCACGTCGAACGCCTTGTTCGCGCCCTCGAACCGCCGCGCCACGATGCCGTAGGGAACCAACACGTCGTAGGTGGACTGGTTCATCTTGTAGCTCTGGTCGGGGTCGTCCGGGCTGGGAACATACCGATAGGCCGGCATCGAATACGGGGCCAACTTCTCCAGGTCGTCCTCCGTCTTGGTGGCTTGTGCGGGTCGCGCCGAGAAGGCGAAGTAAGCCCCTGAGGCCAAGAGAACTCCGGCCAGAACGTATGAACGGAGCAGGATCGGCGAGCCGCGCTTGGCGGCCGATTCGTTGACGACGGGGGTTTCTTCTATTCTTTCCATCCCAAAAGCCTCGCGAATTGGAAGAGGATGATGAAGCACAAGATCAGGGTGATGAAGCCGCTGTAGTCGTGGAACGCCATGCCGGCCTCGTGCCCGAACTCGTTGCCGACCACGCCGATGAGCGCGATGCGGAGCCCGTTGATGAACAGGGCCAGCGGGATGACGAGCAGCACCATGGCGAGGTTGCCCCACCACTTCAGCTTGGCGATGAGCACGAAGAAGAACGTAAAAGCCGTGAGCGCCAAGACCAGCTTCAGGCCGCTGCAAGGCACGGCGACGTTCAACGTGAACCGGTTCAACAGGATCGTCGTCACGTCGTCGCGGTACGGGTTCAACGCGAACGCCTTGAGAAGACTGTAGGCGACGTCGGTGCTGATGATCTGAAGCGGGTTCAGATAGATGTCGATGATCATCGTCCAGATCGGCAACGCGAACGCCAGATAGACGATGGGCAGGCTCAGAGCGATCATCCATCGCCCGCCGGCCACGAACCACACGCCGAACATCAGCGAAAGGAGGAACAGCAGCGACAGGAACGCGTCGATCTCCTGAATGTAGGCCGGGCGCAGGATCCAGATGATGGGTAGGAACAGAATCAGGGCAGGCCAGAACGGCCTCACGGGGAGCGAACTCAGGCCCTTGAACGACCCATCGTCCTCGCCGACGAACACGGAGCGTTCGACCAGATATTGGAGCCCGGTCAACACCCCGCCCGCCACCAGCACCACTCCCGACCACATCAGCGCCGACGTGTTGAACGAACCCGTCATCAGCCGCACGACAGGAATCGCGAGGGCCGAAACCGCAGTCAGCGAGGCGAACGTGGACCACAGACGAGGGCCGGCGTTCCACCAGCGGAAAATGACGTAGCCCGAAATCAAGGGAACGAGGAACCCGTGGGAGTAGTAGCCGTCCTCGCTGAGCCACAGCTCCGGCATCGCCTTGATGAGCGGCCAGAACGCCGCGACCAAGCCGAGAAGAAGAGCAATACCAGGCAGGAAAGCGGGCGACTTGAGCAACAAGTCCAAGCTGAGGCCGCCCAAAGGCGACTTGGCGGCTGGCGCCGCGTCCACCTTTGCTTCTGTCACCTGTCCCGCACCTACTTCCATGGATTGCTTGCAAGGCTACCGCACCGGCAAGGCGTGCCGCTGTCCGACGCCATTTGTCCGACTCTACCGGGGGTCTCTTTCATCAAACTCTTTTCAACCGCTCGGGGTTCCGGACACAGGCTTCGATTGCGTCCAAAGTCAGATCAACGGTTCGGGCCCAATCGAATCGTTGCGCTTGGACAAACCCCTTGGCGACCATCTCGTCGCGGCCGGACCCTCTGAGGAATTCGCCCATCGCCCCGGCAATGGACTCGACGGACCTCGCCTCGAAGTACCGGCAGGCATCCCCGCCCACCTCCATCATCGCCGCATGGTCGCCCGAGAGAACCGGCGCCCCCGCACGCATGGCCTCGAGAACCGGGATGCCGAACCCCTCGTAGAGCGAAGGGAAGACGAACGCCTCGGCGGCAGCGAACAGGGCGGGAAGGTCCTCGTCGGGCACATAACCGAGAAACGTCACGGCGTCGCCCAATCCATGCTGCGAAATGAACTCGCCGATATCGCTCTCGCGCCAGCCCGGGGCGCCCGCGACGACCAATCCGACGTCGGCGGTGGAGGGGTCGCTCCGCACCACCGCCAAAGCCTCGATCAGGCGGCGCAGGTTTTTTCGGGGTTCCAACGTGCCCAGCGTGAAAAAGAATCGTGGTTGGGCGACGCCCAAAGCCTCCAATCGCTGACGGGAGTCCTCGCGGGCAATGGGCGGCGCGTCATTGCCAGGTCCCAACGGAGTCACGGCGATCGGAGACTGGCGTCCATAGACCCGGCGGATGTCGCTCGCGGTGGCCTCGCTGTTGGTGAGCACCAGGTCGGCGTTCCGGCACGCGTAAGCCAGCGCCCACTTCTGGTACACCGCCTTGCGCCGCTTGAAGAACTCCGGGTAGAGGACGGGCACCAAGTCGTGGATCATCACGACGCGCTTGGCAGAGCACTTGCACGGGAGACCCGTCGCCATCGAAAACCAGGCGTCCAACCGGTGCGCCTCGACTTCCGACGCAGGCCTTGCGAATTCCCACCACACACGCTGCGGCCGACGGCTGAACGAGACCTCGTGGAACCGGAGACCTCCCGCGAGCCAACGATCTTCGAGCGGCATTCCCGACGGAACATAGATCTCGTACCGGTGTCCGCGCCCCCGCTCCGCGAGTCCGTCCAGCATGCGCATCACGTAGCGCCCGATCCCGGCCTTGCGGTAGCCGTCGCGCGTGTCGAGCAATACGGCACTGACGCCGATGCGCAGCGGCCTACCGTGCATGAAGCTCCTTGAGCGCCCGCAACGTGGCCTCTGCCGTGCGTCGCCAGGTAAAGGCACGCGCGCGTTCCAGCCCCTGAGCGATGCGGTCGCGGCGGACGTCGGCTCGCTCGGTCAGCGTTTCGGTAAGGGCTTGGGCGATCGAGCCGGGGTCGCTCGGGTCGGCATAGGTGGCCACGTCGCCGCCCACTTCGGGCATCGAAGAGGTTGCACTGGTCACGACTCTGGCCCCGAGTGCGAACGCCTCGAGGATGGGTAGGCCGAAGCCCTCGTAATGCGACGGGTAGGCGAAGCACTCGCAACGCGCCATGAGCGTGGCGATCTGAGCGTCGTCCACGAACCCGACGAAATCCACGCGCCCTTCCAACCCCAGTTCCGCGACGGTCTGGTAAACGGCATCGTCCTTCCAACCCTTCGGACCAGCCACCACCAAGCCAAGATCGGCTTGCTCGGGTCGGCTGGCAATCTCCCCAAAGGCCCTGATCAGGCCCACGAGGTTCTTCCGCGGGTTGATGCCGCCCACGTTGAGGACATAGCGTTTGGCCCGCACGCCGAGGGTGTCCAGTTCGTCGTCGGAGACCGACGACGCTTCGCGGCGCATCGCGCCCAGGTCGGTCGCCAATGGAGTCACCCAGATCGGCTTCGTCCGGCCGAACAGGCGTCGCACGTCGCTGGCCGTCGCTTCGCTGTTGACCACCAGCCCCTCGGCATGGCGGCACGCGATCCCGATGGTCAGCTTCAAAGCGTGGAGACGTCTCTGGTCGAAGAACTCGGGATAGAGGAAAGGGATGACGTCGTGGACCATGCTCAAGCGCTTGACGCCCCCAAGCACTGGGGCCGCCCCATTGATGTTGAAGAGCACGTCAGCCCCCCGCCGCTTCGCTTCCGAACGAAAGCGCACGGTGTGCCACCACGTTCGGTTGCCGGGTGGGATGGGGAACACCTGCACGTTGGCGTGTCGCCACCCCTCGGGCACGTCGAACACATCCCGAACCCACAGGTGGTATTGGATCGAACCGTCCAAACCGAACAGATGATCGAACAAGCCGACCGCATAGCGATGGGTGCCATCGCGCGCGATCCCGGGTTCGCGCGTCAGGTGGTAGGCGTCCAAGGCGACTGTCATAGGCGGGTTCAGCGTAAAGGTACCAGCCGCCGTCCATAATCTCGCCTGTGGAACCTCAGGATACGGGCATTCCGGGCGTTTTGGTGCGTCCTTTGCGGCGTCACGACGACTGGCGCGGCTGGCTGATGGAGTTCTATCGCGACGACCTCGGGCCCGAAGGCTTCCGTCCCGCCATGGGTTACCTGAGCGTCACGCGTCCGGGCATCGCTCGAGGCCCGCACGAGCATCGCGACCAGACCGACGGCTTCGCCTTCCTCTCGGGCGAGTACGAGTTGTTCCTATGGGAGAACCGGCCCGGTGAAGCCGAGGCCTCGGTGCGGTTGCGCGTGGGCGAATCAAACCCGGTCTTCGTGGTCGTGCCCCCCGGAGTCGTCCATGCGTACCGCAACGTCGGCGAATCGGACGCGTTCGTGATCAACATCCCCAACCGATTGTACGCGGGGTGGATGCGTCGCGAACCCGTTGACGAGATCCGCCACGAAGACACGCCCGAGTCTCGGTTCCGCTTGCCCGAAGCCTAGGGTCTAGCCGCCGCGATAGCCGTTCGGATAGAACGTGAAGAACAGCGTGCCAAGGGCAGAAGTCGGCTTGTATTGCTCGAAGAAAGCCCGCTTCTCGCCAACCTCCCAGCCGCGGCCAGGCTCGGTCGAGTGCATGGCGAACACGCTGTAGCCCTGATATCGCTCGTCCGGGTCGGCCGGGTTCGAGCGGTAGGTTTCGCGCGCGAAGTCGAGCGTGAACGCGAGTTGCTCGCACTTGCCCGCCCAAGTCGAAAAGCCCTGTGTCCCGTAGCCGACCGTTCGCAACGCTTCGTCCTCGCCGGCCAGCCCGGTGGGCAACGCGTAGGTCAAGGTCAGCACGTGGCTCGAAAGAGCTTTGAACGTGACCTGCGCATGCATCGCCGCCGAGTAGTCGTAGCGGTCCTTTCCATGACCCTTGACCGATGAAGCCGAGAGGTCCTTCGGGTTGCGCCTGAACGAGACCGTGACCCCGTCCAGAGTCCCTCCGACCGGAGCTTCGAGCATGCGCCGGTGATCCAAGGTCTGGATGGCCTTGAAAGGCACTTTGATCTCGACCACCACGTCCTGCTTGGTCGGGTTGTGGAACACCGTTCGCGATGCGTACGACACGTCCTTCGTTCCCAACAGGGCCGTCACGCTGTGGTACTGCAGGACCACGGGATTGCCCCCCGGAAGGGAAGCCGAGGGCACGCCGGAGATCATCACCGAAGCCGCGGCGGGGGCCGCGAGCGCCAACAGAGCCATCACCATCGCATGGTTCTGACGGGTGAGCGGCACGGGTGGTTTCCCAGGTCCCGGGTCCCGCGAAATGGCCGGAGTCAATCGGTAACATGGTGCGACCATGTCAGCCCTCCAAGCCCTCAAAACCAAGCTCGCCGACATCAATGCCCTCGAAGCTGCGGGGGCCGTGCTGGACTGGGACCAGCAGACCTATATGCCGCCCAAAGCGGTCGAGGCGCGCGCGCGCCACGCCTCGGTGTTGGGCCGATTGGCGCACGAAATGTGGACCTCGGACGAGTTGCAGACCCTCCTCGGTCGAGCCGAGGCCGAGGCCGAGCCCGGATCGGTGGATGCCGCCTTGGTGCGCATCGTGCGCCGTGAAACGAGCCTCAAAACCAAGATTCCCGCACAACTGGTCGAGCGGAAGGCTCAGTTGGCCGCCCTCGGCCACGAAGTATGGGTCGAGGCTCGCGCGGCCTCGGACTTCGGCAAGTTCGCCCCGACACTCGCCGAGATGGTCGACATCGTCCGCGAGGAGGCCAACTGCCTGGGCGTGGGCGACTCGATCTACGATCCGCTGCTAGACCAATACGAAGAGGGTTCGACTGCCGCCGATGTGCGGACCATGTTCGAAACGATCAAGCAACCGACCGTGGACCTGGTGCGCGCCATCCGAGAGACGAACACCCAGCCGGACACGGGTCGCCTCATCGGCGAATGGGATCAGGGTCGAGCGTCCGAGTTCACGCTGAAGGTCGTCCAAGCGATCGGCTTCGACCTGCAACGCGGCCGGCAAGACGTGGCCCCGCACCCGTTCTGCACGAACTTCTCGGTCAACGACGTTCGCTTGACCACCCGCTTCAAGCCGTACATCGGCTCGGCGATCTTCGGTTCGCTCCACGAGGCCGGGCACGGCATGTACGAGCAGGGCTCGCCCGAGGAGTGGGACGGCACGCCGCTGGCGGGAGGCGTCTCGCTGGGCGTCCACGAGAGCCAATCGCGCCTTTGGGAGAACATCGTCGGCCGCAGCCGCGCCTTCTGGGAGCACTTCCTGCCCTCGCTCCAAGGTTCGTTCCCGGAGTTGGATCACTACAACTTGGACTCGTTCTACGCAGCGGTGAACAAGGTCGAGCCGAGCCTCATCCGTGTTGAAGCGGACGAACTCACGTACAACCTGCACATCCTGCTGCGGTTCGAAATCGAACTCGGCATGCTCGAAGGCACGCTGGCGATCAAGGACCTGCCGGAAGCGTGGAACGAGAAGATGCGCGAGTACCTGGGCATCGTCCCGCCGAACGACGCGCAGGGCTGTTTGCAGGACGTCCACTGGTCGGGCGGCTCGATCGGCTACTTCCCGACGTATTCGATGGGCAATCTGTTGAGCTACCAGATCTGGGCGAGGCTCCAGCAGGACATCCCCAACACCGACGACCTGATGGCCAAGGGCCACTTCGCCCCGATCTTCGAATGGCTGCGGGAGCGCATCTATGCGCAGGGCAGCCGCTACACGCCGAAGGACTTGGTGGTGCGCGTCACGGGCAAACCGATGGGCGCCGACGACTGGATGTCGGGGATGAAGTCGAAGTACAGCGCCCTGTATCGGTTGGCGTGATGTCTGGAGGGGCACGCTCCGTCGTGCCCCCAAAAACGTGGACACGACGGAAGCGGGGCCGGACCAAGACGATGAGTGCGGATCAGTTGTGGCGGTTCAGTGCGCCGACCGAACGCCCGGCGGCGTCCTCGACATAGACCGTCGGCGGCGTAAGAATCCACACATCCTCGCCCACCTCGATCCACGTGCCGTCGTGCGCAAAGCTCACGCCGTTCAGAAAGTCCTTGATCTGTCGGCGCAGGTTCGGTTCGGTGTCGGCCAGGTTGAGCACCTGCAACTCGCCCCGCTTGATGCCGGCGCCAGCGGCATAGGCTTCTTCCAAAGCCTGAATGTCCTTGCGCACGGTCACGTGGGTGTCGTAGCTGGGCCGAAGGTTGCCGACGCGGCCCGAGACGGAGTCGAATTCTTCGGAGGATTCCTCCTCCATGTTGTCGCGGCGCGTCCAGCCGATCATGCGGGTGAAGAGACCCGGCTTTTCTTGCAGTTCTTGTTCGTCCATGATTGCGATTTCCCGGTTCGTCCCTCTAACGAGAACCGAACAACGCGGTGCCAACTCGCACATGGGTCGCTCCTTCCTGGATCGCGACGTCGAAATCGTCGCTCATACCCATGCTCAGCCAAGAGCCGATGCGGCACTGCTTACCTAAATGACGCAGCAACGCGAAGAAAGGTCGCATTTGCTCCGCATCTGCTTCGGCGGGTCCCATGGTCATCAATCCAGCAAGTCGTACGTGCGTAAGAGCCTCGAAGCGCTGCACGAAGGCCGGCAGGTCCTCGGGCAGAACGCCACCCTTCTGCGGCNNATGTTGACCTCGACCAACGCCGTTACCGACTGCCGCACCTTGGCCAGTTGAGCGAGTTGCGACTCGCGATCCAGCGTATGGACGACGTCGAACGCCTCGACAACCAGCGGCACCTTGCGCGATTGCAGCGTGCCGATGAAGTGCCAAGTGCAAGCCCCCACCAACTCCTGTGGCAGGGCTTCGAACTTGCCCAAGGCCTCTTGCAAACGGTTCTCGCCGAAGTCGCGGCACCCCAGATCGAACGCCTCGCGCACGGCATCGGCAGGGAAGCCTTTGGACACGGCGATCAGAGTCACCTCGGAAGGGTCGCGGCCCACCGATTCGCAGGCTCGCTCGATGCGCTCCCGGATGGCCAGGAGCCGCGTTCTCACAGCTTCGTCGGGTTCGGGGCGTCGCCGTAGACCGCCACAGGATCGAACACCTTCTCGGTCTCTTCGAACCGAAGCGCTCCCCCCGCATCGGGTCCAAACGGGACGCTGCGGTAGAAGCACGATCGGTACCCCACGTGACAACTCGCGCCACCCTGGACGTCCACACGCAGCCAAACGCAGTCCTGATCGTCGTCCACGCGGATCTCCTTGACGATCTGGACCAGCCCGCTGGTCGCGCCCTTGTGCCACAGCTTCTGGCGGCTGCGGCTGAAATAGACGGCCTCACCGAGTTCGAGCGTCTTCTGAAAGGCTTCGGCGTTCATGTAGGCGTGCATGAGCAGTTCGCCCGACGCATGGTCGGTCGTGACCACGGGGATCAGGCCGTTCTCATCGAACTTGGGAGCCAGATCGAAGCCTTCTTCGACCTGCTCCACGGACGTGCGTGCCGCGAATGCGATGCTCATATCGTGGGGGAATGTACCCGCGCCGGCGCGCATCGGCCGGGGCCGTCAGGCCTTGGCGAGCCGACCATAGCTGACCATGAACACCGGGATGCCAAGGAGCACGATGCCCAGCGTGATCAGAGTCGGCACCCGCGAACCAGGGTCGATCAACGAGTTGACCAACAGGAACAGCGTCGAACCGATGAACAGGAGCGGGGTGACCGGAAAAAGCGGGACCCGCATGGATGGAGCGTAGGCATGGGGGTGCGCTTCCAGGTGGCCCGGTTCGATCGGGTCGGTCAGCGAGTCGCCCTCCGAGACCGGAGCCACACCCCGGGACCGCTTTCGGAAGACGAACACCGATGCCACGGCGAGGGCATAGAACGGCACGATTCCGATGACGAAGGCATCGGTCAGCGCGGCAAACGCCGAGGAGCCGTGGAACGCCGAGGCCACCATGACGTACGTCACGCCCAACGCTCCAGAAAGCGCCACAGCGATATGAGGCGTCCGAAACGTCTCGTGAACCCGCGCCAGCGGTTCGAAGAAAAGCTTGTCCTCGGCCATGGCAAAGAAGATGCGGGGCGCCGTCAGCATCGAGCCGTTCAGTGTGCCGAACGTGGAGAGCATCACCGTCGCCACGATGAACGTGACGCCCACCGGGCCGACGAGCGAGCCCATCGCGTCGGCGGCGATGATCTGGCTGCCTGCGATCTCCTGCACCGAGAACACGGCCAGATACGCCATGTTGGCCAGAAGGTAGACAACGATGATAATCGCCGTCCCAAACAGAATCGCCAAGGGGACGTTGCGCTTGGGTTGGGTCATCTCGCCTGCGACGAACGAGCAATCCGACCAACCATCGTACGCCCACAACGCCGAGACAAGCGCAAGCCCGAACAGGGAAGGCGTGAAGCTGCCCGGAGGAGCCAGAGGAGAGTAGTTCCCGCCCGTCTTCGGCAGTCCGATGGCGAACGCAAGCACGATCAGCACCAGCAGTCCGGCCACCTTGGCCACGGTCGTGAGGTTCTGGATGCCGGTGCCGAACTTCACGCCTCGGATGTTGGCCCAGGTGACGGCGAGAATCGCGCCCACAGCCAGCGCGGCAGCGCCTCGGGAGAAGGCGGGGTCGTCGCCCGGAGTATTGGTCAGCCGCATCGCGTACTCGCCAAAAACCAGGGCTACGGCTCCGACCGCCGAAGGCCGGATGAGCACGAGCTGAGCCCAGCCGAACAAGAAGCCGGGCAACCGCCCGAAGCCCTCGCGGATGAACACGTAAGGCCCGCCCGAGTAGGGATAGGCGCTGCCCACCTCGGCCAGAGTCAGCGCGCCACACAAGACGAACAAACCGCCGACGATCCACACGGCCAGCATGGGCCCAGGGCCGGGCAGCTTCTCGGCGATTCCGGCGGGGCTGCGGAAGATGCCCGAGCCGATGGTGGTGCCCACCACAACGGCCACGCCGCTCCACAGCCCGATTTGACGGACCAAACCCGGGGAAGACGTGGACGCGGCCATGGTGTGGGCACTTTACCCCTGCGTGGCGCTATTGCCGACTAGACTTGTGCCATCGCCCGCTCGAGGTCCTCGATCAGGTCCTGGGGGTCTTCCAAGCCGCAGTAAAGGCGGATCATCCAGCGGGGCGCTTCCCAATCCAGCGGGTGGACTTCGATGGGAACCGCCAAACTCTCGTGCCCGCCCCAGCTCACGCCGATCCGGAACCACTTGAGAGAGGCGCAGAACCGGTACACCTCGTCGCGCGTGGCGAACGTCGGCTCGAACGAGAACAACCCGCCCGACCCGCGCATTTGCCGCAGATACAAGTCGCGTTGAGGGTAATCGGGCAGCGAGACGTGATGCACCTGCCGCACCTTCGGGTGGCTGCTCAGCCATGCCGCCAGCGTGTCGGCCGTCCCGGCGTGTTGGGCCAGCCGGAGGCGAAGCGTCCGCAACCCGCGCATCAGCAGCCAAGCGGGGAAGGGAGGCAGCGCGCCGCCAAGCAGGGCCAACTCGTTCCGGACGATGGCGTCCATGCGTTCGGCGGAGGTGCACAGCACACCCGCGACCACGTCGCTGTGACCGTTCAGGTACTTGGTGCCGCTGTGGACCACCATGTCCACCCCGAGTTCGCAGGGGTTCTGAAGCAACGCTCCGCAGTAGGTGTTGTCGCAGGCCGTTGCGATTCCGCGTTCCTTGGCAGCGCCGGCAATGGCCGCGAGGTCCTGCAAGCGGAAAATGAGGCTGCTGGGCGATTCCAGGTAGATCAAACTCGTCTCGGGCCGGATGGCGTCAACCACCGACTCGACCGTTCGCCCGTCCACCAACGTGTGCGTCACGCCGAAGCGGGCGAGCAGGTTCTGCATGACCTGGCGCGAGGGACCATAGGCCGTGTCCACCATGACGACATGCGAGCCGGCGCGGCAGACGCTGACGATGGCGGCCGAGATGGCTGCCATGCCGCTGGCGAACAGCTTGCACGCGCCAGCCTTCTCCAGCGAGGCGATCTTCTGCTCGGCGATGTGGTTCGTCGGGTTGCCGAGCCGGCTGTAGTGGAACGGCGGCCCGCCCGGATGATGCTGCATCGTGTCCCACATCGAGTGGGGGTCGTCGAACACGAAGAGCGAGGTCTGGAAGATCGGGGGTACGACGGCGCCGAGGATGCGTTCCTCTTCGCCGAGGTGTTGGAGCAGGGTGTCGGGTCGAGGGTCCATGTTGGGGAACACGAAAGTCTAGCAGTCTGCGGGGCGTCCGAGGGCCATAGGTGCATATTCCCGGCCCCGTGGGTGGTGAGTCGCGCCGATTGTGCCGATATGAGACGTGTCCCCACCATGAAAGAGCATTCACGATGGGCCCGCATTGGACTTCTTGTGGCTCAAGACGACCGATACGGCGCGCACTATCAAGAGGCGATCGAGCGTACCGGCCTCGCGTACGAGACGCTCGAAGACCGCAGTCTGATGGACCTGTCTTCGCACGGGGTGCTGTTGCTGTGCGGCCATGCGCAACTGAAGCACGGCCACGTAGAGGCGGTTGCCCAATGGGTTCAGGAGGGTGGCTGCGTGATCTGTTCTGGTTCGACTTGGGGCCTTGAAAGCGTCTTGGGCTTGGACCCCAAGAGCCAGGCCGCCAGCACCGCGACCCTGACTCAAACGGCCGAATCTCCCATTTGGCCCGACGACTGCGAGCGTGTCCGATTCATGGGTGGATCGCTCCACACGGCCAATGGCTGCGAAGTGTTGGCATCGGTCGGCAACGGGTTCGTGGGGATTGGAAGGCGTCGCGTCGGTCGCGGGTGGGCGTACTGGCTCGCGCCCCATCTGGGGCAGACCGCAGCGATGATGCAGGGGGGCCGCAGCGTCGAATCGGATTCGCCAGGGCCATCCGACGATTCCGCGAACACCATGGACGGCGACCTGCGCGCGGAAGACGGGACCAACCTCTCCTTCGAGCACGACCGACACACGGTGGGCGACGAGCATCCCTACTTCGACTCGCCCTACGTGGACTTGCTCCGCGAAATGTGGTTGCGTGCCGTGGTCCAATCGGCCAAGGACACGGGCCGTGCCCTGGCGATGATGTGGTACTGGCCCAACTTCTCTCCAGCCACGGTCATGCTGACCTTCGAGTGCACGTCGCTTGATCCCGACCAGGTGTACGGCATGGACCGGATGCTGCAGATGATGCAGGGCTATGCGACGTGGCTCACGGGCCCCCCCGGTTACGGCAACGATATCTATCGCTGGATGAAGCAGCGGGGACACGAACCCGGCCTGCTCTTCGTGACCGAAGACCCGAGCGGCTGGCACGAAGGCAAACTCAAGATTCAGTATCAGGTCATCAGTCGGTCGAGCTCGACCATGGACATGGCGGCGATCCGGCCGATGTCCGGTCGGTGGTATCGGCTCGACGAGATGTACACGATGGCCGAGGAAACGGCGGCGAAGGTCTCCCTCAGCAAGGGTGGGCGGCAGCCGGGCACCTCGGGATACCTGTTTGGCACTTGCCACCCCTACTACCCGATCAAGCAGAACGGGGCTTCGTCGCGCATCCTCGAAGTGCCCTACCAAATCTGCGATCCGGGCAAGTCGTGTCAAGACGGGACGGCGGCCCGATTGGTCCAGCAGACCTTGGTCCGCAATGGCTGCCTTCAGATCGTCTCCCGACCCGAGGCCGTCGCCGAGCCCGTGGCGTTCTCCTCGCTTCGCAAAGTGCTGACCCAGTGCAAGATGAACCGCATGGAGTTCGTGCTGCCCAGCGAGATCGCCGAGTACGAGCGCTTGCGCCGAAACGTCCGCTTGGCCCAGATCGAGCAGAACGGTCAGCCGATCCTGCGCATCAGCACGCCGACCCGCTTCGAGAAGGCCTGCCTGATGATCAGCGAGCCAGCCACCGACGCCGGAAAGCACGGGATGCCCTCGCATCAGGGCGTCCGCGAGTACCTTGGACTGCGGTGGCTCTCGGTCGTGTTGGACCTCGACGCAAAGTCCCCCAACGATGTCCGCGTTTCGTTCGGAGCCCAGGACGAGCAAGCCGCCTGACGGTTGCCGAGAAGGGCCTTCGTCCGCCGCGGGCGACCCGCCTCGGGTATCCTCTCGGCTTCGCGCGAACCGCGACATCACCCCGGAGATCTCAAAGATTTGACCCCGACTGCGACCAAGACGAAGGCCGCCCCAAGGAAGTTGGAACCGCACCAGACACCCATCTTGGCCCGTGACCTCCTCACTCCCGAGGATCATCGCGAACTGCTCAATCAGTTGTATCTGGCCCGGTACTTCGACGTTCGGCTGATCAAGGAGAAGAAGCGCGGGCGCCTCCGAGGCACGCTGTATTCCAGCCACAACCAAGAGGCCGTGCTCGTCGGCTCGCTGTACGGGCTGGAGCCAACCGACTGGATCAGCCCGATCCACCGCGACATGCCCGCGTTCTTCCTCAAGGACGCCAAGAACGGCTGGCGCAACCCCGAGCGCATCGGCATGAGCATCGAAGAGGTGTGCAGCCAGGTCTGGTGCAAAGTGACGTCGCCCGGTCGAGCCCGCGACAACTGGTCGCACATCGGCAGCAAGGCGAAGCGCATCATCCACTCGACGTCCATGCTCGCGGGCACCATACCGGTCGCCGCCGGAGTCGCGTACGCCAACCGGCTCGATGGCGGCAACGACGTGGTCCTCACCTACAACGGCGAGGGCTCGACGGCCCAAGGCATCTTCCACGAGGCGATCAACTTCGCCGCCGTGCACAAGCTGCCCGTGGTCACCATCGTCGAGAACAACCAGTGGGCGTATGGCACGCCGCTCGAACTCAGTTCTCCCAACAAGGATGTGGCCGACCGGGCCAAGGGCTACAGCATCCCAGGCCTCGTCGCCGACGGGCAGGACGTGCTCGACGTGTACGACAAGGTGATGCAGGCCGTCGAACACGCCCGCGCAGGCAACGGCCCGAGCATCGTCGAGTGCAAGACGTTCCGTGCCTACGGCCATGGCGACCATGACGACGATCGCGCCGCCCGCTACCGCACGAAGGAAGACGTCGAATCGGGTCGGAGCCGAGATCCGATCGCCATCTGCAAGATCCACCTCGTCAACAAGGGCTATCTCACCAAGGCCGAGGCCAAGAAGTACATGGCTGAGAACAAGCACGCCACGCAAACCTCGGACGAGGACTTCCCGCCGGACGTCGTGTCGTACATGTCGAAGGGCATCGAGTTTGCCCTAGCATCGCCGCCACCTCCAGCCGAAGAGGGCGCGATGTGGGTTTTCCGGGAGGAGAACTGAAATGGCTGCGACGCTCGATCCGGTGACAACCAAAACGAACTATCTCAACGCGCTCAAGAGTGCGATCGACGAGGAGATGGGTCGGAATCCCGACATGATCTGTCTGGGCGAAGACATCGGCATCCTCGGCGGGGCTTTCGGAGTAACGGAAGGTCTCCAGGCCAAGTACGGCACCCATCGCGTGATGGACATGCCGATCAGCGAGGCGGCGATCGTCGGCGTCAGCTGCGGGGCGGCGCTCGGCGGCAAGACCGTGATGGCCGAGATGCAGTTCATCGACTTCATCTCGTGTGGCTTCGACCAGATCGTCAACATGACGGCCACTTACCACTACCGCACGGCCGGGGAAGTCAATATTCCGATGGTCATTCGCGGCCCCGCGGGTGGTTATGGCGGTGGTGCGCTTTATCACAGCCAGATGAACGAGGCGTGGTTTGCCAACAGCCCGGGCCTCAAGATTGTGTGCCCGAGCACCCCGAGCGACGCCAAGGGCCTGATGATCAGTGCCCTGCGCGACCCGAACCCGGTGCTGTTCTACGAAATCAAGGAGCTTTACCGAAAGCGCGAGATCGAAGAAGAACTGAACGCGGGTGACGACGCGATTGTGCCGCTGGGCAAGGCTCGCATTGCGCGCGAAGGCGCCGATGTGACCCTGGTGACCTACGGCCAGAACGTGTGGCACTGCTTGGAAGCGGCCGACAACTTGGCCAAGGAAGGGTATTCGGCGGAAGTCATCGACATCCGCACGCTGGTGCCGCTGGACGAAGAGACGATCATCGCCTCGCTGCAAAAGACGAACCGCCTGGTGGTGGTGAACGAAGCGCCGATGACGTGCGGCTTTGCTGGGGAAATCCTGGCCCGCATGACGACGAAGGCGTTCCGCTACCTGGATGCGCCGCCGGCCCGCGTCACTCGCCTCGACACTCCGGTGCCGTGGGTGAAGCCGCTGGAACTGCACGTGCTCCCGTCGGTCGAGAAGATCACGGAAACCGCGCTGCAGACGATCCGGTTCTGACCAAAAACCTAACGAAGAGGGAGCGCTCCTGGTCACACGGCCCGGGGCGCTCTTTGCGTTTACGCCAGGGCCGCGAGGTGTTCCATCACGGTGGCGTGGGCCTCCGTCATGTCTTGCCGCTCACTCTTGTGCACTAGGGCCAGCCATTGCGAGGTGGAGATGCGCGAAATGGAAGGGTGGATGATCTCCTCAATCCGCTGGACGTTGAGCGGGGAGATCACATTCTGCGCCATCATCGTGGCCCGGCGGGCGAGGGCATCCACAAAGATGGCGGATTCATCCCGATCGGCGTAACTGAGAATCTCGGCCGCCCGGTACCAAATCCACTGCCGGTCCAGCGGCTGGGCATCGTCCGGATAGGCTTGGTCCGCATGATGGAGGCACTCCACCGCGCGCTTCCGGTCCCCCATTTGGCAGAACATCGTGCACGCATTCAGGAACATCCACGTGTCCGTAATCGCGGCATGGTGATGCTGGCTGCGGGTGGCCGCCATGAAGATGCGGTGGGCTTCGGACGTTTGCCCGCAAATGGTGTGGGCAAACACCAAATTGAGGTCAATGTAGGCCCGCATGAGGGGTTGCTCGTCCACCGTCGGATGGGCGCGGACTTCTTGCAATCGCTGGAGAGCGGGGGCGCGCAGTCCCACGTCCATGGTGACGCGAGCAGTTTTGAACTCCAGCATCAGGGCGCGTGCCTCTTGGCCGTTGGTGCGGTAGAGCTCGGCCGCCTTGGTGAAGCAGAGCAGGCACTGGTGCCAGTGCCCCCGGCGGTGGAGGCCATTGCCCGCGATCTCAAAGAGAAGAGCCAGGGCGGGGCCGAGCGCCGGATCGTGCAGCCAAACGCGCGGCGGCTTGCGCAGGCGTTGCCACGCCCAAAGGGCTTGGCCCTGTTGGACTTCCCAGTATCCCACCAAGCAGTTCACCAGCAGCCGGTACTCCGCATCCAGCTGCTCATCATCGCACTGCCCGCGCAGGGTGAACATGTCGGCCATTTGCGGTTCTCGGGCCGGAGCTTGCAGGCGGATGGTGGCGTCCACCCAGTTCTGCAGGTCGGGNNCCGCGAGCTGCTGGCATTGGGCCACGAGGGAGTGCGGGGAGGAGGCATCCAGCAGGACTTCACAACTCACTCCCGTGACGGCGATCCAGTCTCGGTCGATGTAAAGCAAGCCACCCAGGTGGCGGCGCAGGGCGGCAACACGTTGGCGGAGATTCGTCAGGGCGGCGCTGAGGCTCTTTTCTGGCCAGAGTTGGGCGGCCAGTTGGCGTCGGCTCAGCTCTTGCCCATCCGCCAAGGCCAGAGCGGCGAGAAGGAGGCCCTCCTGACGGGTCGTGAAGGAAAGGGGGTGGCCTTCAAGGTCGGCGTCAATCTGGTGGCCGATCCTCACCACCAACTGCGCCATGCCGTAGATTTTGGCATGACGCGGGTGAAAGGGGGAGTTCAGGTCCGGGGGAAGAGAATCCATTAGCACTTCCCCCGAGGACGGGCTCACTCGTCGGTGGTGAGGCGGACGCGGAAGTACGTGCGCTCCTTCGGCCGCACCGCATCATCGTAGCCTGCAAGGTCGCCGATGCCCAGCACCAGCTCCTTGAACTCAAAGCCGCGCGGCACGAAGAAGATCAGCGCGCCATCGAGCTGCGCACCGGGGAGGAGCGGTTGGCTGAACATGCGGGTGCCATCGAAGGGGAAGTCGTTGCTCTCCACTTTGTATGAACTGCCATCCTTGCCCACAATGGTCGTCGGGCCGATATCCAGGCCGAACATCTCCTTGTTCCCATTCCGGGCGGAGTATTCGACGATGATCATCGTCTTGCCGCCTTCAGGCTTAAACTCGTTGTCTCCGTACCAGTCGTTCTTGGCTT
>DDSP01000015.1 GCA_002343445.1 Chthonomonas sp. UBA2387
CCTCGTCCGCCGGCAGCGCAGCCGCCTCATCTGGCGAGATGCGGATGCCCTCCTCGCCGACCGCCAGCCTTTCGCCTTCGCGGGGCTTGCGATAGGGGGTCGGTCCCTGCACCATGCCCTGATTGACCAGCTTGGCGAACGGCTCCTTCACCGGCACCAGCCCGGCATCGAACAGCACCTTGGTCCAGAACCGAGCGTACAGCAAGTGCATCACGGCATGCTCCGCGCCGCCGACATAGCAGTCCACGGGCATCCACTCGGCCACCTTGTCCAAGTCCCACGGGGCTTCGTCGTTGTGCGGATCGCAGAACCGCAGGAAGTACCACGAGGAGCACGCGAAGCCGCCCATGGTGTCCGTTTCGCGGCGGCCCAGGCGACCGTTTGCGTCGGTGACGTTCAGGAACTCGGGAATGTGCGCCAGGGGCGACGAGCCATCGCCCGCGGGTTGGTAGTTCTCGACCTCGGGCAGTTGCACGGGCAGCAGATCGTCGGGCACCAGGTGCTCGTCGCCGTCTGCCGTGTACATCACGGGGATCGGGCAGCCCCAGTAGCGCTGTCGGCTGATCAGCCAGTCGCGCAGTTTGTACTGCACCTTGCGCTCGCCGATGCCCAGCGCTTCCATCCACTCGCCGAGAGCCGCTTGCCCGTCCTTGACCGACATCCCGGTGTACTCCCCTGAGTTCACCATGACCGCCGCTTCCTTGTCCGTCCACGGCAACTCGACCTCGCCGCCGCCAGCGGGAGCGATGACTTGGATGATCTCGATCCCGAACTTCTGAGCGAACTCGAAGTCGCGCTCGTCGTGACCGGGAACCGCCATGATCGCGCCGGTCCCGTAGTTCATCAGCACGTAGTCGGCCACGTAGATCGGCACCCGCTTGCCCGTCGCCGGGTTCACGGCGTACGCCCCGCTGAACACGCCGGTCTTCTCGCGGTTGGTGGCTTGGCGATCGGTGTCGCTCAGCCTCTTGGCCTGCTCTTGGTAGGCCCTGACCGCCTGGCGATGCTCGTCGGCCACTCTCCCAAGGATGGTCTCCAACAGCGGATGCTCCGGCGAGACGACGCAGAACGTCACGCCGAAGATCGTGTCGATGCGTGTGGTGAAGACGCGCAGCATCGGCTCCCGCTCCTTGACCACGAACCCATCGTCTTCCTGCGACCCGGGGGCCTCGAACGCGACCTTCATCGAAAACTCGACGCCTTCGCTTCGCCCGATCCAGTTCCGCTGCATCTGCTTGATGCCCTCGGGCCAGTCGAGTTCGTCCAGGTCGTCGATCAGCCGTTGGGCGTACTCCGTGATCTTGAAGAACCACTGTGGGATCATCTTCTTCTCGACCACCGAATCGCAACGCCAGCAAAGCCCGCCGACAACCTCCTCGTCCGCCAACACGGTCATGCACTGGGGGCACCAGTTGACGCTTGCCAGCCGGCGATAGGCCAGCCCGCGCTCGTACAGCCGCTTGAAGATCCACTGCGTCCAGCGGTAGTAGTCGGGGTCGCTCGATTTGAAGCTCCGCGACCAGTCGTAGCTGATCCCCACAAGTTCCATCTGCCGCTGGTAGGTCGCTGCGTAGCGCGCGATCATCGGGGCCGGGTGCGTCTGCTTGGCGATCGCCTCGTTTTCGGCGGGCAGACCGAACGCATCGAAGCCCATGGGGTGCAACACGCTGTAGCCCTGCATGGCCCTCATGCGGCACACCAAGTCGGTGCCGATGTAGTTGCGGCAGTGGCCCACGCTCAACCCCGCGCCGCTGGGATAGGGGAAGAAGTCCAGCCCGTAGAACTTGGGTCGGCCAGGAAGCTCGCGCGTGCGGAACAGGTCGGCTTCTTGCCAACGCTCACGCCACTGGGCCTCGAACGCGGCCGGTTCGTAACGGTCGGGGATGGGGTGCTGGACCATGGGGAAACGCCATTTTACTTCCCCAAGGTCCAGCGCCCGTGCCTTAGGGTCGGCGACGCCGAGCCAACGCGAGGAGACCGAAACCGAGAGCAGCGAGCGAAGCGGGCTCGGGCACGGCGTCGTAGTGATCCAGATACCTGCCGCCTCCCGTATAGACCTGTGTGCTGCTGGCGGTCCCCACGTCGTAAACATGGGCGCCGCTGCCGTTGGTCCACATGATGTTGCCGTTGCCGAGTTGGAAGACGCCTCGCGCTCCCGAAGCGCTGAACGTGCTGACCACGTCTCCGGTCAGTGGGTTCAATCGCACGATGTTGTTCGAGCTGAACCCGGCAACCAAGATGTCGCCGTTCGTCGCCACCGCCATTTGCTCGGCAAAGTTCAGCGAGGTCGAGTTGTGGAAGGTTCCGATGCTCGACCCTGCCAGCGTGAAGCGGTGGATGTCGTCGTTGGCCGACGACGACGAAACCAAGAGGTCGCCGTTGTGCTCGAGAACGCCGAACGGGCTGGGTGCAAGTCCCGTCGTCCCGAAGTTCCCCAGGTGCGTTCCGTCAACGTTGTACATGACCACGGCCGCCCCTGGCGCCGTGTTCGCCGTGCCCGCGTTCGTCACGTAGACCGTGTTGCCGACTCGGCCCATGCCCCTCACGTTGTCCAGGCCCCCGGTCGCTCCGCCGCCGAGTGCGCCGATTGCCGTCCCGGTGAAGGACCACCTTCCCACTCGGTCGCCGGACTGTTCCGAGACCCAAATCTCGCCGCCGACCTGCATCGCATGGATGGGTGTGCCGCCGGCGAGCCCGAAAAGGTTGGGGTTCAACAGAGATCCGTCATGGTCGCTGAACATCACCAATCGGTTGTTGGTGCTGTCAGGCATGATGACAAACTGAGAGGTCGCCGAAGCCGCCGTCGCGATGACCGCGAGGCACGAAGCCGCCGTACTGATCCGCATGTTCCTACTCCTTTGGGTTCCTCGTGGAACCTCTTCTGATTCACGTAGCGTCGCAAGCGACACCCGAGGTATTCAGAATACTGTCATGGTTCGGAAATGTCAAGACCCGAGCTACGCCAACGGCCAAAACGGCGAAGCCCCGGACGAGCGCGCGTCCGGGGCGATATCGGGATCGGGTGATCCTCTCAGGGTCGGCGTCTTCGCGCCAATGCGAGGAGGCCCAAGCCGAGTGCCGCCAGCGTGGCAGGCTCCGGCACTGGGTCGGAATCCACGTGGATCTCCATCGGGTCGCCTTCCCACTTCATGAAGCCATTGATGCGGAGCGTTCCCGCCCCCGCCATCCCGTTCACGAACTGGTTGTCCACCAGATTGCGGTTGAACGCGCCAGCCGCGTTGATGTTGCCCGTATCGAGGCTCAGCTGCCCCAGCTGGACGTTCGCCCCCACGTCCCAATAGGTGAATTGGGCTTGGTAGCGCGCGAAGCCGCCTGCGAGCACGTTGCCGAACGCCCGATAGCGGGCCGTTTGGTTCGCGCCAAGCACGCCGGCCGCGTTCACGTTGTAGTCGATGCTGAAGTTGAGTTGCGTGAACGCGACTCCCACCGCACCGGCTTCTTGAACCAAGAACGACGTCTGGGGCACCGCGATGAACGTGCTGCTCACGCGGGCCGCGTTCGCCACAAAGAACCCGCCCGTGATAGCGGTGAAGGTCGAGGTGCGCGCGCCGACGGCCGCATTATCGATGCCGTTGTAGACGCGCGAGCCGGGGAAGGTGAATGGCACCCACTGCGCACCGTTCGCTCCCGCGATGGCGGCAGCGCCGACCGGGGGCGGCACCACACCGGGCTGGCCCAACGGGTCGCTCAAGAAGAAGCCGCCGTTCTGCGTGCTGAAAAAGCCCTGCACGCGGGAATCCGTGACGTGGGTGATGGCCGCAAAGGCCGACGAACCCGAACCAACGACGAGTGTGCCCAGCAGGCACGAACCAATCCAACGATGCTTCATGTGAGGATCCTCCTTCCTCGTGTCGCATCTCGCCGCCGATCCTCCAACCACGGGGCCGACAATGTGCGGATGCGTGAAACCTTTATATCAGGAAGTTCGCGATTTGACACGACGAAATCATGAATTCTCCCCTCCGGTCCGCGACCCACGCTGCCGAGCCTACGAACGAATACAATCGGGGTTGAATGACCGAAGCCTCGATCCGCGCGTTGATGGTCGAAATGGGCCGCCGCCTTTGGGAGCGGGGGCTGATCGGGGCATGCGAGGGCAACCTCAGCGTCCGGCTCGACCACGACCGCATCCTGTGTACGCCGAGCGGACTGTCCAAGGGTCATCTGCGGGTCGCTGATCTGGTCGTCATCCGTCCAGACGGGACGCCCGTGCACGGAGGGACCCCGAGTTCGGAGATCAAACTCCACCTGCGGTGCTACGCCAAGCGCGAGGACTGCGCGGCCGTGGTGCACGCCCACCCGCCGGTCGCCACGGCGTTGACGCTTGTGGGCGAGACGATCCCCAGCGGCGTGATGCCAGAGGCCGATCTGGTGTTGGGGCCCGTGCCGCTGGTCCCCTACTCGACGCCCGGCACCGAAGAAGTCCCCGACCGTTTGGAGCCTTTTCTCGCCGACCACAAGACGTTTTTGCTCAGCCACCACGGGGCGGCGACGCTCGGCCGGGACCTACCGGACGCATGCGACCGAATGGAATCGCTTGAGCGCGTGGCCCGGGTGCTGTGGCTGGCGCGGAGCCTGGGCTCCATCCGCCCCCTCTCGCCGGCCGATGCCTCGGTTCTGGAGGCGGCGGGCCTTCACGGGCGGTTGGGGTAGCCTCTAGGGCCCTTTGCATCTGCATGAAATCACATTTGGTGCTAAGATGATTTTATGCGAACCACGATTGACATTCCAGATGACACCTTGCGCCGCATCAAGGCGACCGCTGCCTTACGAGGATTGAAGCTCAAGGATCTTGTCGCCCATTTGTTGGATGCTGGACTACGGGCCGACGACCAGCCAATTGAGGACAAGCCAAGGAAGCGCGAGTTGCCAGTCATGATTCCGCCAGCCGGGCGTCTGATCCCTCTTCGGTCGAATGCCGAGCTCTTTGAACTGCTGGACCGTGAGGATGAATAGGTTAGACGATTTCCCAGATGTCAACGTGTGGGTCGCCTTGTCGAGCGTTGAGCATGCTGGTCATGCGGCAGCCAAGCGGTACTTTGAAGACGAGCATTGGGACCGACTTGCCTTCGGATGGGGGTCTGCCATGGGGTTGCTCCGGGTCACTAGTCGACACCACACCTTCGGCGGGGTCCCGCTCTCACCGCGGGACGCCTGGGCAAACCTCGAGGCATGGCTGGAGCACCCAGACGTGGTTCTACTCCATGAGCCAGTAGGACTGCGCCGTCACCTGGCCAACTGGGCTGAGCACGGCGTTGCTACGTCCCGGAACTGGTCCGATCTGTATCTCGCCGCCTTTGCTATGGGTCACAACCTTCGGCTGGTAACATTCGACCAAGCATTCCAACAACTCCCCAGCTTGCGCGTGCTTACTCTACACGCTTGATTGCCGTTTGGGATCGTCCTTGCGCCGCAGGAACTTCAGCCCCGTGAAGTCCTCGTCCACGGCACAGACCTTGGTGTCCACCAGCCCCGCATCCAGGCCCGCCCGCTGAACGTTGGCGAACTCGAGCGTGTTGCGCAGCGGCGAGGACTTCTTGGGCCACGCCACCCACAGCATCCCCTTCCCGGAAAGGACCGCCTCGAACTCGGCGAAGCCAGCCTCCAGTTCCGCCGCTTCCGCCGGAAACCACATCACAAAGTCAAAGGGATGGACGCTCGGACCGGGCAACGGGGCAAGCCGCTCCAGCACGGAGGCGGGCACTCCCACGAAGCGGGCGCGATGAGTCTCCTTCAGACCGAGCTTCTCGCGCAGCGGCTTGCCAGAATAGCCGGGGTCAGTCACGGGAGTAAAGGATCGGGTTCAGCGGGCTGGAGATCGGGTCGCCTGGCTTGAGTCCTGGGAAGAACCGCTCCATGTCGTTCTGCCGGTTGGCGTGGTCGGGCTGCAAAACGGTGGCATCGGCGTCCACGAAGATGACCGTCATCGCCTCGCGGGCGCGTTCCGTGCTGCTGTTGCCTGGTGCTCTGTGAAGCGTCCATCCGGAATGGAAGCTTGCATCGCCGGCTCTCATGTCGCCGCAACCGACCAAGGGGTAACCCTTCGACTTCACAAAGTCCTCGAAAAAGCTTTCCGAGGCGTCGCTGATCGCCAGCTCGCCCATGTAGCCCTCGACCTGGGAACCACTGGCAAACTGCATGGTGCCCATGTCGGCGGTCACATCCACGAGCGGCATCCACATCGTGATCGTGTTGTTTGAGGCGATCGGCCAGTAGAACTGGTCTTGGTGCCAAGGCGTCGGTCCGCCGCCGGACTCCTTGAACAGGGCCTGATCGTGGTACATTCGCACGGCCCGGCAGCCCATGAGTTCGCAGGCGATCTGTCCGAACCGCCGTGCGAGCGAGAACTCCTTGACGCGCTCGTCCATCTCCCAGAGGTTGATGATCTGGATGAAGGCCTTCGCGTAGGTGTCGCGCTGCTCCATGGGCCGCGTCTCTCGGTTCATCTGGGCGACGACTTCGCGGATGGCGGCACGGTACGGGGCGAGATCGGCCTCGGGGAGGACGCCGTTCAGCCGGATGTGTCCGTTTCGCTGATAGGTCGCGATGGTCTCGGCATCGAGTGGATACGCTTGTAGGAGCGCCGTAGCGGGCATGGCCGGATGTTACCCGTGGACCCTCAAAACAACGAGTGGAGGCTCATCCGTTTGGATGAGCCTCCACAAGGGAGTTGAGTGGGCCGGCCTTACTTGCTCCGGCGTCGTCGGGCGGCAAGGGCGCCCAAGCCGAGAGCGAGAGCGGCCATCGTGGCCGGCTCGGGCACGGCATTGATCGTGACCGTGTAGCTCTGCGCGGGGACGAAGTTGTTGAAGTTGGCGTCGGTGGCAACGGATCGCCAGTTCGTTTCGCCGCCTTCGATGGGCCACTGCCAGATGTGGACTTGGCGAGACTCACCCACGTTCAGGTTCGCGTTCAGCCGGATGTCGAACATCTTGGTGTCCGACTCCTTGGGAAGCGATCCCGCGAGCGAGAACGCCGCGACCATCGCGCCGTAGGGTCGCGTGCCGGCGCCAGCGGCGCCGCCTTGGCCACCCACGTTGCCGAAGCTGTTGTAGTAGGTGAACGCCGAGCTCAGATCGTTGCGAAGCGTGATCGCCGTCTCGGTGTTGGTGGCACTCTGGCCAACACTGGTCGCCGAACCGTACCCGACCATGGCCTGAACGACGACGAGATCGGTTCCACCCAAGCCAGCCACGTTGTAGTAGCCGGTCAGGTCAACGTTCGCACCACCGGGGGCGATGTTGATCGAGGTGGGGCGAGCCGTCGCAGCGTCGCCGGTCTGATTCAACCAGAAATCGACCGTCTGGGCGCTAGCGGACCCCACGATGGCAAAGGGGATGACCGCGAAAGCGGCCTTGAGGCGCGAAGATGTCATGCGCATATGTAAATAACCTCCAATCACAACCAGTCGGCACACCCACTCCAAGGGTACACCGATCTCCATTCTATCACCTGCGAGACGCAGGTGAAACCGTTCGGGGGCACTTTCTGCACTTTTTGCGGATTTGTTCAGGTTCACACATCAGTGCTACTGCCCCGTTTGCCCGAAATTGGCCCGCAGGATTAGGAAGTCGGTCACGTTGACCGACCCGTCTCCGTTCAGATCCGCATTCGGATTCCAGTTGCCCGACCCGCTCGAACTCCCAAACGCAGCTCGAAGCTGCAGGAAATCCGTCACGTTGATCGAGTTGTCGTTGTTCACGTCGCCATTCACGAGAGACATGTTGAGCCCGGTGACGCCGCCGGACACGACGTTCACGCTCGAAAGCCGACGTCGCAACCAATGGCTCGCCTTGGCCCGCAGGTGGTAGGTACCGGTCAGCGACACATTCCAGACGTAGGCGCCTCCGCTTCCCAGGTTCATCGTCGTGCTGGCGAGCACGTTGTTGTTCGCGGTGTCCAGGAGTTCGAACGTGACGGGAATCGAGGTCACGTTGCCCGAGAAGTTGCCAAGAGTCACCGTGCCCGACAGCGGGTTCGTAGAGCCCACCAGGTCCCCCACTCGCGCCGTCACGGCGAAGTTGGTCCAGGTGCCCGAGTCCTGCTGGAACGTATCCTTGAGCGTCAGCGTCCACGTGCCGTTGGGATTCTCGCCCCAGAACGTGTTCATGCAGAACGTCCAGTTCAGGTTCGCGCCGCCATCCACGCCATGCGCTCGGAACACCCGTGAGGACGTTCCCGCTGGCGAGGTGAGGACTGCTTCCAAGTCGCCCCGATAGGTGTGCGTTGCCTGCAACGTCACCAAGACCTCCTCGATTTTGCCGCCACCGCTCAGCGTGAACGTTCGGGAGACACCTGTCAGGTTGTTGTCTGGGATCGCGGCGTTCACATTCACCGTTCCAGTGGTCCGCGTTTCAAGGGCAGTCACGCCTGAGAACAGGGCTGCCTGTTGCGTCAAAGCATTGGCGTCGATGAGGCCGAATCCGTAGTTCTGATTGAACTGGTACCCGGCGCCGTTGGTCTTCCAACCGCCGTCGCTCTGCGGGCTGACGTCGCCCGGATGGACCTTGCGCGAAGTGCGGACGAGCAAATGCTTGAAGAAGCGAGCGTTGAGCGAGGGTTGGACCTGCTTCACCAAGGCCGCGACTCCGGCCACCAAAGGCGAAGCCGAAGACGTGCCGCCAAAGATGTCCGTGTAGGACGTGTCGGGAAATCCGTTGTATCCGGCATCGCCCGTTCGGTCCGTGGTGAGAATTCCGAACCCGGTCGCTCCGTCGGAAGGTGCCGTGCAGATGATGTTCGAACCGAAGTCCGAGTAGTCCGCAAACGTGCCGCTGTTCGTCATGGCCGAAACCACGATCGCGTGCGGCGAGTTCTGGGGCTCGGCTTTGTTCGCGTCCTCGTTCGCGCCGCCGCGCGAGTTGCCGGCGGCAATCACGTGGATGGTGCCCGCGTTCGCGGACGTGGCGAGCGCCGCCGATTCCGCCGCCGAGGGCTGGAAGGGCGACGACGCGCCGTAACTGTGGTTCTTGATCTTGATCTGGGTGTTGGCGCCGCTGCTGCGATAGGTCATCACGTCGATGAACGGCAACGTGTTCGACGATTCGAAGTCCAAGCGCAACCCGGCCAACAACGCCAGCGGTGCCGCACCCGTCACGCCGATGCTGTTGCCACCCCGCGCTCCGGCCACTCCTGCAACCGCCGTGCCGTGGACATCGAGCGACGTCACTGGGTTCGGGTCGCCATCGTTCTGGCCGAAGTCCCAACTGTTCACCGACGAGTAGTTCGGACTCAAGTCGGGGTGAGCGGTCTGAAGTCCATCATCGCAAATGCCGATCACGACACCGCTGCCCGTCGCCTCACGACCCCACGCCGCCCAGACGTTGGCATCGATGCCCGTGCCGTGCTGGTTCACCAGGTGCCACTGGCCCTTTCGACCGGCCGATGGCGTGTCCTTCGGAAAGTAGGGGTCGTTGGGAACCCATCTGCGCTCGCGCTGCACGATCTGATTGACCTCGACGAGCCAGATCCTTGGGTCGCGACGTACCGATTCGGCCGCGTCATGAATCGAGCGGACGCTCGGGACCTGCACCAGACCCCATCGCTCGTCGCTCTTCAGCGAGGTGAGCCACACCATACCGTGATCGCGAGCGAACGCCTGGCGATCGGACGGCGCGCGCAGAAACACGATCAGCTGATGCAGTTGGATCGGCTGCGCGGCAAGGGCCTTTGCTCGGCCTTCGGCCTTCATCTGCGCGACGGAGAACGAATCCTGGCCGAACGAAGCCGCGGCCAAAACCAGTCCAAGTGATGCAACGAGTGGCTTGATGGTCATGATGATGGGAAAGGGTGACGCCCCGCTTTTCTTTTGGACGACCAACGACGGAATCAGGTTCACGGATCGCCGGCGCGGCCGAACCCGGCACGCAGCACGAAGAAGTCCGCGATGTCCACCCGGCCGTCGTCGTTCAGGTCTGCGCCCGCGTTCCAGTTCGGGTTGGAGGGAACAGCCCCAAAGGCCGCCCTCAACCCGAGAAAGTCGAGCACGTTGATAGAATTATCGCCATTGACGTCGCCGTTCACTAGGCTGAACTCGACGTTCGTCAACTCCCCATCGGGATTCGAAAGGTTCAGAGTGCGGCGCAACCAGTGGCTCGCCTTCACCGACAGCGAGAAGTTGCCCAGCGGAATCGGCACGGTGAACGCCCCCTGGGCGCCTAGCGTGACCGGCTCGCTGTCGAACGTGGTCGTCGAACCCTCGCGACGATAGTCGAACTGGACGGACGTAGGCACCGCACCTGAGGACGACTGGAACACCACGCGCCCGAGCGCTCGAATCGCCTTGGCTCGGGCGACCGCTCGATCGGCGTTCAGCAGCCCGTGGCCGTACTCGTCGTCGCGGCCCGTCGGCCCGAGATCGGTCGCGTTCTGCTCCAGGATCGTCTCGACGTGGGTGGCCAGCAGGAAGCGGTTGGCTGACAAAACCAGCGCGGCAGCGCCGGCGACGAACGGCGCGGAGTACGACGTGCCGCTTAAGAACACGTAGTCCTCGGTGGAACTGTATCCCCGTGCGCCGGTGCGGTCGGTGGTGTAGATCGTCGAGCCCGGCGCGACCAGCGCCAGATTCGGCCCGTGATTCGAATAGCTCGCCCGGACGCCCCGGTTCGTGATCGCGCCGACGGCGAGCACGCTCGGCAACTGGGCGGGGTAGCTCACCACGGCCTCGCCGTTGTTGCCCGAACTCGCCACATGCACGATGCCGAGGTCGCGCAACTGCGCGTACTTCTCAGCGATGAACGCACTCTGGAACGAGTAGTAGTTGCTGTTCAACGTGACTCGGACGCCTTGCTGACGGCCCCACTCCAGGGCATCCGTGGTCCATGTCGTCTGCGAGGACCATCCGCCTTGCGGGTTCTGGGTGATGAACGTCCGCACGGAAACGCAGGGCGAGCCGAACGCCAAGCCGGAGATGCCCAGGCCGTTGTTGGTGCGGGCTCCCACGACACCGGCGACTGCCGTACCATGGTTGTCGTTGCTGTTGACCGGCCCCCCGTTTCCCGCGTCGGTGGTCACGTCGTGCCCGGGCAGTTGGTCGATGTCGGGGTGGTCTTGCTGAACCCCCGTGTCGATAACGAGGATCTTGATGCGCGAATCCCCCCGCACGCGATCCCAGGCTTCGGGCGCATCCACGTCGAACCCCGGAAGGCTGTTCGCAAGTTGCCCCGTGTTGTGCAGCCCCCAACAAACGGAGTAGCTGGGGTCGTTGGGCGTGAACGTCCCGCCGCCGGTGAACCGGGCGTTCGGCTCCGCGAAGATCACATTGGGCGACTTCGCCAAAGCGTTGGCGGCATCGAGCACGGCATACGCGTTGGTCACCCGCATTCGAACGCGGTACGCATCGCCGAGGCCGCTGGCGCCAGACTCCACCACGTCGCCGAGCGAGTCCAGAGTCGCCCTTGCCCACGAGGACGACACGCCCGAGTTGAACCGCACGATGACTTCGGGCAGGATGGTCACGAACCCCTGGCCGTTCTCGAACACCGGCGACCAATAGCCATTCGCTTCGCGGAGCGGTTGCAGCGAGGTGGGCGCGAGGGGCCGAAACGCCTTGTAGTACGTGTAGCCCGTGCTTTGGGCTTGGGTGCCACCGGCCGCCAGCACCGCGAAGAGAACGAGTCCAAGTCGGTTCGGGGCGCAGCGCAACCTCATACGGCCAGTTTACGGCATGACGAAACGGGAAGGTCCGGAGCGGCGTGGAGAGACGAGCACGGGATTCGCCGCCCCTGTTCCTTCACCACTGGACCAAGACGTGCGGCGCCCGACCCCGTTACGCTCAGTTTCTGCAAGTACAATGCGGGCAAGCCATGCGCGTCATCATGCTCTCGTGGGAGTATCCGCCCCGAATCGTCGGCGGCATCAGCCCCCATGTCTTCGACCTCTCGAAGCGCCTGGCCGCCATGGGCCACGAGATCCACGTGGTGACCAAGGCGACGCCGCAGGCACCCGACGAAGAAATCGAGCCCAGCGGCGTCCACGTCCACCGCGTCCATCTGGCCCAAGTCCCCAACGATTTCATCCACGAGATCCAGTTGCTCAACCAGGCGACCGAGGTCCGCGTCCGCAAACTGCTCGAGGACTGGCGACCCGGTGGGCAGCCCACAGTCTTCCACGCACACGACTGGCTCTCGCTCGATTCGGCTCGGAACCTGAAGTACGACTACAAGCTGCCGATCGTGGCCACGATCCACGCGACCGAGTGGGGACGCAACGGCGGAATCCATACCCCGACCCAGAAGACGATTCACGAGCAGGAGTACTGGCTCACTTACGAAGCCTGGCGCGTCATCGTGTGTTCCGAGTTCATGAAGGCCGAAGTGGGTCGTTACTTCGATTGCCCGGCCGACAAGGTGGATGTCATCTACAACGGGGTGGAACCCGAGAAGTTTCAGTTCGAGTGGTCCGATGCGGAGCGAGCCGAGTGGCGTGCTCGCCTGGCCCTGCCCGACGAGAAGATCGTCATGTATGTCGGAAGGTTCGTTCGCGAGAAGGGCATCCACGTGCTGCTCAACGCCGCTGGCGCGATCCTCGCCGAGATGCCCAATACCAAGTTTGTGATCGTCGGCGGCGGGCACCGCGCCTCGCTCGAGCGCTTTGTGCACTGGTACGGCCTAGAGGGCAAAGTCCTGTTCACCGGATTCATGGCGAACCGCTCGCTGCACCAACTCTATCGCAGCGCCGATGTCGCGGTGTTCCCCTCGCTGTATGAGCCCTTTGGCATTGTCGCCCTGGAAGCGATGGCAGCCGGGGCGCCGGTCGTCACGAGCGATGCCGGCGGCTTGCGCGAAGTGGTCTTGCACGATGTGACGGGCACAACGACTTACGCGGGTTCGGCGGAATCTCTCGCCTGGGGCGTGTTGCGAGTCCTGCGTGACGCCGAGCACTCCGACCGGCTGAGCACGAAGGCGCGCGCCCGCCTTGTTTCGGAATTCGACTGGACGGGAATCGCCGCTCAGACGAGCGCCGTATACGACCGCGTGTGGCGCGAGTTCCTCACCAGTTACTGGGCGGACACCACGCTCTGGCCGGTCACTGCGGGTTCCGAGGAGCGCGCCGATCAGTTGCGTGTACGCGAGAAGGCGGCGGCGCCGTTGCCTGCCCCGCTCGAAGACACCGGCGAGGGGTTCGTCGACCGCGAGTTGGCGGACGAGCTTCATCTCGAGTACCTCGATTTGCCTTGATCGAGCCCCTGACAAAATGACGAAGCGCGGCTTTTGAGGGCCGCGCTTTCGTGCTAAATCTTCTATCCGGGCAACGCGCTTATCTTCCGGGAGGCTGCCCTCCGAGTACTTCCGCCGCTGAGAGGCTTAACTGCCGTGTTCGGGATGGGAACGGGTGTTTCCCTCTCGCCATGGCCACCCGAATAGAAACTGTCTTTATGCAATTGTCAGCGACACGCCGACAGGGTTGCATACTGATTTAGTGGGATTGACGCACCGAGCGTTCTTCAAAGCGTTGAAAGGAAGGGTGAGGTTCAAAAGCCCTCGGCCAATTAGTACCGCTCAGCTCAATACATTACTGCACTTACACCTGCGGCCTATCAACCCGGTGGTCTTCCGGGGGCCTTACCGTTTCCGTGGGAAATCTAATCTTGAGGTGTGCTTGGCGCTTAGATGCTTTCAGCGCTTATCACTGCCCGACATGGCTACCCA
>DDSP01000051.1 GCA_002343445.1 Chthonomonas sp. UBA2387
CGACCTTGTTCAGGAACACCACGAGCGCCGGCACGTTCACCTGGCGGGCGAGCAGGACGTGCTCACGCGTCTGGGGCATGGGGCCGGTGTCGGCGGCAACCACCAGGATGCCGCCGTCCATCTGGGCGGCGCCGGTGATCATGTTCTTGATGAAGTCGGCGTGGCCGGGACAGTCGACGTGTGCGTAGTGCCGGGTCTCCGTCTCGTACTCCTGGTGCGAGATGTTGATCGTGATGCCGCGGGCTTTCTCTTCGGGAGCCGAGTCAATCTCGTCATATCGTCGCGCTTGGGCGAGACCCTTCGTTTGGAGCACGCCGGTGATGGCGGCGGTCAGGGTCGTTTTGCCGTGGTCCACGTGGCCGATCNNATCGTGATGCCGCGCGCCTTCTCTTCCGGTGCGCTGTCGATTTCAGCATAGCTGACCTTTTTCGACAGGCCCTTGAAAGCGAGGGCACCCGTGATGGCGGCGGTCAGCGACGTCTTCCCGTGGTCGACGTGGCCGATCGTGCCAATGTTGACGTGCGGTTTTTTCCGCTCGAATTTCGCTCTTGCCATATCTTTGTGAATCCTTTGCTTCCGCGCATCGGGGCACAATTGCAGAGCCACTCCGGCACGCGCGACCTCTGATTATACCGGACCCTGCACCGCTTTCGCGAGGGACCCAGCCACCCAATTTCTGGGACCAACGATGGAGGGCCCTTACGGAGCAACAAAAAGTCCCGCTGGCCTGTCGGCCGACGGGACTTGTGCTTCGCCTAGGGGGATCAGCGGCCGCTTTGGGACTTCGCGATGATCTCCGTGGCGATATTGGTCGGCACTTCTTCGTAGTGCGACGGCGTCACGTTGGGGGAGGCTCGGCCCTGGGTCAGCGACCGGAGGGTGGTGACGTAGCCGAACATCTCGGACAGCGGAACGTGCGCGTTGACGACGGTGACGCCGCCCATCTGTTGTTCCATGCCCTCGATGCGTCCTCGCCGACCGTTGAGGTCGCCGACCACGTCGCCCACGAACTGCTCGGGGGTCGTGACTTCCACATGCATGATGGGCTCCTTGAGAACCGGGTTGGCCTTCTTCATGGCCTCGCGGAACGCGATGGTGCCCGCCTGCTTGAAGGCGTTTTCGTTCGAGTCCACCTCGTGGTAGCTGCCGTCCACCAATCGGACCTTGACGTCCACCACGGGATAGCCGGCCAGGACGCCGGAGAGAAGACCCTCGCGGCAACCCTTTTCGATGGCCGGGATGTATTCCTTGGGTACGGATCCGCCCACGACCTTGTTCTCGAAAATGAAGCCCGAACCGGGCGGGAGCGGCTCCATCTCGATCCAGCAGTGGCCGTACTGGCCCGAGCCGCCGGTTTGTCGGATGAACCGTCCTTCGGCCTTGCTCTGAATGCGCACCGTTTCGCGGTAGGCCACCTGAGGTTTGCCTTGGTTGGCCTGGACCTGGAATTCGCGGTTCAGCCGGTCGACGATGATCTCCAAGTGGAGTTCGCCCATGCCGCTGATGATCGTCTGGCCCGACTCGGGATCGGTGAACACGCGGAACGTGGGGTCTTCCTGGGCCAACCGTTGCAGGCTGGTGCCCAGCTTCTCCTGGTCCGCACGGCTCTTGGGTTCGACGGCGATTTGGATGACGGGCTCGGGGAACTTGATGCTCTCGAGCACGACTTCTCGCGCGTCGGTGCAGATCGTCTGACCCGTGTTGACGTCGCTGAGGCCGATCACGCCCACGATTTCGCCGGCGTACACCTCGTCGATGTCGTTGCGGCTGTTGGCGTGCATTTCGAGAATGCGGCCCACGCGCTCGCTGCGGGTGCGGAATTCGTTCGTTTGCGGATCGCGGTAGGCGACGGTGACGGCGCTGCCCTTCTTGAGGACTCCGCTGTAGACGCGGATGTACGTCAGACGGCCCACGTACTTGTCGCTCATGATTTTGAACGCCAAGGCCGTGAACGGCGCGTTGTCGCTGGCGGGCATTTCGAGTTCGGCCTCGGTGGATGGGTCCACGCCCTTCACCGCGCCGACATCGACCGGGGAAGGCAGGTAGTCCACGATGGCGTCGACCATGGCTTGCACGCCCTTGTTCTTGAAGGACGAGCCGCTGATCATGGGCACGATCTTGTTGGCCAGGGTGCCGGCGCGCAGGGCCGCTCGGATCTCCTGCTCGGTGATCTCCTCGCCTTCAAGGAAGCGCTCCATGATCGAATCGTCGAAGTCGGCGATTGCCTCGATCATCTTCTCGCGCCACTCGGCGGCCATCTCCACGATGTCGGCGGGGATGGGACCGGTGACGGGGTTGCGGCCCTTGTCGTCGGCAGGATCGTAGGTTGTGGCCTTCATCGTGATGAGGTCCACGTAACCGAGGTATCCGCTCTCGGCGCCGATGGGGATTTGGATCGGCGCCGCGTTGGTGCCCAGCCTCTCCTTGACGCGCCCAAAGACGGCGAAGAAGTCGGCGCCCAATCGGTCCATCTTGTTGACGTAGATGATCCGGGGAACCTTGTACTTGTTCATCTGCCGCCAGACGGTTTCCGTCTGGGGTTGAACGCCGCCGACCGCGCAGAGCACGCAGACCGCGCCATCGAGGACGCGCAGGGAACGCTCGACTTCGACGGTGAAGTCCACGTGGCCGGGCGTGTCGATGATGTTGATTTTGTGCTCGGGCTTGTCGCCGTTGGTGCCGCGCCAGAAGCACGACGTGGCCGCGGACGTGATCGTGATCCCGCGCTCTTGCTCTTGCACCATCCAGTCCATGGTGGCGGCGCCGTCGTGGACTTCGCCGATCTTGTGCGTCTTGCCCGTATAGAACAGGATGCGTTCGGTCGTCGTGGTTTTGCCCGCGTCGATGTGCGCGGCAATGCCGATGTTGCGGACCAACTCAAGTGGGTGAGATCTTGCCATGCCGGTTCTTTAGAATCGGTAGTGGGCGAAGGCTTTGTTAGCCTCGGCCATACGGTGCGTGTCTTCGCGCTTCTTGACCGTTGTGCCGGAGCCATTGAACGCGTCGACGAACTCGGCGCTGAGCTTGTCCACCATGGACTTGCCGGAACGCTTGCGCGCGGCTTCGACCATCCAGCGGAGGGCGAGCGTGCGTCGGCGTTCGGGCCGCACTTCCATGGGGACCTGATAGGTCTGACCGCCCACGCGGCGCGGACGCACTTCCACCTGCGGCATCGCGTTGTGGAGCGCGCGATCGAACACGTTGATGGGCTCTTCGCCCACCTTTTCGGCGGCTCGATTCAGGGCGGTGTAGAAAATCTTCTCGGCGGTGGACTTCTTGCCGTCGAGCATCATGCGGTTGATGAACCGCTGGATCATCTCCGAACCATAGACCGGATCGGGCAGGATGATGCGTTTGGGGGCTGCGCCTTTGCGTGGCATTACTTCTTCTTTCCTCCAGCGGCGGCTTGGCCGGGTTTCGGTCGTTTGGTGCCGTACTTGCTGCGGCCCTGCATGCGCTTGGACGTGCCAGCGGTTTGCTGGGTGCCGCGCACGATGTGGTAGCGCACGCCGGGAAGGTCCTTCACACGACCGCCGCGCACGAGCACCACCGAGTGCTCCTGCAGNNCTGCAGGTTGTGGCCTTCGCCGGGAATGTAGGCGGTCACCTCCACGCCGTTGGTCAGACGCACACGAGCCACCTTCCGAAGCGCCGAGTTGGGCTTCTTGGGCGTCTGGGTGCGGACGACGGTGCAGACGCCCCGCTTTTGCGGGTTGCCTTTGAGCGCAGGCGACTTGGACTTCAGTTTCGCGGTCGCGCGCCCCTTCCGGACGAGTTGGTTGACTGTCGGCATACGAGTCGTGTTCTCTTCGATTTCGTTCGGTCTCGGACGGGGACGCTCAACAAAAAACGCCCTCGCATTGCACGATGGGGCGTCGCAGGGCGGGATCGAAAGTCCCAGTTTTCGCGATGTGAGCGTGTTACCTTGCGGTTGCGCCTCCTCGTGCCGAGATTCGGTTGAACTCAAACGGGACACCCGTTCAAGCCTGAGAGAGTATGAACGTTGGCGACGGGCCATGTCAAGGCCCTTGCTTCACGCCTCGGCAGGGCCGAAGTGGAACCAGAACGTCGCTCCACCTTCCGGGTTGGCCTCGGCCCGGCAGTCGCCGCCGTGACGATGCACGATTCGGGCCACCGTCGCCAACCCAATCCCGGTACCGGGGAACTCGTTCGAGGCGTGCAGACGGACGAAAGGGTCGAAGATCTGTCCCGCACGTTCGGGATCGAACCCGACGCCGTTGTCACGGACGTAGAACCAGCGGATCCCTTCCACCGTCTCGGAACCCACCTCGATGGTCGCCTCCTCGACGGGCTTGGTGTACTTCCAGGCATTGTCGAGCAGGTTGTGCAACACGTCCCTCGCCAGCGACTCGTCGGCCTTCGCGACCAGACCGGGTTGAACGGTGAAGGACACCGTTCGGCCCGGGTTCGCCGCAGCAAGGTCCGCGCCCACTGCCTCGGCGGTTTGGCTCAGATCGATCGCGACTTTGTTCAGTGAGGTGACCGAGACCACGGACAGCCTCAGCAGATCGTCGACCAGAGCGCGGAGTCGCGCCGTGGCGGCTTCGATGCGTTCGACCAGTAGCACTCCCTCGCCGCCCAAAGAATCACCGTGGTCCTCGCGCAACATCTGGGAGAAGCCCACGATCGTCCGCAGCGGAGACTTGAGGTCGTGCGCGGCCACGTAGTTGAACGCGGTCAGCCGTTCGTTCGCCTCTTCGAGGTGCAGGGTTCGCTCCCGAACCTGCTCCTCGAGAATCCGATTCGACCGCTCCAGCTCGTTTGCGCGGTCGTGCTCAAGGGCGTTCAGCGCCTCCAGCGACTTCTGGAGTGAGCCCAGGGATCGGTAGACCAAGGCGTACAGCAGGCCGCACGTGATGAGGATGTAGAGCAGCCCCTTGACGGTCTGGGCGATGCGTTGCTGAGACGGGTCGGGCAGCACGGACAGGATGGCCCAGTCCGACAGCAGTATCCAAGCCACGCCGAAGGCGCAGTAAATCACGGCCACCCTCAAAGCTTGCCATCCGATTCTCGTCATCAACGACCCCCAGCGACCCGTAACGTAGGAAGTATAGTCGCGTTCATCTGGGTGTATCGCCCCAAAAACGCACAGGATGAGACAAGTTCATTACGATGTGATCGTGGTCGGTGCCGGCCATGCCGGAATCGAGGCGGCTTTGGCCTCGGCGAGGCTTGGTGCGCGGACCCTGTGTCTCACGCTTCGAGCCGACCGCATCGGCCACCTTCCGTGCAACTGCTCCATCGGCGGGCCGGCCAAGGGGCATATGGTGCGCGAGATCGACGCCCTTGGCGGCCAGATGGGCATTGCTGCGGACCGCGCGTTGACCCACATTCGACGAGTGGGCACCGGCAAGGGCCCGGCCGTGCAGACCCTGCGCGCCCACGTGTGCAAGAACCTCTATCCGGCGATCATGCGGGAGACCCTCCAAAGCCAACCCGGTCTCGATGTCGTCGAGGGCATGGCCGAGCGTCTGCTTGGTGGCGACCTGGTGGAGGGCCTGGAAGCCGTCGTGAGCGGGGAAGTCGTCCGCTTCGCCTCGCGCAGCGTCGTGCTGACCACCGGGACCTTTCTCAATGGGCTGTGCCACGAAGGACGCAAGCAAACGGTGGCTGCTCGTCGGGGCGACCCAACGGTTTCCACGCTTTCGGATGGGTTGCGCGACCTGGGTGTTCGGCTGCGGCGTTTCAAGACGGGCACGACGCCGCGCGTGGCGAAGGGCTCCATCCGGTTCGACCGTGTGGCTCCCCTTGAGAGCGAGCCGACCGGAGCGTTCAGCTTCCTCAACGACGCACCTTTCCCCGTTCGCGAACCCTTGCCTTGTTGGCAGACGCGTACCAACGACGACGTCCACGAGCTGATTCGCGGCAACCTCCACGAGAGCGCCATGTATTCCGGGCAGATCGAAGGCATCGGGCCGCGCTATTGCCCAAGCATCGAAGACAAGATCGTGCGGTTCGCCGACAAAGACTCGCACCCCGTCTTTCTGGAGCAGGAGACTTGGGAGGGCGATTCGATGTACGTCCAAGGGGTCAGCACGTCGCTCCCCGCGCACGTTCAACTCGACCTCCTCCGGCGAATCCCCGGCCTTGAAGAAGCGGACATGCTGGTTCCCGGATACGCGGTCGAATACGACATGGCGGACCCTTCGCAGTTGGACGCGACGCTGATGTCCAAGCTGCTACCGGGCCTGTTCTTGGCGGGGCAGTTGAATGGAACCAGCGGGTACGAAGAAGCCGCGGGTCAGGGGCTTCTGGCGGGCATCAACGCGGCCCGCCGGGCGATGGACCTTGAGTCAGTCGTGCTGGGCCGCGATCAATCGTTCATCGGCGTGATGGTGGACGACCTCGTCACCAAGGGCGTCGAGGACCCTTATCGGATGCTCACGGCCCGCGCCGAGCACCGACTGCACCTGCGCCACGACAACGCCGACGCGCGGCTGACGCCCCTTTCGCGCTCGATCGGGCTGTGCTCGGACCCGCGATGGCGGCGGTTCGAAGAGCGGTGGGAGGCCGTAGCCCAAGCGAGAAGCGATGTGGATCAGCCCGCCTTCGACACCAAGCACAACGACACGCTGGTTGGACTGGGGCTGGCCGCGGTGAAGAACAAGACCTCGGGCTTCGAGTTGCTGCGACGTCCGGGCTGCGATGCCGACCTGCTGGATCGGCTCTATGCCGCATGCGGGTTGCCCTCGCCCGTGCCTCCAGGGGGCGATATCCGAGAGCAACTGGAAATCGCAGCGATGTACGAGGGCTATCTGAAGCAGCAGGATCGCCTCTTGGAGCAGCATCGGCGGCTCGAATCGCTCACGATTCCCGACGGGTTCGACTATGCCGCGATGAAGGGCCTCAGCTATGAGACCAAGGACAAATTGGGCCGCGTTCGCCCTCGCACCGTCGGTCAGGCCAGCCGTGTGCCCGGCGTTCGCCCGAGCGACATCGCGTTGCTCATCGGTCACCTTCGGTAGGCTCGGCCAGGTGTTCCGCCGGTACGGGGACGAGCGGGGGCTTGGCTTGGTCGGGCCCGAACCCGCGCAGCGCCCACAACGCCGCGCCGCAGATGCGTCCCTGGCACGGGCCCATCCCGCAACGCGTCTGCAGCTTCGCCTCGCGCCAGTTGTCGAATTCGGACAGCGAACCCCAAGGGACGTCCTCGCAGCGACAGACGGTGGTTCGATCCGACGGGAGTTGTCCTAGGGCAGGGCCGAGGGCGAACGCCCGGTTCATCGTGTCGGCCAATCGGCGCTCGCGGCTTCTCCGCCGCTGAAGCGCTGCCAGAGGTTCGCCGAGGATCGCTGCGGCCGCCACTTCGCCTTCGACTTCGGCGCATTCGTGGCCACCGATCCCGACAGCCTCGCCGACCGCGAACACTTCGGGCACCGACGTGGCCTGGCGATCGTCCACGACGACCCTGGGCGGAGCGCCGATGGTTGTGCATCCCAAGAGCGTGGCCAATTCGGTGTTGGGCACCAAACCGTAGCCGACGCCCGCATAGTCCGCCTGGACCGTCTCGGAACGATGGCCCCGTCGAATGCTCGCCTTGAGCCCGGTGGCGACCATCTCCACCGAAGCGACGTGCGCGCCAAAGCGCAGGACTCCGGGCGGCAGATCCCTGGCCATCGCCAGCCCTTGGCTTGCCTTCGCCGGGTGGAGCGCGATGGCTGCGAGCCAAGGCATCACCCGGCTCAACGGTGCCTGCTCGCAAACCCGGACGACCTCCGCGCCCTCGGCTGCGAGCCAAGCTGCGACGGCCAGCAAGAGCGGCCCCGTGCCGGCCAAGAGGATGCGCTTGCCCGCGACCGGCAGGCCGCCTTTCGCCATCGCCTGCAAGCCGCCCGCACCCATCACGCCTGGCAAGGTCCAGCCGGGGAAGGGAAGGAACAACTCCCGAGCGCCCGTGGCTAGGATCAGGTGTCGCCAACGGACGTCCTCGGACGTGCCTCCGCACAGGGTCCGGAGCCAACCCGGGCCCGCGTCGAACACGGTGGTCGAAGGGCGAAACTCGGCGTTGGCGGGCAGCGTGGCGAGTGGATTGGCCTTGCCGCCCTTGGCGCGCCAGATCTGTCCGCCCGGCTGGTCGGCCTCGTCGAGCAGCAGTGTGTTCATGCCGCCTCGAGCACATTCGCGCGCAGCGGCAAGGCCTCCCGGCCCTGCCCCGACCACGGCCACGTCCCACGTCATCGCGTCTCGACCTCCATGCCTTCGGCGCAGCGGACGAGGCAGGTGCGCAACGTCCAGACCCCGTCCACGCGAGCCGCGCATTCGAAGCAAACGCCCATCCCGCACACGGGGGCTCTCGGCTCGCCGTCCACCGAGAGCCGTGTGGCTCCCGCCTGCATCAGCGCTGCGGCCACCGTCGTTCCTTCGGCGATCTCGACCGGTTGTCCATTGATGAAGAGGGTCAAGCCGCGAACCTCCCCGGAAGGTAGGGCTCTGGGGAGATCACCGGTTCGACCCCGCACACGTGGTGGGCGACCAGTTCGGCCGTGGCCAAGGAAGTCGTGATGCCCAAGCCCTCGTGACCCGCCGCGACGATGTGGCTCGGCTGGTCGGGTATCGGGCCGATGACGGGCAAGTGGTCGTTGGTTGCGGCTCGGAAGCCCACCCAAGACCGGACGACGTGAAGGGTCGCCAACTCGGGGACGAACGACACGGCCCTCGCGATCATCTTGGCGAGCATCGTGCGCCGGATCGCCGGGTCCCAGCCTGCGAACTCGCGCGAGGAGCCGATGAGCACTTGCCCGGTGGCGCGGGGCTGGACGTTGAACGCGACCGACGCCTCGTCCGACCCGTGGGCGCTGGCCAGATAGCCCAACTCGACGACTTGATGCCTGAGGAAACCCGGTCGCCTCTCGGTGATCGCCAGATGCCCCTTGCGCGGTTGGATGGGCAGGGGGGCAAAGTCGGTCGCGCGCGCCCCGGCGCAGTTGACCACCCATCGCGTCCTGAGCAGGCCTTGGGACGTCTCGCACCCGTCGCCGTTGATGGCTGTCGCAGTCGCTTGGACCAGGGTGGCTCTCGAATCGGCCAGCAGTTTCGCAGCGATGGTAGGCGGGTAAACGACGCAGTCGCCCGGCACGTGCAGGGCACCCGCCACGGGGCGCAGGACGGGTTCGCCTTCGTGGACGCGGGCGGGCCCCCAGGTTTGCGCGGCGACCCCGGCGTTTGCGTACAAGGTGCGCTTGGACTCGACGGCTTCCATGCCGGCTTCGTCCTCGGCCACCCAGAGCGTGCCCGGCGAGATGGTCTCGGCGGAGCGCGGCAGAGTGGGCAGCAGATCGAGCCAGAGCCGCAGCGACGCGATGGTCAGTTCGAGTTGCGCGGCGGAGTCGTCCATGACCACGAGATGCCCCATGCCCGCGGCCGTCGCTCCCGATCCGGGAGGGCTGGGATCGACGACGCAGACGCTCAGCCCTTCGCGGGCCAACCTCGCCGCACAGGCGCATCCGACGATGCCCGCGCCGACGACCACGACGTCGAATTGGGTCACCATCCGACGGTACCCGACGGCGACTTGAACCCGAGCAACCCGCCTGTGGCGACTTTTTCGACTTTTTTTGGCGAACCCCCTTGACAGCCGGGGCTGGTTCTGGTAACGTTTCCCCACGAGCGGAATCGCTGACATCGCCACAAAGGCGAGCGGACGATTCCGACGGAAGCCGTTCGGAGCCAAGAACGGACTTGATTTGGAGTAGGCAATGAATAAGTCGCTGGTATTCGCCCTCGTGGCATCGTCGTTTTTCGTGGCATCCGCCGCGCACTCTCAGTGGTTCTCCGACAACTTCGACGGAGGCACTTCCGCAGGCAACTGGACCGCGTTCTCCCACAACGCCGACGTTGACGTCAACTACGCGTACGACTACTCGACCTACCCCGGCGGCACCAACCAGTTTCTGATCCCGTCGGCACCGAATTCCACCGGCGGCACAACCGTCGGCATGCGCGTTTCGGTCAACAACTCGCTCGCCGCTCGAACCGCGGTCAACCTCTTCCCGACCGGCTTCAACTTCTCGGGCAACTACAAGTTGCAGTTCGACATGTGGATGAACTACAACGGCCCCGCTGGTGGCGGTACGGGTTCCACCGAGCACGCGATGTTCGGCATCAACTTGGGCGAAGCCCTGACGTGGAACACGTCGGCTCCGGCGAACTCCGTGTGGTTCTCGGTTTCCGGCGAGGGCGGATCTTCCGCGACCTCGACCTCCCTCCGCGACTACAACTCGTTCCTCGGCAACACGCTTCAGTTTGGCGATGCTGGCGGTTTCGCCGCGACGGGCACCAACCGGGAGGACCACTCCAACGCTTACTACCAGGCGCTCTTCCCCAGCCCTGCCCACCAGACGGCGGGTGCACCTGGCAAGAACTGGGTCACCGTGGAGATCGAGCAAGTCGGCAGCACCACCACGTGGAGCATGAACGACACGATCATCGCCACGCGAGCCGGTACGCCGTTCACTTCGGGCAACGTCATGATCGGCTACATGGACCAGTTCGCCGGCATCGCCAACCCGGCTGCGGACAACTTCATGGTCATCGACAACGTTCAGGTCGTCCCTGAGCCCGGCTCGATGATCGCCTTGGCCGCCGGTCTGGGTGCCTTGGCCGCGCGCCGACGCCGACGCAGCGCCTAACTCGACGATTTCCCAGCCCCCTGCGGGGGGCTGGCTCCGGACACAACCCAACCAACAAAACAAACAAACAAACAAACAATCCGAAGCTAGAGAAGTTTCAAAGACAGCGACAACACACTCCATGATATTGCGCGCTCCCGAGATCCGGGAGGGCGCAATTTTTTTGATCCGACATGACGAACCTCGCTCAACTCGCCGCAGAAATGGACCACACCGATCGGCTCCGACCCTTTCGAGAGCGGTTTGTATTGCCCGAGGGGATCGTCTACCTTGACGGCAACTCGTTGGGCGCCATGCCCGTGGCGGTCGCTCGGTCCATGGACACGTTTCTCCAACACGAGTGGGGCGAGCGGTTGATCCGTGGTTGGAACGATGGCTGGTGGGAGATGCCCACGCGGCTCGGTGACCAAATCGGTTGGCTCATTGGCGCGAACCCGGGCGAGACGCTGGTGTGCGACAACACGACCACCAACCTCTACAAGCTCGCTTGGGCGGTATGTACGGCCACCGTGCAAGGGGGCCCGATCGTCACCGACGACCAGAACTTTCCATCGGACCTTTACATCTTGCGCGAGGTCGCCGAGCGCACCGGACGGGAGTTGGTGATCGTCCCCACCGATGGCCTTCAGACGCGGATGAGCGATGTCGAGCCGGCGATCGGCGGCGCGTCGTTGCTTGCCCTGAGCTTGGTGGCGTTCAAGAGCGGCGCACTTCTCGATGGATCCTCTTGGACACGATTCGCCCACGAGCACGGTGTCCCGATCCTGTGGGATTTGAGCCACGCCGTCGGGGTGGTTCCCATCGCGATGGCCGATTGGCGGGCCGACTTTGCCGTGGGTTGCTGCTACAAGCACCTGCACGGCGGCCCTGGCGCCCCAGCCTTTCTCAGCGTGCGAAGCGATTGGATCGGCCGCCTCAGGAATCCGATCCCCGGCTGGTTTGGCCACGCCGATCCCTTTGCCATGGCGCATGCCTACACCCCCGAACCCGGGATTCGCCGCTTCCTCACGGGGTCTTCGCCGATCGCTTCACTCAAGGCGCTTGCCGCGGGGGTGGATCTGGTCGAGGAGGCGGGAGTCTCGGCGATTCGAGCGAAGTCGGAGCGGATGACGGCCTTTGCCGTCGACGCCTGGGCGACCGAACTGCGGCCACTCGGATTCGAGCTTTCCAGCCCTGCGGGCGCCCAAGACCGCGGATCGCACGTGACGTTGGGGCACCCGTCGGCTCTCGCGATCAGCCGTCGGATGACGCAACGGGGCGTGATCCCCGACTTCCGCCCGCCGAACGGCCTCAGGCTTGGTTTCGCGCCGTTGTACAACTCGTTTGCGGACATCGTGCGTGGTGTCGAGGCGATCAAAGAAGCGTTGTCCACGCATGGCGATGCCGATGAGCCGCTCGGCCATGTGACGTGACGGCAAGGGGCGACGTAGACCTTCCGTGCCACCCACCACGCTCTGCTGGCTCCGCCGTGATCTCAGGCTTACCGACCACACTGCCCTTGCCGAAGCCTGTTCCCGAGGTGGGCGTGTGGCGGTGCTGTTCGTGTTCGACCGCAACATCCTGGGAGCCTTGAAGGATCGCGACGATCGGCGCGTGACGTTCATCCATCGCTCGCTGGTCGAACTCGACCAACGGCTCCGCGAACTCGGTTCGCGATTGGTCGTTCGCGTGGGAGATCCGGTGGAGGTGGTTCCCGCCGTGGCGCTTGAGGCGCGTGCCGAAGCGGTCGTCGCGGCGAAGGACTTCGAAGGTTACGCGAAGCGCCGCGATGCCGCCGTTGCCCGCGAACTGGAACTGGTCGGGAAGTCGCTCCTCACGGTCAAGGACCATGTGGTCTTCGAGGGCTCCGAGATTTCAACGGGCGAGGGCGAGCCGTTTCGAGTCTTTACGCCTTACTCCAAGGCTTGGCGGAGGCGATTCGGGCCTGGCGACGTTGCCGTTCAAGAGTGGCGGCCCGGTGCGCTCGTTCCCGCGGCCGACCTTCCTGGCGACAACCCGTGGTCGCTGCGCGATCTGGGGTTCCGGGAGTCTGAGTTGTGGACCGCGGCGGGCGAGGAAGCGGGCCGGCTGGCGCTGCGCGGCTTCGCCACAAGCCGAATGGCGGCCTACGCAACCAACCGCGACTTTCCGGACCTGAACGCCACCTCGGGCCTCTCGGTGCACCTGCGGTTTGGGACGGTATCGGTGCGTGAAGCCGTACGGACGGCGCTGAAGGTCGGTGGCCCGTCGGCGGAGAAGTGGCTCGACGAACTCATCTGGCGCGAGTTCTACTCGATGATCCTCGATCGCTTTCCGCACGTCGAGCACACGACGTTTCGGCAGGAGTACCAAGCGGTGGACTGGCCCGGAACCCCCGAACACTTCGAGGCGTGGTGCGAAGGACGGACGGGCTACCCGATCGTGGACGCGGCCATGCGATGTCTGGTGCAGACGGGCTGGATGCACAATCGCCTGCGGATGGTTGCCGCTTCGTTCTTGGTCAAGGATCTGTTGCTGGACTATCGCTGGGGCGAGGCGTTCTTCGCCCGGCACTTGCTCGACTTCGACTTAGCTTCGAACAACGGTGGCTGGCAGTGGGCGGCTTCGACTGGTGTGGACGCCCTACCCACGTTCCGGATCTTCAATCCGGTGCTCCAATCGCGCAAGTTCGACCCCGATGGGGCGTTCATCCGGAAGTGGTGCCCCGAGGTCGCCCATCTGGACTCCAACGCGATTCACGCGCCATGGGAACACGGTGGCCCCCTTCCCATCGTGGACCACGCGACCCAAAGGCAGCACGCGTTGAACCTGCTGCAAGTCGGCACAGGTAGCATGAATGCGTGACCGAGACCCCGAACCCGGATGCGTGGCGCGAGCGCGAGTGGGTTCTCTGCGCCGCCAAGGAAGCGGGCCCCAAGCCGTTTGCCGAAGCCGTCCGCCGAGAACTCTCCCTGGAGGACCTCGACGACGAAGTCGCCACGGGCTGGTTGCTGTTCGGCATCTTGGTGATCACGTTGGTGGGTCCGGCGCTGGCGTATGCGTACAACCTGCGGCCCGCGCTGAGGCTGCGGAAGCGGGCGCGCGAGATAGGCGCGGTCTACAACGACACGGATCCCGAATGCACCACGCTTGCGATGACGTCCGAGATGCGGCGGCACCTGCTCACCCGTGCGCAGGACGACAAGCAGGAGGTGCTGCGCCTGATGCGGCTCCTTCGCCGTGCGGGGGCGTTTCTCGTCGAGGCACGCCAAGCGACCGACGCTCCGGAAGCGCTGCGCCAGCTCGCGGCTGACGAGCCCGACGCCGTCATCGCGGCAAGCTATGAGCGGAGGCTTCGGGGGTTGGGCAGCACGTTCGATGCGACTGCGCTGCACACCGTGTTCGAGCAGATGTTCGCGAACCGGACCGACCTGCTATCGGCGACCGGCGGGGAACTGACGCGTCTGGCGGACGCCTTGGAAGCGGCGATGCCCGCCGATTAGAACGGCTCTTGGGTGCGCGGCAAGCGGACCATGCCGACGGACTCGGCGCTGCGGAAGTCCCAGTTATCGCAGTCCTTGCGCTGGCAGCGAATCAGTTGGCGCACTTCGCCGTCGGCGCCGCTGGCTTCCACGATGTGGGCGAAGCGGCATTCCAGACACAGGTCTGGTTCCAGAAGGCGGACGATTCGCAGGTCGCTCGAGTTCATTGCTTTGCACCCCTCGGGGTAGCTTTATCGTTGGCCCGGGCGACTGGGCGCATCGTCGGCAAGAATGCGGGATTCCACGAACACACCCAATGAGCCGGGCCGAGTGCGGCTCGGACGGCTTCGAAAGCGCGCGACCGCAGAGATGCTGGCGGCCATCGCCGAGGGGCGCTTGCCGAAGGACCCCGGCTTGCGCGAGCGATTCGGCACGCTGCCAAGGGCACCGATTCGGCTGATCGCGCCGAAGCTCGCCAAGGACGTGAACCAAGGTGGTCTCTTGCGCCTTGCCGAGGCCTTTCGCTTGGAGGGCGTTGACTTCGAACTGACCGACACCAACGAGTGCGACCTTCGCGGAGCGGTGGGAGGCAAGTCGTGGCAACCCCACCGCTGGATCGCGCCCGTCGAGGCCATCGCCGAGGCGCGCGAGCGAGGCTTCCGCATCGTCGCGTTGAGCTTAGAGGACGGCTCCGTGGCGTTGGAGCGGATGGATTGGTCGTTCCCTACCGCACTCGTGGTGGGCTGCGAGGATATCGGAGTACCGATGGAACTTCGGGGCCTTTGCGACGAGTCGGTGGCGATTCCCATGTATGGGATGGTGGACTCGTTGAACGTATCGGTGAGCGCCGGGATCGTGGTGCATCACATGGTTTCGGCGTACCGCAAGAGCCATCCCGAGTTCCTGCCCGCGCGTGAAGCCTCTCTGCGGCTGCTCGAATGAACCTGAAGTGAACCACAGGGCTATAATGTGCGGGTTGATTCCTGCCATCAAGTCCGTAGCCTTGCCAACCTCCGTGCGCCTCTGCGGCGGAGCCGTGGCGGCGTTGGTCGCCCTATCGGCGACCGGGCTTGCCCAGACGGCTGCGGACCGCGCCGCCCAGGGACCTTCGTTGGCCCACTACACGGGGCTCTTGCGCGTTCCTTCGGCTTACGTTGCCCCCGATGGCGAGTTCCGATTCTCGGCTTCGAGGCACTGGGTGAACCACTTTGGCCCGAGGGGCGAGGTGCCGCTTCGCTCGCTTTCGGGGCACATGGGGTTTCTGCCCAACATCGAACTCGGCATGGGGTTCTCCTTCCTCGATGACTCCAAGGGCGTCACGTTCGACGATCGGGCCATCTCAGCGAAGCTGAGTCTCCCCGGGGCCAACGGGATTCGCTTCGCCGCCGGAAGCACCGACCTGAACGGCACGCGCAAGTTCGCCAGCGACTATGCCGTGGTCAGCGCACCGCTCGGCCGAGCGAACGCAACGGTGGGCTTCGGAAACGGCGAGTTCGAAGGCGCTTTCGGTGGCATCGCTTACCCCTTGGGCAGCAACTTGGCGGCGATCGCCGAGTGGGACACCAAGACGCTCAACGCGGGCGTCAAGTGGACCAGCGGCCGAACGACCGCGACGTTTGCCGCCAACGGCGAGGGCCGAGCGGGTTTCGGGTTGACCTACTCGCTGCCGCTGAACCAAGCGCCCGAGGAGGTCGCTCCCGACGTCGTGACCAGGCGATTGAGCCGGAGCCCAATCAGCACGCGCGTGCCGATCGCGCTCCAGTTCTTGCAGACCACGTTCACCGATCAGGGCTTTCAGGACGTCCGCTTCGGGCGCGATGGCGAGACCTTCGTCGTCTCGTTCACGAACGGTGTGTGGCGCGACGAACTCCGAGCCCTTCGTTTCGCCCTGATTCAGGCGTGCGAGTTGGCCCCCGGCGAATTCAAGCGGGTGCGCATCGCCACCATGAGGGAGGGCATCGGCGTGTTGTCGGTCGAGACCGGCGCGGACGAGTACATTCAGTTCGCCAATGGCGTGCTGACGCCCGACGCCTATGCTCAGCACATCCAGGTTCGCGGAGGTTCTGCGTCGCTCGGTACTCCCATCGCTTTGGACGACGACAAGCGGAACTCGTCGGTGAAGACCGTGGATGTGCAAGTGTCGCCCCGGTTCAACTATCAACTCGGCGGCGAGAACATCCCGAACAAGGTCTCCCTGGTCACCGAGGGCTATGCTTCGATGGGAGGGGGATTGGGGCTCTACGCCCAAGGTCGCGCCGTGGTCAGCAACTCGCTGGACGACGAACGCGGATTCAAGCTGGACCAGGCGAGCGCCGAGATGGCGTGGTCGAGCCGATCGGGGTCGTTTGTGCGACTCTCGGCCGGGTGGTTCGGCGACGAGGTCGGCGGCGTGGTGGGAGAGGCCGTCCAATGGGTGGATGGCGGACGGTTCGAGGTGTTCGGTGGGGCAGGATCGCTTTCGGGCCGCGGCGTCAACGAGGACTTCCTCCGTGTTGGTGCCGGCGTGCGGGTCCCCAGCCTCGATCTTCGACTTCGCGCCTCGCATCAACGCTACCTTGGTGGCGACTCTGGCGAGCAACTCGAAGCCACACGTTCGTTCGGGCGCGGCGACCTGACGGTGTACGTCGGGCAGACCAAGAACAACGCCGACGACAAGACGACCTATGGCGGTTTCAACGTCACGTTTGGCTTGGGCGAGTCGTTCGCCAAGCCAGGCACTCTGAGAATCCGGCCCGCGGACGAGTTCGATTTCGGCTATCTGGCCACCGAAAACGCCGTGCCATTGGGCGACAAGCGTCGCGTGCTCAGGTCGGGGCGGTCCATCCAACGCGACCTGCTTAGTCGCGAGACCCTGGTGCCAGCTTTCGTGATGGCCCACCTTGATCGTCTGCGCAGCCCGAGACGCAACCTCGGTTTCCCGCCCGAAGAAGTCGAGCCCTTGCGGGTGATTCCGGACGATGGCCGGCCCAATTCCTGAGCCCTGGGCGGCGACTCAACCGTTCTTTGAAGCCAAGGGCTGGCGGCCGTTTCCCTTCCAAACCGAGGTCTGGGGCGCCTATCTGTCGGGCAAGAGCGGACTCCTGCACTCGGCCACCGGCACCGGAAAGACGCTGGCCGTGTGGCTGGGGCCGGTCATCGAGTCGCTCGGCGAGGCGCGCCAGCCCGGCATCAAAGTTTTGTGGCTGACCCCGTTGCGTGCGCTCGCGGGCGATACGTGGGGCTCGCTGCTGGAGCCCCTTGCGGCGATGGGGTCGGACTGGCGCGTCGAGGTGCGAACCGGAGACACGGCGTCCTCGGCCAAGGCCAAGCAGGACAAGAATCCGCCCGAAGCGCTGATCACCACGCCCGAAAGCCTGTCCATCTTGCTCAGCCGCGCCTCGGCTCAGGAGACGCTTTCGGGACTCCGGATGGTCGTTGTGGACGAGTGGCACGAACTGCTCTCGACCAAACGCGGCGTCCAGACCGAGCTTTGCCTCGCCCGGTTGGACCGATGGAACCCGAACCTTCGCATCTGGGGGGTCTCGGCGACCCTCGGCAACGTGGAAACGGCGATGCAGGCGCTGACGGGGGCGAGACCCTCGGTGCTCATCGAAGGCGAACGTGCCAAGGAGGTCGTCATCGACACGCTCGTTCCCGACCGCATCGACCGGTTCCCTTGGGCGGGGCACCTTGGCTCGCGGATGATCCCTCGCGTGCTGGACGAACTCGAAGGAGCACGCTCGGCGCTGGTGTTCACCAATGTTCGTTCTTCGGCCGAGATCTGGCATCAGTCCATCTTGCGGTTGCGCCCGGACTGGGCCGAGGTCGTCGGCCTGCACCACGGGTCGGTGGATCGCGAGCAACGTTTCCAGACCGAGGACGGTCTGCGCGAAGGCAAGTTGCGCACGGTCGTCTGCACGTCGAGCCTTGACTTGGGCGTTGACTTCAGCCCGGTTGAACGCGTGATGCAAGTCGGTTCGCCGAAGGGTGCGGCTCGCTTGCTGCAGCGTGCGGGACGCAGCGGCCACCAGCCGGGTGCGGTCAGCCGGGCAACGTGCGTGCCGACCCATGCCCTTGAACTCCTCGAATTCGCCGCTGCGCGAAGGGCGATCTCGTTGGGCCGATTGGAGGCGCGTCCGCCGCTTCGCGCTCCGCTCGACGTGTTGGCGCAGCACTTGGTGACCTTGGCGCTTGGAGGAGGCTTTCGGCCGGAGGAAGCGTACGAGGAGGTGCGGCAGGCGTACAGCTATCGCGACCTCACCCGTCAGGAGTTCGAGTGGGTGCTCGACTACATCACGACCGGTGGCCACGCGCTGCGGGCGTACGACGAGTACAAGAAGGTGGTGGTGGAGGACGGCGTCTGCCACGTGCGCGAGGCCCGAACCGCGCAGCGTCACCGGATGGCCATCGGCACGATCGTCAGCGAATCGGCGATCCAGGTGCAGTTCCTCAACGGGACCAAACTGGGGACGGTCGAGGAGGGGTTCATCTCGTCATTGCGGCCGAAGCAGTCGTTCGCGTTCGCCGGGCACATCCTGGAATTGGTGCGTGTTGAGGGCATGGTGGCGTACGTTCGCCGGTCGAAGGCCGCGAAGGCCGCGATCCCGAAGTGGGCGGGCGGTCGGGTGCCGCTCAGCAACGAACTCGCGCAGACGTTGCGCGAAGTCATCGAGATGGCCCGCGATGGCGAATCCGCAGGCCCCGAAGTGGCGGAGTTGGCGCCCTTGCTCGCTCTACAAGCCGAATGGTCGTTGCTGCCGCGCGCCGACGAGCTCCTGATCGAATCGGTCGAGACGAAAGAGGGCTGCCATGTCTTCGTGTTCCCGTTCGAAGGGCGGTTGGTGCATCAGGGTTTGGCGGCGTTGTTGGCGTTCCGGCTGACGCAACGGCAAGCCACCACGATCACGATGGCTTCCAACGACTACGGGTTCGAGTTGCTCGCCCCGACCGCGTTGGACCTCCGCCCCGAGACCCTGCCAGAACTGCTCGACGAGGACTCGCTGAGCGAGGACATCTTGTCGAGCCTGAACGCTTCGGAGATGGCGAAGCGCCAGTTCCGGGAGATCGCTCGAATCGCCGGACTGGTCTTCACGGGCTACCCGACGCAGCAGAAGACGACGAGGCAGGTGCAGACGTCGACGGGCCTGCTGTACGACGTGTTCGCGAAGTACGACCCGGAAAACCTGCTGTTGGCTCAGGCCCGGAGAGAGGTGTTGGAGCGCGAGTTGGAGCAGACTCGGCTGCGGGTCACGCTCGCGCGCATGCGGGGCTGCACGTGGACGTTCACCTACCCGCCGCATCCCACGCCATTCGCCTTCCCGATCATGGTGGATCGGTTGCGCGAGGCGATCAGCAACGAGGACGTCGCCGACCGGATCGAGCGGATGGCGCTGAGGCTGGAGGACGCGGCGGGCACGCGAGGCTAGGGCGTGCGTTCGCAAGTGGTCGGCGGGTTGCTCGAGACATCCGAACACCACCGAACCTCAGCCCAACCTCGCGCCCGGTCACGCCCCGCAAGGCCGAAGGTCCAGGCTCATCGGCGAAGCCGGCGCGTCCGCCGCTTCGATCGCTTGGAGCCGCTTCCGGATAAGGAGCCGAGTGCGATGCAAACGCGAGCGGATGGTGCCCACGGGCTTGCCCAACATGATCGCGATTTCCGAGTAGGGGAGCCCTTCGACATCGGCGAGCGTGACCAGCATGCGTTGCTCGGGCGAGAGCGTGGCGAGCACGGCGCTCAACCGCTCGCCGATGGCGCTGTCCATCAGCCGCTCTTCGGGGTTGGGGGTCCGGTCGGGGAGTTCGAGTTGGATGGAGTCCTCGCCGAGCGACATGCCCAGTGGCGCGTCGAGCGAGACGGCCTGAACGCGGCGCTTGCGCGATCGCAGCATGTCGAGGAACAAGCGCGAGAGGATGCGGAAGATCCAGTTTTCGAACGGCCGATCGCCCTGATAGTCCGGGAACGACCGGTAGGCGCGGTAGAACGCCTCCTGCGTCAGGTCCTCGGCGTCCGAGCGGTTGCCCGACAGGCGATACGCCATGTTGAAGACCTTCTTGTAGGTTTCCTTCATCAGGGTGTTGAACCGCGTGTCGTTTTCGTGTGTGGTGTGCATCATCTCAATCAACCCTCCATAGGTCGAACGTTTGACCAGCCAAACCAGTACACGTTTGAACACCTGACCCCCTGCACGGGTTCCTCGGCGGCAGACGAGCCGCCTTGCCGTGGGTCCTCTCACCCAGATTCAAGCATGGGCCTTCGGTCGCCCATCAGCCCCGTGGCACCCGGTTGTGCCTAGTTCAACCCGTGGATCCGACCATCGTCGTCCACGTCCATGTGCACTGCGGCCGGCACCTTGCCCATACCTGGCATCAGCATGATGTCGCCGCATTCGGCCACCACGAAGCCCGCGCCAGCCGAAACGCGCAGCTGGCGAACATGCAAGTCGAAGTCCTTGGGCGCACCCTTCAGGGTTGGGTCGTCGCTCAGGCTCATCTGAGTTTTGGCCACGCAGACCGGCAAGTCTCCAAAGCCGTTGGCTTCGAGCCACTTCAGGCGGCGTTCGGCTCGGCTGGACAACGTGACGCCACGCCCGCCATAGACCTTCTGGACCAGCTTCTCCAGCTTGACGGGAAGGGGGTCTTCCCGTTGGTACGGGTGGTTGAGCGGCTCGGGATTCGGCTCGATGGCGGAGACGGCCTGTGCAAGGGCTTCGCAACCCGCACCTCCCGTGCCCCACGGGTCGCAGACCACCGCCGAGACGCCCTTGCCCGTGGCGTAAGCGCGCACGAGGTCGAGGTCCGCGTCGGTGTCGTCGGCAAACTTGTTGATCGCGACGAGCACCGGAGGTCCGTATTGGGTCAGGTGCGCGATGTGCTGCCCAAGGTTGGCGCATCCCGCCGCGAGGTCGCCATCGCCGTGGTAGCGCAGGGCGCGTACCGTGGCGACCAGGACGATTGCGGCAGGACCGACACCCAGCCGAGGACACACGATGTTGAGGAACTTCTCGCCGCCGAGGTCGGAGCCGAAACCGCCCTCGGTCACCAGATACTCGGCCGCGCCAAGGCCGCAACGGGTCGCCAGAATCGAGGAGCACCCGTGGGCGATGTTGCCGAACGGCCCGCCGTGGACCATCGCAAGCCCGCCTTCGATCGTCTGCACCAGGTTCGGGCGGATGGCGTCCCGAAGGAGCATGGTCATCGCGCCGACGGCTTTGATCTGTTCGGCGCGGATAGGCGAGCGGTCGAGCCCAAGGGCGACCAGCATCCGGCCCAGGCGGAGCTTGAGGTCCGAGAGCGACTCGGACAGGCAGAACACGGCCATGACTTCGCTGGCGGGCGTGATGACGAAGCCGTCGGAGCGGACGAACCCGTTGCCTTCGCCGATGCCGACCACGATTTCGCGCAGGCTGCGGTCGATCATGTCGAGGGTTCGCGGCCACCAGACGTTGCGCAGTTCGATGTCGAGCGGGTTGCCGTGGTGGATCGAGGCGTCCAACATGGCCGAAAGCAGGTTGTGGGCGGCCGCGATGGCGGGGAAGTCGCCGTTGAAGAACAGGTTGATGTCCTCCATAGGCAGCACCTGGCTGTAGCCGCCGCCGCACGCGCCCCCTTTCACGCCGAACACGGGGCCGAGCGCGGGTTCGCGAAGGGCGGGGATGGCGCGCTTGCCGATCCGGTTCAGGCCCTGCGCCAAGCCGACCGAGACCGTGGTCTTTCCTTCTCCCGCCGGGGTCGGGTTGATCGCCGTCACCAGCACCAGCTTGCCCTGCGGGTTCGACTCAAGGCGGGTCACCCCCTCGTGGGTCAGCTTGGCGCGGTACCTGCCGAGTGGGTCGAAGTCCGATTCCTGCAACCCCGCCCCCGCTGCAATCTCCGAAATGGGTCGAAGGCGAGCGGCTTGGGCGATCTCCAGGTTACTCATGGTTGAAACCAAACGTACCCTCGGCGTCAGCGAGAGGCTTGGGCACTTTGGGCGAGCGACGCCCGGTACTCGGCCAACTCGGCCTTTGCCTTCTCGCCCACCGAGGCCAGTTGGGCCAGCCAGGGCTCGCGATAGGGCCGCAGGGTCTCGGCCAGCACCTCGGCGACGGCGAGGTCGCGCGCCCACTTCTTGTCGGCGGGCACCACGTACCAGGGAGCGGTCTCGGTCGAGCAACGCGCGATGGCCTCTTCGTAGGCGCGTTGGTAGTCGTCCCATCGCTCGCGCTCCTTCCAGTCGCCCACGGAGAGCTTCCATGCCTTCTCGACGTCTTGCTCGCGCGCCAGCAGCCGCTCCTCTTGTTCCTGTTTGGAGATGTGCAGGAAGTACTTGACGATGATCGTGCCCGAGGAAGCGAGTAGGGACTCGAACGCGTTGACTTGCTCGTACCGGGCCCGCCAAACCGCTTCGGGCACGAGTTGCTTGACGCGCACCACCAGCACGTCCTCGTAGTGGGAGCGGTTGAAGATGCCGATGCTGCCCTTGGGCGGCGCCACGGAGTGAACGCGCCACAAGAAATCGTGGGCCAACTCGATCGGTGTGGGCACCTTGAACGAGGACACGCGGCACGATTGCACGTTGACGTATTCGAGGATGCGGTTGATGGCCCCGTCTTTGCCTGCGGTGTCCATGCCTTGGAACACGATGAGGAGCGAGTGGTCGCCAGCCGCGAACAGCAGTTCCTGCAAGTCGCCGACTTCCTTGCCGAGGTCTTTGAGACGCTCTTGCGCTTCGTCCTTGCTCAAGTCTTCCGTATCGTCGGTGGGAATCGAGTCGAGGCGGACGATCTGGTTGGGCGAGATGCGGCGGGCCAGCATGGGGCCATTCTAGACCTTCCAAGACAAAGGCGTGGTCCGCAACACGCTGCGGACCACGCCTTGAAGGTCACTCTACCGTCTGTCAGGCTGCCTTGCGACGTCGCCGAGCGGCAAGTCCAGCAAGGCCCGCGCCCAACGCGATCATCGTGCCGGGCTCGGGAACGACTTCCAGTTCGCCCCAGTAGATCTCGTACTGCTCGGTCTTGAGCGCAGAGAACTCGGTGGTCCCGTTGATGTCGGTGATCCCGAAATCCCAGTCCGTGGCCGTGATGCTGGTTGAACTCGACATGACCCAGCCGCCAAAGTCCGCCACGCTGCTCGCCTGCGAGCGGTCGGTGGCCGGGTTGGAGTTGTTGTTGGCCATGTTGAACGAGCCAACCGCCAAGTAGTAGGTGCCGGGCGTCAGCGTGCCGGACATGATCGACTGGAAACTGGTTCCAGGGCTGGGTTCGTCGTCGGCCCAAAATCCGGGCACGGGGGCGAAGTTGGCGTCGTACAGGCCGATCTCGGTGTCTACCGCCGTACGACCGAGGGTCGAGAACGTGAACGCGCCGGGTGCAAACGTGCCCAGGTTGACGGGCGTGACCACGGAGGTGGACATCGTCGCCACATAGTCGGCAGTGGTCGCGGCAGCACCGGTCATCCGATAGAACAGCTCTTCGCCGAGGCCGAAGCTGTACCACTGGTTGTAGCGCGGCGGCGTCGTCACCGTCGAACTCGTCTGCAATGTGGCGTCGGTTCCGGCGTTGATGACGCCGCCGGTCTGAGTCAGGCCACGGAGTGTTCCAACGTGTCCTGCAGTGCCGCTCGTGGTGAGCGTCATCCGGTTCTTGTAGATGCCGGGGGCCGCAGTGGCCATGGTGAGGCGGAAGTAGTCGAGGCCGACCGTGGTGGCGCTGGTGCTGTTTCCGGTGATGGTGCTGCCGGCGGCGAGGCCGGTGAAGACATTGGCGGCGGCTTTGGAATCATTGCCTTCCGTCTCGGTGAACTGACCAAAGGCGGACCCGGCGATAACGACGAACGAGAGGGCGAGAGCCCTGAGGCTGTTGTGACGCATTGTTCTACTCCATGACCGAACCGCCAGAGCGGCTCGCATCGGTTTTTGAAGCCCGTGCACGATCCACATTGGTCGTGCCTCTTTCCGCTTCGAGCATCATCCTATCACGAACGGATCGCTCGTGCATCACCAATTTTCACTTTTTGTTCAGGATGGGGCAGGAGGGCTCAGTTTGGGTGGATCCAGTCCTGGAGGTGGTTCCGCGAGAGCCGGTAATAGGCCGTAGTCTTGGCCTCGACCACCTGCCGTTCGATCTCGGGGATCAGACCGGCAAGCCGCTCGGCGGTGTCGGTGAGTTCGAGCATGCGCTGGCGTTCCAGAGGATCGAGAGGCAGGTAGTTGGCGATGAGGAACGACAGCGCCAACGGGTCGGTGGGGTAGTTGATCTTGACGTTCACGGCCTGCTGGGCGAACATCCCCTCCACGTAGAGTTGAAAACTCTCCCTCGCACGCATGGTCAGAGCATCTTTGCGCGGCGAATCCTCGTCGACTTCGACCACGGGTTCGCAGTGCCCGACCAAGTACGGTTCGGACTCGTCGAGACGCCGGATGCGGAACCGCCGTTCGCCGACCACGACGACGTCCATGCGGCCGTCTTCGTAGCGATGGACCTTCTCGATCCGCGCCGCTGTGCCCACCAGATAGGGTTCCGCCGATGCTCCGACCTCGCTGCCGCTCTTGATGAGCACGATGCCGACGGGCAGGCCCTTTTCCAGACAATCCCCGACCAATTGCCGATAGCGGTCCTCGAACACGTGGAGTTGAAGCGGGGCGTAGGGGAACAGAACCGTCGCGAGCGGGAACAGCGGGATCGGCTCGAGAGCCCTGGACATGGTCTTCATTATGCATCCACCGGCGTCGGCGTCTCAGCGTCATGACCCGTTCATGACGGGTGTTGGTAAGCTGATCGCACCATGCTTGGAGTCCTCGCAATGTCTCTGGTCGGCCTTGTTCCGACCGTCACGCTCAAGCCCGGAATGGTGATCACGGAGTCCGTCAGGGTCAAACCGGGCGTTTACTCGTTGCCCTCGGAGAACCTCGAGAAGCCCGCGATCACGATCAAGGGCAAGAACATCACGGTGGACTTCTCGGGCGCGACGCTCAAAGGGTCGCCCAAGGCGACCAACCCCGCCGAATACTTTGGCCTCGGCATCGCCGTTCAAGGCGAAAACGTCGTGGTCAAAGGAGCGACGCTCCGTGGCTACAAGGTCGGTCTCATGGCGCGCAACGTCCCCGGCATCCGCGTCACGGGCAACGACATGTCCTACCTTTGGAAGCAGAAGCTGCTCAGCGGCCTCGACCGCGAGGACACCAGCGACTGGATGAGCTACCACCGCAACGAGAAGGACGAGTGGCTCCGCTACGGCGCGGCGATCTACCTTCGCGGCTGCGACGGCTTCGAGGTCGACCACAACACCGCCGTCGGCGGCCAGAACGCCCTGATGCTCACCGAGTGCAACAAGGGCAAGGTCTGGAACAACGACTTCTCGTTCCTGTCGAGCGCGGGCGTGCTGATGTACCTTTCCAGCGACAACAAGATCATGCACAACAAGATCGACTGGTGCGTGAGAGGCTACAGCCACGGCGTTTACAACCGAGGCCAAGACTCGACGGGCATCCTGATCTACGAGCAGTCGCACCGCAACGTGTTCGCCTACAACTCGGTCACCCACGGAGGCGACGGCTTCTTCCTGTGGGCCGGCCAGAGCACCATGGACAACGGTCAGGGCGGATGCAACGACAACCTGCTCTACGGCAACGACTTCAGCCACGCGCCGACCAACGGCATCGAGGCTACGTTCAGCCGCAACGCGTTCGTGAACAACAAGATCCTCGAGTGCTGGCACGGCGTTTGGGGCGGATACAGCTACGAAACCACCATCCTTGGCAACGTGTTCGGGATGAACGGCGAGGCCATCGCCATCGAGCACGGCCAGGACAACACGATTTCGCACAACGTGTTCCACCGCGACACCACGGCCATCAAGCTGTGGTGGAACGACCGACAGGACCCCAACTGGGGCTACCCCAAGAACCGCGACACGCGCAGCCGGGACTACGTGATCGAAGGCAACCGCTTCTCGCACATCGCCGACACCGTGTTCGCGATCGACGACACACAGGGCGTCAAGATCCTGGGCAACGACATCGAGCGCTACAAGCGCGCCTGGAACCTGACGGGCAAGAACGAGCGGATCGCCTTGGACGGCAACCGCTTCTATGGCACAGACTTCCGCACGTGGACCGGCTTGCCGGGCCTGTCGTTTGGCGAGAACGTCCTTTCGACCGACGGGTCGCGAGCCGGCGCCCCGATGACCCAGGTCATGCTGGGGTCGGGCAACGTGGTGCAGGGCCTGGACCCTGACAACGCCGACTACATCAAGCGGTTCGACGTGCCGTGGAACCCGTGGAAGGCGACTCGGGCCGACGTGGCCAAGTTCGCTCCCGAGCCCATGAAGGGCGGCATGGACCCGTTCATCAAGCCGGGCGAGATGCGCGGCCGCCGGTTCATTCTGGTGGACGAGTGGGGCCCCTACGACTTCAAGTCGCCCATCCTCTGGCCGCGCACCGACCCCGAGCCCAACGTCAAGCGGTTCGAAGTCCTCGGTCCGGAAGGCACGTGGCGCGTCAAGGAACTGCGCGGCGTGAAGGAGTTGCGTCGCAACGGGTCCTTCGTGGACGCGGTGATGGAGCCCGGCAAGGCCACCGACGTGCTGATCGCCCTCGAGTTCGTGGGCAAGAAGGACTTCGTGGACCGCTTTGGCAACACGGTGAAGGCCGGCAAGCAGTCCGTGTTCCAGTGGTCGCAGTTCCGCATGCCCATCGACTGGGACATCAAGTGGTTCTCCTACACCGAGGCGCAAGAGCCTCGCGCGCACTACGACGAGTTCAAGAAGCTGATCTCGACGGGCACGCCCATCAAGACCCTGAAGACCGACAAGCTGGACTTCGACTGGGGCGGCGAACTCGGCCCGGGTCTTCCGCGCGACAAGTTCGCGACGGTTGCCGAGGGCAACTTCGAAGCGCCCGCCGGCGAGTACGACCTTGAGTTCACCAGCGACGACGGCATCCGCGTGTGGCTGGACGGCAAGCTGATCCTCGAGGATTGGACTTGGCACGCGCCCAAGGTGGACCGCGTGCGCGTGAAGTTGGGCGGCAAGCACCACTTCCGCGTGGAGCACTTCGAGATCGACGGCTACGCCGCGCTCAAGGTGAAGGTCACGCCTCGGGGCAGGTAAGCCTCGCTTCAACCGACGAAGCGAATGCCCCTCCGCTCGTCCGGAGGGGCTTCTTGTTCAGGGTTGGTCCTTGACCGGGGCGGCCCCGGTGAAGCGGAAGCCCTGCGTTCCGGGCGGGACGGGGACTGCGACCTCGGCTTGCGTCCCGCCGTTGAAAGCGGGTCGGGCGACCACGCTTCCCGTCGGAACGCCTTCGCCGTCGAAGGTCTCGAACGCCACGCCGAGGGATCGCGATTCCGCGCGGGGGGCGATCACGGTCGCTCGGACCTCTTTCTGCCCTCCCGGTCCGGCAACCAGAGTCGCCTGGTCCACGGCGAAGCCCGGTTCGTTGCGGCCCAACAGGGTTTTCTGCGGCTTGCCAGGGTTGGGTGCGCAACCGGCCAGCAGCGCGAGGCAAAGCAGAGCAGTGAACCCCTGGTTCATCGAGGGCCTCCTTGCAGATCTCGATACGTGTGGGGCAGGTCCAGGCAAGCTTGCCAACCTGCTCTCCCTCCCGTTTCCGTTCGGCTCTTCGAGTGGCCAACGAACAGGCTTCCATCAGGCACGATGCGAAGACATGGGCCCTCCCGTGGGCCAGCGTGCTCGTGGGGGGCCGGAAACGCCTGGCTGGGATCGAGGGGTGCATGGAAGATGCACACGATGATTCCCAGCTTCGGCAGCGACATCATCCTGCTCCAAAGGTCCGATGGCTCGTGCCCATCGAAACGGAAGTCGTACCCACGAAACCAGTAGCTTTGCTGAAATGTGGCCCTGGGATGGATGTCCGTCAGATCGTACACATTGTCGGTGTAAGTCCATTGGTTGTACTTGCTACTGGGCATAACGCGGCGGTCGGTTGCATCTTCCTGGCACCGGAACACCTCGGCGCCCTTCGCGTACGGGTAGAGGATGGGCGAGAAGGAGGGAGGACGCGTGTGGAGGTCGTCCCAATCCGCCCCGTAGAGTCGCAGTGCCGTGTCGAGTTGGTGCAGGTTCTGGATGCAGTGCGACTGCTTCGCCGCCGCATTTGCGCGCAGGACTGCGGGAAACGCTACGGACGCAATGACTGCCACCAGTGCTGCAACCACGAGCACTTCAAGGATGGTGAAAGCGCCTGACTTCTCCTTCTGTCCGCGATCTTGTGTCATCAAGAATCTCCAGGGCAATTGTTCATGGTTCGTGTTCTCCATTGAGTTGAAGGGCTCTGAGGGAGCTCTGTTCCATCGCGTAAGAACTAGATGACGCCTGCTGGAAGAGCGTCATGATCCCCCCATGCCGTGCATCTCTTTGGCGGTGTGCGGGGCGTTGAAGCAGGTGTGGTTGAACACGTTGGATCCTCGGTCGTTCCTGCTACGGGCCTGGGCGACGAGAAGGGCGCCGCTGGGGACGATGCGGAGGCACGGGCCGGTTCGCGGGCCCATGTGGTCGTTGTACGGGTGCGTGCCGCCGCTTCGGTCGCGTTCGGCGTGGAACGGGCAGACGATGATGCCGAGCTTCTCCAACCGCATGGCGATGCGCCATTGCTCGTGGTCGGGCGGGAGGTGCTTCAGGCCATACCCTCGAAAGTAAGAGCTGACCTGGAAGGCCGCACGAGGTCCGGATTCGTCGGTGTCGTAGAGGTTGTCGGCGTAGGTGCCGGGTGCCGGCGCGTTGGCCGGACGCCGTCGGTCCGTGGCATCGGCGGGGCACCGGAACACCTCGGCGCTCTTCGCGTACGGGTAGAGGATGGGCGAGAAGGAGGGCGGACGCGTGTGGAGGTCGTCCCAATCCGCCCCGTAGAGTCGCAGGGCCGTGTCGAGTTGGTGCAGGTTCTGGATGCAGTGCGATTGCTTCGCCGCCGCTTTGGCGCGTAGGGCTGCAGGAAACGCAAGGGAGGCGATGAGGATCAAGATGGCCGCGACGACCAGCGCTTCGACCAGAGTGAAACCGCTACGGGCCATGCATCACCTTCTGCCGACCCTGCAAGCCCGTGTTTCTTGAAGTCCCAGTGTCCTCATCTCTGACGCATCCGCTCCAGATGCCTCTGCACACCATCCTATCACACTTTTGCGGAAAGCGCAAGAATGTTTCGCTCTGTTGGACCCAACCAATCTAGGCGGTGCGAGGTCCGCCGAATGCCGCCTCGGATACACTGCGCCTTGTGACCACCGCCCTGATCGCCCTCGTCGCCGCGTCGTCCATCCTGATCCAAGGGGGCACGATCGTGGATGGTTCGGGCGGGCCCGCCTTCGCCGCCGACCTGCGCATCGAGGGCGGGCGCATCGCCGCCCTCGGCGACTTGAAGCCTCTGCCCGGCGAGCGCGTGATCGCGGCCCAAGGGCTCGTCGTCGCACCCGGATTCATTGACGCGCACTCCCACGCCGACGGCGGCTTGGAGCGCGACCTATGGGCCAAGAGCCAAATCTCGCAAGGCATCACCACGGCGGTGGTCGGGCAAGACGGCAGCCGTCCAGCCCCCGTCGGCAAGCACTTGGCGAACCTGAAACGACTTTCTCGCGGCCCGAAGTTCGCCGCGTTCAGCGGTCACGGAGGCTTGCGCCGCGAAGTCATGGGCGACGACTTCAAGCGCCGCGCGACCGCAGAAGAAGTCCGCAAGATGTCCAAGCTTCTGGATCAAGACATACGCGAGGGAGCCCTTGGCCTTTCCACCGGATTGGAATACGACCCTGGACACTACGCCGACACCGAGGAGATCGTCGCACTCGCCAGGGTAGCGGCCAAGCACGGGGGCATGTACATCAGCCACGTGCGCGACGAAGGCAATGGCGCGATGGAGTCGTTCCGCGAGGTGATCGAGATCGGCAGGCGCGCCGGATTGCCCGCCCAAATCTCGCACATCAAGTTGGGTACCGCGCCCGTTTGGGGCCAGGCCGAGCGGGTCCTCACCTTGATTCAGGGCTCCCGCAACGATGGGTTGGACATTACGGCAGACGTGTACCCCTACCTCTACTGGCAGTCCACGATCACAGCGCTCAGCGTCAGCCGAGAATGGGACAGCGTGGACACGTGGCGGCGCGCTTTGGACGAGGTCGGCGGACCCGCCCAAGTGCTGCTCACGCGCTACACCCACGAACCTTCTTGGGTGGGCAAGACGCTCGCCCAGATCGCCGAAGCGACGGGCTACCCCGCGCCGGAACTCATCCGGCAGATCGTCGCCAAGGTGCACGGCCCCGGCGGTTCGGGGTCTGAGAGCGTGGTCGTGACCGCCATGACCGAGGCCGACCTGATCGCGTTCATGAAGCACCCGCAAGTGATGTTCTGCAGCGACGGCAGCATCGCGGGTTCGCACCCCAGGGGGGCCGGTTCGTTCCCGCGCATCCTGGGCCGCTACGTGCGCGAACTCGGCGTGCTGACGCTCGAAGAAGCCGTCCGCAAGATGACGTCCTTCCCGGCCCAGCGGTTCAAGCTCAAAGATCGCGGCCTGCTCAAGCCGGGACTGCGCGCCGACGTCGTGGTGTTCGACCCCAAGACCATCGCCGACCGGGCGACCACCTCGGACCCCACGGCCCTCTCGGTGGGCATGGAGTGGGTGTTTGTGGACGGCTTCGACGTCTGGGGCCCTAAGGGCTGACCGTCGGGCGCTCGGCGTAGGAGGTGAGCTTGAGCGGCCCGTCCGAGGCCAGGGCCTTGCCGTGTTCGGGGTGGCGCAGCGTCTCGCCCAAGTCGGCCTCGGTTCCGTTGATCCAACACCGCCGCGAGACCAGCCGGATGCCGTGGCTGTAGTCCACATACCAATCCACATGGCCGACGTACACTGGCTGGATCGGCTTGCCGTCGGGGTAGTGCCACCCGTAGATGCCCACGCGCCCCGGGCGTTCGAGCAGCCGGTTGGTGAGCACCACGTCCTTCTTGTGCCCGGCCACGAGCCACCCCAACGGGGCACGGGCGCGCTGTTCCTCGATGATCGCGTGGTGCTGCTCGAACGTGGAGGTGGCCTCTCGCAGCAGGGTGAGCGGCCACGGGTTGAGCGCGACGTCGGCTTGGGCGTGGACGGCGTCCGAAATGCGGTCCGTGATGAGCAGGCATCCCGTGCGGTCGGCGACGGTCTGGGCGGCCATCGGGGTCATGGGCATGCGCACGAAGTCGGCGTTCGAGCCCACCGAGAGCACGTCCGGCTGCACCAGGACCACAATGGCGTCGGTCCCCGACGATAGCCGCACCGGCACCAGCGTCGAGAGGAACGGCGGCACGTCGCCCGCCATGATGCGCCCCAGGGTGGCCGCTTCTCGTTCGTCGCGCACCAGGTGTCGCATGCCCCGCAGCCACTCGCTCGCGCCGGGGAGCGCCGGGTCGCGGGCGACCAGACCCTTCCACGCCATCGCGGTCGTCGGCGGCGCGATCCAGGGGCGGTAGAGGCGCGTTTCTCGCAAGGGAAGCCGCCGGTCGAAGAGCCAGATCAGGGCGTTCATCTCGCCGACCAGCCGCGTGTGGAGGATTTGGTTCTGGGGGTTGCGGTGGATGCGGAAGTCGGTCTGCCCTGCGGCAAAGGTCTCCCACAGTTCGGAGGTCTCAGCCTTGTCGCGCAAGCCGAACGCCTCGACCATGCGGTGTGTGGCCCGATAAGTGCCTCCCGTCGGCGAGACCACGGGCTTGCCGTCGAGCGTGATGTTGCGGTCGTCGTAGGCGAGGACGCTGAGCTCGCGCCTCTTGTCGCCCTTGAGCCATGCATTGAGCTTGGCCGTGTGCTTGTCGGCGTCGAACGAGTAGTTTGCGTCGAGCCATGCGATGCGGCGGACGCGCTTGTCGAGGGCCGGTGCTCCTTCGATGACGGCCCAGAGAAACGCCCCGCCGCCGCTGTGGCACGTCAGGATGATCTCTTTCTCCTTGCCGGGCAGCATGGCCAGCCACGTGTTGAGCAGCCGGTTGGCGACCTCGCCAGCCTCTGGTTTGTTGGCGCGCCAGGCGGGCCAGCTCAGACCCTTGGCTTCGGCGACCACAAGGCACAGATTGGGCTGGCCCATGCGCTCGCGGACGAATCGGCTCTGGGCGGCGATGTGCTGGATGTCGAGGCGCCAATCGCCGTTCTTGTCGAGGGCGCTGCCCAAGGTCTGCTCGATGGTGTTGCCGTTGGGCGTCGCGAAGACCACCACCTGGATGGGCTTGGCGGCATCGAGGCGCTTGGGCGCGAGGATGACGGCGCGGGTGTCCGCTTCCTCGACGGTCGCACGGACCTCGTCGAAGGGATGGTGCGGCTCGAAGCCTGGGATCATGGCGGCGAGGAGCAACAACGGCGTCACCCGACTAGATTAGCCCGTCAGCAACAGATTCAGGATGAGAATGCCCGCGTTGTGCGTGGCGTGCATGACGATGGCGGGCACCAGCGAGCGCCGGACGGCACACAGCCACGCCATCACCGAACCGAGCAACATGAGGGGCAGCCACCCTCCGACGCCTTGCGGATGGATGGCTGCGAAGAGCAGCCCCGAGAGGGCGATGCCCAGCGGGACGCTTCGCAGGACGCGCGACAGGGCGGGGAAGATCGCACCTCGGAACAGCACCTCTTCGAAGAACGGTGCGAGCAAGGCGGCTTGGGCAAACAGCAGCGCGATCCGCCACGGGGCGCCGCCCCCGGCCAGTTCGCTGGAGATCGGGTGCGTCGGCTCGGGGAGCCACTGGAAAAGAAACTGGCTGATCGAGGAGACGACCAGCAGCAGCGGCAGGTTGGCGAAGGCTGCGCCGACCCCCCAAGCCACATCTGCCAGGGGTCGCTCGGACCGCAGGCCCAAGTCGGCCAACGTCCACGACCGGCCAGCGATCTTCAGCCGCAGCGCAAAGAACACTCCGGCGATCAAAACCACGGCCGTCAGGACGACCGTCGCGTCGCGTTGGTACGGTCCAAAGGCTTGGGCGAGTCCCATCGCGGCCAGCCCGCCGAACAAGAAGACCGCAAACATGATCGCGGCGCGTATGGCCAGTCCATCGGCGTCGGTCCGCGTGATGGGGCCGCAAGGCAATCCCAAGTGCTGGCCGGGTCGCATCCCGCGCATCGCCCGCCACACCAGCAGACCGATCCATCCTGCGGCGGAGCCGATCAGGGCGACCCCTACGAAAAGGACCATCCCGGTCTTGGACTCAGACGAGTAGCCGGGACGGGGACTCTTGAGGCCGGCTTTGCCGAGGGTGGCCGCTCGGCCCAGGCGAAGCGCGTAAGCGTGGCCCGCCATGGCGTCGGCCAACGTTTGGGCTTCCTCGGCGGTGAGGGTTTCGGTTTCGGCGGCGGTGGCCAGAGCTTGGAAGGCCTGGTCTCTCGAATCGCGGAGCAACTTGATCGCCTCGGCGCGAGGCTTGCTCTCGGCTTCGAGGCGCAGGGCTACTTCCAGGGCGGCTTGCTCGGGGTCGGGGTCCAGCTTGGCGATCGCGTCCGCGTAGCCGATCAGGGATTCGCGGTAGTTGGCGACGGCGGGTTCAGCCGTCTCTCGCTCCCCGGAGACTTCGGTGAGCACGGCCTGCATGCTCACGGTGACTCTGGCCCGTTGGGCGATCGAGCCGAACCGGTCGGACGGATCCTGATCGAGCGAGGCCGACAGCTGCGAGAAGATCACGTACGCCAGCATCACGCCAAGGGCGATCCAACCGAGCGGGTTGCGTTCGGGCGAGGGGCTGACGGTCATTGGAGGCCGAGCGACCGGTCGTTGAAGCTGATGGTGTAGGTGCTTTGGTTCGTGACCAGCGCCACGGTCACCCAGATCAGTTCCGCGCCGTACTCTCCGAGCAAGATACCCAGTGCGACGCTCCTGAGCTTGTTCGTCCCGCGCAGGCCGTAGTAGCGTTGGACGAAGTTCTTGGCCAGCAGGGCGAGCACCAAGCCGAACCAGTAGTAGTCCACGCCGTAGTTCAGGCTCAAGACGTAACCCGCCGGGTGCAGGGGAAACCCGGGGAATCGGAACCGGACGGTGTCCATGATCAGCACGGCGGCAAAGCCGACGAGCGTCATCGTGATGCCGACCACGTCCGGCCCCGTCCGGTTGTTGACCAGGTTGCGGACGTAGACCTCGGAGTCGGCCCAGTACTGGGGGTTGCCCGTTCGGTAGGCGAGCACGTGGTAGAAGAACGATCCGGCCAGGAACCCGACGACGGTGGCGATGGCGATCATCCAGAAGACGGGCCGTTGCGAGACGCGCTCCATCTGCCCCATCTTCATGGTCTCGAGTTGGTAGGGCATCACGTGGGTGCGGTGGATGCGGTTGAACCAGATGAACACGGCCCCCAGATAGCTCGCCTGCTTGTCCGTGATGCTTTGGGTGCCCAGGAATCGCGTCATTACGGAGTTCGGTCCGAAGAAGGCGAACTCGTGCGTGGGTGGCCCGACTTGCGCCCGCATCCTCGTGAGCACGACGCTGAACACGAGGAAAATGGCGATGTACACGCTCATGTAGCCGACCGAGAGGTCGCCCAGCGTGCCGATCCAGACCAAACCCGCAAAGCAGACCACGAACCCGATGAACGCCCATCGGTGCGAGATGCCGCCATCCTCTTCGGGCCGACCGGAGCGGATCGCGGACCAGACCTCCTTCAGGTAGTTGCGCGAGACCCATACCGCGCCGACGAACATGGCGAACACGCCGCCCCACGTCTGCTCGTCGAAGTACGGCGGTCCGGGCGCGATGGCCGTCCCCGAGAACATGCCCTGCGGAATGCCTTGGCTGGCCATCGTGACGTGCAACGCCTTCCGCAGGAAGTAGAACACCACAAGGCTGAACAGAAGGTCGCTCGGCATGAACAACCCGATGGCCGCCATGAACGGGTAGAGGGTGAGGGGCAGGGTCCCCAACTGGTTGAACGGCGGCTCCCCGAAGAACGTCTGGATGTCCACGTACTCCTTCACCGGGATCGCGGGCAGGTTGGGATAGAGGTAGTTCAGCCCGTTCAGCATGTCGATCGCGAACATGATCGAGAACGCGACCCACATGTGGCGGCTGCGGAACATCGCGCCCGCACCGCCGTCTTCCGACATCGCCACAGGCAATTGGATCAGCGGGAACGCCAGCCGCTCGCGGCGGCACCAGGCCTCGCGCATCAGGCAGTTCAGGTAGAGAAGCGCCCCCGCCAAGAACAGAAAGAAACCGAGCCAGCCGAGATAGCGCGGCAGGTAGAGAGGCAGCTTCGACCAGACGTAGCCCATCCCGTGGCCGCCGCCCAGCAGGTCCACGACCTGGCTCCGGTCCTTGACGATGAGCCAGTCGGGCAGGTACGCGATGAAGTAGTCGCGGATGGTCGCGTTGTTGTCGCTGTAGAGCGCGTACGAGTGGATGACCGCCCAGGAGATCTTCAGCCATTCGGCGGCGACGGCGCTTCCCGTAGAGACCAGGCCGAAGATCACGACCATGTCGGTCTGGTTCAGCGCCGCCTTGGGGAGCCACCGCCGGAGCGGCCAGTTGGCCAGCACCAGCAGGATTTGGACCGCTACTGCGCTGGCCAGAAGCGAGAACATCGCCGACACGGGCTGGTTCGCGCAGAAGTAGGCGGCGGGGAAGATGAGCAGCGTGCCCAAAACGAGGGCGCGAGCCCGCACCGGGCGAAACCGTTCCTGCTCAAGAGGTTCGGTTGCCGGCGTCGCCTGCATGGGTCAACGGTTCGGCAACGGGCGCGGCTTCTCCTGCTCCGTTCAATAAGGCGAGCTGAAGCCGGGGGCCTTGAGCCGCTTGTCGGCTCGGCGGAGTTGGGCTTGCATCGCTTTCAGTCCCGGTCCGCCAACCGAATTCCGGGCGAGTGCGCTGCGTTCGGGTTTCAGGGCGGCGAGGGCTTCGCCAGGGGCTTCGGGTGCGAGTCGGGCAAGGTCCTCAGCGGTCAGGTCTTCCAGACCGATGCCGCGTTCGCGGCAGGCGCGCGTGACCTTGCCGACGACTTCGTGCGCCTTGCGGAAGGGCATTCCGCGCGAGGCGAGCAGGTCGGCCAAGTCGGTGGCGGTGCTGAAGTCGCGCTTCATGGTCTTGCGCATGCGGTCGGCGTTCCATTTCGCGCCTTCCAGCATCAGGGCGGTCAGCGCCAAGGCGTCGGCGGCAAGATCGAGCGATTCGAACAACGGGGGCTTGTCGTCTTGGGTGTCGCGGTTGTATCCCAGCGGAAGCGATTTGAGCGTGCTGGCCAAGGCCACCCAATTGGCGATCGCCCGCCCGGTGCGGCCTCGGATCAACTCGGCCATATCGGGGTTGCGCTTTTGCGGCATGATGCTCGACCCCGTCGTCACGCTGTCCGCGAGCGTCACAAACCCAAACTCGACGCCCGACCACAACACCAGTTCTTGGCTGACTCGGCTGAGGTCGATCATCAGCGCCGCGAGGGCGTGCAGAGCGTCGAGCGCGAACGAACGATCGGACGTTGCGTCGAGCGCGTTGGGGATGGGTTCGACGAAGCCCAACTCCTGGGCGGTGGCGAAGCGGTCAATCGGAAAGCCGGTTCCGGCCAGAGCGGCGGACCCCAGCGGCGAGTAAGCCGTGAGCGTGTCCACGTTCGCCAACCGCCAACCGTGGCGCTGCAATGCCCAGAAGTGGGCCATCAGATGGAATCCAAGGGTGTAAGGTTGGGCTCGCTGCTGGTGGGTGTAGCCCGGCATGACCGTCCGCCGCTGGTCGCGGGCGGTGGTCAGAATGACACGCTGGAGTTCCTTGATGGACGACTGGAGTTCGGGCAGGCGAGACCGCAGATAGAGCCTGGTGTCTGTGGCGACCTGATCGTTGCGCGAACGCGCCGTGTGCAGCTTGCCCGCGACGTCGCCCACCAGTTCGGCCAACCGCAACTCGACGGCCGTGTGGATGTCTTCGACGTCTCGGGGGAGCGACTCGGGGCCCTCGGCGAGAATGGCCTCCAAGCCGCCGATCAGCCTCTGGCTCTCGTCCACGGTGAGGATGCCTTGGGCACCCAGCATCCGCGCATGGGCGATCGAGCCCATTACGTCCTGCCTCCAAAACCTCAGGTCCGACTCGAGGCTCTGTCCGAACCGCTCGACCAACGCGTCGCCATCGGTCCCGAACGCACCGCCCCAGAGCTTCCTCACGGGTTTACGAACCGGCCTTGAGCGCCTTCAGGAACGTGTCCAACTCGGCGGTGGAGGCGGGCACGACGATCTCGCCCGAGACGATCTTCGCCTTCACTTCGTCGAGCTTGGCCAGCTTCTCCGGACCGATCTTGTCCTTGGTGAACCGGAGCTCGCTGGTGCCGACCCCGTTGTCCTTGAGGGAGTACAGGATGGCTCCAGCCTCGAACTTGCCGTCCTTGACCTGCTGGATCGTCTTGAAAACGGCCTCGTCCACGCGCTTCACCATGCTGGTGAGCACCGTTCCCGGCTCGATGTCGTCTTGATCGCTGTCGACCCCGATCGCGAACTTGCCCGAGTCCTTGGCGGCTCGAATGACGCCGAGGCCCGTTCGGCCTGCGGCGTGGTAGACGATGTCTGCGCCTTCGGCGAACAGGACCGAGGCATTGGCCTTGCCTTTGTCCACGTCGTCCCAAGAGCCGACGTACTTCACTGGAAGCATGGCGGCGTTGGGGTTTGCCGTGGCGACGCCCGCATGGTATCCGGCCTCGAACTTCTTGATCAGCGGAATCTCCATGCCGCCGACAAAGCCCACCTTGCCCGATTCGGTCATCAGGCCCGCGAGATATCCGACCAAGAACGACCCTTCTTCCTCCTTGAACTTGAGGTTGAGCACGTTGTCTCCCTTGGCGTCCCCGTCCACGATGGCGAACTTGGTGTCGGGGAAGTCGGGTGCGACGGCGGAGACCGCTTGATCCATGCCCAGACCGACGGCGATCACCAGTTGCGAGCCTTCCTCGGCCATGGTGCGGACGTTGCTCTCGTAGTCGGAGTCGGACTTCGATTCGACCTTGAGGAGCTCGATGCCGAGCTCTGTCTGGGCCCGCTCGACGCCGCGCCACGCGCTGTCGTTGAAGGACTTGTCGCCGAGGCCGCCCTTGTCGAAGACGATCCCGACCTTGAGCTTGGACTGCGTGGCATCGCCCCCGTCGCCCGACACGGTTTTGGATCCTTCGGTTCCCACGCAACCGGAAACGACGAGGACGCCCAGCAAGCTGAGGCCAAGGCTGAGAGAACGAAACTGGACCATCGGGATGCACCGCAGTCAAGGTAGACTGTGCGTTCATTATGCCCGATGGGTCCTCCCTTGGGCGCTGGAGATTCTCACAACCGTTGATCACGATTCACCTCACCAAACTGGAGACTGCGCTCGAGCAGGTCAAGAAATCGCACCCGAAACTGAACCCGGCGGATCAGGCGATGCTGACCACGGCCTTGGTTCTCGCGGGTCGGCACGCGGTCGCGGTGCACGAAGACAAAACCTACTCGTGGCCGGACGACTACAAGGGGTTGACCGGCAAGCTCGCGAAAGAGATCGAGCAGGTGCAGAGTCAACTCGACGAGGGCAAGAAGCCGGTGAAGAAGACGGCCAAGGTCGTGGAGGCCGAGGACGCCATCCCGGTGAACGTCGATCTCAAGCCGAACTACGAAGCCGGCGAGAGCCAACTCGAAGGCCGTGAAGACCTGCAGGCGCTGTTCAGCGACGCGCTGCAAGAGGGCGTCGAATACGTCTATGCCGGCAACGACATCGGATGGCAGTGGGCGCTGGATCGGGCCAATTGGCCCACGATCAGCGACGACACCATCACCCGCAAGGTGAAGGTGAAGGTCCGGTTCGCCGAGGGTGCCGTAGGCTCGGAGCTAGGCGCGGCGACCAAGGCCAAGCGTCGCCGCTGATCGTCGCGGAACCACCTGCGATCCGGACCCGTTGCGACAGGCATATCGCGCCCAAGGGCGCATTGAAACGTCGGCCCCCCTGGGGCGTTTCAAGAGATAGAGGACATAGTTCCATGAGTCATTGGCGGACGATTAGTTTCTTCGTGGCCTGCGCGACCCTGTTTGCATCGGTGGCGATCGGGCAAGACGTCGGGAAAGGGAAGCAGAACCGGACTTCGGGCTCCACAACGGGTTCGACCCGGGGCGGCGGGCAAACCACGCCGCCCAAAACCAGCCCGCCACCCGTGAACCGAGGCGAGCCGACCCGGAGCACGCCCCCGCAGCGCGTCGAACCGCCGAAGTCCCGCGGTGGCCAGTCCGATCCGCCGGTCCGCAGCGAACCCCCCAAGTCGCGAGGCGGCGAAGGTTCGGGCCAGACGCGCGGAAACACGCCGCCCGCAAAGGTCGGCGGGGGCCAAAGCGATCCGCCCACGCGAACGACCGAGCCGCCCAAATCTCGCGGAGGCGAGGCGACAGGCCAGACGCGCGGCAGTCTTCCGCCCTCGAAGGTGGGTGGCGGCCAAGGCGATCCGACCCGAAACGGGGGCACCGGCGACCAGAACAAGGCCCGAGGTGGAGCGGTTGGCGACCCCCGCGGCGGCTTCTCGGGGTACGACGATCCCAGCCGGGTCAAGCCCACGGTGGATATCAGCAAGTCGGGTCCGCGACGAGGAACAGGTTCCAACGCGTACGGCACCAACAGCAACCGGGGCCAGAACAGAACCGAAGGCACGCACACCCGCGTCGGCGGCATCGACATCTACAGCGGTCCCCTCGAACATCAAGTGCGTCGCGAGGACCGGATCCGCATCATCACCAACGGGCGGCGCGGCTACGTTCACTACAACCCCTCGTGGTGCGACGACTGGTTCTATTCGCCGTGGTACGTGTTCGACCCGTTCCGGTCCCACTGCGTGGTGAGCCCGTGGTACTGGTACCCGCACCTTCCCGGCTATCTCAGCCTGTCTCGGGTGGTCTACGTGCAGGTTCCCGTCATCGTCCTCGGGTCGAGCTACCAATGGAACTCGCCCAGCAGGGGCTGGAACAGCACCCGGTACAGCGAACTCGATTACACCGTGGACGACCTGGTCCGAGGCTTCGAGCGCGCCGACATGAGGCTCATCGGTCGGTTGGCGCCCCGCGAGGGCCGGGTCCACTATTACTTCGACGGGCAGTACGAGTATTCGCTGCACGCCGAGGACTTCTACGACATGATGAGCGACCTCGTCGAGGGCACTCAGACGCTCAACTACCGGGTCCTGGACATCCGAAGGAACTGCGGCGATGCCGTGGTCTTTGCCGAGCACGTCTTCATGGACTCATGGGGTGCGCGACGCTCGAACTACCACATGATTCGCCTCGAAGAGCGTGAACGCGGCCGCTACGAAATCGCCGAGTTCGGCACGAGCGCCAACCGCTGGAAACTCTGACGGGTCATTGAGCCCACTCTCGGGTGCGGGCCATCGGTCCGCACCCGATTTGCGTCTGGGACGTAGAATGATCTTGCGAATGGACCGCGCCGCGCCTTGGACCCTGTACTACGACGGTGGATGCAACCTCTGCCACACCAGCAAGTTGCAGGCCGAGGCATGGGCCGAGCGTTCCGGACGTGCTCTCGACGTGGACGTGCTCGTCAGCGATGCCGCGCTGGCCAAGGGCTATGGCGGGCAGGAGATGATTCTCGAAGCCGACGGCAAGGTGTTCCGCGCCGCTGAAGCTTGGCTCAAGCTCATGGAGATCGCGCCCTGGTACCTGCGGTGGGTGGCGTTTGTGGCGCGATTGGCGCCGATCGGGTGGCTGGCGAAGAAGGGCTACGAGGTCGTCGCGCGCAATCGGATCAAGTGGTTCGGAAGCCGCGAGTGCCAGATCCCGCGTCGTTGACGACGCGTCTGGTCGGGATCGGGTTTCTGGGAAAAGTTCAGATCGGTCCCACGGGTCTTGCGCGGCGCTGCTTGCTCAAGGCATAATGAAGCTTCGCGCATATTGCCTGAGGAGGCCTCCTGGATGCGAATCGTGCAGCCGTCCTCGAAGCGAATCGACCGATTCCTCGAGGCGCCCAATCTGATCGAACTTCAACTCAACAGCTACAAGTGGTTTCTTGAGGAGGGTCTGCCAGAACTCTTTGAAACCTTTTCCCCCATTTGGGACTTTACGCACACCAACAAGATCGAGCTGGTCAGCTTTACGCTGGGCGAGCCCAAGTACTCCATTCAGGATTGCCGTGACCGCGACCTGACGTTCGAGGCCCCCATCAAGGCCATCGTTCGCTTCGGGGGCGAGGGTCGCGACGAGATCGAAACCGAGGTTTACCTCGGCGATCTTCCCCTGATGACGGACAAGGGAACGTTCATCATCAATGGCCGCGAGCGCGTCATCGTGTCTCAGCTTTCGCGTTCGCCGGGCCTTTACTTCGAAGAGGGCGTTGACTCTTCGATGCAGGTCGTGGTGAGCGGACGCATCATTCCCAACGAGGGCCCGTGGCTCGAGGTCGAATCGGACTCCAACTTGGTCGTCCGAACCCAGATCAGCCAGACCAAGAAACTCCCCCTCACCCAGTTGATCAAGGCGCTACACGCGTTCAAGGAAGGTCGCGTCCACGTGCACCTGCCGCTGGACCGCGCCATCCATCGCAAGCTGGTCGAACCCATCAGCGACCCCGAGACGGGCGAAGTGCTCGTCGAAGCGGGAACGGTGCTGACCCAGGCCATCGTGGATTCGCTCCCCGAGTCGGTCGCAGGCGTCAAGCCGTTGATGGAAACGCCGCTTTCGACCAACGAAGAGATCATCCTTACGTTCGGCCGCCTCAAGACGCTCGTCGCGATGACCAAGGAAGACGAGCTGCTTTATCAGATTCCCGACAAGGAACTCAAGATCGAGCAGCGCCAGCGGCTCGAGATGCTCATGGTCGCGGACAACCTTGTCGGTCGTCGCGTCACCGAGGACCTCGTTGACGGCGAAGGTGCGGTCATCCTCAAGAAGCACGAGCGCATCGAGTTCGAGACGGCGAAGAAGATCGTGGCGCTGCAACTGCCCGTGCTCGAAGTGCTCGAAGTGCTGCCCCTCGTGGAAGCCACGTTGGATCAGGACACGACCACGACGTCGCGCGAAGCCATCCTGGACATCTACAAGCGGTTGCGACCGGGCGAAGCGGCCAACGAAGAGGCGGCCAAGCAGCTCATTCTTGGGCTGTTCTTCGATGTCAAGCGGTACGACCTCGGTCGCGTCGGACGCCGGTTCCTGAACCAGAAGCTCGGCATCGACGTGCCGCTGACGGTTCGAAACCTGACGTCTGAGGATTTGGCCGACCTGCTGTTCGCCATGATGCCGTACCTGACGCGCGAAGCGGAACGGGACGACATCGACGACCTGAAGAACAAGCGCGTCCGCTCGATCGGCGAACTCTTGCAGAGCCAGCTCCGCATCGGATTCGTCCGCATGGAGAAGGTGGCTCGCGAGCGCATGACCAGCACGGATCAGGAGAACCTGATGCCGGGCATCATCCTCAGCGTCAAGCCGGTCAGCGCCAGCATCAAGTCGTTCTTCAGCTCGAACCAGCTGAGCACGTTCATGGACCAGACCAACCCGCTGAGCGAGTTGACGAACAAGCGTCGTCTCTCCAGCCTCGGACCGGGCGGTCTTCAACGAACCAGCGCCAAGCTGGAAGTCCGCGACGTGCACCGCTCGCACTATGGTCGCATCTGCCCGATCGAGACCCCTGAAGGGCCGAACATCGGTCTGATCTCCCAGCTCACCACCCACGCCCGCGTGGACGAGTTCGGCTTCATTTCGACGCCCTACCGCAAGGTGGTGGATGGTCACGTCACCGACGAGATCGTCTACTTTACGGCGCAAGAAGAGAATGCCCTTCTCATCGCCCCCGCAGACGTGCGCGCCGACGCCAACGGACGGATCATCGACGATGTCATCCAAGTCCGGTGCGCGGGAGGCGCGGTCAACGGCGCGAGCTACCCCGAAGTCCCCCGGAACCAAGTCCAATACATGGACGTGTCGCCGGTGCAGATCATCTCGGTGGCCACGGCGCTGATCCCGTTCCTTGAGAACGACGACGCGAACCGCGCTCTGATGGGCGCGAACATGCAACGCCAGGCCGTGCCGTTGCTGCGGTCCGACCGACCGATCGTCGGTACGGGCTACGAGCGCCTCGCCGCCGTCGACTCCGGCTCTGCCGTGGTCGCCAGGCGCGCGGGCAAGGTTGTCTACGTGACGTCGCTTGAGATTCGCGTCGAGACTCCCGAAGGCGAGGTGGACAGCTACCCGCTTCTGCACATGGTGCAGAGCAACAAGTCTACGTGCTTCACCCAGCGGCCGGTCGTCGAATTGGGTCAGCAAGTTCTCACGGGCGACCCGCTCGCTGACGGTCCGTGCTGCGACGAAGCGCATTTGGCCCTCGGCCGGAACGTGGTCGTGGCCTTTATGCCCTGGGGCGGCTACAACTACGAAGACGCCATCCTTATCAGCGAGCGCTTGGTGAAGGACGACGTGTACTCCTCGATCCACATCGAGAGGCACGAAGTCGAAGCCGTGGACACCAAGCTCGGCCCCGAAGAAATCACGCGCGACGTGCCGAACGTCGGCGAGGAAGCCCTGAAGGACCTCGACGAGAACGGCATCATCCGCATCGGCGCCGAAGTGCGGCCCGAGGACATTCTGGTCGGCAAGGTGGCCCCGAAGGGTCAGGTTGAGATGACCGCTGAAGAGCGGTTGATCATCGCCATCTTCGGCAAGAAGGCCGAGGAAGTCCGAGACGTCTCGCTCCGATTGCCGCACGGCGAAAAGGGCCACGTTGTGGACGTCAAGGTGTTCAGCCGGTTCAAGTACCTGAGCCAGTCCATCAACCACGTTTACAAGGAATCCAAGAAGCGCGACCGCCTGATCTGCGACCGGACCGAAGAGGCCCTCACGCAGATCAACGGCGACGAACTGCCCGCCGGCACCAACATGACGGTGCAGGTTTACATCGCTCAGAAGCGCAAGCTGATGGTCGGCGACAAGATGGCGGGTCGGCACGGCAACAAGGGCGTCATTTCCAAGGTGCTCGCCGAGGAAGACATGCCGTTCCTCGCGGACGGCACGCCGGTGGACATCGTGCTCAACCCCTTGGGCGTTCCGAGCCGTATGAACATCGGCCAGATCCTGGAAACGCACTTGGGCTACGTGGGCAAGCACCTCGGTGTGCGCTACGTCTGCCCCGCGTTCGAAGGCGCGACGGAGGACGAGATTCTCGAGGAAGTGGAGCGGCTTGCCGAATCCATGCGCCGCAAGGTGTTGGCCGGCTACTGCAACAGCGAACTCGGTCTCGGCATCTCGGTCGAAGTGGACGACTCGCTCGACATGATCTTCTCCAAGATCGAGGCGCGCTTGCGCGAGCTCGACGAGGATCACCTCGAAGAAGTGTCGCGCATCGTCGCGGCCGAACCCGTCAAGACGACGACCGAACTGCTCGATGCCGAAATCTGGGGTCCGCCCACGCTCGGTCCGATGGGCCCTGCGTTCAAGGCACCGGACAGCGTGTACGACTCCATCTTGGAGCGAATCCGAGCCAACATGCTCACCCGAGCCGGCTTGGATCCCCACACGTGCAAGTCGGTCATTCGCGATGGGCTCTCCGGAGACGTCATCCCGAACCCGATCACGGTCGGAGTCATCTACATGCTGAAGCTGGAGCACCTCGCGGACGAAAAGATCCACGCGCGTTCCATCGGCCCATACTCGCTCGTCACCCAGCAACCCCTGGGAGGCAAGGCGCAGTTCGGCGGCCAACGCTTCGGCGAAATGGAAGTGNNTGGGTGGTAAGGCGCAGTTTGGTGGTCAGCGTTTCGGCGAAATGGAAGTGTGGGCGCTCGAAGCCTATGGCGCGGCGTACACGTTGCAGGAACTGCTGACGATCAAGTCGGACGACGTCATGGGTCGCGTCAAAGCCTATGAGTCCATCGTGAAAGGCGAGACCCTTTCCGAACCGGGAATCCCCGAGTCGTTCAAGATCCTGGTCAACGAGTTGCGTTCGCTCGGCCTCAAGGTCAGCGTCGAAGACCCCAAGGGCAAGGAAGTGGCCCTGCGGGAAATCGGCGAACTGACCGGCGGTGACGACATGCGCATCGCTCGCTCGGTCGGCTTCTTCAACTAAGGCCACGTCAAAAACACCCCGGTCGCTTCGGCTGCCGGGGTGTTTTTGCATAAGTTCATGTCTCCAGACCGGGACAGATGGTAATCTGCCGCACCTAGGCCCGGCTTGCGGGTCTTCGTGGAGAAGCAGGACTATCGCAATGAAACATCTCAAATCGAAGCCCGGACGAACCGTCAAACCACGCCGAGCGGCTGTTGCCCTCGGCACGGTGCTAGCCCTCGGCTTGGTCGGTGGAGGCTGTGGGAAGGGCGGCGGCGATTTCTTCGTCTGGTTTGTGGCGGTCTATTCCGCTTCTTGCGGGGCCAATGACGAGGGCCAATTGGGCATCGCCGATCAGGACCTGAACACCTATCTGAACAAGAGGGGTCTTCAGCAGATCCGTGGCTCCGATGGAGGGGCGGGCCATACGGTCGCGATTTCCAGCGATGGCAAGGCGTTCACCAACGGCGCAAACGCCTTCGGACAACTGGGTAACGGCACCACGACCCCCCATATCGCACCCGCCGAAGTGCCTGGCCTGACCGATGTGAAACAGGTCCAAGCGGGTTGGTTTCACACGGTGGCGTTGACGGAACCACCCCCGGGCCTCCGTGGGCGGCAGTTCGGCTCGGAAGCCAAGGTTTACGCCTGGGGTGACAACTTCTTTGGTCAGTTGGGTGATGGCGGAGTGCTGACCCACAGCACGACCCCGGTTCTGGTCCCGATCGTGGGCAATGTGCGGGAAATCCACGTGGGCCAGTGGGACACGTCGTTCGCACTGATGGAAGATGGCACCGTCCAAGGGTGGGGCGTGAACGCAAACGGGGAACTTGGCGACGGGACCGATGTCAACCGCTTGTCTCCGACGCCGATTCCCGGCCTGACGAACGTCGTGAAGATCGCGGGCGGTGGCCAACACACGCTCTTTCTGCTGGGCGACGGTACGGTCAAAGCAACGGGGATGAACACCTTCGGGCAACTTGGACTCGGGATCAGCGACCCCAAAGTGTTCGTGCCGACCGTGATTCCCGGACTGACCGACGTGATCGACGTCGCAGCCGGAGCCGAGCACTCGATCGCGGTCACCAAGGACGGCAGGGTGTACACCTGGGGCAGGAACTTCGAAGGCCAGTTGGGAACGGGTCCCACTCCCAACAGCCGAAACGTTCCGGGCGAAGTCACGGGCCTGAATTGCGCCGCCAAGGCCGCTTCTGGCTTGAACTTCACTTGGATCGTGCGTTGGGACGGCACGGTCCGCTCATTTGGAGACAACCAGCGCGGCCAACTGGGCGATGGAACGACCGTCAATCGCAACGTCCCCACCGTGCCCGATACTCCTCCGGCGCGCGTCTTCCACGCGGCGGCGGGCCACAACCACACGTTGTTGGGTGGCTCGGAGCAACCGTACATTCTTTGGACCGTCAACAGGCAAGGCGTCGCGGTGCAGACGGGTGATGTCCGCTACCTGCCCATCTCGGTGTTTGAGGCGGGCTCGTCCACGCCGATGGACTCGGAAGTCGTCGTCTGCTCTCCCGATGGAGAGATGTTGGCGGGTTTGCACGCGTACCCATCTCACCTGACCGGCCCGTTGACGGTCCGCGTTCGCCGTCACGAGACGTTCCTTTCCGAGGTGGTGGAGGTGCCCGTTCCAGCGGGCGGCGCGGATGTGGAACTTGGGGTCGTTCTGTTGCGCAACGGCGATGTGAACGGGGACAACTCGGTCGGTATCCCGGACTTCATCCAGTTGCGGAACGCGTTCGGAAGCGTTCCTGCCAGTCCGAACTGGAATGCGAACGCCGACCTGAACCGGGACGGCAGCGTCAGCATCGCAGACTTCCTGATCTTCCGCTCGAACTTTGGTGCGAGCGGCGGCTAGTCGGTCGCGTCAAGGCAATCCTAGACTTACTGTCCAAAGCACGATCCATCTCATGCTGGAGTACTGAAACTCCTCGCCTCAACCTTGGATGATAATCAATATGGTGTTACATCGACGTTCAAACAGATCAACCCGGCCCACCAAGGTTAGGTCGTCCGTTCTCCTTCTTGCCGCTACGATCGTCCTCCTGAGTCTTCAAGGGTTCGACTGCTCCGGCTTGGACGTCGTGGCCCATCGAAACCTCTTCGATCGGATCGCGCGCGGTGAGGGGGGCCTCAGGCCGAGGATGGCTGGCGATGACGCTTTCGGCCAGCAGGCCAAACCACCGGTTGGCCCGCCTGCGACGACTGCAAAGACTCCGTCGGGATTCACTGACGCGGTGACGGTCGACGGTGGGGCCGGGCACAGCGTGGCAGTGACGGCCGACAGAAAGGTCCAATCTGCGGGCAGCAACGATTACGGCCAACTCGGCAACGGCACCACGACCTCAACCTCGGCGCCCGTCGAGGTTCCGGGCATCACCGACGCGGTCCAGGCAGAAGCTGGCTGGTTCCATTCCGTGATCCTGAAGGGCGACGGCACCGTGCACGCGATGGGAGACAACTTCTTCGGGCAAATGGGGGACGGAGGGGTGCTCACGCACAGCCCAACGCCGGTTCAGGTGCCTGTTGGGGGTCCTGTGGTCAGAATCCACGTCGGCCAATGGGATACGAGTTTCGCGATTCTGGAGGACGGCACCGTCAAGGCGTGGGGTGTGAACGCCAACGGCGAGATCGGTGACGGCACGGACGTCAACCGGCCGAGCCCGACCACGATCCCGGGCTTGACCGACGTGGTCAAAGTGGCGTGCGGTGGCCAGCACACGTTGTTCCTCAAAGAGGACGGGACGGTCTTGGCGACGGGTTCGAACACGTTCGGCCAGCTGGGTCTCGGCATCGCCGATCCCCGGGTGTTCATCCCGACGCCGATTCCCGGCCTCTCGGACATCGCCGACATCGCGTCCGGAGTGGACCACTCGGTCGCCGTGACCACCGATGGCAGGGTGTTCACGTGGGGACGCAACCTAGAGGGCCAGTTGGGTGTCGGATCAAGTCCTCTTGAGAGCGACATTCCGATCCAGGTACCGGGTCTTTCGCTGGCCGAGTCGGCGACGTGCGGCTGGAACTTCACGCTCATCCGGTCGTACGATGGCACGGCGAGGAGTTTCGGGGACAACTCCGTGGGGCAGCTTGGCATCGGTAGCCTGGTGAACAGCGCGGTTCCCGTCGAGCCTCTTCCAGCGTCGTCTCGGATCGGATTCCTGGGCGCCGGCCACCACTTCTCCATCTTCCACGAAATGGATGGCCCGATCGTCACATTCGACCTGGTCCGTAGCGACGTGACGCCGTTGATGGGCCAAATCCTGCCGCTCCCAATCGAGATTCTGCCGTCATCGGGCCCCGGATTACCGGCTCGGATGGACGTGTTCTCGCCCGACGGCGCGACGCTCCGGGGCAACGAGCCCTATCCCGCGGCTGTCGACGGGCCCCTCTCGGTCCGCATCAAGCAACACGACACGTTCCTGTCCAGGGTCGTCGCACTGCCTGAGCCCGGCGGGGAGATCATCATCCAGCTTGGGACGATCACCTTGAAGAACGGAGATGTGAACGGCGACAATTCGGTGGGTATTCCCGACTTCCTGCAATTGCGGGACGCCTACGGCTCGACGCCCGGTGGCCCGACCTGGAACCCGAACGCCGACCTGAACAAAGACGGCAGCGTGAACGTCTCCGACTTCTTCATCTTGCGGCGCTTCTTCGGATCCGGCGGCGAGTAGCTACCGGTTCGGCAAACTTCGCGTGAGTCCCATATGGGGCTTGACCGGACTTGACTCCGGGCAGGTAACATGGGGATTCGCGCGGATTGCCCCCCAAGAATTCCTCCTTGGAGTTCCCATGCCCGCTGAGCGAGCACGGGGCGGTCGCGGCCGAGATGCGATTATGGCAGACGTCAGTCTTTTCGACAAGCTCAAAATTGGAATCGCCAGCCCCGAAGACATCCTGAGCTGGTCTCGGGGAGAAGTCAAGAAACCCGAAACCATCAACTACCGCACGTTCAAGCCCGAGAGGGACGGTCTCTTTTGCGAGCGCATCTTCGGACCGGTCAAGGACTTCGAATGTTCCTGCGGTCGCTACAAGAAGATCAAGTACAGCGGCATCACGTGCGAGCGCTGCGGCGTCGAGGTCACGCGCAGCAAGGTCCGCCGCGAGCGCATGGGCCACGTCGAACTGGCCGCGCCGGTCTGCCACATCTGGTACCTCAAGGGCGTCCCCTCGCCCCTCTCGCTGATCCTCGACATCTCGCCGAGGTTCCTCGAGAAGGTCATCTACTTCGCCTCCTTCATCATCATCGACGTCGACAACGAGCGGATCGAGCAACTCTTGCCGAACATCCGCAAGGCAGTCGAAAACGAGAAGGAGTTCATCATGGCGGACATCCGCGAACTCGAGGAGGAAAGCCTCGGCACGTTCCGCAAGGAGCTGCAGGACAACCGCGAGGATTGGGACGAGGGCTACGTCCGCGAGCGCGCCAAAGCCGTCAACGACCGAATCAAGGCCGAATACCGCGACGCCGACGACCGTCTGAAGGACCTTGACGTCGCCGTGGAAATCCTCAGCAAGCTGGAGCGCAACCAGCTGATCGACGAGGACAAGTACCGAGCCGTGTCCAAAATGCTGGACGCCGTCAGTCGGCGGATGAAGGACAGCCTGCGCAACCTGCTCAGCGCCAACATCGGCGCCGAGGCCATCAAGGAACTCTTGCACCGCGTGGACCTCGAGGCGCTGGCTCGCGAACTGCGCCACGAAATCGTTCGGACCACCACGCAGCGACGTGTTCGGGCCATCAAGCGGCTCGAAGTCGTCGAAGCGCTCATCAGCTCGCGCAGCCGCCCCGAGTGGATGATCATGGACACGATCCCGGTCATCAGCCCGGAACTGCGGCCCATGGTCCAGCTTGACGGCGGCCGGTTCGCCACATCCGACCTGAACGACCTTTACCGACGCATCATCAACCGCAACAACCGGTTGAAGAAGATCATCGAGATCCACGCGCCTGAAAGCATCATCAACCACGAAAAGCGGTTGCTGCAAGAAGCCGTGGACGCCTTGATCGACAACGGTCGCCGCACCCGGCCCGTCGTCGGCTCTAACTCTCGGCCGCTCAAGTCGCTGAGCGACATGCTCAAGGGCAAGGAAGGCCGTTTCCGCAAGAACCTGCTGGGTAAGCGCGTGGACTACTCGGGCCGCTCGGTCATCGTGGTTGGCCCGCACCTGAAGCTGCACCAGTGCGGTCTGCCCAAGGAGATGGCCCTCGAGCTCTTCAAACCGTTTGTGATGAAGACGCTCGTCGAGCGCAAGATCACGCCCAACATCAAGACGGCCAAGAAGATGATCGACCGCATGCACCCTGCGGTGTGGGACGGTCTCGAAGAGGTCATCAAGGAGCATCCGGTGCTTCTCAACCGCGCTCCGACGCTGCACCGCCTTGGTATCCAGGCCTTCGAGCCGATCTTGGTGGAAGGCAAGGCCATTCAGCTTCACCCGCTGGTCTGCCACGCCTACAACGCCGACTTCGATGGCGACCAGATGGCCGTTCATGTCCCGCTCAGCGTGATGGCACAGGCCGAGGCCCGCGTCCTAATGCTCTCTACGCAGAACCTGTTCTCGCCGGCAGACGGTCGCCCGACCGTAGCGCCCGTGCAAGACATCGTTCTGGGCGGCTACGCGCTCACGTATGTTCGAGAGGACGGCCGGCAAGCCCTCGCCGAGCGTGAACGGTTGCACCTCGAGGACCCCGAGAACCACCCGGTGCCGTACACCTATGCGAATCCGGACGAGGTCATCTTCCTCTACGAGTCCAAGGACGAGCGTCACCCGCTTCATCTGAACGACCCCGTCAAGGTCCGGCTGCGCCGTCCCGTGTTCCGACCGAGCGAAGAGGTGGATCGCCGCGACCCCGTCACGGGCGTCGAGTACAAGTACCAAACGGTGACCAACGAAGACGGCGACGAAGTTCGCGAACTGGTCGCTCTGGAGCAAGAGTGGGAGACCGTCGTCCGCGAAGTGACGCCGGGCCAGCTCATCTTCAACGGCATCCTGCCGTACCCCATGCGGTACGCGGACGACTTCCTGGGTTGGATCCTCACCAAGAAGTCCATCTCGGAGATCATCGTCCAGTGCTACCGCCGCGTCGGCTACGGTGCCACGGTCAAGTTCCTCGACGACCTGAAGGAGCTGGGCTTCAAGTGGGCGTTCCGCTACGGCATCACCGTGGCGATCACGGACATGGACCCGCCGGAGCGACGTCAGGAGATCCTCTCCGACGCCGAACGCCGGTCGAACCGCATCGCCACGAGCTTCCGCCGCGGCACGATGACCTACAACGAGATGACCGAAGCCTTGGTCAAGCTCTGGCGCGAGACCTACGACGAGATCGGTGAAGAAATCGTCAAGGCTCTCAAGCAGAGCAACCCGCTCTCGTTGATCACGGTCAGCGGCGCGCGAGGCAGCGTCAAGCAGTTGGCCCAGCTGGCCGGCATGCGCGGCCTGATGCACAACCAGTTCAACGAACTCATCTACGAACTCCCCGTCAAGTCGTCGTTCCACGTCGGCCTGAATATGATGGAGTACTTCGTGACGACCCACGGCGCCCGAAAGGGTCTGGCCGACACGGCGCTTCGAACCGCCGACGCGGGTTACCTGACGCGGCGTTTGGTGGACGTCTCGCAAGACGTCATCATCAAGGGTCACGACTGCGGCACCACCGAGGGCGTGAACCTCCATCGAGTCATCGGCGACGGCGAAGTCATCGAACAGATCGGCGAGCGGGCCATCGGCCGCGTGTCGCTTTCGACGGTGACCGACCCCGACACGGGAGAGGTGCTCATCGAGGCGGGTGGCGTGGTTCAGGAGACTGCCGCCAGGCGCGTCACCGCGTTGGAGAACCGCTACATGGCCGAGTTGGCCGACGCGACGGCGCGAGGCGACCGCGAATCGGTCAAGGACAAGTACGAGGCCATGGGCTTCGAGGTCGACGAGCACGGCCAGCTGACCATCAAGGTCCGCAGCGCGCTGACGTGCGAACTGGAGCAGGGCATCTGTTCCGCGTGCTACGGCATCGACCTCTCGACCGGCAAGCGTGTGGAAGTCGGCGTCGCCGTCGGCATCATCGCGGCGCAGTCCATCGGTGAACCCGGAACGCAGCTCACGATGCGCACCTTCCACACGGGAGGTGTCGCCGGTGCCGCCACCGTGGCCCGCACCAACCAGTACAAGACGGGTCGCTTCATCCGCCAGTTCTTGGAGGACTTCATGACCGCCACCGATGGCGACCTGAAGACGTTCGACCCCACCCGGCTCATCAAGGAGCAGGAACTGGCGGTCAAGGCGGCCTACAGCAAGGACGTGTTGCTCGGCATCGAGGCCGACCAAGAGCGCAAGAAGACGGCCAAGCCCACCAAGGCGGCCACCAAGGCCATCGAAAAGCGGGACAGCGACTCCAAGAAGCTGTGGGACCGCTCGCGAAAGACCTTCTTCTACGCTTGGACGGGTGAGTCCAGCGGTATCGTCCGCGTCGAGGAAATCTTCGAAGCGCGACGCCAGCCCCGTGGTAAGGCGATCATCTGCCCGGTCAGCGGTGTGGTCAAGGTCGTGCGCGACTCACCCTTCGGCCGCTTCATCGTGGTCGAAGCCAAGGTTCCGGCCAACCAGAACCTGAAGGAGGCCTATGTCCACGACGAGCAAGAGTGGCCGCGCGACGCGCAGGGCCATTACGAAGGAACGCTCGAGCGTGCGATCGGTCAGAAGATGACCGCCGCCACGATGGCGATCCTGAAGAAGCACGATATCGCCACGGTCAACGTGGTCTATCCGATCCTGGTGCCGCCGCTGGGCAACCTTCCGGTGCAACAGGGCGGAACGGTCATCAAGGGCGACCCGCTGACCGAAGGCCCGCGCGACCCGCACGAGGTGCTCGAACTGGCCGG
>DDSP01000060.1 GCA_002343445.1 Chthonomonas sp. UBA2387
GCGTTCGGAAGAAGCGGCGACTGAGGCCAAGCGACTCGGGCCGCGAGAGGGTCCACCTGCCAGAATGTCCGGGATGGGTGTGACCCTTGAAGCGGCCATGTTCGGATGCGCGGTCCTGTTGGGACTCGGCGTGCTCGCGAGCAAGGCTTCGTCGCTTCTGGGCGTGCCCGCGATGCTTCTGTTCATGGGAGTCGGCATGCTGGCGGGCTCGGACGGGCCGGGTGGCATCTACTTCGACAACGCCGCTTGGGCCCAATCGCTGGGTGTGGTGGCGCTGGCCTTCATTCTTTTCGCCGGAGGGATGGACACCGAGTGGGAGCAGGTGCAGGGCGTGGTGCGTCCGGCTCTGGCCCTGAGCACGTTGGGCGTTGCGGCGACGGCGTTGCTTACGGCGGCGTTCGTCAAGTTCGCGTTTGGCTTGGGCTGGTTGGAGGGGCTGCTGTTGGGCTCGATCATCGCCTCCACGGATGCCGCCGCCGTCTTTGGGATTCTTCGGGCACGGAGCGTGCGGCTCAATGCCAGGTTGCGGGCCCTGCTGGAACTGGAATCCGGCAGCAACGACCCCATGGCGATCTTCCTGACGATCGGTTTGGTGGGGGTGCTGAGCGCGGGGGCTTCGTCGGTGGGCGACTTGGTCATGCCCTTTTTGGTTCAGATGCCCGTCGGGGCGTTGGTGGGCTATGCCGTGGGGCGCGGGGGTGTGCTCGTGATGCGGCGGCTGCGGCTCGACTTCGAGGCCCTCTATCACGTTTTGTCCATCGTCATCGTGCTGCTCTCGTTCAGCGGGGCGGCATTGGCGGGCGGCAACGGGTTCTTGGCCGTGTATGTGGCCGGCATCGCCTATGGCAACGGAGACTTCCATCAGCGCAAGGGGTTGCGCCGCTTCCACGACGGCATCGCATGGCTGATGCAGATCGCGATGTTTCTGACGTTGGGCCTCCTGGTGTTCCCGCACCAGTTGCCCGGCGTGGCCGTTCAGGGCGTGCTCATCGCCTTGTTCCTGATGTTCGTGGCGCGGCCTATCGCGGTGGGCCTGACGCTGCTTCCGTTCCGTTTCGGGGCTCGGGAGTCCGTCTTGGTCGGCTGGTTCGGGTTGCGCGGCGCCGTCCCCATCGTGTTGGGCACGTATCCCCTGCTGGCTGGGCTTCCACGCGCGCAGGAGCTTTTCAACGTGGTGTTCTTCGTCGTGCTGCTTTCGTCTCTAGCGCAAGGCACCACGCTGGCTTGGCTGGCTCGGAAGTTGGGACTGGATTCTTAGGGAGGTTCGGGCCAGGCCCAAGAACAGGAAGCTGCGGGACTTTTGTTCGACAGTTCGATATTTCTCGATATGTCGTGTATAATGGCCGTTGTGGACCACGATGAGACTGCGGTCATGTTCAAAGCGCTCGGCGATCCGACGCGGTTGCGCATCTTCCAGTTCCTCCGCTGTTGCCCGGCACCCGTCGCTCTCGACGAGGAAGGCCAGGCGCAACCGGCCGACGGGCCGACGGTGGGCGAGGTGTGTTGCAGCGTCTTCGGTCTGGAGCGGCCCACCTCCACGATCTCCTTCCACTTGAAGGAGTTGCGGAACGCGGGCCTGATCCAGGTGGAACGCCGAGGCAAGCACATGATCCTTTCCGCCCGCCGCGACGCCTTGGCCAGGCTGGCGGCCTTCTTCGATCCGAGCAGCCCCTGTTGCTCGGAGGACAACAAACCATGAACACCCCTTCCACCCTCGACGACGTTCGCGACATCGTCCGCCGCAAGTACGGCGAACTGGCGTTGCTCGCGACCCAACAACGGAAGCCCTGCTGCGGCACGGGGAGCGGCGACGACAGGATCACCCGCGACCTGTACGCCCCCGACCAGACCGGCGACGTGCCCGAATCGGCCCTGCTCGCCTCGCTCGGTTGCGGCAACCCGACGGCCCTTGCCGAACTCAAGCCCGGAGACACCGTGCTCGACCTGGGAAGCGGCGGCGGGATCGACGTCCTTCTCAGCGCCAAACGCGTCGGGCCTACGGGCTTTGCCTACGGCCTCGACATGACCGACGAGATGCTGGCTCTGGCCGAGTCCAACCGCCAGAAAGCGGGCGCGGAAAACGTCAAGTTCCTGCGCGGCCACATCGAAGAGATCCCCCTTCCCGACGCCTCGGTTGACGTGATCATCAGCAACTGCGTGATCAATCTGTCGGGCGACAAAGACCGCGTTTTGCGGGAAGCGTTCCGCGTGCTCAAGCCCGGCGGCCGCTTCGCTGTGTCGGACGTGGTGACCGAGGGCGACCTGCCCGAAGCCGTGCGCAAAGACATTGAGTCCTACGTCGGCTGCGTGGCAGGTGCGCTGGACAAGGAGGACTATCTGGCCCGCTTGTCCGCCGCCGGGTTCGTGGATGCCTCCATCGAGGTGACGCGCCGGTACACGTTCTCCGATCTCGGCGAATCGTGCTGCTCGAGCCAGGCGATGGCCGCTCTTACACCCGAAGAGCGCGAGCGATTGGACGGTCGCGTGCAGAGCGGGTTCATCCGAGCGACGAAACCTGCTTGACGCCCGTTTGCGGCAGCTTGGGGGACCCGCTTGCGGGTCCCCGCAAGTCTTTGGTCGCCACGGAGGGCTACCCTCCAACAGACGGCGAGTGGAGAATCGGCAACCTACGGGACTCCGCTGCGCTGTAGACTAGCGCACGATGATCACCGCCACCCTCGTCGCCGGAGTCGTCGCCGCAGGAAGCCTTCGCCCCGTCGCCTTGCGATGCGAGGCCATGGAAGAGCCGGTCGCCGTCGCCACCGCCGTGCCCCGGTTCTCGTGGCTTCTCGAAGCCGACGACCCAGCCGCCCGCGACCTGAGGCAGACGGGCTACCGCATCCTCGTCGCCAGCGACCCCGACGCTCTTGCCCCCGGCAAAGCCGACCTGTGGGATTCGGGGGTAGTGCGCTCCTCCGCCACGTTCGGCGTCGAGTACGCGGGCAAGACGCTGCGCACGGGCCAGAAGTGCTGGTGGCGCGTACTGTGCCTGGACCAAGAGGGCCGTGAATCCCACTGGAGCAAGGTGGCTTCGTTCGGCATGGGCCTGCTCGCGGCGGGGGATTGGAAGGCCGAGTGGGTCGGCTTCGACGCTCCGGGCACACGCCCGAAACCGGCCTCCCCATTCGCCGGAGCCGATTGGATCTGGGCGGGCGCGGACGCGGGGACCAAGGCGTTCGCCAAATCGTTCGAGCTGCCAGGCGACATCGCGAGCGCCACGCTCCACGCGACCGCCGACGATCAGTTCGAACTCGACCTGAACGGCAGGCGGGTTGCGGCCAGCGACGGACAGACCGACGCATGGAGGCGACCCGTCTCCGCCGACGTGAAGGCCGCCCTTCGACGCGGTGCGAACACGGTCTCGGTCAAGGCCACCAATACGGGCGGGGTGGGCGCGTTGCTCCTGCGCCTGCACGTCGTGCTCGCGGACGGGCGCGAGGTCGTTGTGGCCAGCGACGGGACGTGGACCGAGGCCTCGTCGCCGGTGCGCGTGATCGGGGCGTTCGGCGTTCAGCCTTGGGGCAATCTCGGCCCGAATCAGCTGTTCATGCCCCCGCCTCGCTATGTGCGCGGGCGGTTCCAAGTGGGCAAGCCGATCAAGCGTGCCGTCCTGCACGGTTCGGCGTTGGGCCTGATCGAACTGCACCTGAACGGCGCTCGCGTCAGCGACGAGTTGTTCATGCCGGGCTGGACCGACTACGCCAAGCGCGTGTACGCCCGAGCCTACGACGTGACCGATCGCGTGAAGCAAGGGGCGAACGCTCTCGGCGCGATCATCGGCGACGGTTGGTACGCGGGCTACGTCGGCTTCGGCAGCCAGCGCGAGCACTACGGCAAGAACATCCGCGCCGGATTGCAGCTCGAGATCGAATACGCGGACGGCTCGCGCGAGACCGTGGCCAGCGACCATTCGTGGCGCGCGCGCACGGGGCCGATCCTGGAGAGCGACTTCCTGATGGGCGAGGTCTACGATGCGCGGCTGGAACTCGGCGACTGGTGCGTCGCGGGGGCCTCGGACGAAGGCTGGTCGCCCGTGGACACGGGCGCGGAGGTCTCGCCGCTGGTCGAGACGTTCATCGGCCAACCCGTCGTTCGCTACGACGTGCTCGAACCCAAGACGATCAAGGCGAGCGGGCCCGACACGTACATCTTGGACCTGGGGCAGAACCTGGCGGGCTTCGCGCGGCTGAAGGTCAACGGCAAGCCGGGACAGAAGATCACGCTGCGGTTCGCCGAGCGGCTCAACACCGATGGCTCGTTCTACGTGACCAACCTGCGCGCGGCGCGGTGCGTGGACACGTTCATCTGCAAGGGCGGCCCCGAGGTCTGGGAGCCCAAGTTCACGTTCCACGGGTTCCAGTACATCGAGGTCACGGGTATGGGTCGGGCGCCGAAGCCCGACGAAGTGGTCGGCGTGGCCATCAGCAGCGATACGCCCACGGTGGGGACGCTGGAGACCAGCGACGCGATGCTCAACAAGCTCGTGAGCAACGCGTGGTGGACGCAGCGGATGAACTTCATCGACATCCCGACCGACTGCCCGCAACGCGACGAGCGGTTGGGTTGGACGGGCGACGCGCAGGCTTACGTCCGCACGTCGACGATGTTCTCCGACGTTCAGCCGTTCTTCGAGAAGTGGCTGATCTCGCTCGACGACGCCCAGCGAGCCGACGGCCAGTACCCGATGGTGGCCCCGGTCAAGGTCGCGGGCGACGACGGGGGTCCCGCTTGGGCCGATGCCGGAGTGATCTGTCCGTGGACGATCTACGACGTGTACGGGGACCGGCGGCTGTTGGAGCGGCACTATCCGAACATGAAGCGGTTCGTCGAGTTCTGCCGCAACCGCAGCACGGCCGACCTTCTGCCGCCCGCACAGTTCCACTGCTTCGGCGATTGGCTGAACATCAACGCGCCGACGCCGCACGAGGTCATCTACACGGCCTACTTCGCAGGTTCGGCGCGGTTGGTCGCCCAGGCTGCCCGCGAACTCGGCAAGACCGAGGACGCCAAGACGTACGAGGACCTCTACCGACGGGTGCGCGCCGCGTTCCAGAAGGCGTATGTCTCGCCCGAGGGCGTGGTCAAGGGCGACACGCAATGCGGCTATGTGCTGGCATTGGGCTTCGATCTGCTGGACGACCACCTGGAAGGCAAGGCCATCGAGCGGTTCGTGGCCGACATCGTGGGGCGCGGCTACCACCTCTCGACGGGCTTTGTGGGCACGCGGGACATCATGCACGTGTTGAGCAAGATCGGGCGCAACGATCTGGCGTTCCGGCTGTTGCACAACACGACGTTTCCCAGTTGGGGCTTCACCATCGTGAACGGCGCGACGAGCATCTGGGAGCGGTGGGACGGCTGGACGCCGGAGAAGGGCTTCCAAGACGCAGGCATGAACTCGTTCGCGCACTACGCGTTCGGCGCGGTGGTCGGCTGGATGTTCGCCCAGCCGGCGGGCATCGACAACCTGGAACCGGGCTTCGGACGCGTGCGTGTCGGGCCGCAGGTGGACCCTCGGTTGACGTGGTTGAAGTCCTCCTACAAGTCGGTGCGCGGCACCATCGTGTCCGAGTGGTCTCGATCGGGGGGACGGCTGGCGATGCGGGTGGTCGTGCCGCCGAACGTGACAGCGGAGATCCACGTGCCCAAGCCCTCGGACGGCTCGGCGCCTGCGGCGCCGTTCGGCTTGCGCGGCGTGCGCGAAGAGAGTGGTGCGGTGGTCTACGAGGTGGGCTCGGGCGAGTACCGATTCGAGACGAACGGTGGCTGATCCGCTGCTCCAAATCCGTGGGCTGAGCAAGTCGTACGGCGGCGTGCGGGCGCTCGCAGCGCTTGACCTCGACGTCTGGCCCGGCGAGGTCCACGCGATCATGGGCGAGAACGGCGCGGGCAAGTCCACGTTGAACAAGCTGCTGTGCGGCGTGGTCGCGCCCGATGCCGGGGAAGTCCTGCTTGCCGGCGCGCCGTTGCCGTTCGGTTCGGTGGCCGAAGCCGAGCGGGCCGGGGTGGCCATCGTCCATCAGGAGTCCGCCGCGTTCCCCGACCTCACGGCCGCCGAGAACCACCAGCTGATGCGCGAGCCGACCCGTTGGGGCGTGCTGCTCGACCGCAGCGCCATGCGCGAGCGGACGGAGGCATCGTTGCGTTCGGTGGGCGAGGCCTTCGAACTGGATCGCCCCGTCGGCGGGCTGAGCCTCGCGCAGCGGCAGATGGTCGCCATTGCGCGGGCGCTGGATCAGCGGTGCCGCTTGCTCATCCTCGACGAGCCCACGGCTTCGCTCTCCGTCCGCGAAGCGGACGCCCTCTTCGAGGCCGTGCGCCGCATTCGGGAGTCGGGGGTTGCCGTTCTGTTCGTCAGCCACCGTTTGGACGAGGTGTTCGCGATCGCCGACCGCGTGACGGTGCTGCGCGACGGTCGCTGGGTGGCGACGGCACCGGTCGCCGACGTGGATCGCGACACGCTTGTTCGTTGGATGGTGTCGCCAGCGGCGTGAACGAGTGTTAGACTGGAGGCATGGCTTGGCCCCTCGCCCTGCTTCTCGCCGCCCAATCCGTCTTTCCCGCCAAGATCGTGCCCAAGGTGCCCGAGCCCGACCACGTGCTGGCGCGGGTGAACGGAGTCGCCATCACGGCCGCCGATGCTGCCCCTTTCCTCTGGGAGTGGCGCGGCAAGGAGGTCGTCGAAGACCTGATCGCGTACCACATGGCCTTGCAGGAGGCTACCAAACTCGGGGTCACGGTCTCGGACGAAGAGATCGAAAAGGACATCGAGCGGCGGCTCGGCTTGATCCGGCAGAGCCTGCAGCAAGGACAGACTTTGGAGGACGCCCTTCAGGCGCAGGGCTTCGGGCGTTCGCGCTTCTACGTGCGGCTGAAATCGGAGATGTTGCTGGACCGCATCGCTTTGGCGACGTTCCAACCGACGGCTTGGGTGAGGGTCTCGGCCATCGTCGTGCCCGTGGACGCGCCCTCGGGTGCCGAAGTGGCTCGGGCGACGGCGCGCGCCAACGAAGCATACGAGAAGCTTGGCGCCGGGGTGTCTTGGGCGGACGTGATGGCGGGTTACGGGCTGCCCTCCGAGCGGCAGGGGTTGCTGGATTGGATGCCGATTGCTGAGTTTCCCCAGCCCGCGCAGACGCAATTCGCTTCGCTCGCGCGGGGAGGCTACACTCGACCGACCCAGACCGCGCGGGGAATCGAGGTGTTCCGGCTGGATGTCCGGGGTGCGGAGGCGACGGCGGACGAGTTGGAGTTGCTTCGCCAAGCCCACCTCGCGCGGTTTCGACCGGCTGTTGTGGAGCGGATTCGGCGCGAGTCGAAGGTCGAGCGCCCGAAGTAATCGATCTAAAGAATCTTCCAATATGTTCTTCATCTTATTGCAATAAGATGAGCCGCATGGTATAGTTGCACAATCATGACGGCACATCAAGCCATTGCTCATTCATCGGTGCACCACGATCTCAAGGTGGCCGACGAGGTGTTCCTGCTGATGGCGATGCTGCATCGCCAACATCCCGATCGCGAGGACTTCGAAGTGAAGGAGGTCTTGGATTTGGCGCACGCCCTGAAACTGGCGGGCGAGGTTCGGCCCGGTGTGGCCACCCACCTCAGCCGCCATTGCGTGGCCAACAAATCGCCTCAGCCGGGGGCATACCGCATGCTGTACGCCACCGAACACGGCCGCCGACGCCTGCTGCGCCCGGGCGACGACGTCCACCCCGAGCGGACGGGCAAGATGTTCCCGTACCTGCACGAAGTGCCTCAGCAGTACGGCGAACTCGTCCGCTGGGCGATGGAACGGTACGAGGCCGCAGACACCGCCCCAACCGGGCTGGCCGGCTTGGCTCAGCTTCGGGGCAGCGGCAAGGGTCTGTGGCCCGAAGGAGCGGATGCCTTCGTCCGCGAAGTCCGCAAGGGTTGGGCATGAGCAGAATCTTCTTCGACACGAACATGTTCATCGCAATGTTTGAAGATGAAGGCGATGCCGGCATGCGCGTCGGGCGTTTGGTCGAGCGGATGTTCGCGCGTGGCGACGTTCTGCTCACCAGCGCCATGACGCTGGGCGAGTTGCTGGTACGGCCGGTTAAGGAGGGTCGGGAGGACCTTGCGGCGCGCTACCGCTCCTCGCTTTGCGGGCCGGGGATCACGTTGATTCCGTTCGATGCTCGGGCGGCGCAGGCGTTCGCCGAACTCCGGAGCCGGGGCATCAAGCCGCCGGACGCCATCCAACTCGCCTGCGCGGCCACCCACGGGTGCGATCTGTTCGTGAGCAACGACCGGGCCCTTTCGGGCCTCGACGTCCCCGGCATCCAGTTCATCGCCACCCTGGACACCGTGCCGATCTAGCCAATCCTTTACGGGTCGCCGGCCTTCCCGAGGTTCCTGCGCAGAATGAGAAAGTCCATGGCGTTTACGACCGCGTCGCCGGTGAGGTCGGCTTGGGGGTTCCAGTTTGCCGAGGCCGGGGTCGAGCCGAACGCGGCCCTAAACTGGAGGAAGTCGGCGGCGTTGATGCTGTTGGTGCCGTTGATGTCGCCGACGATCAGGGAGACCTGGTTCCCCGCGTGCATGCCTCCCGAGGTGTTCGCTCGAAACACTCGCCTGAGGAACCCTGCCGGTTGGATGGCGACATCGAACGAACTTCGGCCCGGTGCGTGGCAAGCGAACTCGCCATTGGCTCCCAGCGCGACGTAGCGCTCAAAGAAGTCGCTAGTTTCCCCGGGCATCCTGAACCCGATGCGGACAACTCGGGGCCATCCTTGCGCCAGCATGTCGTCGAAGAGAAGTCGGCCCGAGACCAAGGAGCCCTCGGGTTCGGCACTGACGACGACATGGTCGATCATCGGCCCAAACGTTCCAGGGGTTCCGCTGCGGAAACGGAGTCGCGTCGTGCCACCAATCGTGCTCGAACCCGGGATGTTGATCTCGACACGCACCCAATCCATGTCCCAATCGTCCCGCGCGCCGATGCGGCTGGCGTCATAGACCACCGTGCCGTTCCACTCGACGATGCAACGCCCGGCCGTGATCGCCCGGTGAGCGGTGAAGAAGAACGTGAGACGGTAGGGCTTCCCGGGTTCCGTGGCGAGGTCTTGGTAGACGCCTCCCGCTCCGGAGCCATTCAGTTCCAGACATTGGCCACCCTGGGCCGCCGCCTTGTCCCAGCCCCAGAGCGTAGCGCCGCCCCCGAAGGTGGTCCAATCGGAAATGGTCTGCCCACCTGCATACGTCTGGACTTGACCGGCGTATTCGAACTCGAAGCTTCCATCGCCCGCGATGTTCTCGCGGTCTTCGATGGGGATGCGCCACATCCCCTGCCCGAAGGTTGCCGCATTCAGGTAACCCGTGCTGCGGTTGGCTTGCAAAGCGTTGACCCGTACATTGGGCAGACCGAGCGGTGCCGTTGCGTTCGTCCACGTTGCTCCGGCGTCGGCCGTCATGAATACTCCGATATCGGTTCCGACATACCAGGTGTTTGCGGGATCGTTGGGGTCTCGCTCGACACAGTTCGCCGGAGCGTCGGGCAGAGCCGTCGTGCTGCCCGACACGTTTGTCCAAGTGAAAGCAGTACTTCCGGCGCCGGCGACCCCGCGCCAAAGATGGGGCGCTCCGAATCCCGAGAGCGACACCAAGACGTCTCGCGAGTTACCAGGGTGCGGTTCGACCGCGGTAACGGCTCGGTTCGGGAGCGCACCTGTTCCACCGCTGTCGATGCGCGTCCAGTTATTGCCTCCGTTGGTCGTGAACCAGAGGCGGCCATCCGACGTGCCACCGAACAGGTGCGAGGTGTTACTGGGAGCGACGGCGATGGCGTTGACCCAACCTCCAGTGCCCGGCATGACCTGTCCTCCCAACCTCGCGTTCCAGAACGGAGAGGACGTATAGTTGAGCTTCCAGACATAGTTGGTGCCCAGGTACAACGTCTCGGCGTTGCCTGGATCGGCGGCGAGGGCGACGATGAACGGTACGGTGTCTGTGCCGTAGCTTGAGGGCGTGGGCACGGTCGAGTTGGCCCATCCGTCGTTCGTCGCGTAGACCGCTCCGCTCTGGGACGAGGCGAATTGGACGCGCCCATCCTGAGGGCTGATCGCCACGCCGCCTCCGTCGCCACCACCCACCGCATGCCAAAGGCGGTAATCCCCCTTCCAAGCGGGTGTTGCGTTGTCTTGCGACCCCCCAAGTGCACGATTCGGGTCGGTGGACGACCATGCGCCGGTATAGAACTGGGTGATCTTCAGCGTCCCCGGATTGTAGGAGTCCACCAGATCGTGGGCGTCGTTGAACACGGGTCGCATGATCCCGCCATCGTTGCCCACGAGGACGACCCTTGGGTCGGCCGGGCTGACGCGGATGCTGTGCTGGTCGTTATGGGTTCGAGCGTTGGTTGCGCTCCAGGTCGGGCCGCCGATGGATCGCCAGTTCGCCCCGCCGTCCAGCGTCATCGCCACGTCGATCAATCCCACGTAGACGACGTCTCCGCCACCGACCTTGGATCCAACCTCCAAGGCGTAGTCGTAGTTGGCTTGGGACCAGTTGAAGTTGGTCGCGACCTCGTTGCCGTTGGGGAACGTGGCGTTGTCGATACGGACCCAAGTGGCGCCCGAGTTCTCGCTTTTCAGCACCGCTCCCGGCGTTTGCGCACGAAGGAGGTAGACGCGATCGGCGCTAGTCGGCGAACAAGCCAGCGCCAACCTACCGGATGCCGAAGTGAGGCCTGCATTGCTGGAGACGACCTCCCAAGTGGCGCCTCGGTTGCCCGAGCGATAGATGCGCCCGCTGGCGGTCGAAGAGCCCGGGCAGGCGGCTGCGTAGTAGAAGCGTTCGCCGTTGCCGAACTGGGCGGATTTGGCCATGCTTGAGAACCCCGAGCCGCTCAGAGACAGCACTCGGGTCCAAGTCGCCCCATGGTCGGTGCTTCGCCAGACGCCATCGGTCGCACTCGAAGCGCCGACGCCGACGGCTGCGAGCACGATGTTGGGACTCTCTGGAACGATCACGATCTCGGCAACGGGTGAGGAGCCGAACGAGTTTCGCGCGAAGTTCTGCCAGGTTGTTCCACCATCTAGACTCCGCATGATGCCGAATCCGCGCGCCAAGCCCAGATAGAATGCCGAACCCGAGAGTCCATGGTGATCGCCAGTCCCGACGTAGATGCGGTTCTCATTGCTCGGGTCGATGGCGACGCACGACGTGTGCAATGCGGGCCAATCCCACGACAGTGGATTCCATTGGGTGAAGCCGCCGAGTGCGCTGCTGCGCCAAACGCCTCCCTGAGCTGCAGCGGCAAGCGCCAACGACCCGTCGTTGCTGAACGCGATGCCGTTGACGCGTCCCAGATTCTCACCCACACCATAGTAGCGGCGGTACGGGGGCGCCACACGGTAGGGGCCGACCGACTCCCAACCGCCAAAGCCCAGCACGGTGTTTTCATTGCCGGATTGGAAGATGGCTGGCGGCAACGCGTCCCGCTCGGCCTCGGCCTTGGCGTATGGCATTTCGCCGATGACTTTCGAAGGATACGACCGAAGCGTCAGGTCGTGGACCATCGCCTCGTGATAGCGAAGCCGTGGCACTCGTGCGCCCTGAGAGTGCTCTTCTCGGGCATGTCGAAGGCGCCGACCAAGGATGGTCAAGTCAGCGGTTTGGCCCAGCGAAAGATCGGACGCAGCCCCGGTGCCAGTGGCCGGGAACAACGGATCCGACAAGACGCTCTGGGCGTGGACCAGCGCCAGAAGTGCGGTGATCAGCATGCAGGAACTCTTACAGCAGCGCGGTTACCGTAGGGTTACCGGTTCTGGAGCCTGGCGATGAGCGCGGCGACTTCTGTTCGTGCATCCTCGGCCCATGGCTCGTTGAGGTCTTCGAGTGGCCTGCACCCCCCGGTCTCGGCCAGCACGCGACGGCGGAGGTCGGGGTCTGAGGAGCGGCTGGCGCGGCGCAGGTCATGCACGTCGATCCAATAGGGCTCCTCGAGGACCAAGCGGAGAGTCTGTGCGGACCATTCGACCACGTCCTCCCCAAACGCTCGGCGAATGTAGCTGCAGGCGACCTTGAGCGACTTCTTCGCGGCGCCCTCCTCCATGCCCGTCCAAAGATCGTCGAGCACGCGCTGGACTTGAACTGGGCGGTCGTGGTAAGCGAGATAGGCGAACAGCGTGCGCGCGCGCGGGCGCACCCAATCGCTTCGTTCCAGCAGCCTGCCGCCGACGACCACGGAGATCGGGCCGATCAGGCGCACGACGCGCGCCGTGACTCCAGAAGTCTTCGACCACTTGCTCGCTTGATCAACCGCCAGGCCTCTGGCAATGGCGTGACCGAAACTGGTTGCCGCCTCAACGGGATCGCGTCGCGCCAGAGCCTCGCCGTAGTTCATCATGCCCGCCAACTCGACGACCCTCGCTAGGTTCTTGACTTCAACGCGCATGGTGTCCATGACGGCTCGCCCGCGCAGTTCGAGGAAGGGCGAACGGTGATCCACGGCCAGCGCGATGGCTTGTCCGGCTAGCTCTTGCGCCAGTTCGGCACGGCCCGCGGCGCGCTCAATCCTGGCCGCTTCGATCAGCCCCACCATCCGCCACGCTGGTTCCTCCTCGGCCCAGTCGATCTCGCCGATCGTCACGGCCGCCTCGTTCCCTCGGTCCTGAAGAGCATGGACATGCGCCCTGGCCAACCGGGCCATGAGCAGGACCACGTTTCCCGGGTAGGCGGAACGCAGGGCACGTTCGGAGGCTTCTTGCGCTTCTTTGCAGCGACCTGAGGAGGCGAGCCAAAGAGCCAGCATGGCGTCGGCGTAGGCGATCGACGCCCGGTCGCCAAGTTCCGACAGCCTAGTCAGGGAGTCTTCGACACGCTCCCCCGTGTCGAAGGCAATCAGGGCCAAGATGCGACGCCTGAAGTGCTCGTCCTCGGCGGGCACTTGTCCACCGTGAGTGCGCTCGATGGCGGCAGCGGCTTCGGCCATGCGGTCGTACCTTCCGGTCAGCCGCTCGACACCGAGCGCGCGATTGATGACGCTCGTGAGGAGGGCCATCGTATCGCCCACCTTCAACGCGAGGTCTTCCACCTCGGAGTGCAGGGCCCTTGCGGCCATGAAGTCTCGGCGGTGGCTTACGGCTTCGACGACCTTCATGTTCAGCCATCGAAGACGCTGGGCAGGGGTCAACGGAAACTGATCCAACTTGGCGAGCCACTCGCCGCTGGCTTGCCAATTGGTCCGTTCCCGAAGGGCGTAAGCAACGTCCATTCCAGCGTCGGCAGCCTCTACAGGATCGCCCTGGGCCTGGGCCAACGAGAACGCCCGTTCGGCATCGGAAACGCCAAGATCGAAGCGTCCACCCTCGACCTGGGCGAACGAGCGAGCGCGCAACAGCACCGGGTCCTGCTCCACTTCCGCGTCGGGCAGTTCAAGCGTCCAAGCCGCCACCTCGGACCGCCTGGAGGGTTCGTGCATCAACACGTGCCTGATCTGATCAGATCGCCTAGACGAAGCCATCGCAAGTGCGTTGCGAGCCAACGCTCACGACGATTATGGGCTCACGGCTTGGCGCGGCGGATCAGGTCTTGGAATGCGGCGAGTTGCTTCGTGATCGCGGTCGTCGCCATCTCGTCGGTCAGGTTCAGGTCGGCGTCGAACTTGGTGTGCGCTGCTCCCACGTGGACTTCAGGGAAGTAGAGCTGTCGCGCGCTGAAGAAGTTGAGCACCTGCCGCAGATGCAGTTGCGACCGCACGCCGCCCGCCCAACCCGGCGAGGCGCTTTGCAGGGCCACCGGCTTGCCCTCGAGGACGCCTTCCGAAGGTGGCCGAGAGGCCCAGTCCAGTGCGTTTTTGAGCACGCCCGAGAACGAGAAGTTGTGCTCGGGTGTGGCGATCAGCAAGCCGTCGGCCGCCTTGATCGCCTCCTTGAACGCCACGACCGACGCAGGGAAGTCGGGCTCCAAGTCCATGTTGTAGATCGGGATGTCACCGAGGTCGAAGATCTCGATGGTCATGCCTTCCGGCGCCAGCCGCTTGGATGCCTCCAAAAGGGCACGGTTGTACGACTTGGCGCGGAGCGAGCCCGCGAACGCGAGAACGTGAAAGTTGCTCATGCAACTATTCTACACCCCGATCAGCGAATCCGTTCGCTTGAGGGCCTCGCCGTTGGACCGAATGACCTCCCGGTACCAATAGGCCGAGTCCTTGGGTGTCCGCTTCTGGGTGGCGTAGTCCACGTGCACCAAGCCGAACCGCTTGCTGTAGCCTTCCGCCCACTCGAAATTGTCCATGAGCGACCAGTGGAAGTAGCCGCGCACGTCGATCCCGTCTTGGATGGCGCGGTGCAGTTGCTTGAGGTAGTTGCGCGTGTAGGCGATGCGCTGCGGGTCGTGCACGCCGCCATCGTCGTCCACGGCGTCCAGGTTGGCCATGCCGTTCTCGGTGATCACGATCGGCAGACCGTACCGCTCGTAGTGGAACTTGACCATCCAGTAGATGCCTTCGGGCGTGATCGGCCAACCCATCGCGTTCTGCGGGTGGCCCGCCGGGTACTTGACGACCACGGGCTGACCATCGGGGCCGGCTTTCACCGTCGGTGCGCTGTAGAAGTTGAGCCCCAGCCAGTCCAGCGGCTGGCAAATCGTCTTGAGGTCGCTGTCCGACATCGTCATGCCGTAGGCGCCGAACACGCGATCGGCATCCTCGGGCCAAACGCCCAGAATGGCAGGGTCGAGGTGGAGCGAGCGATGCCAGACTCCCGGCACCTTGATGTTGTCGTCGTGGGCCCGCGCGGCAGCGATGTCCTCGGGGCTGTCGGAGGCCGGAATCGAGCCGTGGCCGACCGGAGCGAACGAGACGGAGGGCTTGGTCTTGGCGCTGGCGCGGATCACTTGGACCGACTTGCCGTGCGCGAGGAGCGAATTCTTGAGGACCGTGAGGTACTCGGGCCAAGGCAGCTTGAGCCCCGGCGCGTGCACGCCCACCGAGTGTCCCAGGCCGACGAAGCACTGCGGCTCGTTCTGCGTCATCCAGTTCGAGACGCGGTCGGAGAGCTTGTCCACCATCACCTGGGTGTACTCGGCGAACCACTCGGGAGAATCTTCATGCAACCAGCCGCCCCGCGCGTAGAGCGCGAGCGGGTAGTCCCAGTGGAACAGCGTGGGATACGGCGCGATGCCTTTGGCGAGCAGCGTGTCCACCAGCCGATCGTAGAACTCCAGGCCACGGGCGTTTACTCGGCCCACGCCTTCGGGCAGGACGCGAGGCCACGAGATCGAGAAGCGGTAGGCCTGCAACCCGAGTTCGGCCATCATCGCCACATCGTCGGTCATCCGGTGGTAGTGGTCGCACGCGGGGTCTCCCGTGTGGCCTTCGAAAACCGCACCGGGACGTTGGCAAAGCATGTCCCAGACGGATGGGCCCTTCCCATCGGTGGCGACGGCACCTTCGATCTGAAAAGAGGCGGTAGCGGCGCCCCAAAGGAAGTTGGGAGGAAACTGCATGAGTGGGTTCAAGTTACCTTGCACGGGGCCCAATACGCATGGGCCTTGGGGCCAAGCTTGGGACGGGTGGAGCGGGCGATGGGAATCGAACCCACGTGGCCAGCTTGGAAGGCTGGAGCTTTACCATTAAGCTACGCCCGCGTCCGAAGCATCCATGTTACCCGCCGTGGGCCGTCGAATCGAAGGTCTGGCGCGGGCCGGACGACGCGCATCGCAACCGCTCGGGCGTATCGGGCCGCGATTCCGAGCGTTCGCGCGCTTCTGCCAAGACGAGCGGGCAGCCAGCGAGTATCCTCCCTGCCATGCGCTTCTCGACCAAGGCACTCCGCGTCGGCCAAGACCCCTCGGGCCATCAGAACCTCGCGGTGATCCCGCCCATCGTTCAGTCCGCCACGTTCGCCTGGAGGAACCTGGACGACATCCCGCGGTTCGATTACACGCGCGTCGCCAACCCCAACCGCGCGGCGCTGGAAGAGGTGATCGCGGGCCTTGAGAACGGCAAGCACGCCGTATGCTTCAGCAGCGGCATGGCGGCCGTGATGGCCGCTTTCAGCCTGCTCGAAGCCGGCGACCACCTGCTCATGGCGAGCGACATCTACGGGGGCACGCAACGCGTGTTCGAGAACGTGTTGCCTCGGCGCGGCATCGGGGGCAACGAGTTCGACGCCTCCCGACCCGAAACGATCCGCGAGCAGGCCAAGCCGAACACGAAGATGCTCATATTCGAGACGCCCACCAACCCCAACGTGCGCGTGATGGACATCGCGGCGATCGCGCGGGAAGCCAAGGCGCTCGGCATCACCACGGTCATCGACAACACGTTCGCCACCCCGGCCCTGACCAATCCGCTCGATCTCGGCGTGGACATCGTGGTGCATTCGACCACGAAGTACATTTCCGGGCACAGCGACATCATCGGCGGGGCGGTGGTCACCAACGATGCCGACATGAGCCACTGGTTCTTCGAGCACCTGAAGACCGAAGGCGGTGCGCCGAGCCCGTTCGATTGTTGGCTTACGCTGCGCGGCGTCAAGACGCTGGCCGTGCGCATGGAGCGTCATTGCGCGAACGCGTTGGCCGTGGCCGAGTTCTTGGAGGGGCACCCGAACGTCGAGCGCGTCCACTATCCCGGCCTGAAATCGCACAAGGACCACGATCTTGCCGCGCGTCAGATGCGCGGCTTCGGCGGCATGATGTCGTTCGAGGTGAAGGGTGGCGCGGAGCGTGCGCGGCGCGTGGCCGAGAACACGGAGACGTTCATTCTGGCCGAAAGCCTAGGGGGCGTGGAATCGCTGCTGGGCTACCCGCCCCTGATGTCGCACGGCTCGATGACTGAGGAGCAGCGGCTGGGCAAGGGCATCCCGCCGACGATGATCCGCCTAAGCGTGGGCATCGAGGACGTGCAAGACCTGATCGAAGACCTCGACCGAGCGCTCAGAGCGTAGCGGCGCGTCCGTGTTTCGGGCTCAGGGCTTCTGGCTCGGGGTGGGTTTGGCCTAGCCGAACGCCACGGCCGCCGACCAGAAGCATAGGTACGCCAAAACGGTCACGCTGCAGCAGCGCATCACCGTCTCCCGATCGCGGCGGGCGTGCACGGCCAACACGCACCACGCCACCAGCAGGCTCAGGGCTTTGACTGCCACGAAGGTGGCCTCGCCCTGCTGCAACAAGTGACGCATCAATGGGTTGAACTCGACGATCAGTCCCCGAGAAGACAGCCACGAGGTGAGAATGAGATCCGAGATCCCCACGAAGAGGAGCACGGAAAAGCTGCTCGGCAGGACTATACGCACGGTTCCAAGGTATCCCCGTATCGTTACCGGGCAAAGTCCCTCTTTCGAGGGTCCCGATGAACGCATCTTGGAGGGCTCTGGCCCGCGCGGCAGGGCACGCGTAGTGGTTCATGAGCAGGCTCACGGCCAGCCGCTCCCCCTTCACGTCCACGATCCCCGACAGGCTGGAGACCATGTCGAGCGTGCCCGTTTTGCCGCGAAACGTGCTGCCGGCCAACCGGGATGCGAGCGTCCCGCGGCCGGGGGCCGCCATGTTCTCGAAGTACACCGAGGCCCACGGTTGCTTTCCCGCCCACACCAGGAGTTGGGCCAGGCCGCGTGCGGTCACGATGTTGTGGCGGCTCATGCCCGAGCCGTCGTCGGGCCGAAAGGCGGCGTCGCCGATCGCCTTGCGAACGAACGCGCGCATCTCGCGCGATACGTCGCCGTAGCCTACGCGGCCACCGCTCGCGCCGCCCGCCGAACCCAACAGCACCAACGCCTCGGCCAAGTTGTTGTCGCTGGGAGGCAGACAGCCCGCCACGATCTCGCGGATCGGACGGCCTTCGACCACCAGGTCGGGCTTGCGGTCGGGAACCGAGACCGTTGCCGTCCAAGACCCGCCGCCCATCGCCTTGACCGCTGCCAGCGTGGGGTCGGGAAGCGCCAGCGTGTCGAGCCGCGTGGCCTTGTCGGGCAGGGTACCGCTCACAAAGCACACGCCCACGTGCGGCTCGTAGCGGACCCGTGCCGGGCCCGACTGGTCGAAATGGACGATGCGCACGCCGTAGCCGCTCGGGCGGAGTTCCAGCCCTGCCGGCCCGCCCCACAACTCGAACGAGCCTCGATCTACGGTCAGAGACGCCACCCGAGCCGCGTACTTGTTGGGCAAGTCGTCCCACTCCCACGAAGGTGGGACCGCGGGGTCGAACGGTTGCGCCACACGAAAGGCCGTGCCCGAGGGTACGCCTAGTTTGGCCCCCACTGCGCGCCAATCGGCATAGGTCGCCATCGGGTCGCCTGTCGTGCGCACCACGACGGCGTCGGCTTCCTTCCAGAACTCGGTCTTGGGCTTCCAATCGGGGCCGAGCCGGTCGAGGGCGAACGCGCACGCCAAGAGCTTCTGGTTGCTTGCTGGCACCATCCTCGCGTCGGGGTTGCGCTCGTAGAGCACCGTCCCATCCTGCCGCATCACGCACGCGCCGACCAGCGCCCCGGCGAGATCGGTGTGGTTCAACACGGCGTCGAGGTCCGCGCGCATCGCCGACGCCAGCAACAAAGAAGCCAAGACCATGGGGTGAGTGTTCGGCGAGACACGGGGTCAACCCTGCCGACGCATCGGCCATACTGAAGGCATGCGCTTCTTGGCAGGCGTTTGGCTCCTTCTTCTCTCGCTCGCAGGCATCGCCCAGACGACGGTGTCGCTTGACTCGGCACCCGACCGCCGCATCGAACCGGGCGACCGCTTCCGCGTCGAGTGCTCCGACCCCACGTTGGCTCGCGAGTACTCGGTCGAGAGCCACGGCAGGCTCGATTTGGGCGTGGTCCCGCCGGTGACGCTGGCAGGAATGACCGTGACTCAGGCACAGGACCGATTGGCCGAGAGCGTGCGCGCGGCCCTGCCCGCCGATGGCTCGACGGTGAAGGTCAGCCTTCTTTGGCGCGGCGATCTGCCGATCCGGTTCACGGGCGCAGTCACGTACCCGGGCATGATGGAGCATCGCGAAGACCTGACCCTGGAAGAAGCCTTGCGCGCCATCCAGCCGCAGGAGGGCAGCGAAGCCACGTTCGTCTTGGTGGACCAACTCGGCGCGAAGAAGCTTGTCGAGACCGACAAGCCCGACGTGCTCGGCATGCGGTTGGCTCCCGGCGACCACCTGCATTTCGTGCTCTCGAACCGCGTCCGCGAGGTGTTCGTGTTGGGAGCCGTGGCTGCGCCGGGTTCGTACCCGTACACCGCAGGACTCACGTTGGAGCGCGCCGTGGCGTTGGCGGGCGGCCTGACGCCCACGGCCAACCGCAACGGCATCGAAGTGCTCCGGGCCAATCAGGCGGTCCACCAGCCCAGCGAGTGGAACACCGAAGCCGGCTCGTTTGTGTTGCGTCCGGGCGACGTGGTGCGCATCGCGCTGAAGAAGGAGCGGTTCTTCGTTGGAGTGGATGGGGCCGTTCGGCATCCCGCCATCCTCGACTTCGATGAGGGCATGACTCTGCTCAAAGCCGTGAACGCCGTGGGCGGACCCGCCGACCAAGCCGACCTCTCGAAGGTGCAGATCCTGCGCGTGGACGGTGGCCGGCAAGTGCGGACGATCCACGACCTGCTTTCGATCTCGCGCGGCCTCAAAGCCGATGTGCCGCTCAAGCCCGGCGACGCCATCTACGTCCCCACGGGCAAGGGCGTCAAGAGCGTGCCTGCGAACGTGGACCTGCTCATCCGGCGGTTGACTCGATTGGGAGGCCGCGGCTAGACCCGATGGCGCGAGGCATGAACTGGGACCGCACGAAAGGCCGTCCCGAACCCGTCCACCTGCTGAACCGCATCCGAGAAGTCGAGTGCGGCGAGCCGCTCGTGGACATGCGCGAAGTCGCCCCGAGCATCCGCATCCTTCGCGCGCACACGATTCCCTATTGCCGCAAGACCGTGGCCGAGATGGCCGAGCGGGCGGCGCGGCGCATGCCCAAGGGCGTCCACATGGCGATGACCGAGGCGTGGCGTCCGATCCAGCGCCAGCAACGCATTTACGACTTCATGATGAAGTGCGCCCTCGAGGCTTTCCCCGATCGCCAGTACTCGTCGCTCAAGCGCACGGTCAACCGATGGGTTGCGCCCACCGACCAGAAGGCCCCGCCGGGACACTGCACGGGGGCTGCGCTGGACATCAATCTGGTGGACGACAGCGGGGAAGTCATCGACGTGTGGGCGCCGTACGAGCGGTTCTTGGCCAGCCCGACCTACACGCTCGGCCTGACCGAGGAAGCCCAGTACCACCGCAACCTGCTGATCGAAGCCATGCTCGCCGAGGGCTTCTCCAACTGCCGCGACGAGTGGTGGCATTACAGCTATGGCGACGCGGGTTGGGCCGTGCGCGTCGGTGCGGAGGAGTGCATCTACGGCTTGGTGCACCTCGACCCGGCGCTCTACGAATCGCTCGAAGACCTGGCCGCCGAAGCCATCGCTGGCCGGCCCAATCCCTTTCTCGACCCATCCTGAGCGGTACGATCAAGGCGTGTTCACGGGCATCATCCGTCGCCTGGGCCTGGTGGTCTCGCGCCGAGATCACCGGTTGATCGTCGCGTTCGACCCCGAACAGCCGCTCAGCGTCGGCGACAGCCTGAGCGTCAACGGGTGCTGCCTGACGGTCACCGATGCCGCCGATGCGGGCGAGTTCTCGCAGGTCGGGTTCGACCTGAGCGGCGAAACGCTGGCCGTGACCACGCTCGGCACGTGGAACCCGGGGCGGCGAGTGAACGTGGAGCACGCCCTGCGCTACGGGATGGGGCTGGACGGACACCTCGTCCAAGGCCACGTGGACACCGTGGGAACCGTGGTGGCCGTCGAAGCCGCTCCAGACAGGTCGTCGTGGACGTATACGTTCGCCGTCCCGGAAGAGCGAGGCGTACTGCTTGCCCCCAAGGGCTCAATCGCAGTGGATGGCGTCAGCCTCACCATCGTCAACCCCCGACGCGAATCGGGCGAGGCGCGGTTCGATGTGGCCGTGATTCCCCATACGCGGCGCGAGACAGCGATGCTGCACCTGGCCCCGGGCGATGCGGTGAACGTGGAGTTCGACATCTTGGCCAAGCAGGTGGACGCGCAGATTCGGGCGTATCTGGAGTGGACTCGGAAGTAGGCGTTGCAGCGCGCCCGGAATCCCCCTCTTCCACCGTAGAGACCTTGTGCTTGCCAAGGCGTATCGTCGGTGGGAGAGGGGCTAGGGGTGAGGGCTCATTCGAAGTCTGAGGCACGCTCGAAGTACAGGTTCCTGAGGGCTGCGAGAGACGCTGGTGACGGGTCGGCCCTCGGTTCGACGAACTAGGCCTGCCCGGCAGGAAGTCCGCGATTGGCGGCGAACCTGAGACCATGTCCTTGCGGATCGGGTTTCTCGGAGTCGCTCACATGCACGCTTGGGGTTATGCCCACGGGCTGAAGTCGCGGACCGATGCCCAAGCGGTCGCCGTGTACGACGCCGACCCGGCGATGGCCGAGCGATTCGCCAGCGACTTCGGCGTCGAGCGGTGCGCCTCGCCCGAAGCCCTGCTGGATGCCGCCGACGCCCTGATCGTGTGCAGCGAGAACATGCGGCACGCCGAGTACGTCGAGCTGGCGGCCTCGCGGCGCAAGCCGACCCTCTGCGAGAAGCCGCTGGCGCCGAACGACGAACACGCCCGCCGCATCGCGACCGCCGTGGAGGCGAGCGGGATGCTGCTGATGACGGCCTTCCCTTGCCGCTTTTCGCCCGCTTACCGCAAGCTCAAGGAACGCGTGGCCAACGGCGACATCGGCCCACTGCGGGCCGTGTGTGCCACCAACCGGGGTTCGTGCCCGGGCGGCTGGTTCGTGCAGGCCGCTCACTCCGGGGGCGGCGCGATGATCGACCACGTGGTGCACGTCGCCGACCTGTTGCACGACTTGCTGGGCGAAGAGCCCGTTCGGGTGCAGGCGCAGACGGGGCACAACATGTATGGCGAAACGTGGGAAGACACGGCCATGCTCACGCTGGAGTATCCGTGCGGCGTGTTCGCCACGCTGGATTCGAGTTGGTCGCGCCCCAAGAGCTACAAGACGTGGGGCGACGTCACGATGAACGTTGTGGGCGAGGCGGGCGTGATCGAGATGGACATGTTCGGCTGTGGCGCGGACCTGTACCGCAACGCCGACATGCGGCACACCCATGCGGGTTACGGCTCGAACCTGGACGCCCTGCTCGTGGACGGGTTCTTGGCGGCGGTGCGGGGCGATGGCCCAGCAGTCCCTTCGGTCGGGGACGGCCTCGCCGCCGCCCGAGTGGCTTTGGCGGGCTACGCTTCGGTCGCAAAGGGCGGTGCGCCGGTGGCACTCTAGCGATCGGAGCCGCAGCCTCGCAGGCCGGATGAATGTGAACGTCCTCGTCTATACTGGTGGGTATATGGCCGTCGAACTGACCATCATTTTGGAGCGAGGCGAGGATGGGTTCTGGGTCGCTACGATTCCAGAGGTACCGGGTGCCTTCTCGCAGGGCGCGACGCGTTCCGAGGCCAGGATGAACGTTCTTACCGCCATGGAAGAGCTCATGGCCGCTCGCCGAGAGATGGCGATGCGCGATCGACCCGACCCCGAAGATGTCGAACGCCTGGCTCTTCACGCGTGATCTCTAGGGTTCGGGAATGCCGAGTTCACGGCAAATCTTTCGGACCAGAATCCGGTCAATCGTTTGGTGTCTGGGAACCGGCGACGTCATTCCCGTCGAGGGATTGTGCCAAATCTCGTGCTTGCCCTCCCGAATGAGCAGGCAGCCGTTTGCCCGCAGGTGCTTGAGCAAGTCGTTCTTGCTCATCGGTTGCTACCATCTTGCGACCGTCTTTCGGGCATGTTCGCAGAACATCATCACGCATTGCCTGCAAAGCGCTTGTGTCGTTCCAGTCTCCACCGAAAGTGCGCGGGTTGCGGACGCCCTATGCGGCCGATGACAGGACGCGCCGCAGGCGCCGCACCATGCGCGACGGACCCAGAGGCTCATGAGTTCGAACAGGCCCGGTCCGACCGTCTTGCCCGTAAGCGCGACGCGCACGGGATGCACCACGGGGCCCATCTTCTCCAAGCCCATCCGCTCGCCGTAGCCTCGGATGAACGCCTCGCATTCCTCGACCTTGACCCCCCTGGAGGGGCATGCTCCGTCATGCCCGTGAGTGCCCGGACCCGATGTAGCGGGTCGCTCCAAGACTCGGGTACATCGCGGAACGTTGCGTCAGGTTCGCGCGGTGCTGGACGCTCGTGAGGCGATGCTGAAAGAAGACGCGAAACGTTCGCCACGAATCCCCGTCATAGTGAGTGGAAGGTGCAAGTCCATGCCCTGCAACGACATCATCACGACGAATTTCGGCCGCAAGTTCGTCAACCTCGGAGACTACATGTCGAGTTGATTGCCAGCGGCTATGACTACTCGGAGGACCCGCCCGCCCCATACC
>DDSP01000036.1 GCA_002343445.1 Chthonomonas sp. UBA2387
ATGCGGACGATCTGCTCTTCTGTGAATCACGACATACTTCATGTTTCCTCCAAAGGACGGGGGCGACTCATCTTGCGACGTCTTTGGTTTCGGGGAGCAAACCGGGCGCATCAGGACGGGTATTCGAAGGCGTCGCGAACGCGGCTTAGGTCGCACGACGTACTTGGGATAGTGCATGGCGCACACTAGTGTTCGATGAACGTCCTGCTCGTGAATCCGCCGAACCACCGCTTCGACACGGTCCATCTGGCGCCGCATCTGGGACTGCTTCGTCTTGCCGAGGTTGGCCTGGAGTGCGGGGCAAGGCCAAGCGTCTTGGATCTTTCGCTTCCGAATTGGGCGGCTTTGGCGGACTTCGAGGAGGAGTTCTATGAGAAGGCGGTAGCGGCAATCTGCGATCGCGAGCCGGCCGTCCTTGGTTTGACCTCCATGGGAGTGAACTCGCACGTCGCGATCAGGCTCGCGACGCTCGTCCGCGACAGGTTGCCATCGTGCTGGGTCGTCTTAGGTGGACCACATTTTGGTGCGATCGCGGAGGTGCTGGGCGAACTGTGTCCGTTCGATTTTGTCGTTCGAGGTTCTGCCGAGGAAGAATTGAGGGCGATCCTCCAGGCTCGCGCACGCAACGATCGGCCGAGCAATCCGGCGATCGTGGGAGGCCCAGGCGGGCCCATGCGCGCGCTGGGACCGAGGGAGTCCATGCGATCCATTGATCTGCCGGCCTACTTCGCGGCGAACCCGGTTCGGCTCGGTCTAGTCGAATCGGGCAGGGGATGCGTCTTCAACTGCTCCTTCTGTTACAGCCCTGGACACTTCGGTAAGGCCGTGTTCCGGAGCCTCGGCCACGTAATGGACGACCTGAAGGACATGAAGGAGCGAGGGTTCGGCCGACTGTTTTTCGTCAACGATAACTTCGTCAACAACAGACGCGACGCCATGGAACTCCTTGAGACCATTGAGTCGTCTGAGTCGGTCATCCCCTGGCACTGCTATGCGACCATCCCGACACTGGACCCCAAGCTGGCTTCCCAGATGGGCGCATCGGGATGCACCGACGTCTATCTAGGCATCGACGCAGTAACCGACCGTCAGAGCCGACGTTACCGAAAGCGATTCTACGGACCCAGAACCACCGACGCGATCTCCTGGCTCGTGGATGCGGGCGTCACGCCGACCGCCGCCCTGATCTTTGACGGATCCGACCACGAAGAGGAGGAATTCGATCGGACCCTTACTGCAGCGTGCGAGTTGCACAACGCGGGCGCCCGGGTTCGGATCAACCTTCTCGCCGCCTATCCAGGCACGGACCTCGGGCCGAATGGCGAGCTCCGGTATTCGGACCTGAAGGCGCAAGTTTCGTTCGACGTACCGACTGCGGTACGTCACAACCCGCTTGCTCGGCGCTACCCAGGCGCCTTTCCCTTTCACTCGACCACCGAGCGCGAGGACGACTGGCGTCGCATCCTGTTGAGCGTGCGCGCGGCCAACGACGTTCTGCACTCCCCCGAGTCGACGGATCGCACGCTGGATTCGCGGGACCTGATAGAGTTCTCCCGGCTGATGGCCGACAACAAGGGTATACTAGAAGTGGACAAGAGACTATGGACAGGCATTCACGCTCAGATGTTCGCTCGATTCGCGAGGTGACTGCGGCAACGCTTCTCAAGGCCGCGCTCGCAAGCCCATCGCGACTCGTGGTGGACCAGTCGGCCGGGTGCGAATCGGTCGCGGTTCGGGTCGCCGGGTGCCCTCACGTCGATCCTCGCGAGACTAGCAAGGATAGCGACGAGCGTGCATCCTAGCGTCAGTGGTCACCGCGCGGAGGAACGCCTCAACCCAATCGCCGCGCGGTCCAGGCCGATCCAACACCGAGCGCAGCAGTTCGAACACACGCTCGGCCGGGTCGTCCACGTTCAGTGCGCTGACGGACGAATACGTCGCCACGACCCAGTCATCCGTATTGGTGCTGCTCCTAACCAGATCCTCATGGAACTGCAGCAACGGCGACGCCAATGAGTCGTGGACGACGAACAGGCCTCGGCTCGCCGGACCAGACGCCTCGCAGTCCCAGATAATTCCGCGAAGGGGGAGACCTTTTTTTTCGCCCGTGTACTGGTAAGCGTGGCAAGCGGCATTCGGGTCGCTGTGAAGGCTTGGCGCGTCCGGTATGTTCGTGCCGCGACTGGCACCGAACCCTGGAATCCTCTGGACGGCGTTCCAAGCAATCAGTCGCTGCGCCTCGACGACGCACTCCTTAGCTTCGCCATCACCCTCGTAGGTGCCGACCGACTGGCTCATCAAGAACACGACTCTGGTCAAAACCTGCGCAGAACCAACGGATGTCATTTCAGATCACGCTCCACCGGCAGTATAGCGCCTACAGGAGGCGCGCAGCAAGAAGACCTCTTACCAACCCGACTTTGTCGCAGGCTCGAACGCCCTCGAATACGCTTGAAAACGCGATGAACTTCAGGTTTTGAAACCTCAGCCATTCGACGGACGGCGATGTGCTGGTCGCGAAAAGGCAGCGCGGCTCGGTTCCGAACGCTAAAGCCAGGGCTTCGGCCACACGCAGGCCCATCCCGGCCCCAGCCTGGTTCAGCGAGAACCTGAGAAAGCCCTCGTGGACCACGACCAACCGCTTCAACGACCTGTCGATCTGGCACCCGATCTTCCCGCCGCAAACGGCCGAACGCAGGTCGTTAGGATGCAGGCACTCGATACCCAACTCATGGAGCGCAGGGCTGTCATACGAACTGATCCTCTCGTCGACGATCGTTACTGCGAACTGCATCGCTTCCACGAATCGTAACAGGCACTCCGCTTCGAAGATTCGGCCATTTGCGGTCGCGAGGAGGAGGTCGTGGATACTCACGGGAACCTGCCGATCGGCGCAACGCCACCTTCGACGCTCAGCGTGGACCAACTCGATGGTGAAGTTGCTATTCTCGCCCTTGTCGACCGGCGCCTCTGTTACGATTCCGATGTCCTGCCGAAGCTCGATCGGCGCTTCGTACAAGGCGTACCTTCCTTCAGGCAACAGAATCGTCGTTGGGAAGAGCCCGAGAAGTCCCTTTATTGCGACCAGGTCGTGGGTCTGGCGGGCCCCCTCTGCAGTGGAGCGCACCAGACCCAGCGGGGTCCCGCTGGCCAGCGGCTCCGTGCCATCCTCGACGCAGACGATCCGCTCCGCATCCTGGGAACCCCCGGAGACGAAGGGTCCTCGCACCTCGGTGACGACTACCTCCTTTCGGACGGCAACGTAGTATCGCGAAACCCCTAGACCGACCTCGGACCGAATGTGCTCTATCATCAACGGAGGTGGCTCAAGGGCAGTAGGCACGTTGCTCAAGCACGCTCTCACTACGCTCGCATAGCTCTCGCTCGCACCGCGCTGATCGGCGAGCACACTCGCCGCGTAGAGCATGTCCCTGATGCCCATGCCGGCTCCAGTACCCGCCTCACTCATGGAGCTCAGGACTCCAGACACTGTCTGCGTGGTCGTCTCCTCTTGACACGGGACGTCTATCGCGAGCGTCCTGTATCGTTCGGCAAGCGCAATCTGCATTTGCGTGTTGAAAACGAGCCTCTTGGGGACCGCGACGTTCTCTAAGACGGTGATCTGCAAGCCCTGATCCGAATCAGTTGCATCCTTGATCGCCCTCAGCTCTCGCTCCGACGCGTGCTTGATGAGGTTTCGCAGCAAGTTTTCGACGATACTCTGGACCAAACCGAGCCCTCTCGCACCGAAGGGCAGAGACCACATCACCCGAGGGTCTGAGCCGGTGTACGTCACGAAGATATGGTCGCATCGACGAGACACGACTTCATCGGATTCGTCTGACCGGGCGAGCAGATCGTAGTAACAGATAGATCGAGTGACCTCGGGATCCAGCACGTCTCGCGGAATCGTGGTCGCGTAGCGCGGCCACCGATCACTCGAAGAGAGCAAAGAAAACAGCTGCTGTCGCTCAAACGCGTGGGACAATAGCGACTTGAGGGCCAGTCGATGCCGCTTATCGTTGTTCGCGTACCGTGTCAAAACGCGGTGTTGGACCACTAGGGCCGCGTGACTGAGGTTGTGACCGAATTGGCTTAAGTGGTCCCGGCTGGTCCTGAGCTCGCGTTCAAGCTGGGCCACGTACTCGATGTGGCAATACGTGGTGAGCCCGTGCGCAAATAGACTGCAAGCGTCCAGGAGTTCTCGAGCTGCTTTGCGACTCCCAATCCTTTTGAACGCGAATGCACCGTTGACGCTGTGTCGAACCGGCTCGCCCGTCCCGGCGTTCTCGTGCCGGACGTCAGTATGCGCTTCGGAGGACGTCGGCTTGGCGAGGCTGCACGCGACAAAGGCGATGTTGTGGGTGTAATGGAGATTCACTCTATAGAGGCTGGAAAGCTCATTATGCAACGCGCTGAGAACATCACGGATACGTTCTGTCGGAGTAGTGACGGCGAGAGCTTGCTCTACGCGCTCCCGAACGGCATCTGACTCACCACGAAGTGGCCGCACCCAGCAAGGCCCGCCCGGTGTCATGGCGAACAGCCTCGTAAGCGATAGGCCGGGAATGACGCAGTTGAGCCGCGTCTGATAATGAACGACACGCGAATAGTCCTCGTCACTTGGAGCCAAGCACACGTTGTCATAGGGCTTTTCGCCAGAAACCTCGCCCACGCTCTCCCCCAAAAAGCGTGCCACAATGGGATCGTCGATCGCCAGTGCAAACACCGCAGGTTCGTGATCGTGTGTCTGACACAGCTCGTGAAAGAAAAGCAACGCGCCTCGAACGGTCTCCGCAGAAAGATTCGCAAGTGCGCTCAATACTTCTTTGTAGAGGGACGTTTTTGCCGACAACGGAAGTACCTTTCACTTAAAATGCGATGTGGGTTGCCCATCGCCGATACCCCTCCGAAACACCACCACGTACACGTCGCTGTGCTGCTTGGTCGAGCCGCCGGTCAGAGTGAGGATCAGGGACAGGCATCCGCAGCCCATGCTCTCGACGATCCCGATCCGCTCCACGCTGTAGAACTCCCAGCCGTCTTTGGCGTGCCTGTCGATGACGTCCTTCAGGTAGGCCGCCGCCGCTCCCTCGGCACGACCCATCCGCACCCCGATGTTGGGTGGAATCTGGACGGTGTGATACTCGTACATTCATCCCTCTGCCGTATGCGCCCGAGCCCCTGCGAACACGATCAGCGACCCGAGCAATCCTGATCTACGCCACCCAATATATCACGAACCCGCTCGGTGTGCCGACTTTCTGCAAAAAAACCTTCACATAATCCCCATCCGCCGCCCCAGTCCCGCCAACTTGGTCCGGTGGTGAACCAGAACAAGGCGGTCTGCCAGGTCCAACGACGACTCGAAGAGCTCCCCAGCCTCGCTGCGCTCCCCGGCTTGCCACAGGAGCTGGATGCGGCATACGTCGCGCTTGACCATGTTGGCCGAAGTCGCTGGCAGACCGGTTGCCGTTTCAAGGACGTCGTATGCCTCGTCGAGTCGGGTGAGCGCCACCAGAGCGCGCGCTCGGACCTCGAACCCTAGTGCAAGCTCTTCCCCTGTAGCCCGCTCGCATAGTTCCTCGAAGCGCGAAAGCCTGGAAGCGAGGAAGTCGGCTCCGTCGTGACCCGCTCCGATGGCGTCGAGCGCCCCCAGCAGGCGGTCTCTCGCCAAGGCCAGAGACAAGCCGTCGTGCCCGGCCATGCCTTTTCTCGCGGAGCCCAGACATTCGCCCGCCAAGTCGAACGCGGCCTCCGCCTGTGCGATCCGTCTCGGTCGGACGAGCCGCGAAGTCACGCCCCGTAGCCAGAGAGCCCGAACGGACCTTTCGGGTTCTTCCGAGGGTTTGCACATCGCATCGAGCGCGCCGCAGACTTGGAAGGAAGTGCCGATCCTGTCCAACTGGTTGCTGCAGTCGATCAGCGCTTCCCCCAGCGCGAACGCCGTGGCGATGTGCCCGGAACCCGGACCGAACCGCTTCCACAGATCGAGCAGCGCGTTGCGCGTTTGAACGACCCGGCCCGCCGAGATTCGGTCGTGGACCTCCGACGCGAAGACCGCGGCCTGCCCGGGTCCGAAGTTCGCGAAGTCTTCGTCCATTGGGGAAGGCGCGCAAGTGGCGATCCAAGCGCGATACAGCGCTTCGCGCTGCGATGCGCTTGGGAAACCGGCCACGAGCCTCGCCAGGCTTGCGTGCGAGAGGCGCGGGTCGGGAGAGCGGACCAGCTTGGCGATCCAGCTCTCGTCCACCGCCAGATGGGCGGCGAACGCGGATTGCGAGCCCCAAACCTCCCGGATCAGTTGCTTCAGCGCTCGCCCGAACGCGGTTGGCGCGGGGCGTTCCACGGCTTTTCTTGAGTTTTCGCTCAAGAAACCGCACCTCCTGCAATCAAGGCGCGAACACGGCTCCACCATCCGGATCGAGCGATGAAAAGCCTCGCCGATCTGATCGAACTGGCCCTGGCCGCCGCCCTCCGTGGGCTGCCCGCGGCGAAGCATGAAGCGTTCCCTCCGAGCGAGGGTTTCCTGCTCGGCCGAGAAGTGCCTTCCGGGCGCGAAGTGCGCCTGCGGGATTCCGAACTCCGTCGCCACGCGTACCTGATCGGAGCGACCGGTTCGGGCAAGACGAACCTGCTGTTGCGGCTGATCGACGAAGAGACGCGCCTCGGACGGACGGTCGTCGTGCTTGACCTCCGGGGCGACTTGGCCGACCGGGTGCTGGCGCGCCGAGGCGCAGGTTCCGCGACCGCGATCGACCTGCGCCGAGACGACGCGCCGGGCTTCAACCCGCTTGCGGGCTCGGGAGATCCGCACACGCGGGCCGCCGGACTCCTCGGCACCCTTCGGGCCCAGTCGGACTCCTGGGGCGTTCAACTGGACGAGACGCTTCGCAACGCGCTGGTCGCCCTCGCCTTCGCGGGGCTGTCGCTGGGCGATCTGGAGCCGTTGCTCGAAGACGACGACTTCCGGGAGTCCGCGCTCGAAAGGTGTCCCGACGAGACGGTCCTGCGGTTCTTTGCGCGGTACGGCTTGCTCTCGGACGAACGCCGAAGAACGTGGAGCCTGCCGGTGCTCAACAAGGTCACTCCGCTTCTGGGCGCGCCCCAGATCCGCAAGATGCTCTCGGCGCGTTCGGGCGGGGTCGATTGGAGAACGCTGCTCGACCGTCCGGGTTCCTTGATTCTGGTCGCTCTGGCGGTCCACCGCTTCCACGCCGCTTCGAGACTGATGGGCGGTCTGATGGTCGATTCCATCGAGCGGGCGGTCACCGCGCGGGCGGACGCGCCCGAGAGCTCGCGCAACCCCTGCACGCTCTTCGTCGACGAGTTCGAGACGATGGCCTGTCCCGCGTTCGCCTCGATCGTCGCCGAAGGAAGGAGGTTCGGGCTGTCGCTCGTGCTCTCCCACCAGAACCTGTCCCAAATGGAGAACTCGCTCCGGCAGACCGTTCGCAACAACGCGGCGGTCCAGCTGCTCTTCCAGACAGGGGCGGGCGACGCCGGAGAACTGGCCCAGGACGTCGCCGGACTGGGCGGCAGAGAACAGGTCAAGGCGATCCTGACCTCGCAGAAGGTCGGAGAGGCCCTCCTGGTCCGCAGGGGCTCTCCCACTCTGCGGGTGGCGACCGAACACTCGCCCGATCCGGAGCTTTCGACCGCCCCGGCGAAGGGATCCGAGACTCTGGAAGCCCCAGCCGAAACGACGCCCGCGAAGACCCGACCTAACGCCAAGGAGGCTCGGCATGACAAACCGCCGCTCGGACTCGGTTAGGTTCGTCCATACGGGCCGGGACGTCGAGATCGCCGCCGATCTCTTCGCCCACCGCGCCCTCTCGCGCGACCAGCTGATCGCCTTGGGACGCTTCGGCTCGGTGCCCAGGTGCAACGCCCGCATGGCTCGGTTGGTGCTCGCCGGATGGGCGCGGCGGTTCGAGCACGCGCTGAGAGGATCGAGGGCCCAACACCTGTACGGCCCTGGCCCGGCGGCGGCCCCGAAGATCGCCGAGCGGCTCGGAGCCGGATTGGAGGACGTGCTCGGACCGTGCCGCCGCTCCGTCGCTCCGCTCTTTCTGGAACACACGCTCGCGCTTGGCGACCTGCGGATCGTGTTCGAGAAGCGCGCGAGACTCGCGGGAACGGGTGGCTTCCGCTGGTTGCCCGAGGCCCTGTGCAGGCACGAGTATTCGCTCAGGACCCTCGGTGGCGCTTGGCGCAAGCGGGTCTTCCAACCCGACGCCTGCTTTCGGATGTTCGAGCCGGACCGGGTCGTGTTCGTCGAACTGGACCTCGGCAACGTCTCGATGCCCGCTTTCGAGCGCAAGGTCGTCTCGTACCGCGAATACCTCGGCAGCGGCGTCTTCGGGAGCGCGTACAGAGCGGAAACGTTCGACGTGCTCGTCCTCGGGACGACCTCGCGGCGTATCGAGGCCCTTTCCCAGGTCGCGAAACGGGTCGGCGGCCGGTCTTCGGTCTTCGAGTTCGCGAGGATCGCCGAGGCGGGCGATGTCGCGGCGCGGATTCTGGGAGGGTCGAGACCGTGATCTTCTGCCTCGACTGCCGCCGGGCGTGGCCCGGAGACTCCAAACGGTGCGGCTCCTGCGGACGGACGTTCCACGGGAGAAGGTGCCCTTCGGACCACCTCTCGCCCGTCGCCGCATCCAAGTGCGTCGCTTGCGGTTCGGACGAACTGTCGGAGACGGCCCGGTCGCTGCGACTGGACGGAGTCGCACGGATGCTGGCCTGGCTGTGCGCGCCGCTGGTCGCCAAAGCGCTTTGGGCGAACCTGGACGATCTTGTCGGCGCGGGCCTCCAGATCGGCGAATGGCTCTTCGCCTTCGTTTTCGGCGCCCACTTGCCACAGGTCCTCTGGAACCTGATTCTCCCGATCGTTCAGGTCGCGGTCTTCGCGGCCGTGCTGTCCGCCGTCTGTCCGGGCTTCCGCAAGCGGCTGCCATCGATGTCCAAGTTCGCCTTCCGCGCCGCCCGAAGCTGCGCCAAGTCCTCGGTCCCCGTTCTCAAGACGCTCTTCGCCCTCTTCAAACACCTTATCCAAGGAAAACCCGATGCCGACAAGAAGCGCTGAATCCGCCCTGTGGCTTTGTGCCGCTTTCCTCCTCCTTTCCGCGTGCTCCGGACCGCCGACCGATCCCGTTCTCGTGTCGGTGGCCGTCGATCTGAGCGACCCGACCCGCGAAACGCTCCTTCGACACGCCGACCTCGCGTACCGGTTCCAGAAACGGCTGCCGGAGGGAAGCGGACTCCGCGTCTGCGTCTTCGCGCACCGGCTGGAGCCGGTGTACGTCGGTCCGCCCCTGCGTACGCGGGAGGCATTCAACCGCGCGCTCGGTCCGAGCCTGTCGAGGCCCTCGGCGAACGTATCGCGGCCAGGAACGCGCACGGACCTCGCCTTGGAGCGGCTCGCCTCGGACGCGGCGGGAACCAGGCTCCCGGCCCTGCTGCTGATCGTCACAGACGGAGGAGTGGAGGATCGCGGATCGGAGCCAGCGGCGAGGTTCGAGGCCTCCATGAGCTCTTTGGCCGAGCGCTCCGCCCCGACCAGGTTGCTGGTCGCCGGAGTCGAGGCTCGGCATCGGGAGTGGTGGGAGACTTTGCTCGGCCCCCTGGGATCGAGGGCCCGCGTCCGAGGCGTCGCCGACGCGATCCCGGCTATGGAGGAGGCGTCCCGATGAGACTGGCCGCGCTCGTTTGGCGGGCGGCGGAGGGTGCGAGGCCCCGCGACGCTCGGGGCAGATGCGATCTCGGACCCGTCTGGGGCAGGGCCGCGCCCGGTGCCCTCGATCCGGAGGCGCTGCTCCAGGCGGCGGCCGATCCGTGTGCCGATGGGGCTCGGCGCGTGCTGGCGGCGAAACTCGCCTTGGCGGCGGCAGAGGACGTTCGCAAGGCCGCGAAGCTGCTCCGCGAAGAGTGCGAACGCAGGGACGCCGCGCGCTCCGAGACCCTCGCCGAGACGATCCGGCTGCGCGACGAGCTCGCTTCGAGACGGGACGCGTGCGCGGCGGCGCTGAAGGGACTCTGCGCGAGAGCCGGATGGCGGGCGGAGGGCGGCGAACTGGGCGAAGTCGAGCCGGAGACCCTTGAGGAAACGGCGGGCAGACTCGGCGTTTCCGTTCCCAACGAGCGGACGGGATGGTGGGAGCGGGCCGGCTCGCGGCTGCTCTCCATCCTCTCGGGCGGCCCGATCCTCGGTCTCGGGCTGGGGACGCTGATCGGCAAGCTCGAAACGCTCGAGCCAGCCCACGAGGGCGCCTCGATGCTGCTCTGGGCATTGCTGGGTTCGGCGATCGTCGCCGCCGTCGGGTCTTGTCTGTACGGGCTGGGTTCGGGGCTCGGAGAAAGTCTGGTTCTGGCCGAACCGGACGCCTCGCGGTCGGCCCGGCGCAAGGCCGTCTTGTGCGGATGGGCGCTCGCACTGCTCGGCGCGGCGTTCGTCGCCGTCGAGAGCTCCGTCGAGCGCTTCGGTCTGCTCCGCGCGCTTCGAGCCTCGACGTCCTTCGAGACGCAGTCTTTGGGTTCGGCGGAACTCCTCGTCGTCTCGCTGGTCGTCGTCCTGCCGTCGGTCGCCTGCTCCGCACTCGCGGGCGTGTTCGCGGGCGAGAGGAGAGCGAACCTGGCCAGGCTGCGCGCGGCGGGGGCCGAGAATCGCCGTTCGCGACGAAGGCGGCCCGAGTCCGTCCTCGCCGCGATGCTCCTGTCGGCGTTGGAAGGGGTGGAAGCCGAGGTCGGCCGGTTGGACGAACGCATGTCGAGCCACGCCTCGGAGCGCGGCGGTCCCACCGAGTCGGAGCGGCAGCTGCTCGAGGACTTGTGCGCGGATGCTCTGTTGGCCTCGTACCGGGCCGAAGACGAACTCTGGGGACCGGGCTCCGACTCGAACCGCCTAGCGGCTCCCGCGAAAGTCCCCCGACTGAGATGGCGCGGCCTCGTTTCGCGGTTGCGGCGGGCGTTGGGGGGAGGTTGACGGTGGCCGTTCGGGGACTCCAGACGCGTTCCGCTCAGACCTGCCCCTGGTCGCCGCAGAAGATCGCGTACACGGTGGAGGAGGCGGCGGAACTGCTCTCGATCTCGCGAGCCCAAACCTACCGCCTCATCGAAACCGGGGAACTCGGCAGCTTCAAGATCGGCAAGTGCCGACGTGTGTCGGCGGAGCAGTTGGTGGAGTTTGTCGCAAGGTGAAGGCAGCTATTCACAGTCCGTGTGCTCGTTAGGTCTCCGGGTTGCCCCCTGGTGCCACATGGTGGCCAGGTTCGAGTTGGCATCGTAAGCAAACATCGCCGTCTGCCCCGAGTTCTGCTACCCGATCAGGCGGTACGCAATGCGTCGCTCAGGTATCTTGCCAACGCTGACGGAGCTTGTCCTGAGCCTCCGGAGCCGCGTACCTGCCGCCGCCCAGCCCTGGTCGAAGGATCGTGAGCCGCTTGGTCGGGTTGCCGTTCGCGACCCGTTTCACGCGGTTCCCCACCGCGTCGTACTGGTACCGCTGCTCGACCCCGCCCTGCCTGGCGCCGACCAGCCGTCTCACGGCGCTGTAAGAGCGGTCGCATCTCTTAGCCCGCACCTTAGGTACACAAACATGTACAGCAATACGGGGCATCCAGAATATTGTCACTGACGCTGCTCGTAGCCTGCCCAAGACAACTGAGGAAGGGAACTATCGCACCTTGATCAAACGTCTAGCGCAACCTTGCCCAACGTCACTCTCGTCGATGTTCAAGCCGATCAAGTACGCCCCGCCGTTCAGCGGTGCGACCCCGGATTCATCATCATCTTCAGAGTGAGGAATTGGACCTAATGTCACAGCTGATTTGCCGAACGAAACATAGAATGTGTTCTGGCTTCTTGGAAATGCGGTCACTCCAGCAATGTTGTGCTTGCTCTTGGACGGTTGAGAATCAAAAGCCAATACGATCGACGTGCCCAGATCGACGTCGTCCCATACTATGGACCATAGCTGAGCGCCTGCCATTATTGGCGTTAGATCGACACATTTGGGGTCAAAGTGCCCTGCTGCAGACAATTCGATACTAAACTTGCGTCCCAGAATCGAGACATCGGAACTGGAAGTCACCTTAATACTGTAGCCATTCTTCTCGGCGGAGTGGCTGGTAGCATCAGATTGCCTTAGCTGCTTGAACGCTCTGTGCCAGTCCTTCAGGGGGCCCCAGATGTGTCCCGTCAACTCGAGAGTCAATCGGTTCTCTGTTGCGCGTGCGGTTAGCGACGAAAGCCGCACTGTGCCTGAGGTATAGACTGGGATCAGGTTCGTCTCCGGATTCGCCGCTGTTTGCCGAATATTGCTCCCTGGATCGCAAGAGAGGGTCCAGACGATTGCCAATGCAGCCAGATGTTTCACTTTGAAGTCTCTCCGTCCTGAGGGTATTCACCTGCAATGACTGCAAGGTTGCATTGTCGCTCACAGGTGGAGATGCAGATGTTTCTTGCTTGTCCTGGATTGGGGTACAGAGCGCGACAGAGGGTTGCGCAACAACTCAGGCACTCCTCGAAGGAACTCATTTTGCGACAACGTTTGTAGCCTGGCCCTGGATTTGGGATTTCACCTGAATCGCAACTCTTGTAGCATCCAGCGATGCACGCCTGCTTGAGAACTGGGGGCAAGCCACCACAAATCAGAGTCCTGCAAGTGATCTTGCAGAGCTGCTTTGTGCCAGAGTCGTCGCCCAAACCTGAAGGGTCGGCAATTGAAACTTGCCTGCCGGATACGTAACTGTAGCTTTGGTGCTCCGGCCACAGCGGGTCGAGTTGCATCCAACTCCCCAAGTCCGTCCTCAGCATCCGGTGCCGCACGTACCTGCGCTCGTCGGTGTCGAACCAGTAGCCGAGGCCGCCCACCCAGAGGAACACGGGAGCCCCTTCCGGCAGGTCGTCCACCGGTTCGCCGTAGGGCCAGTACTCGAACTGGTCCACGATGCCGCCCGAATCCAAAGTCGCCACCACCGAACCCAAGGGGTCGAGCAGGTAGTCGCGGACCGTGCCGCCGACGCTCTCGCCCACGATCTCGCCGTTCATCGTGTGGAACACGTGCGTGCCCGAAGGGCGGCGCCATTGCAGATAGTCCCAGCCGTCCCAGACGATGGTGGTGAACGCCGCGCCCTCGTAGATGCGCCGCCGTTTCGATTCCGAATCGTAGACGTAGGTCGCCAGCCTCGCGCTCGGCCCGTCCACGGCGGTGAGGAACATCGGGTCGGAGTAGGTGAAGGTGGTGGTGTCGGTTCCCGTCTTCTGGGTGTGCATCGCGCCCCGGCTCTGCCAAGCCAGCGTGGTGAGCGCGGAGCCTTCCTGGTAGGTCGCGATGCGGTCGGCGGCATCGTAGGCGATGGTTCTGGGGTTTCCTCCCTGATGCTGCTTCGTGGTGAGGTTCGAGTTCTGGTCGTACACAAACGTCGCCGTTTGCCCCGACTTCTGCTGGCCGATCAGGCGGTACGCGTCGTCGTAGAGCCAGGTCGTCGGGTTGCCGTTGGTGTTGCGCCCGGTGCGGTTGCCGACCGCGTCGTAGCTGTCCACCATCGTGTAGATGCGCTGGTTGCTCGAATTCAGTTCGATCTGCGTGGTGATCCGCCCGACGGAATCGTACTCGTACCGCCTCTTGCTCCCGAGGCCCAAGAGCAGCGTGGTGCGCCGCGAATCCGCGTCGTACTGCTGCGTGTACCGCTGGCCCGTGGGCACCTGCATG
>DDSP01000025.1 GCA_002343445.1 Chthonomonas sp. UBA2387
GCCACGCCTACGACGCCCTCGGCAGGGCGATGCGGGAATACAGCCGGTGGCTGGCGGCCGGACGCAAGTGCGACCAGAACGGCAACCGGACGCGGATGGTGGACCCCAGCGGCGGCAGATTCACGTACCTTGACAACGAGGTGGACCGTCTAAAGAGCATGCAGGTGCCCAAGGGCCAGCGCTACACGCAACAATACGACGCGGATTCGCGGCGAACCACGTTGCTGCTTGGCCTGGGCTCGAAGCGGAAGTATCAGTACGACTCGGTCGGGCGGCTGACCACACAAGTCGAGTTGAACGCGTCGAACCAGGGCATCTACACCATGGTGGACAGCTACGACGCGGTGGGGAACCGCACCGGGCGCAACACCAACGGCAACCCGACCACGTGGCTCTACGACGAGGCGTACCGCCTGATCGGGCAAGAAAAGTCTGGGCAAACGGCGACGTTTGTGTACGACGACAACTCGAACCTCACGACCAAGTGGCACCAGGGCGGTTCGCCGAGAACCATCGCCTACGATGTCGCCGACCGCATTACGACCTACCAAGAAGGTTCCGCGCTCACCACGCTCGCTTGGCAGAGCCGGGGCGCGATGCACACCCAAAAGACGGGAACCGACACGACGACCTTCACCTACTCCGACCCGATGTTCCTCACCGCGGTGGACGGGCCGAGCGGGAGGCTCGCCACCCACGTCTACGATTCGGAATCGAAGCTGCGGCGGATCTACCAAGGCGCGGCGTTTACCACCATCGTCTGGGACTACCTCCAACCCTATGCGGGCTCGAAGCCACTGAACTACCACACAGTGGACGGTTTGATCTTGGCCCAGCGGTTCGACGAGGACGATGACACAAACAACACTGGCATCGGCCAAGGTGATTGTGTGGGTCTGTGTTTTCTGTTTTAAGTTAACGTCTTGCAGTTGGCTGAATGAATTCGGAGCCCGGATGGATTTCTCATGAAGGTTGCATACAAGTGGTTGATTGGAATAGCAGGATGCACTTTGCTGGCATGGGTGGTGTTGGCTATGTTGGATTGCAGGCGCTCCGAATATGACCAGCAGATGAATCGCCGATTTAGGCTAGGTGTGCTAGTAGCAGTCACAGAGTTGGTCAAGTCCAGCGGCGATTGTCCAACAGCAGATGAAATCAGAATGCATCCGTCCGGGAAGTGGGCGATCTCTGATCGAAATGTTTCCCTAACTGTAAGTAGGGTTGATGGGGGTTGCGAGGTATTAGCCAACTGTGACGAGGCGGCACCATTTAGAATGAGACTGACCGTCAGCTCACAGTCAGAACCCCGGTTTCGCTGGGAGTCGGTTTTGCAGAGCGAGGAGTCAGAAGGGCGTTGAGCCAGGTCTGATGGAACGGCTCCACCATTTCTGAGGGACCACGCTCTCGGACTTCTGGGGCGTTGCGACGACCACCTACGACGCTCTCGGCAGGGTGACGCGCGAGAGCAACCGCGGGCTCGCGATCCGGTACGAGTACGACCAGAACGGCAACCGCACGCTGATGGTGGACCCCAGCGGCGGCAGATTCACGACCCTTTACGGCGCGGTGGACGCTCCGCTCAGGCCTCGCGTTACTTTCGAGACTTCGGCCCTCGAGTCTGGGAAGGCGACACACATTCAGCGGTCGCGGGCCGAACCTCAAGCTGACTCGGGGTGCCCAAACGGAACCACGAACGCCTGTGGGAGAACCATCGGACACGCCCAGAGAGCCGACTCCAGGTTGACAAACCCCTCGCTCAGGGCGAAGAGACACAGATGAACCCCGACGTGAAACAGCTCTTCGAGGCGAGAACTGACTTGCCGACCACCTGCCGACGCCCGTGGGGGGATGTGAATGTGAATCGTGAATCGTGAACGCGAAGGCAACCTGCCGACCACTTGCCGACCACTTGCCGACGCCCGTGGGGGGATGTGAATGTGAATCGTGAATCGTGAATCGTGAACCCGAAGGCAACCTGCCGACCACTTGCCGACGCTCGCGGGGGGACGTGAATGTGAATCGTGAATCGTGAACCCGAGGGCAAACTTCCGACCACGTGCCGACGCCCGTGGGGGATGTCCAGCGGAGGGGAATCTGTCCCCTAGAACAGGATCGGCTTTTCGCGGAAGCGGATCGCCAGGAGCAGCCCGATGCACGCGAGGCAGAGCCACATGGCCGTGCCGCCATAGCTCAGGAACGGGAGCCACAGGCCCACCACGGGCCCGAGTTGCAGGTTCATCGCCAAGTTCACCAGCGTGTGGAAGCCGATCATCGCCAGGATTCCCCCCACGACCATCTTGTAGTAGGGTTCCCGCGTGACGTAGCCGACCAGCCAGATGCGGTAGAACAGCGCGCCGAACAGGGCGAGCACGATCACGCAGCCCAAGAAGCCACCCTCTTCGCCGATAACCGTGAAGATGAAGTCCGTGTCCTGTTCCGGGATGAACCCGTTCTTCTTTTGCTGGCCCTTCAGGAAGCCCGTCCCCGTCACGCCGCCCACGCCGAACGCGATCTCGGCTCGATCGGTTTGGTAGCTGTGGCCAGCCGCGTCGTAGACGAACAGGGCCCGGACCCGCTGCTTCTGGTAGTCCTTGAGCACTCCAGGCGCGAAGTACGCGCCCGCCAGCAGCACCGCTCCCGCCAACACCGACCCCAGCACGAAGCGCCTGGGCACGCCCGCATAGAGGGAAACCGACAACCAGACCACCACGAGCACCAGACTCGCGCCCAAGTGCGGCTGCTTGAACACCAACGCCATAGGCACGGCCACGTGCAGGAACGAGAGTGCGAAGGTCGAGAAGCGGCGCACTTCGCCTGGCCGGTTGGCATAGAACGCCGAGAGCGTGAGCACCAGGCTGAGTTTCGCCATTTCGCTCGGCTGGAACTGGAGCGGGCCAATCTCGATCCACCGCTTGGCCCCGTTCACGGTGGTGCCGGCCACGATCACGGCCACGAGCATCATCAAGTTGATCCCGTAGAGCGTCGAGGCGAACTTGCGCCACGCGATGGGGTTGGCGAAGGCGAAGATCGCGAACGGCACGATGCCCACCGCGACGTTGAGCGCCTGGCGCAGGTACTTGCCGTCCGAACGCCCGTCGCTCACGCTGAACAGGGTCAGCAAGCCGGTCCCGATCAGGGCCAGGACGATGAGCATCAGGGCGAAGTCCGGCCCGAGCCGCGCATCCGAGGGATTCAGCGAACGGGTCGAAGTGGCGGAGCGCATGGCAGACCCTACGGTTGAGAGGGCTGCCGCGTGTCAAGCGCCCCAAAACTTCGCTTGACCAGACCTCGCCCTTCGACAAACCAGAACGCCAGTTCGCGCTTGGTGGGGTCACCCGCACCGTGGAGGCTGAGCTCGACGTTGACGCGGATGGTCTCGGAGAACGGGGCGGGCAGGTTGGAGGGCTCGTCCAGAACGGTCACCACGGCGTGGGCGTTGGAGGGCACTTCGCCTTCGAGGACCTTGCCCTTCCATTCGAAGGGTTTGGTTTCGCCGACGCGCACGGGGTAGACGATGAGGGGCAGGGGCGGATCGAAGGATTCGCCCGTCTTGGAGACGAGACTGAACGACGCGACGCGGTCTTGGTAGACCTCTTGGTCCACAGTCTCGCCATGGGCGACGCACTCGAACGTGACGAGTTCGCGCTCGGCGTCTTCGATGCGGACCAACTCGATGGGGATGCTCGTACGCTCGGCGAGGATGAGTTCGCCCGTTCGATAGGGCGCGGTTCCCGGCCTGAACGTCTCGCGATCTCGGATGGTGCGGCCTTCGAACGGCGGCACACTGGCGGGAGGCGGCTCGCAGCCGGCGACCGCGACCCCGAGAAGCGTCAGGAGCAGCAGTCGGGCGATCAAGGTGTTGCGGGTTGCCCCGGCTCGAAGCGGACCAGCGTGAGCGTGCGCTTGTGGACGTTGCGCCCGATCCGGCCTTCGTTGGTCATCTCCACCAGACCGATCCCGCGCGCGTAGACGGCGCGCTGTTTCACGGTCGTGGCGGTTTCGCCACCACCCATCGTCGCATCGTACGAGCATTCCCATGTCTCGACATCCTTGCCCAACACCTTTCGGTTGCGGCCTTTTTTGGACTCGGCCTTCATGCGAAGCGGCACGTTTCCGCCCGCAAACGGCGTTTCACCGACGTATTCCCACTTCTCGGTCTTGTCCGTGACCTTGAGAACCGGCATGGGCATTTCGAGCGGCTTGCCCTTTTGATAGCCGACGATCGAGATCGTGTCGCCTTCGTCGATGTAGTAGATCACCTCGGCCTCGACCCCGCCGAGCGTCGAAATCACCGGGATCGCCTTGCGGCCGCCGATGTCCACGGGTTGGCCCACCGTATCCTTCGACTGCATGCTCCGAGGCTTGCCTCCGTCGTCGTAGTGCCAAACGGTTCCGGGCACCAGCGGGAAGAACTCGCGGGCCGGAGGTGCAAGCGCCAACGCGCAAATCAGCGAAACGATCATCCTAACCTTCTTTACGTCCGTTCGATGGCCTGAGTCGTCTTCGAGCCGTCGGGTTTCGTCATCTCGGTTTCGAGACGAACCGGCCCTTCGCCCTTGACGTACCAGCCCGTCATCTTCATGGTCATGGCTTGGCCGTTGAACGTGCCGGTGCCCGTGCCCTCGACGCGGAGGGCGTCCTTGAACTCGCCCGCCTTGGTTTTGACCGTCTCGGTGCGCACGGCTTTCATCGTGCTCTTCTGCTTCATCTCGCCGCCGGAGCTTTCCAGCGAGAGTTCCGACGTCCATTCCTTGCCGACGGCCAAATCGGCCGGCAGTTCCAGGGAGCGCGTGATCTGGCCGATGCTGGCGCTCTTGGCGTAGAGGCCGTCCTTTTCGACCGAGATGTCCATGCTGCCGAGCGTGGCGAGCTGGCCCGTGCGCTCGATGCGGAACACGGCATTGCCGCCTTCCAGCGAAACGAGTTCGACGGTTTGGGTCCCGGTGAGCACTCTCGCGCCTCCGTCCACCGTGATTTCCATGTCGACCTGCTTCGGACTGGTGAGCCCGTAGTACTCGTAGGCGGCGTGTTTCAGGTCCGCCGGAACTTCGGACAGGCTCGGCTTCGGCGCCTCGGTTTCGTTGGTGGGCTCGTTGTTCGCCTCGGGCGTCTTCCTGGCGTCCTGGTTGCAGCCGATCAGGCCGAGCGAGCAGACGAGCAGGGCCAGCAGTGCTTTGGTTCTCATGACTTCACCTCGTAGTCGATCAAGCGGAGCGTTTGGAACGCCCCTGCGTTGGGACCGCTCAATTCCTGTCGGACGCGGACCAAGCCCACGTTTGGCGCGAACCAGACGACCATGCCGAACTTGCCCGTCGCCGTTTTGCCCGCCGAATCGGGTCCGCTCCAATCGCCTTGGCTGGCGAACGCGATGCCGCCCAGACGGCCTTTGCCGGTGTCTACTTCTTCGTTGCCGTTGCACTGGACCTTGCCCGAGAACGAGCCCCGGAGGCCAGTCGCGACGGGTCCGGTGCCCTTGAACGTCACCGGGTCGCCCTGCGTTGCCGGGAAGAGCGCGAGCGGCTGCGGCGGTTCGTAGGCCAACGCGTTCTGGCCGCCGGTCACCTGATAGATGCCCTTGGAGTCGAGCAACCAAAGCTGCTCGCTCGTCCGCACGCTGTTGTCCACGCCCTTGGTGGTGACTTTGAACTTGATTTCCTTACCTCGGGGGGTGTCCTTGACCTCGGCGATCTGGTAGGTCGCGGTTGCGCGGGTCAACATGCGGTTGCCCGATACGGCCGTTTCGCCTTCAATCTCGAAGACCCACTTGTTGCCGACGGTGGCAGGCAAGAGAACGGCTTCGTTTCCCGGGTCAACCTTGGCGGGCTCGACCTTGGGCGCCGGCGCGGGTTGATAGCCGCTGCCGCCTCCCCCTTTGCAGCCAACGGAGACCAGTGCGGCGGCGGCGATGAACGCAGGGATGGGTTTCATGGGTTTACGATGGCTTCTTGGCCCCTTCGATGAGGCTGATGGCGTCTTTCACCAAGCCCTCGTCGGGAAGTTGCCTTATTGTGACCTCTCGGCCAGACAAATCGGTCGTGACTCGCGGCGCGGCGATCGGAATGCCGTCCACGACGAACAGGAGTTGCGACCCCATGCCGCCCGGTTTGCGGCTGTATTGCCACAGACGCATACGGCCTTCCTCGGTCAGTTTCAGTTTGAGGTCGTGCAGCGTGGCCCCTCGCCCGCCGGCATAGCTCGAATAGCTGACCGACTCGATGTGTTCCTCGTTGATCACGAACTCGGAGTCCTGGATGATGCGCTGGGGGGCGGCGGTCAGGTCGCCGAGATGGTCGGTGTCGATGCGTGATTCCAGGTGCTGTCGAATGCTCTCTTTGGGCGCCTCGCCATCCCAGATGGGCTGAGCGAGTTCCCGGTAGTAGCCGGCCAGCAGGGCATCGGTCAGGTCGAACTTCTCGCGGATCTTCTCTTCGAGCGCTCGCAGGAGCGAGGGCCGATACGGACGCTGGATGAAGCCCGTGAGCGTTCGCTTCTCCTGGGCGATGGTGACCTCCATCGTGACGGGTGTGCGGATCCAAATGCCGTCGAACAGGGCGTCCTTGCTCAACTGCGGAAGCGGCACGCCGTCCAGGGTCATGTTGAGTTGGGATTCGAGTTTGGCTTTGAGTTCGGAGTCGCCGTCCAGGGCCTTGCGCAAGTCGGCGGCGGTCCAGACGATCTCCGGTCTCGGGAGCGTGCTCTGGTCCACGTCGTTCATCTTCATCAGGAGCTCGCTGAACGCGGCTTCGTCGCCTTGGAGCGACCGGATGAGTTCGCGGATGGGGATGCGCTTGCGGCCCGAGACTTCTCCCATGCCGCTTCGATCGTCGGGCATCCCGAACTGATCGTTCTCGGCTTGGGTGAGCGCCGCCATCTGGTTGGCGACGATGATTTGGTATCCGGAGCCTGGCGCGATGCCGATGAGGTTGACCTTTTTCGGTCCGATCGGCTCTAGCTTGCGCTCGAACGCCTGTCTGTCCGACCACGACTGGTAGGCGAAGTACGCGCCGACGGTGACGGCGACGAACCCGAAGGCGATCTTGGTCGAGTTGCGGATCTTCATGCTGCCCGAACGGCCGGTGCCGACATTATGAACGCTCCAGGTTCGGCGGTTCGTTCCAGAGGGGCGTGAGGCTGGAGTCGGGCTGATGTTCTGTGGGAGTCAGCCGGACACAAGCCGAACCAACTACAATCCATCATGCGTACCATCAACCGCATCTTTTTGCACACGGCGGCCCACGGGACGGCGACTCAGAACTACGACACGACGGTCCAGCAGATCGACGCTTGGCACCGGGAACGGGGGTGGTCGGGGATCGGCTACCACTTCGTCATCCGCCTGGACGGCACGGTGAACGCGGGCCGCTCGGAGGACAAGGCGGGTGCCCACGTGGCGGGCTTCAACACGGGCACGATGGGCATTTGCATGAGCGGGCACGGCGACCACCACCCTTGGACGGCGGCGCAGAACGCCGCTCTGATGGACCTGCTGGTGAGCCTGCTCAAGAAGTACGGCCTATGGCCCTCGCTGATCGCCGAGGCCCAGAAGTCGGACGACGCCCTTCGCGTGAAGTTGGCGAACGTCGTGTTGGGCCACCGCGAAGTCAACCGGATCACCAACAACCCCCAGTACAAGACCACCAAGTCGTGCCCTGGCAACCGGATCAACATGGACTCCATTCGGGCCACGCTGGGTCAGCGGGTGAAGGCCGAAGCCAACCCCGCTCCGCAGCCTCCGGCGGCAGAGGTCTACGACGAGGCGACGGCGCAAGCCCTGTTCACGCACATCCGGGGGCTCTACACGCTCGCTTCGGGGATGAAGTGGAGCGATGCGATGCTCGATGCGCTGGGTTCGATCCGCAAGGACGCCCGCGTGGACTTTCTGATCACGGAGTACAAGAAGAAGCACGGCATTCCTTGAGCCCCGGGCTGGAGTAAGGTGGACGAGGCGGATTTCTTAAACCGGCTCTCTGCGGGTACATTTTCTGCTCCCGATGAAACGTCCAGCCAACCTGTTATGCCTCGTCGGTATTCTCGCCGCTCTCGCCGGTTGTGGTGGGGCGGGGGGAACTTCGCAAGATCGGAGCGTCACTCCCCAATTCGTCGTCGCCTGGCCCGAGCGGTCTCGAAACGCCGATGCGCCGCCGGCCGCCCTGTCGCTTCAGGCTCAAATCATCGACCACCGTGACGCCGTCGTCGCCGACCTCACGGCCGACCGTCCGGCGGGAACCGCACCCGAAGTGGTCACGTACCGCTTCCCGAGCCCGTTGCCTTCCGGGACGTATCGAACCATGTTGCGCTTCTTCGCCGCGCCCGGTGCCGGCGGCGACGTGGTGGCCGAAGCGGTCTCCGAGGCCGTCTTGGATGCCTCGAACGCGGCATTCGGCCCTTTCACGTTTTCCTCCAACATCGCGAGCCTGACAATCCATGAGACTTCGCTGCTGGTCGGGCAGGAGAAGCGCCTGCCCATCGAGGCACGCACCAGCGACGGCCGCATCGTCGCCTTGACCGAGGGCTCGTACCGCATCGACCTCTTGGATGGCCATGCGCTCGAACTCGAAGGCTGGACCGTCCGCGCCGTGTCGAAGGGCGAGGGAACGGTCATCGCTCGAAGCGGGAACGTCGCGAGCGCTCCCCGGCGCATCCCCGTCGGCGAGGCGCACTGGTTCGAGGAGATCGTCGGATTGCCGGGCTCCCTGAACGTGCGACCCACGGGCATCGCTCAAGGCGCCGAACGCGTGTACGGCGTCTGCGACCTGCCGTCCGGCCCCGTCCCCTTTGTGTGGGAAGCGGGGACATCCCGCGCCCTTCCGTTGCCTCCCGGGTTCACGAGCGGCGTGGTGTTGCGTTGGGACGCGACCGGCTTGCCCGGCTACGTCCTGGATGGATCGGGACGCAAAGTCGCGTGTGTCTGGCGCGGCGAAACGCCCATCGTCTTGGCGACGCCTAGCGGTGCCGTCGAAGCCGTCGCCGAAACCGTGGCACCGGGCTACGAAGCCGACGAATCCGCCGTCGTGGGCGTGGCCACCTACCCCGATGGGCGCAAGGCGGTCGCTGTTTGGCGTTACGCTCACCCCGGCCACCCCGAGGTCCACGAACTCCCCGCGCCCTTGGAGAACTTGGCGTTCGCCAGCGCGGTGAACGACTTCTCTCTCGTCTTCTTCCTCGGCGGCACCCACCTGGGTAGCGACCGGACGTACCAGTTCGACTCCGACGCGATCGCGAGCGAGGGCACGCCTTGGTTCCTTCGCAACGGCTGGGGCCGGATCACCGGTCAAGGCCAGGGCTTCGGCGGCATGGTGGGCGTCCTCGATGGCGCGACATGGTTCGACGGAACCACGCGCATCGTTCCAGCACCCACGGGGGCGACCGGAGCCATCTTGATCGGCGGTGCGCGGAGCGCCCAGTGGTCGGCAGCGGGTCACGCCCGCCGCGCCGGAGGCACCCGCCTCGAACCCTACTGGGTGGATGGCGACGCGGGAGCCCTCTTCATCGAGGACTATCTGCGAGGCATCGGAGCCGATCTGCGGGGCATGACGCTCGAAGCGGCGACCGCTCACGCCGCCGACCCTGCCCTCGTCGTCGGCACCGGCCGCTCGCCAGGATCGAACCAACTCCGGGCTTGGATCGCCCGCCTGCCCCGCCAAGGAGGCTACGGACTGTGAAGAAACTCGTTTCGCTCGTTTTCGCCCTCGTTGTCTCGGCCTCGTTCGCTCAGGACGCCGTTCCGGGTGAGGCGTTGGCCAAGGTGAGCCCGTTCTACTCGTTCGCCAGCAAGGCGATCTTCGCGGCGGCGGGCGCCACCGAGGTCGAGGACCTGGGCATCGCCGGGGTCCATCGCTTTGAAGCCCCCGCCGAGAACATCGCGTTTCTGACCGCGCGGGGTGCGCGGTTGCCCTTCTTCGAGTACGTCGAGCCGAACTACCTCGGCCGCAAGGCTCAGGTCGTCCCCACCGACCCGGACTATGCGACCATGCAGTACGCGCCGCAGCAGGTGCGCGCACCCTGGGCTTGGTTGACCACCACGGGCACGAGAAACGTGCGCGTGGCCGTGCTCGACGCGTGGTTCAAGACCACCCACCCCGAGTTTGCCGGGCGGATCGTCCACCCGTGGAACGTGGTGACGGGTTCACCCGACGTGGAACCACCGGTCCACCAGTACCCGCGAGACCAGCTCAACCACGGGACGCACGTCCTCGGCATCATCGGCGCCTCGGCCAACAATGGCCTCGGCATCGCGGGCATGGCGTGGAACGTGGAGTTGATGCCCGTCAACATCTTCTACATGCCGAATGCGTTCGAATCGGCCACCTACAAGTACAGCGACTTGGTGAAGGGCCTGGCCTACATCGGAGACATGGGGGCGCACGTGGTCAACATGAGCATCGGCGGCGGGTTCTCTTTCGCCGTCTCCGATGCCTGTTCGGCGCTCTTCGAGCGGGGAACCCTGCTCGTCGCAGCCGCTGGCAACAGCAGCACGGACCTGCCGAGCTATCCTGCGGCCAATCCCAGCGTCCTCAGCGTTGGCTCGGTGAAGCGCGGGACTCCGTTGAAGGCTTGGTATTCCAACTACGGGTCGTGGGTGCATCTCGCCGCTCCCGGCGGCGACGGTCCGGGCGAGCCGTACCAGATCTGGAGTACCTCCATTGGCGAGCATGGCGACAGCTCCTACGAACTGCTGAGCGGCACCTCGATGGCCTCTCCGCTGGTCGCAGGGCTGGCCGCGCTGGTCTATTCGGTCTTGCCCGATGCCCCGGCCTGGCTGGTTTGGTACATCCTCACCGAGACCGCCGACCCCAACATCGAAACCGATGCCGATGGCGACCCGGTCTTCCAGAAGGGCCAGGTCCATGCCGAGCGTGCTTTGGCCTTGGCCCGCGAGTTCCTGCCCAAGGTCTTTGCCGCGAATCCGTCGAGCGTGCGCGCCGAGAAGGGCGGGTTCCTCAGCGGCACGGGCCAGGTCGCCCGGCTGTTCGCCGATGACGGCCGATCGGTCGAAGTGAGCCACCGCTCGTTCGCGCCCAATCCGGAAGCCGCCCTCGGCATCGAGTTCGCGGCGGAGACGTTGCCGGCCCAGCCCAGCGAACTTCGGATCGAGTGGCAATACGAAGCCACCGCTGGAACCACCCTGGGCGCCCACCTCTGGGACTACACGGCCCGCCGCTTCGTCGCGGTCCCTGTGACCTTAGGCTCGGGGTCGGCGACGGTCCGGGTCTCGAACCCGGCGCGGTTCATCAACCAAGGCAGGATCCGGTCCCGGTTGGGGGCTAGCCGCACCGACAATGCGTTCGGCTCGATGGTCTGGCTGGCCGTCGACCACGCTTCGGCCACGGTGACGACGCCCGGACGACCCTTGCCCTAGGCTCGGGGGGCGGTCGGCTCGGCCACGAGCCGACCGCCCCTCACCGTCGCACCCAACACGATGCCGGCGCTGATCAGGACGACGTTCTTGATGATGTACTGACCCTCGAGAGTGGGGGCGATGGGAACCCGGGTGAACACCTCGCCTGGAAACAGGAACACGGGCGTCACCGTGCCGACCATTTGCAGCCACAGCAACAGCAGCGTGGCGCGCATGAACCAGCCGGTGATCAGGCCGAGTCCGATCAGGCACTCCCAAACAGCAAGTACCGGCAGGGCGACCGCAGGCGTCACGAGCCCGAAGCTCAGCTGCTCGATGGTCCGGCCGGCCAGGTCTTGCGCGGGGCTGAGTCCTGGGAAGAGCTTGAGCGCGCCGAACCAAAGGAACACGACGCCCAGGCTCAGGCGAAGGAGCAAGACTCCGTTGCGGGCCATCCAGTCGGTGGCTCGCACGTCGACCTCGCTCCACTTGGCTCGGTGAAGATTCAGGCTCATCTGAACCAATCTACCGGTGAGCGTGCGGATTGCCCCGGGACCATCCGGGCCGCCATCGTTCTGGGGGAGCCACCCCGGCCTGCGGCCAACCCTCCAGAGGAGGGGGAGAATTCTCTGCAGCCTACAGCAACTCGTACCGCGTGTTGCGCCGCCGAGGCGTGTAGCCCGCGTCGGCGATCAGGCGCTCGAACTCTTCCGCGTTCAGGATGAACTTGTTGCCTGCCGCCGAGACCACGTTCTCCTCGATCATCACGGAGCCGAAGTCGTTGGCACCGTAGCCCAAAGCGACCTGGGCGATCTTGGGTCCCTGCGTCAGGATCGAGACCTGCAGGTTCGGAATGTTGTCGAGGAAGATGCGCGCGACGGCCACGGTCCGTAGGTAATCGAACCCGCTCGCCTTGCGCGGAATGGGCAGTTGCGTGTCCTCGGGTTGGAAGTTCCACGCGATGAACGCGCGGAAGGGGTTGCACTCGTCCTGCAGGTCGCGGATGCGGGTCAGGTGCTCCACGCGGTCTTCAAGGGTCTCCACGTGCCCGAACATCATGGAGGCCGTGCTGCGGATGCCGAGTTCGGTGGCTGTGCGCATGCACCGGAGCCATTCGTCGGTGGTGTCTTTGTACGGCGCGATGATCTTGCGGACCCGGTCCACCAGGATTTCGCCGCCCGCGCCGGGGATCGAATGGAGTCCAGCGTCCTTCAGGCGAGCCAGGCAGTCGCGCAGGCTGAGCTTGGAGATGTGGGCGATGTAGATGATCTCGGCCGGGCTGAGGGCGTGCAGGATCACGTTCGGGTAGGCCGTCATGATCTTGCGGAAGATGCCTTCGTAGTAGTCCACCTTCAGTTTGGGGTTCAGCCCGCCCTGGAACAGAATCTCGACGCCGCCCTTGTCCACGGTGTCGCCGACTTTGGCCAGAATCTCCTCGTCGCTGAGCAGGTAGCCCTCGCCGTGGCCGGGGACGCGGTAGAACGCGCAGAACTTGCAGCGGACCCAACACACGTTGGTGTAGTTCAGGATGCGCCCGACGATGTAGGTGACGTTGCGGTCGGGCACGGCGCGCTGCCGGCGGTGGTCGGCCAGCGCGGCCAGTTCCAGCATGTTAGGGTGGTGGAACAGGAAGAGCGCGTCTTCGGGGGTGATGCGCTGGTCGGCGTACACCTTGTCGGCGATGGTCTCGATGCTGATGCCGTCCAGCCTCTCGGGCGCAAGGGTGGCCATTGCTGAGCCTATTGTACCGTTGGCGGCCGGGACTCCTTGGACCTCCCTGGCTTACTTCAGCGCATCGTAGGCGCGGTAGAGGATGCTCCCGTCCTGCGCGTCCACGTAGAGCTTGACGTTGCGGGTTTTGTCGGGATGTCGTGGCTCGGGGGACCCGGCGAACACGACCTCGTAGGCCAGGCGCGCCACACGCGGCGTCACGCTGGCGGAATGCGGCTCGTCAACCTTGCGATCCCGCTGCGGCAACGAGTAGCACAGCCGAACCGACTCCACCTTCGGTAGAGCCTCCAATCGCGCCTCGTCCAGTTCTTTGCCCAAAGCCTCGAGTGCGCGTTGCTTGCCCTGCTCGACGCTCAAGACCGGCTTGTCGCCCTCGTGCGAGACCAGGTAGGTCATCGAAAAGGACAAGAGTTTGCCCGTATGCGGGTCGGCCTCTAGAAACGCGCGGTTGCCCCCATTCAGCGTTGGCAAGCCGTTGACCATCTGCCGCAACCACACACAGGCACGCCCGGGTTTGAGCTCGTTCTCGGCACCCACGACGTCCAGCGAGTAGATCTCTTTGGTGACTATCCAATCGGAGGGAACGTTGACCCGTCGGGCATGGGCCCGCAGACCTTCCATCGCCGCTTCGTGGCTGCTCCAAACGACGTCGCGCCGAGGTTCGGCGACCACCGGTTTGACGCCAGAGAACCGAATCAAGCGACCGTCGGCCAGATTGGTGGCGACGCTCCCGGCATCCGAGCGCACCGAACCCTCGCCATCGTCGAAGCGGACCTGCCAGCGATGGCGGTCGGCGGATGCCTCGATGCCGAGGCGCTTGAAGTGTTTTGCGCCGACAGCCTTCTGCGCTTCGACATCCTCGTTGGCCACGGCTACGGCGAGCAGCATCAAAACGAACATCTCAAGTCTCCTACTTCGCGCAAGGGTTCGGGCCTCGGCTTGGCGAGCGGAACGGAATCGAAACCCAGACTCCCTGACATCATAGCGCGGCTGCGTCCCTGAACCCGTAGCGCTTAGGTCCTTACTGCGGAAAACCGCATGCGCAACAGGCTCCTAATTTGAATCAACGTGAACCCGATCAGGATGGTTCCCATCACCCAGGCCGCCGCCGTGGCATAGCCGAACTTGAGCAGCATGAACGCATTGGTCCACACCTCCAAGCCGATGGTGTGCGTTGCATACACCGGCCCGCCCCCGGTGAGAATGAACACGCTTTCCATCGCCTTGAACCCGGCGATGAACACGCCCAGCAGGTTGATGAGGATGAGCGGTTTGAGTCCGGGAAAGACGATGTGGCGGATCTTGCTGATCCAACTCGCCCCGTCCATGTCGGCGGCTTCGTAGCGTTCCTCGGGAATGTTCTTGAGCGCGGCCAGATACAGAATCGAGCCGGGGCCCGCGCCCGCCCAGATGCCGGGCAACACCACGGCGAACATGGCCAACGTGGGGTCGCCCAACCAGTTGTGCGCTCGCGGGATTTCCGAGAAACCCATTGCGGTGACCAGCGGGTTCAGGGTCTGGGTGATCGGCAGCAACAGGCTGTTCAACAGCCCGGTCTCGGCTTTGTCGTAGAACTGCCGCCACAGGAACGCGATGACCACGCCCGACGTCATGGCCGGAAGGTAGAACACCGTTCGGAAGAACACCTTGAATCGCGGAATCTCGTTGAGGGTGAGGGCCAGAAAGATCGGCGCCAAGAAGCCGATGACGATGGTCAGGGCCACATACGCGAAGCTGTTGAGCAACGACTTGTAGAACACGGGCTGCGTGAACACGGCGATGAAGTTGTCTAGCCCCACCCACCGCGTGCCTTGCGTGATGCGGTAGTCCTGAAACGCGATCTGCAATCCTTTGGCCAAGGGATAGTAGTGCCATACCGCGATGGTGAGCGCGGCAGGCGCCAGGCATACGGCCAAGAAGCGCCACATCGCTCGCCGATTGGTGCCTGCGGGCAACCGCTCCACCACTTCGACGCGGTTGAGCCGAGCTTTGCGGATGGTGTAGACGAGCAGGCTTCCCACAAACAGGCTCAGGCAGATGGCGATGCCCGCCGCCCATCCGCGCCGCTGCGCCATGATCTCGGGCGGGGTGTAGCCCAGGAGTTTCTCGTCCATCTCGGCTGCGGCTCCCTTCAAGATGTCGAGGGCGGGCCGGTTCGGGTCGAGGCGTGCCCGCTCCAGAGCATTGTCCAACACCGTGTAGACCTGCTGGCAGTTGCGGCCATAGGGCTCGGGGTGCCCGGTTCGAAACAGGTCTTCGTTGGCTTCGACGTACGCGGGGTCCACTTGGCGCACGAGGTCCTCGTAGCCGAACTGCCGCAGCATCGAGGGGTTGACCAAGTTGCCAAGCCCGAACTCGACGAACCGCTCGGTGTTGATGCGGGCCGCTTCCTGCCCGGCAAAGAACTTGATGAACCTCCAGCACGCGTCAATCTTCGCGGGGTCCTTGATCGAGGCGTTGATCGCCCACATTCCCGCATTGATCTCGTTGGCGTGGCCGGCCGGCCCTGCGGGCATCCGTGCGACTTGCAGCAGCGCGGGGTTCAGGTCGGACGTGTTGAGCACCACGTCGTTCGTGTAGCTGAACCACATGGAGACCTTGCCGAGGCGCACGTCGTCCGCCCACGTCGGCGAGGCGTTGGCCGCAGGACCGTAGGTCTTCCCGTCTTTCTGCCACGTGTCTATCGTGAGTTTGCGGTAGAAGTCGAGGGCGGTGGCGACTTGCGGCGTGGCGATGGACGCCTTCCAGAGCCCTCCTTCGCCGGGTTCGACGATTTCGCCGCCCGCCTGCCACACGAAGTTCGACCAGTGGTAGCCCGGCCCATACGAGAACGCGAATCCCACGCGGCCCGGCTCGCTCTCGGTGAGCCGTTGCGCGTAGCGGTAGAACTCGTCCCAGTCTTTGGGCGGCTTGGAAGGGTCGAGGCCGGCCTCGATGAAGTGGTCCTTGCGGTAGTAGAGCCCCTGCGCCACCTGGAACCACGGCACGGCGTACACGTTCCCGTCGTAGCTCTTCAGGACGTTCATGATCACGGGCGAGACGCGATCTACCGACGACGGGTCTGCGGCGATGAGGTCGTTCAGTGGGCGGCAGAAGCCTTGATCAATGTAGTTGTAGTACTGTCGGAAGTTCACGTAGAAGACGTCCGGAGCGGTCGAGCCGGCCATGGACATCAGGAACATGCTCTCGATGAATTGGCCGGCCGTGAACTCCAGCCCACCCGCGTTCACCACGCGCACGTCGGGGTTCTGCCTCTGGAACTCCTCGAAAACGGCGCGGCGGGCGAGCGAGCGCGAGTCGGTGGCTTCCTTCGCGGGGATGCCGTAACCGACGCCGCCCATCATGCGGATCGTGATCGGCTCTTCGGCGCGCGCGAGGCCGCCGAGCAGACCCATCGCGACCACGGCGGCACGGAGCATCGCTCGCATGACGCCCATTGTACGGGAAACGGCTAAACTTCCCGCCCATGAACGACGTCATCCGATGCGCTTGGGGCTCGAACGAACGACTCGCCCGCTATCACGACGCCGAGTGGGGCGTGCCCGTGAACGACGACCGGCTGCTGTTCGAGCACCTCGTCCTGGACGGCGCCCAAGCCGGACTGAGTTGGGACACCGTGCTGCGCAAGCGGGACCGCTACCGCGAGGTCTACGACGGCTTCGACGTCGAAACCGTCAGCCGATACGGCGATGCCAAGATCGCCGAACTGCTCGAAGACCCCGGCATCATCCGCAATCGCCTCAAGGTGGTGTCGAGCATCGAGAACGCCAAGCGCTTTCTCGACGTGCAGGCCGAGTTTGGTCGCTTCTCGCTCTATCTTTGGTCGTTCGTCGGCGGGAAGCCGATCCAGAACGCGTGGACCGACATGAGCCAATTGCCCGCCACGTCCAAGGAGTCCGACGCGTTGAGCAAGGACCTCAAGCGACGCGGGTTCAAGTTCGTGGGCAGCACGATCGTCTACGCCGCGATGCAGGCCTCAGGCCTCGTCAACGACCACGTCGTGACTTGCTTTCGCTACGAACCCGTGCGGGCAATGGCCGAATCCTTCGAGCCCTGAGGGCTGTCCACGGCCGCTAGAGGAAAGTCCTTGCTGGGTCGGTGCGCCTTGGCCATGCGCGCCGCAAGCTCTTTGACCAGGTCTGGACGATCTGGGGCGAGGTTGCGCGTTTCGCCAGGGTCTGTCTCGAGGTCGTAGACCTCCATCTCGAGTCCCCTTTGCTTCAGGTTCGGACGAACGCCCTTGTACCGCCCCCAGATGAGCGCTTGGCTTTGATTGCCTTCTGGGAACTCGAAGTACAGCGATTCGTGCCCCGACCCATCGCGGCGGAGGGTGGGCAACAGGGACCGACCGTCTTCGCGGGCTCGGTCCCCCGCCATCTCGGCGAACGTGGCGAACAGGTCGAACATGGCGGCGCGCGCTTGCCGGCGTTCGCGTGCGGGCACGGTGCCGGTCCAGCGTGCCACGAACGGCACGCGCACGCCGCCTTCGTAGAGTTGCGTCTTGTGCCCGCGAAGCTTCCCGTTCGAGCGGAAGAACGCCAGATCCACGCCGCCATTGAACGTGGCCCCGTTGTCGCTGGTGAACACGATGAGCGTGTCGCGCCCGAGGCCGAGTTCGTCCACCTTCTCGACCAGCGCACCGAGACTGTGATCGAGGAACGAGATCATCGCGGCATAGGTGGCTCGCGGCCGCTCGGTGGGCAAATAGCTCTTGTCGCCCAGATAGGGCGAAGGGTCCCATTCGCGCGGGTACCGATCCACCCACTCCTTCGGCGCCTGCAAGGCGGCGTGAGGCAGGGCCGAGGGGAAGTAGAGGAAGAACGGGCGGTCCTTGTTGGCCTCGACGAACTTCAGCGCCTCATCGAGGATCAGCTGAGGCGCGTACATCGGGCCCATGTACTTGTCGAAATCAGAGGGTGCTTGTTCGAGCCGCTGGTGCGGGTGGATCGCGCCGTTCTCGGGCAGCAGGTACACGTCGTGGTTCTTCCACAGGTAAGGCGGTGTGTGGCCGTGCGCTTGGCGCTGACAGAGGTAGCCGAAGAACGCGTCGAAACCCTGCGCCATCGGATGGCCTTCGGTACCTGGGCCACCCAAACCCCACTTGCCGAACGCGCCGGTGCGGTAACCCTTCGCCTGCAGAATCTCGGCGATGGTGCGCTCTCTGGCGGGAAGCGGCATCTGCCCTTCGCCTTCGCGGATGCCCCATCCACCCACTTCCTTGTTGCCGCGGACGGCTGAACGACCCGTGTGTTTTCCGGTCATCAGACTGGCCCGTGTCGGGGCGCAGACGGTGCTGGCCGCATAGAACCGATCGAATGCGACGCCTTCTCGCGCAAGGCGGTCCACATGGGGTGTTCGGATGCTTTGTTGCCCAAACACGCCGACTTCTCCAAAGCCCAAATCGTCCGCCAAGACGAGGACGATGTTGGGGGATCTGTCGCTGTTCGGCCGTTGCGTGTCGGAAAACGTACCTATTGCTGCAAAGACGGCAAGGACGACTAGCACAATTCAGGATAGCAAATACCCACAATAGAAGTGGTCGTGCTTGGCCCATGAATGATTCCCGCCTTTACGAATCGGTCGCCAGCCGCCTGGTTCGAGCCATCGAATCCGGCGAGTGGCCGGCCGGAAGCCGCATACCTGCGGAGCGAGAACTGGCCGCGAGCATGGGCGTCAGCCGTCCCACGTTGCGCAGAGCGATCAAGCTCCTCTCCGATCGGGGATTCTTGATATGCGCTCAGAACTGCCGTCCCAGGGTGGCCGGAGTGGGTGCGGTCCACCCCGTTCAGACCGAGCGCGAGTACCACGTCTTCGTCCTCTTGTTCACCCATATCGCCGACTTGGCGTCCGCGCCCATGTTGCGTGGCATCCAGCGGGTCCGCCTCCCAGGCTTTGGCAAGACCGTGGTCGTCAGCTCGGGCGCGGGGCCATGGGTGTCGGCCATCGACTTCGAGCGCAGGCAGTTGACGGCGATCGCGCAGGACCCCTTGGCCAAAGGCGTCATCCTCTGGTACGTGGGTGGCGAGCACAATCGGGACGCGCTCGACGCCGTTCGAAACGCGGACGTGCCGATGGTGTTCATCGACCGGCGCCCCCCGCCTGGCATCGTGGCGGACCATGTGGGCACCGACAACCGCGGCTCGATGCGGCGTCTGGTCCGAGCCCTGCAAGACCTGGGGCATCGGCGGATCGCGTGCATCTCGAATGGAGAACCCGTCTCAAGCGTGGAGGATCGCGTGTGGGGCTACCGCGCCGCACTGCGCCGAAGCGGCGAGACCCCCACTCAGGATCTGCTCGGCGAGATCGGGCCCGACGAGTCCATGGAGGATGGCACCCGTCGCTGCATCCAGCATCTGCTGCAGGCCGACCCGCGCCCCACGGCCATTCTGTGTACGAACGACATGGTGGGCTCGCTCGCCATGCGCGAACTCAAGGCTCGGGGCTTGAGGGTTCCGGACGACATCTCGGTGGCGGGGTTCGACGGCTGGTACCGATTCGCTCCGGGAATGGGCCTCAGTTCGGCCGCCCAGAGTTTCGAGGACATCGGCGAAGCAGCCATGGAACTCCTCGTCGAGCGCATCACCGGCCCCCGCGAGCCCCTGATCCGGCACATCCTGTTCGACGCGCCTTTAGCGGATTCCGGCTCGATCGGCCCGGCCTAGCCGCCCAGATACGCTTCTTTGACCTTCGGATTCGCCAGCAGCGCCTTGCCCGTATCTTCGAGGACGATGGTCCCCGTTTCGAGCACGTACGCGCGATTGGCCACTTCCAACGCGCGGTGGGCGTTTTGTTCGACCAGCAACACGGTCGTTCCCGCCTTGTTGATCTCGTCGATGATGCGGAAGATGTCCATCACCAGGTTCGGCGCGAGGCCGAGGCTGGGCTCGTCCAGCAGGAGCATCTGCGGGCGCGACATCAGGGCGCGGCCGATGGCCAGCATTTGTTGCTCGCCGCCGCTCAGCGTGCCCGCATTCTGCTTGAGCCGCTCTTTGAGGCGCGGGAACTGGACCATCACCTTCTCCATGTCCGAGCCGATCTCGCCGTCCTTGCGCGTGTAGGCGCCGAGCAGCAGATTCTCGTAGACCGTCATGTTGGTGAAGATGCGCCGCCCTTCGGGCGAGTGGCTGATCCCCATGAGCAGGATTTCGTGGGGCGCGGCGTGCGCGATATCGGTCCCTTTGAACGTCATCGTGCCCGTTCGGGTGCGCAGCAGGCCGCTGATCGTGCGCAGCAGGGTGCTCTTGCCCGCCCCGTTGGAGCCGATGATCGAAACGACCTCGCCCTGTTCGACGCGGATGCCGACATCCTTGAGCGCGTGGATCGCGCCGTAGTAAACGTTGATTCCGGAGATGGTCAGCATGGTCGAGCCCTTGGGTGATACCCCATCCGTCACCCGGCGGGTACCACGGTGGGCTCGGAGACGTTGCCGTTTCGGTCGGCCAACCGCACGGCGATGCGCGTCGGCGTGCCCGTGGCCATGGTCCAGAACGATGCTTTGTCCTTGGTGCGGCCCACGATCTCGGTTTCGCTCCAACCTTGAGCCGTCTCGTAGTTGACCAACGCCACGCCGTGATCCTCGCTGTCGCCCGGCTTCCACGTCACGGTCCACTGGTCGCCCTCGACCTTGTAGGAAACGTGCGGGGCCTTGGGCGGCTTGGCATCCAGCCACGGGAACGCAGGCACCAGTGCGGGCTTGGAATACAGGCCCTCGATCAGCGAGCCCGTGACGTCGGCCCAGTTGTTCGAGAACGCCTTGAAGCTGAAGTGGACGTTGCCGGGATGCTTGACCTTCTCGCGGGTGAGTTCGATCTGCCGCTTGAGCTGGTCGAACTTCCACGCGCCGTCGGAGGGGTTGAGCCGGCTGGTGAAGTTGCCAGGCCACAGGTGGCGGCCCGCCTTGTTCACAGAGACCCACCAATCGAGCAGGACGGGGTAGCTCTGGGGCGTTTGTTCGATCGGCCAATAGAGTTGCGGCGTGTAGTAGTCGCACCAGCCGAGTTCGAACCACTTGAGCGCGTCGGCATACAAGCCCTCGTACTGGTCCACACCCGCCTGAATGCCCTTCGGGATGCCGGGTCGGTAGATGCCGAACGGGCTGATGCCGAACTTGACCCAGGGCTTGGCCTTCTTGAGTTCCTTGTAGTACTTCTCGATGAAGCGGTCCACGTTGCGGCGTCGCCAATCGGAGCGGGAAAGGCCGTGTTTCTCCTTCAGGCTGGCTTGCCAACTCGGCTCGTCAGGGAAATCCTGTCCGCGCACGGGGTACGGGTAGAAGTAGTCGTCGATGTGGATGCCGTCGAGGTCGTAGCGCGTGGCCACGTCCATCATCACGTCGTGCGTGCGTTTCTGGACGAACGTGTCGCCCGGGTCCATCCAGAGGTATTCGCCGTACTTCTTGACCGAATCGGGGTTCGTCTTGGCCACGTGTTCGTCGGGAATGGTGCCGGGCGACCGAGGGTGCCACGCTCGGTAGGGGTTGAACCACGCGTGGAGTTCGATTCCGCGTGCGTGGCACAGCTCGATCATCGTCTGCAAGGGATCGAAGAGCGGGCTTGGCGCCTTGCCCGTCTGGCCCGTGATGTAGGGCGACCACGGCTCCAACTTGCTGGCGTACATGGCGTCGGCGTGCGGGCGCACCTGGAATATCAGCGCGTTGAGCTTGAGTTCCTGAGCCAGGTCGGCGATGGCCACGAGCTCGGCTTTGAGTTGAGGCGTGGTGAGGCCGGGCTTCGACGGCCAGTCGATGTTGGCGACCGTGGCGACCCAAGCGGCGCGGAACTCGCGCATCGGTTCGGGAAGCGCCACCGGCGCGGGCAACGAGACGAGGGCGGCCCAAGCGGCGAACATGCCCTAGACGTTACCCGCTGCGCTCGCCCGAGGAACCGAGCAGTCGGGTGACGACACCCTCATCCGGCCTCTGGCCACCTTCTACCCCAGGAGTAGGACCAGTTTGGAATGTTGGCAGTCGCGAAGCGACAAAGGGTTCCCGCGAAGAACTCGGCTACCCGTGGTACGAGCGGCGGACTTCTGGGTGCGCGCCAAGGTGCGCCTCGATTTCGGCCAACGTGGGCACCACTTCGGAGGCCCCTTCGTGCAGGCAGTTCTGCGCCCCGGCGGCCGAGGCGAACGCGAGGCAGCGCATCCACGGCCAGCCCTGATCCAGACCGTACAACAGGCCCGCGCGAAACACGTCGCCCGCGCCGGTCGAATCCACCACGTGGTCGATCGGGAACGGCGGCAGGGTTCGGGCCGGGCCACCGGGCTCGGCCGTGTGGATTCCGTGCGCTCCATCGGTCAGCACGGCGGGGCACTGAAACCGGCGAGCCATCTCGACGACCACCTCGCGATTGGCCTGCAGGTCGCCGCGCGCGCCGACCCAATCGGTGCTGCACTGCCAGCAGCCGCCGGGAACGGGCGGATCGGATTCCTGGTAGAAGTCCATGAGCAGCACGGGACGCCCTTGCCCCACGGCACGGCGGACGACCTGCCGAGCCGTTTCGCCCATGTTCGGCTCGGCCGCCAGCCAACCCGAATCGCCGATTTCGAAGACCTCTGCGGGGACGCCGTCGAGTTCGGAGAAGCCCATTCCGAACATCGTCCGCTCGCCGTCGGGAGTCAGGTACACGTCGCAGACGGGGGTTTGGCGGTCGAACTCGGGTGCGGTGTACGCGATGCCTCGATCCCGCAACGCCGCCTCGATCATCGTCCGAAACTCTCCGTGGCCCAGCGGGTTGCCCACCAGCCGCACCTCCGCACGCCAAGCCCGCAACGCCGAGGCCGTGTTGGCCGCTTCGCCGCCGAGGAACCACCGTTCCGAGTTGACGCCGACATAGCCGCCGATGGGCGGGATGCGTTGGACTCGCCGCACGCGATCCAGGCAGACGGTGCCGAATACGGTGATCACGGGAACGATTCTAGCCGCGCGGCGCGGCACCGCTTTCGAGCTTGGCGAAGACCATGCGCCCGCGTTCTGTTTGGATGAGCTGAGTGACCACCACGTCGAGCGTTTCGCCGAGGTGCGCGCGGCCGTTCTCGACGACGACCATCGTGCCGTCTTCGAGGTAGCCCACGCCTTGGCCCGCTTGGTTGCCTTCGCGGGCGACCGTGATGGTCAGGTTCTCCTGCGGCAAGATGTTGGGCCGCATGGCAACGGCCAGGTCGTTGACGTTGAGAACGCTCACGCCTTCGAGCTTGGCAACGTTGTTGAGGTTCCAGTCGTTCGTGACGATGTCGGCGCCCAAGACCTTCGCCAAGCGAACCAGCCGAGAGTCCACCTCGTCCTTGTTGCCAGCGATCAGGCGGTCGTGGATGCGGACCTCGAGGTTGAAGTCTTCTTGTAGCCGGCGCAGCACATCGAGGCCGCGTCTCCCTCGTTGGCGTCGGTTGGCGTCCGCCGAATCGGCGATGTATTGGAGTTCCTCCAGCACGAACCCCGGAACGTACATCGGCCCCTCGATGAACCCCGTGCGGACGATCTCGTAGATACGCCCGTCAATGATGATGTTGGTGTCGAGGACTTTGATTCCGGACCGCTTGCCCGCCCGGCCCCGGTTCCACGGCAAGACGTCGCCCATGGATTGCAGCGCATACACGGCCAGCGCGGCGAGCCCCAGCGTGAGCAGCAACGTCACGACGAGCACGAAGATCCCCGACAGGGAGGCCGAAAGGAGCGTGGTGAACGGCAGCGAGATGAGCAATCCGGCGAACACGCCGATGAACAGGTTCAGCTTGTCGCCCGCGCTCATCGAGTCCCACCGGGACGCGACGCGATGGGCCGTTCGAAGCAAAAGGTTGCCGAGCCCGGCCCCTGCGATCACGCCGAAGAGCGAGCTGGCCGTGATGGTGAACGGGTTTTGCGCGTTGAGCTTCTCGGTGCCGGCTTGCGTCCCCGCGGGCAACAAGTCGAACAGCCGCTGGATGAGCAACGGCGCGTAGACGCCCGCGACGATGCCGCCTGCGACAGCGAACACCGCCGTGACCCAGAACCTTGTACCCCATCTATGGACCGGTCGAATCACCGCTTTGTCGTTCCTAGAACCTCGATGCGGACACCTTCGAGGATGGTGAAGAAAAAGGCATCCTCGACGTTTCCTTCTCCCAGTTTAACGTGAGTCGGCGAGATTTGCTCACGAGATTCGGTTGGATCGAGACCAATCCAGCGATTGCCGTCCCACACCTCGACCCACGCGTGGTAGTAGTAGCGATCGTTCCACAGGGTCAGGCCGCTGGCGAGCCGGGTGGGAATGTCCACGGCGCGCATCAGCGAGGCGGCGAGGATGGCGTAGTCGCGGCATACCCCCTCCTTGGTCGCGAGGACCTCGCGCGCATCCCGGAGCACGCCGATGCCCGCATTCGAGCGCATGTGCTGGTACACCCAGTCCTTGATCGCCATCGCCTTATCCAGGCGTGTGGACGCACCCTTGGCGATATCGGCGGCCACGGAGCGAATGGCCGGGTCGTCGCTGGCGACGTAGGGAGACGGCTGCGCCCACTTGGCGTCTGTCTGAGCAACTTCCTTCTTCCCTCTTCCTTCATCCCACGTGGGCGGGTGCACCTTGACGATCCATGCGTCGCCGCGCTTGGTCACCGTCTGGTGGTCTCCCGAAGGCAGGTGGGAGAGATCGAGGCCGGAGAGCCGGAGTTCGATCGCCCTGTATTGGGCGGGCTCGCCGAGCTTCGGCTTGACTTCGATGCTGGACGCCGTGGCCAGATCGGCGGGCACGTAGGCACCCTCGGGGCGGGCGAGCGCCTTCTCCTTGGGTTCGGGGATCATCTCGATGCCCAACGGCCCCGTCATCTTGATGAGGTCGCCCTTGGCCGTGAAGAACGCCGTCGAGGTCATGCGGGGATCCTTGATCTCGACGGCCTGCGCCTTGACCTTGGTCCCTTGCACGTCCACTTCCCGTTCGCCCAGCGGGTTGAGTTCGTTCTTGACGAGGGTCAGTGTGGTGGAATCCAGAATGTAGAACGTTCTCTGCGGGCTTCCCGCCAGCAGGGCCGTCAAGGGGTCGTCCACGATCCAGGCGTCTTTGGGAACGTCGATCGTCTTGTCCGATTTGTTGCCGTTGTTGTCCACATCGAGGCGGACTTTGTCGCCTTCGAACTTGGCGTCGAGAGTCTGCGAACGCCCCGCCGATTCTTGCTTGACCCACATGGTCAGCGGTCTGCCGTTGGCGTCGCTGAACGTCCTGGAATCCAACCGGATTTCCAAATCGGCGCCCAGCATTTTGAGACTCATGACGGTCTGGGCTTCGCTGAGCGTGCCCTGGACCCCCTTCTGGGTCTCTGGGCGCGACGTGAACTTGGCGTGGCCGATCTTGCTGCCGCGCATGTAGACGCCGATCCAACTCTCGTCGGCGCGGCCCCAGGCCGTTGTCATCGCGAAGGCAAGCAAAAAGCAAACGAGGGTCCAACGTTTCATGGCGCGCAGTCTGGCTATCATACTGGAGGTCTTCCTTTACTGCTGGGACGCTCTGGGAGCGTTCCGGTTGCAGTTCCGGTTGGTTCTTTCAACAAGTGTCGCGATCCCGAGATCCCTTGACCACGCCGGTCGGCTGGCTGATGCGCCCGGTCGTCCCCCTCGAGGCCACCGATTCGGTGGACCGCGCAGCATCGCGCCTGAGCCTGATGGGTGCGGACGGGCTGCCGGTGCAGGACGAGGAGCGCTACGTCGGACGCGTGGACCAACGGCACTTGAGCGACTGGATCGGCCGAAACGAAGGCGCGGACCTTGCCCTGGGCTCCCTTCTGTCCGGCGAGGACGCGCAGACGGGCCGAGTTTCGCCAAGAGCCACGGGTGCCGAGGCGTTGCGCTTGTTCGAAAGCAGCGGCCTTTCGTGGCTGGCCGTGGTGGACGAACTCGACCGCGTGATGGGCGTGATCGCTCCTTCCGACCTGCTTTCGACCCATGAGCACACGCCTCGCCCCCGGACCATCGGCGGCATGGCCACGCCGTTCGGGGTCTATCTGACCACGGGCAACCTGCGCGCGGGCGTTTCGGATTGGGCGCTAATGTCCACCGGTGCCTTGATGTTCTTTCTGCTGCTCGCCGCGAGCCTGGCCACCGATGGGGCCGCTCGGCTGCTCATCCACTGGCACGCTTCCGACGATGCGGTGTTCTGGACCGTGGAAGTGTTGCCTTTCGTGCTGTTCATGGCGTTGTTGCGGGCGATTCCGTTGGCCGGCATCCATGCGGCGGAGCATCAAGTGGTGCACGCCATCGAGCGGGGGGAGGCGCTGACGCCTTCCATCGTGCGGCGGATGCCCCGGGTCCATCCCCGTTGCGGCACCAACTTTGCGGTCGGCCTGACGATGTTTCTGGGTTTGGCATCCGCGCCGCTGATCAGCGACCTACGGCTTCAACTGCTGTTGGCGGTGGTGGCGACGTTGCTTCTCTGGAGGCGGTTGGGTGGCGTGATGCAGTACTGGGTCACTACGCGTCGAGCGAGCGACAAGCACTTGGCGATGGGGATACGTAGCGGCGAAGCGTTGCTCGACCGGCTCCGCACGCACTCCGACGCCCCCGCCTCGCCGCTGGTGCGGGTTTACAACAGCGGCTTGTTGCAGGTGATGTCGGGGGCGCTTTTGGTCTACGGGCTCGCGTTCCTTGTTGCGCAGGCGTTTGGGTATGCGATCTAACAAGGAAGGCTACGACATCACACACCGCTACCCACTTGCGGTTCTCGCGACCAACCAGTCATCAGGAACTGGCGAATAGGTGCTAGAGACTCGTGGTCAACCGAGACAAGGCCCCTGTTGATAGCAGCTCCAACTGTCGTGCTCTCTCCATGCAACGCCGCCATGCTTGCCAGGAAGAGGGCCTTGGCCATCTGTGACTGGTTGCCCGACCAGTTCGCACATTCGAGAAGGACTCGAGCACACTGAACCGCATCGGAGTCCAATTGCTGAAGCAGAAGATGCTCTAGACACGTAGGGACGAGGAAGATGCCGATTCGCATGCCTTCGCAATCGAGCCACGTCCTATTGGGCGGTGTGGGCAGGTTCGACTCAACAAGTGCGGCATGGCACTCGCGTAACCTGCTCGCAGCATCGCCGTCGTCGTCGGCGATGAGTGCCAAGCTGCTGACTTCGGAAAAGGCCCGGTTTCTCGACAAGCCTCGCAGGAGGCTACTGAGATTACTCCAGGATCCTTCGGGGTAGCCACAGATAACCGGTCTACTTGGCCCAAGCGAGCCAGCGAACCGCCGAATCAGATGCAAATCGGTGACCCCTTCGCAGACCACCAGATGTCCGCAGCCGGACAGGTCCGCCAACTTCTGCTTCATCGAATCTACGATGAGCGACGACCCGTTACCTGACATCGAACCCCGACTTGAGCACCAGGAACGCGTCTTCGCCGCGCACATGGTGTGCGGTGATCTTCCCGCTTCGACGCCTCATCTGAATCAAGGATAGTCTTTCGCCAAGAACGTCTTCACAGTCACGAAGTGCAAAGAGAAGCTCATCACTGTGCGTCGCCAGCATGACCTGAGTATGATTCTGGACGATAAAGTCAGCCAGCGAACGGATGATTCTCGGCATGGCCGAATGGTGAATCCCGTTTTCGGGCTCATCGATTCCAAGCCATCCACCAGCGTAACAGCACAAGTTCACGGACATGATCATCCAATGCCCGAAACCTCCACCCAGCATGCCCGCCGGCATGGTCTCGCCATTGGCCAAGGTGACTTGGAAGTGCTTGCTCTCCTGCTCGATAATCTCCACGTCGCGAAGTTCGGGTTCGAACAACTGCAACAACTCGATGATCAACATCTTGCGCCCGAGCGAAACGGCCCGTGAGTAAGCGTCGAACTCGCTCCTTCCCGGGGAGCGCCCGCCGGTGGCATGAACCAATGCGCTCACGGTTTCTGATGGCTCCGGCATTTCACCGTCTACGTCGAAGTTGGCGCGCTTGAAGTTCCACCGGTGCGTCGCCTGACAAACGCGGCCTGAGCGCTCGATGCGCGTTTCGACCACATGCGTCGTCGGCGGCCTGCTGAGTACGGTGCCGACTTCGGCTTCCAAGGGCGCGGGCTCTTCTCGAATCCAAGCCGCGATCGACGTATCACCTAGCCCTCCGCGCAACTGAACCTTGCACCCGTTGTCTTTGGCGACACCCAAGAACGAAGGCCCGCTTTGCCCCAGGTACACTTCAAGGCCTCGCCAACCTTGGAGTTGAATTAAGCTGGCCGGATTCCCAGCCGCTAGGGCCCAAAGCGTTGCTTCCAATAGCGTCGTTTTTCCCGTCCCATTGGGACCGACGACCACGACCAGATCGCCAAGGCCCTTTAAGCGAACCTCATCTAAGCCGCGAAAGCCCGTGATCTCTAATGAACTCACGGCTGGAACCGCCATTGTTTGTTGCATCACACCCCCACGGGAACGGGGCCGACCATCGAGCGGCCGTGCTCGATGAAGTGGTGGAACTCCTCAGGGAACACCTTCAGTGCACCCGCCACAGGCCACGCCGCCGCATCGCCCAGACCGCAGAACGAACGACCGTCGATCTGCGAACAGACGTCCTTGAGCAACTCGAAGTCGCCGGGGCGGCCGCCACCCTTTACGATGCGGTCGAGAATCTGGTGCAGCCAGCGCGTGCCTTCGCGACACGGGGTGCACTTGCCGCACGACTCGCGCATATAGAACTGCGACGTTCGCCAGATGAACTGGACGATGCACGTGTGCTCGTTGAGGAACATACAGCCGCCCGAGCCCACCATCGAGCCGACTTCGCCCATCTCCTCGTAGCCGATGATCGCCTTCGCGCACGCCTCGGCGTTGATCATGGGCACCGACGAGCCGCCGGGAACGCATGCCTTGAGTGCGCCGCCATTTATGCCGCCGGCCAGTTCGAGCAGCTCCATCATCGTGGTGCCGAACTCGACCTCGTAGTTTCCAGGCTTGTTCACGTGGCCGCTCACCGAGAAGATCTTGGTGCCCCGCGAGTTCTTGGTCGAGGCGCCCATCGAGGCGTACCACTCGCCGCCGTTGGCCACGATGAACGGGGCGCAACAGTAGGTTTCCACGTTGTTGATGATCGTCGGGCAATCCCACAAGCCTGCCACCGTGGGCAGCGGCGCGTGGGGAAACTTCAGTCGCGGCATGCCGCGCTCGCCCATGAGGGAACTCATGAGGGCGCTCTCTTCGCCGCATTCGTAGGAACCCGCGCCGAGGTGGATGTACAGGTCGAAGTCGTATCCCGAGCCTTGGATGTTCTTGCCCAGCAGACCCGCCGCATAGGCCTCGTCAATGGCCTTCCGCATGGCGCGGGCGGCGTCGATGAATTCGCCCCGGATGTAGATGTAGCCCGATTGCGCATTCGTGGCAAAGCCGCCGATGGTCATCCCTTCGATGAGCAGGAAGGGCGTCTGCTCCATCAACTGCTTGTCTTTGAACGTGCCGGGCTCGCCTTCGTCCGCGTTGCAGATCATGTAGTGCGGCTTGGTCTTCTCCTTCTCGATGCCGTTCCACTTGATCCACGTGGGGAAGCCCGCGCCGCCGCGACCCCGCAGGCCAGACGCCTTCACTTGGTCGATGACGGCCTGACGCTCCATCCCGAGGGCCTTCTTCAGGCCCTGGTACCCGCCTTTGGCCTGATATCCGGCGAGCGTGGCGTAGGCGGGATCGCCCGCGTGTTCGAACAGAAGCTTGAGTTCGGCCATGGACATCCCTATTCTACTGGTTCCCCGCGCCTCAAGAGACCGTCCGGACCCAGATCACTTGAAGCCGCTCGTCGCGATGCCGTGAACGAACGTCTTTTGGGCGAAGAAGAACACGACCACGATGGGCAGAATCACGAGCAGCGAGGCCGCCATCAGCAGGTTCCACGGCGTGCCGCCATGCTGGGTCTGATACGCCTGCAACCCCAGCGAGAGCGTGAACGTGTTCTGGTCGGTCAGAAAGATGAGCGGGCCGAGGAAGTCGTTCCACGTGCCCATGAACGTGAACAGGGCGATCACGGTGACCGCTGGACGCGCGAGGGGCAGCACGATGTCGGCGAACACGCGGAACTCGCTGGCCCCGTCGATGCGTGCCGCCTCGCTCAGGTCGTTGGGGATGGTGCGGAAGAACTGCCGCAACAAGAAGATGGCGAACGCCGACCCGAACCATGCCGGAACCCACAACGGCTTGAACGACCCGATCCAGCCGAACTCCTTGAACATGCCGTAGATCGGCACCATCAGCACGGGGAACGGCACCATCATCGTGGCGAGCGTGGCCGCGAAGAACAGGTCCCGCCCCGGCCATCGCAAGCGGGCAAACGAGTACGCCACGATCGTGTTCGAAGCCACCGACCCGACGACGCACAGCAACGTGATGATCACGGTGTTCCGCGCATAGACGAGGAACGGCACATAGCCCAGTTCCTTCGAGCCGTAGAACACGGCATCCGGGAAGTTGCTCCACAACACCTGAGAGGGGATCCAGCGGGGCGGCGACGTCAGCGTTTCGCCGATCGGCTTCACCGCAGTGGTCAGCATCCACAGGAACGGCAGCACGAAGAGCACCGAGAGCAGCACCAGCGCGATGTGGACGAGCGCGACTCTACTGGGTCTCATAGTGGACGTGCCTCTCCGAGAGCCGCAACGCGGCCAGCGTCAACGCGAGAATGATGAGGAACATCACCCACCCCATTGCGCTGGCGTAGCCCATTCGCTGGTAGAGGAAGGCGTTGTCGTACAGGTACATCGCGAACATGTAGGTGCTGCGCGCCGGTGCGCCCCCGGGGAACATCACCTGCGGCACGGCAAACACCTGGATCGAGCCGATGATCGCCATGATCACGTTGAACAGGATCACGGGCGAAATCATGGGAAGCGTGATATGGCGTGTTTTGTGCCAAAGCTTCGCTCCATCGAGGTCGGCGGCTTCGTAGAGGTTGGCCGGCACGTCCTGAAGCCCGGCCAAGTAGATGAGCATCGCCTGACCGCAGCCCCACGCGGCGATCAGGATGAGCGTCCACTTGGCCCAAGCCGGGTCGCCCAGCCAGTTCGGGGGACTGAAGCCGATGCCGCGCAGCGCCGCGTTGAGCAGGCCGTAGTCGCCGTTGAACACCCATAGGAAGAGCGTCGCCTGTGCGACCATCGGCACCAGCGTCGGCAAGAACAGCAGTGTCCGGTACACCGCCATCCCCTTGACCTTGGCGTTGAGCAGCATGGCCAGAGCGATGGCCAGCACCGTGCCCAAAGGGACCGCCCCGATGGTGTACAGCAGCGTGTTTTGCAGAGCGGTCAGAAACACGCCGTCGCTCATCAGTTCCTGGTAGTTGGACAAGCCGATCCACTTGGGCTCGCGCAGCACCGAGAAGTTGGTGAAGCTCGTGACCAGGGAGAAGACCAGCGGGTACGCCAACAACAGGACGAAACCCAGAATCCATGGCAGGGCGAACAGGATGCCGATGCGGGCTTCGTGGCGACTGTTCACGAGCGGGCCACCTGCTCGCGGTACGTTTTCCACAGCCCGTCAATTCGGGCCTGAGCGTCGTCAAGGGCTTGCTTGGGCGTCTTCAGCCCCGTGTTGACCTCCTGAAACGCGTTGGCCAACTCGCCCGAGACGCGCGGGAAGAAGCCGCTCCGCGACGGGTAGATGGCGTTCGGCGAGCGGGCCAATTGGTCGAACAGCCGAATCGCCTTGTTGGGGTGGTTCTCGAAGAACGCCTCGCTCACCTCGTTGAGCGGCGAGTTCTTGCCGTGGGCCGAGCAGAGCCCCTCCATCACGTCCTGCCTTTGGACGAAAGCGATGAACTCGAACGCTTCTTTGGCGCGCTTCGCGCCGCGCGGGATGACCAGTACGTCCTGCGAGAGCAGGCTGTGGCCCTTGAGGTCGGGCCGGTCCTTTGGATACGGCATGGGCACGGCGAACCACTTGAGGTCGGGCTGATACACGCGGATGTAGTTAGCCTTCCAAACGCCGTTGATTTCGGTCGCGACCTTGCCGGTCATGAACGGGTCCTGCGGCGAGGCGAAGTTGCCAAATCCGCTCTGGAAGTTCTGCACGGCCTGCGGGCCGAACTTCTTGGAGTAGCGCGCGATCCACTCGAACGCCCGCACGGTCTCGGGTCCGTTGAGCGTGGGGTTGCCGCCTTTGAACAGGTCAGCTCCGAACAAGGGCCCCCAGCCCCAGTGCCACCACCCCGGGTTGGAGGGCAAGAATCCGGCCATCACCAGACTGCCGTCGGCGTTCTGCTTCGAGATGCGGTCGTTGAGAGCGTCGAGTTCCTCGATGGTTTCCGGAAACGTCTCCGGTGTCGCGACCTCCGACGGAACCAGATCGGGGCGAACGTGGAGCCCGATGCTGGCCGGGGTGCTGGGGAGCGCCCACAGCGTCTCGCCTTCGGAGAGAGCGTCGTAGTAGGCTGGGATGTAGTAGTCGCGGGTGAGCCCAGCGGCGTTGGCCATTGCGGTGAGGTCGGTCAGTGCGCCGAGGTCGGCGAATTGGAACACCTGTTCCTGCCAGATGCCCGCGACGTCGGGCGGGTTGCCGCCCCCACTGGCCAAGATGGTCTTCTGGTCCACGCCGGAGATGCTCAGGTACTTGACGAAGATGCGGTCCTGCGAGCGGTTGAACGCGTCCACCACCTTGCGCATCTCCTCGCCCTCCTGTCCGGTCCACTTCTCCCAGTAGACGACGGTCACCCGCCCCGGCGAGGCTTCGCGAGACACGACCCGCTCGCCCAGCACGGCGGCCCCGACGGTCAGGATCAGGACGATGAGCAAGGCGAGTTTAGATTGGGGTCGCACGGCGTCGGGCCTTGGTGTTTCAGGCCCAATCTCACGGACGTTCGAAGCGGGCCAACCGGCGCGTTCCGGCTCCCACGAAGTCGAAATCGGCCATGACGCCAGCAGGCCGGAGTCCGCAACACTGCCCTTGGCAAGCTGGAACATGGTCTTCGCTATACTGAACGCCATGGACGTTATCGCAGTCGTCGCGAGACGGTTGGGGCGGATGTTCGCGGCCCTGTCTTTCGGGTTGGTGACGGCTGGTGCCTTCGCCCAGCCGGGAACGGTCTGGGCGTGGGGATTCAACGGTGGCGGGACACTCGGGGACGGGACAAACGTAGACCGCTGGACGCCAGTTCAGGCCCTAGGGCTCTCCAACTTGGTCGCCATCGCGGGCGGCGATTTTCACAACATCGCTCTGCGCAACGACGGCACGGTGTGGGCGTGGGGATTAAACAACCTGGGACAACTTGGCGATGGGACGTCTACGACCCGCTTTGTCGCCGTGCAGACCCAAGGGCTCTCGAACGTGGTCGCCATCGCGGCAGGCAGGGTTCACGCCTTGGCCCTTGGCAGCGACGGTACCGTGTGGGCATGGGGATCCAACGAATTCGGACAACTCGGTGACGGGACGACCACGAACCGCTTGGCACCCCTTCAGGTCCAAGGGCTCTCGAACGTGGTCGCCATCGCGTGCGGCCTCGACCACAGCCTCGTCCTGACCGACGACGGCACGGTTTGGGCGTGGGGGAAGAATGGGTTTGGCCAACTCGGTGACGGGACGGATACGAACCGGAGAACCCCAGTGCAAACCCAAGGGCTCTCAAACGTGGTCGCCTTGGCTGCTGGCGGCGATCACAGCCTCGCTCTGCGCGGCGACGGCACGGTCTGGGCGTGGGGAAGCAACGCAGCGGCCCAACTCGGGGACGGGACGTCAACGAGACGGAGGACACCCATCCAGACCAATGGGCTGACGAACGCGGTCGCCCTGGCTGCCGGCAGCCTATTCAGCCTGGCTCCGCGCGGCGACGGAACGGTTTGGGCCTGGGGAACGAATTGGTATGGGCAACTCGGGAACGGTACGGTCAGAACCATCGCCTGGACGCCCGAGCGAGTTCAAGGGCTCTCGGACGTGACTGCCATCGCCGCCGGTTGGGATCACAGCATCGCCGTACGTGGGGACGGCACCGTGTGGGCGTCGGGAAGGAACGAGTACGGTCAACTCGGGGACGGGACGAACATCGATCGCTCTACGCACGTGCAGACCCAGGGCCTCTCCAACGTGGTTGCCCTGGCGGGTGGCTGGTCTCATAGCGTCGCTCTGACTGGCGTTTCGGTGAGCGGCTCGATCAACCTTCAAAACTTAGCCGCCTCGCCTGAAGGGATGCGGGTGAGGGTCGAGCTTCGGGAGTTGGGTTCCACCACACCACTCTTTGCCCGAACCGTGAGCCTCGCAGCCAGCGGATCGTTCACCTTGGCGGTACCATTCCAAGGAGACTTTGACATCGCAGCGAAGGGCCCGAACTGGCTTCGACAGACGCTGGGCGCGGTCGAGATCGGGTACTCGGGAGTCTCGGGTCTTTCGTTTACGCTGATCAATGGCGACGTGAATGGAGACAACACGGTCAACATCGCCGACTTTCTGGCACTGAGGGCCGCTTTCGGCTCGACGCCGGGTACCGAAGCGTGGCTCGCGGGCGCCGACCTCAACAAAGACTTGACGGTCAACGTGGTTGACTTCCTGATTCTGCGGAACGGCTTTGGGCGCAGCGACGACCAGTAGTGGCTGAGTCCAGACCTGACGGGCCAATCGGCGCGTCCCGGCTCCCACGAAGTCGAAATCGGCCAAACTGATACCCATGCGCGCCGAATCGCTCGACTTCTTCAAGGCCATCGTCAACGTTCCGTCGCCCTCCGGGTACGAGGAGCGGGCCGCCGAGATCTTCCGGTCCTACACGGCCGGGTTCGCCGATGCCCAGCACACCGACGTCCACGGCAACGCGTGGGCCGTGGCCAACCCCGATGCCGCGATGAAGATCATGCTCGCCGGCCACATGGACGAGATCGGCTTCGTGATCCACTACATCAGCGACGAAGGGCTGCTCTACTTCAGCGGCGTCGGCGGGCACGACAGCTCGATCCCGATCGGCCAGCGTGTGTGGGTGCACGGCAAGGAGCGCGTGGCGGGCATCATCGGCCGCAAGGCGATCCACCTGCTCGACGAGGACGAGCGCAAGAAGAAGGTCCAGATCCATGAACTGTGGATCGACATCGGCGCCTCGAACCGGGCCGAGGCCGAAGCGGTCGTTTCGCTGGGCGACCCCGTGACCTACCAGGTCGAATTCCAGATGCTTCTGGGCGACCGGGCCACGGCGCGCGGGTTCGACAACAAAATGGGCACGTTCATCGTGGCCGAGGCGCTGCGTCTACTCAAGCAGGATGGCGGCCTCGATCCGGGTGTCGGCGTGTACGCCGTGGCCACGGTGCAGGAGGAGATCGGGTTGCGTGGCGCGCGGACGTCGGCGTTCACCATCGGCGCGCAAAGCGGCCTGGCCGTGGACGTGAACCATGCGACCGACTATCCGACGGTGCCCAAGACCCGCTACGGCCAGTTGGACATCGGCAAGGGCCCCTCGGTGATGCGCGGCGCGAACGCCAACCCCAAGGTGTTCCAGATGATCCGCGAGGCCTGCGAGCGCGAGGACATCCCGTACCAGGTGGACGTGGCCCCCGGCGGCACGGGCACGGATGGAAACGCGATGCAGCTCAACCAGGGCGGCATGGCCGTGGGCATCGTGGGCGTCCCGTTGAGGTACATGCACACGCCGTGCGAATTGCTGAGCCTGAAGGACGTCGAGGACTGCGCCCGCTTGATGGCGGCTTATTGCCGGTCGGTGACGCCGGATACGGACTTCACGCCGCGACTGTAGACGTTGGCTTTTGGCGACCTGCCGACAACCCTCCCTCATTCCCCTCCCGATCTTCGGGAGGGGACGCTTACCGCTTCACCGCCCGAGTGTCGGGTACAATCTTCGGGCGTTTGCCCCGCTGGGGCGGTTGAACCGCTTCCATCCCGCTCCGACGGTGCGCACCCACGGATACGATCATGGCCAAGAAGATTTCGTCTGTCATCAAGTTGAACATCCCCGCAGGGAAGGGAACGCCGGCGCCGCCCGTCGGTCCCGCTCTCGGCGGCGCGGGCATCAACATGATGGAGTTCCTGAAGAAGTTCAACGAGCAGACCGCGCCCAAGATGGGCTTCGTCATGCCCGTTGAGATCACCGTCTACGAGGACCGCTCCTACTCGTTCGTCGTCAAGCAGCCCCTGGTGAGCGACCTCATCAAGCGGGCGGCGGGCATCGACAAGGGCGCGGCCAACCCCAAGACCCAAAAGGTCGCCGTGCTCACGAAGGACAAGCTCCGAGGCATCGCCGAGGAGAAGATGAAGGACTTCAACACCACGGACGTCGAGATGGCGATGCGCATCGTGGCGGGTTCGGCCCGCAGCATGGGCGTCCGCGTCGAAGACTGATTCGCCCCAACGTGGACGGGAGCGGGGCGGATGCTCCACAATCCAAGGCGTGATCGCGCCGCTCCTTCTTGCACTCGCTCAACCGGCACCCGCCATCCTGCGTGAGCCCGACCTCCACGGCGAACGCATCGTGTTCCGGTGCGAGGGCGACCTGTGGCTCGGCGACATGGCCACGGGCGAAACCAGGCGGCTGACCCGTCACGACGGCGTCGAGCGCTTCCCCCGTTTCTCGCCGGACGGGCGGCACATCGCATTCACCGCCGAGTACGACGGCCCGCGCGAAGCCTACGTCATGCCCGTCGAAGGCGGGCTGCCCAAGCGTCTCACGTTCACCGGCGATTACGCCAACGTGCTCGATTGGACTCCCGACGGCAAGGGCCTCCTCGTCCAGACGCGCTCGTTCCCCCGCAGCTTCGCGCTCAAGGTGGTGCCGGTTGCAGGGGGCGTAGCCGAGCGGTTGCCCTTGGAGCTCGCTTCGCACGGCTCGTTCTCGCCCGATGGCAAGCGGCTGGCGTTCAACCGGTTTCTGAGATTCGACGACGCTTGGTTCCGCTACAAAGGCGGCCTGAAGAACGACATCTGGGTAGGCGACCTCGCGGCGAAACGGTTCAAGAAGGTCGCGGTCTCAAATGGCTCGCACGAGTTCCCGGTGTGGGTGGGCGACCGCATCGCCTACGCCGCCGAGGGTCCGAAAGGTTTCAGCGTGTTGGCGGTTTCGCCCAGCGGCGGCCGCGCGCGTACGTTGGCCGGGCCGTTCCCCGAAGAGGTGCGCTCCCTGCAAACCGATGGCAAGCGGATCGTGTTCGAACACGGGTTCTCCGTTTCGGTCATCGAAACCGACGGCAAGGTTCGCGGCATCTCGCTTCCCATCGTCTCGGACAAGGTCCACGCCCGGCCGTTCGCCACCAACGCTTCGGCGTTCGTGCAGTCCATGAGTCTCGGCCCCACGGGCGCCAGGCTGTTCGTCGAGACGCGGGGACGCCTCTACTCGGTGCCGGTCAAGCAAGGCGCAGTGGCCCTCGCCGCAAAGGACGGCGTACGCTACCGGATGCCCAAGCTCTCGCCGGACGGCACTCGATTGGCGTTCATGGGCGACGAGGAGGGCGAGCAGCGCATCTACACCGCCAACCCGGACGGATCGGAGCCCAAACCCATCACTCCTAAGGCCGCGCGAACCCTGCAGGCCATGTCCTGGTCGCCGGATTCTCAGTGGATTTCCTACGTGGACAGCACGTTCCACCTGCGCATCGTGCGCGCGGACGGCTCGGAAGAGCGCACTCTCGCTCAGGGCACGGGCAGCAAGTACTGGTATGGGCCCGTCGTCTCTTGGTCGCCTGACAGCAAGTGGCTCGCATTCGAGTCGTTTAATGCCAAGACGTCGTTCATGCGCACCACCCTCTACCGGCTGGAGGACAAGTCCATCACCCTGCTGGGCGACGGGATGACCAACGACCGCTACCCCGCGTTCAGCCGGGACGGCAAGTGGCTGGCGTTCACCACGCAGCGCCACGCTGCTCCTCGGTGGGACGCCTGGCTGAACCAACAGATCACCGACAAGCCGTGGAAGGTCGTGCTGCTCGCCCTCCGCAAGGACGAGGTGTCGCCCTTCGCCCCCAAAAACGACGAGGAGGGCCCCGAGCCCAAGCCCGCCGAAGCCAAGAAGGAGTTCTTCCTCGACCTCGATGGCCTCTACGAGCGGGCGATCGAGGTGCCCCTGCCTCCGAGCGACGCCTCGCAGGTCGAGGTGGTCGGCGACCGCGTGCTGGTGCAAGACGGCCCGACGATCCGCTTCTACGACCTAAAGGCGAAGCAGGCGGGCGTGCTGACTCAGGGCACAGCGTTCGAGGTCAGCGCGGACGGCAAGAAGGTGCTGGTCGGCGGTTCGGCGCCGCGCGTCGTCGAGCCCACGGGCAACGATCTGCCGCCCACCGCAGGCGTCGTTCCGCTGCCCAACGTGCGCTTCACCGTGGAGCCCGAGGCCGAATGGCGTCAGATCTTCTGGGACGCTTGGCGTCACTTGCGCGACTTCTTCTACGCCAAGAACATGCACGGGGTGGATTGGAACGCGATCGGCCAGAAGTACGCGAGGTACCTGCCTTCGGTGCGCGAACGTGAAGAGCTCACCGACCTCATCCGCTGGATGCAGGCCGAACTAGGCACCAGCCACATGTACCGGAGCGAGGGCGACATCCGCCGCGCCACCAACACGCTGCCCATGGGCTATCTGGGCTGGGATCTCGAACCCCACGCCAGCGGTTACCCCAAGATCGCCAAGCTTCTTCGCGGCGACGGCTTCAGCCTCGCCGAACGCTCGCCTCTGCTCGAGGTCGGTCTCGGCGTGCGCGAAGGGATGCACGTGCTGGAAGTCGCTGGAATCTCAGCGGACAGGCCCGAGTTCGCCGGTGCCCTGGCGGGGCGTGCGGGCGAGACGATCCGGATCGTGGTGAACGACACGCCTTCGCGAGATGGCGCGAGGACCGTGTTCGTCAAGCCGATCTCCAACGAGAACACCTTGCGCTACCGGGAGTGGGTCCGAACCAACCGCGAGGCCGTGAGCAAGGCCACCAACGGGCGCATCGGCTACCTGCATTTGCGCGCCATGGTGGACACCGACATGGCCGACTTCGTGCGCCAGTACTTCCCGCAGCGGGACAAGGAGGCGCTGATCATCGACGTCCGGTTCAACAACGGCGGCAACGTGTCGAACAACATCGCCGCAGTCCTGAAGCAGAAGGTGGTCGCGTTCTTCAACCAACGCAATCTGCCGAACTGGTCGCGACAGGGCGAGTTCTTCTTGGGGCCGATGGCGTGCCTGATCAACGAGTTCAGCATCTCGAACGGCGAGGAGTTTCCGCACCACTTCAAAGCGCTCGGTTTGGGTCAGCTCATCGGGCGACGCACCACGGGCGGCGAGGTCGGTTCGGACCCCGGTTGGCCCATGATCGACGGCGCGCAAGTGTTCGTCCCGAACTACGGCGCGTGGACACCGAAGGACGGCTGGATCATCGAGGGTCCGGGCGTGTCGCCCGACATCGACGTCGAATCGGACCCCAATGCGTGGGCCGCCGGGCGCGACGCGCAGCTTCATCGGGCCATCGAATCGCTGCTGGCACAACTCGCCAAGAAGCCGACGGTGTGGCCCGTCGCTCCGCCACCTCCGGTGCGCCGAGGGGAGTAGGACGCGCCCCAGAGACCCAAGCAAGGCGCAGATAGACTGGATCCGATGGCGGTCGAGGGCAGCCGCTCGGAGGACCAACCGACATCTTACGAGAACTCGAAGCCAACGCGGGCTTTCCCGCCGTTTCGATCCTGTTGGAAACGCACCGGACCAATCCGGAAAACCAACGCGACCCCATCGCGCTCAAGAACCTGGTGACCAAGGCCGAGGGGCGCATCGGCGAGGTGCTCGACAAGCGGCAGGCGGAGCCTCTGGTCATCCGCTTGAAGGATCTGGCGGCCTCGATTGATCACGAACACAACACCGAGGGCCTGGGTCTCTTCGTCGGTGCCGCCTATGAGCGTGCCGTCCGCTTCCCTTACCCGGTGCCCACGCGAGTTCAGCTGGACGAAGCGTTCGCGGTCCGCGACTTGATCCGCGCCCACCTCCAAAGTCCGCACTATTGGGTGCTGGTCATGAGCGAAAAGCCCACCAGATTGTTCCTGGCAACGCGCGACCATGCAGACGAGATCACCCGCTTCGGATTCCCCATGACGCATACTGGGCCCGGCGGCGAGGCGCCACTTCCTGGAGGATTCGGCGTGAACACCTCGGCCGTCCGTGACGCGCACCGCCGCGAGTTCGTTCGGCGGGTCCTCAAGGGCCTGAGCGAAGCCAACGCGATGGAGGCCTTGCCCGTGCTCGTTTCGGGCACGCAGGACTTCATGGCCGATCTCGACGTGGTTTCACCCAAGATCGAAGACCTCTTGGCCACGATCGCAGGCAGCTACGACCACCTTTCCGCTCACGACGTGGGACGGCTGGCGTGGCCCGTGGCCGAGCAGGCGTTCGTCACCCATCGGTCCCTTGCGCTCAAGGAAGTGGCCGCGGCCGTAGGTGCGGGCAAATGCGCCTCGGGACTGCCTCAGGTCTATGCCGCAGTTCGCGAGGGCAGAGGCCACCTGCTGGTGGTCGAGGAAGGCTACATCGAGCCCGGGTTCATTGATCCAGACACCGGTGATTTGGCCCTGCGCAGCCTGCCCGAGCCGGACGTTCAGGACGACGTGGTGGACTTGGTCATCCATGAAGCCGTCGAGCGAGGCGGGCGCGTGGTCTTTGTGCCCCCTGACAGTCTCGCCATGCACCAGCGAATCGCCCTCGTGCTGCGCTACTGACCGTCTACAATCTCGGCTGAGATGTCGAAGCGTGCGGTGGTGTTGTTGTCGGGCGGTCTGGATTCCGCCACCGTGCTCGCGATCGCACGCTCGGAAGGTTACGAGGTGTACGCCTTGACCGTGGAGTACGGCCAGCGTCACGACGACGAGTTGGCCGCAGCAAGGCGGGTAGCCAAGCGGCTGGGCGCAGCCGCGCACCAGTTCGCCTCGGCTTCGTTGCGGACGTTTGGCGGCAGCGCGCTCACCGACGACATCGATGTTCCCAAGGGCTCCGCGGACGAGCCCGTGGGTTCGGGCATCCCCGTCACCTACGTCCCCGCGCGGAACACGGTGCTCCTGAGTCTTGCCTTGGCGTATGCCGAGTCCATTGGTGCGCACGACCTGTTCATCGGGGTGAATGCGGTGGACTACAGCGGCTATCCCGATTGCCGGCCCGCGTTTGTCGAGGCGTTCGAGCGGCTGGCCAACGTGGCGACCAAGATCGGGGTAGAAGTCGAGGCGATCCGCGTTCACGCGCCCCTGATGGAGTTGTCGAAGGCGGACATCATTCGGCGGGGGCTGTCGCTTGGCGTGGACTATGGCCTGACGCTCTCGTGCTACGACCCAGTGGGCGGAAGGCCGTGCGGGGGATGCGATGCCTGTCGCATTCGGCTGTCGGCGTTCGCCGAGGTGGGCATGCCCGATCCCGGTCAACGGTAGCCAAAGGGGCTATGGAAGGGGTCATCCTCCGACCTGACCGCGGATCAATGCCCGGAGTCGTGCTTCTCGGGCCGCTCGCCGGGGTGATCCGTGACGTGCGGATAGTCCGGGACGACTTTCGACTCCTCGCCGTACCAGCCCTTCACTGGTTCCCAACTGCGCGTCGCGTAGTCGCAGAACATGATGAAGAACAGCAGAAACCACACGAACCCGCCGATCGCGTACAGCTTGACCAGGCCCGAGCTCCGGCGGACGGCCATGAAAATCGCGATGACCAACGTCGCTTTCAGGATGGCGATGGTCATGGCGATGATGTTGTTCACGATCGAGTGGCCGAAGTTCACCTGCGCCGCAGCGATGGTGGCGATCATGAGGATCGTCAACGCTCCAAACGTCGCGATGTAGGTCCCCACGGAGTCGACGTGGTGGTTGGCAGCGTGGTCGTTCGAGTGGCTCATGGGTGGGGGATGAGATAGAACAAGGGGTACAGGAAGATCCAGACCAGGTCGACGAAGTGCCAGTACAGGCCGCACATTTCGGTGGGCATGTAGTCTTCGGTGACGATCGTCTTGCGGAAGTACCACATCAGCCAGAGGATGCCGAAGACGATCAATCCGACCGCGACGTGAATGCCGTGCAGACCCGTCATCGCGAAGTACAGGCCGAAGAACATCTGAGCAACGCCCGGGTTGGCCTCGCCTTGATAGAAGAACGACGGCCCGGGCACCAGGTGGTGTTCCCACTTCAGCGCGTACTCGACGTACTTGATGCCGAGGAAGACCAGACAACAGAGCAAGACACCGCCCAGCCACAGAAGGACGCCTTTGCGGTCCTTGAGTTGGGCCGAGCGCACGCCCATCGCGGCGAAGAAGCTCGAGAGCAGCAGGTTGAACGTGTTGAAACCGGCCAGCTTCCAGTCGAGCTCGTTGTGGGCGAAGTACCAGTCCATCGGGTACTGCCAGCGCATGAGGGTGTACGTCAGGAAGAGCGCTCCGAAGAACATGACCTCCTGGACGAGGAACGCCCACATGCCGACCAGATAGGCCTCGTTTTGCTGATCCAGATCTTCGAACTGGTGGTGCAACGGACCGTGGTGGTCGTGGGAATGCGCTTGTTCGGCGGCGATTGCAGCCATTAGCCGGTCACCTCCTCGATAAGCTCCTGACGGTGTTCGAACTCCTCTTCAGCCTTCTCGGCATCGTAGGTGTAGACCTCTTTGGTCACGATGGGCATTTCCAAGAAGTTGGTCGTCGGAGGCGGGGACGAGGTCTCCCACTCCAATCCGCTCGCGCCCCACGGGTTGTCGCCGACCTTCTTGCCGTACTTCAGGCTCCACAGCAGGTAGAGCACGGGCATGAAGTAGCCGACGCCGAGAACCGAGCTGCCGAGCGTGGACATGATGTGGTACGGCTGGAACTCGGGTTGCAGGTAGTAGTAGTGGTAGCGGCGCGGCATGCCGAGGTAGCCGACCACGAACTGCGGCATGAACGTCAGGTTGAACCCGATGAACACGATAACCGCCGAGAGTTTGCCCCAGTTGTCCGGATACATCCGCCCGAACATCTTCGGCCACCAGAAGTGGATGCCGCCCAGGTAGCCCATGATCGTGCCGCCCACCATGACGTAGTGGAAGTGCGCCACGACGAAGTAGGTGTCGTGCAGGTGGATGTCCGTGGCCATCGAGGACAGGTACAGACCCGTCAGACCACCGATCAAGAACAGACCGATGAAGCCCAAGGCGTAGATCATCGGGGTGTCGAGCTTGACCGTGCCCTTGTAGATCGTGGCCGTCCAGTTGAACACCTTGATCGCCGAGGGAACCGCGACCAGGAAGCTGATCAGCGAGAACACGACGCCTTGGTACATGGACTGTCCCGAGACGAACATGTGGTGGCCCCACACCAAGAAGCCAAGCCCCGCGATCGCCAGACTGGAGAAGGCCACGAAGTGGTAGCCAAACACGGGGCGTCGGCTGAAGGCCGAGATCAGTTCGCTGATGACGCCCATGGCCGGCAGGATCATGATGTAGACCGCCGGGTGGCTGTAGAACCAGAACAGGTGCTGGAACAGAATCGGGTCGCCACCGAGTTCGGGGCTGAAGATGCCGATGCGGAACACACGCTCGACGCCGACCAACAGCAGCGTGATGGCGATGACGGGCGTTCCCAGAATGATGATGACGCTGGTGGCGTAGTGCGCCCAGACGAACAACGGCAAGCGGAACCACGTGAGCCCCGGCGCCCGCATCTTGTGGATCGTGGCAATGAAGTTGATGCCGGTGAAGATCGAGCTGAACCCGGCGAGAAACGCGGCAGCGATCGTCAAGCCGACCTGGCTGTTCGAGTACAGCGAACTGTACGGCGTATAGAACGTCCAGCCCGTGTCCACGCCGCCCAGCAGGATGACGATGACGCCCAGAGTTCCGGCCGCCATGTAGACGTACCAACTGAGCAGGTTCAAGCGTGGGAACGCGAGGTCGCGCGCCCCGACCATGAGAGGAATCAGGAAGTTCCCCAACACGGCGGGAATGGCCGGGATGAGGAAGAAGAAGATCATCACGATGCCATGCAGCGTGAAGACCTTGTTGTAGCTGTCGTTCTCCAGGAAGACGCCCTTGGGGAGCAGCAGCTCGGTTCGGATCATGCCGGCCGCGATGCCGCCGACGAGGAAGAAGATCGACACCGAGATCAAATACAGGATCGCGATGCGCTTATGGTCGCCGGTGAGCAACCATGAGGCGACGGTGTGACCGTTTTCGAGGTAACTCTTGGGCTTGGGCGCCGGGGCCTGGGTGGCGGGAACTGCGCTCATGTTAGTTCGGGACCTCCGTCGGAGGGACGCCGGTGGCCAGCGGCGGGATGGCCGGTGCGGGCGCGGTCGGGCTGCTGCGCAGCGACTTGATGTACTCGATCACGTTCAACACATCTTCTTCCGAGAGGCCGCCTTCCAAGTCGTCCGTGCTCTTCGGCTTGTAGCTGGGCATGGTGTTCTCGTAGCCCTTCAGGATGTGGGCGTAAGGGTCGTACATGGCCTGGCGCAAGTACTCGTCGTCGGCGAGCCGCACCGAGTTGTCCTTCATCACGCGACGCTGGTTGTAGATGCCGACGAGCGAGGGACCCTCGTGGATGTCCTGATCGCCGTGGCACTTGAAGCACGCCTTGTCCTTGAAGATCTTTTCGCCCTTCTGGACCATGGTCATCGGCTTGACCGGGACGTTGTCGCCGCCGTTGGCGAGCCACTCTTGGTACTCCGAAGGCTCCATGACCACCACGTATCCGCCCATTTCCGAGTGCTGCGTGCCGCAGTATTCGGTGCAGAAGAGGTTGTAGACGCCGGGCTTGGTCGGCGTGAACCACATCTGGGTGTAGCGGCCCGGGATGACGTCCTGCTTCATGCGGAACGCCGGGATGAAGAAGCTGTGGATGACGTCCTGCGAGATCATGGTCAGCCGGACGGGCGTCCCGCTGGGGAGGTGAAGCATGTTGTTCTCGCGCACGCCGTTCGAGTGCTGGGCGTGCCACATCCACTGCTTGCCGATGACGTAGATGTCCAAGGCGTTCTTCGGAGGCTGGCGCGTTTCGACGAACAGGTAAGAGGCCCATCCGAAGATGCCCAAGCCCATGATGAGCGGGATGATGGACCACGTCAACTCGAGCATGAGATGGTGGTCGTGGGCGTTCGAACGGTCCACCTTCTTGCCTTCGCGGAACCGCAGGGCAAAGAAGATGACGAGCAGACCGACGACGATCGTAAAGAAGATCGTCAGCGCCGTGGTGGCCCAGAAGAGCCAGTCATACTGCTCGGCGAACGTCGAGGCCTGATCCGGAGCGAATTTCAGTCTCCACATAGAAGCGTAGTCCTAAGCCTCCCCCTTGTCGTGTCGGTGGCCGGGGGTGGGCCGGTGGCGGCTTCCCCGCCACGACATCACACCGATGGATAGCCCGAGGATGAGCACCGTCAACATTCCGCCCACGATGAGCGCGTTCTTGACGATGAGGCGGTACTGGCCCGTCTCGGGGTCGTACTGCCAACAGAGGAACAGGCTGGGCTGCTCGACTTTCTGCCCGATCTTGTTGGCCGAAGCCGTGATCAGGGCGTCCCGCACCATCTTGGACGGGTAGCTGACCCCAAAAACGTAGCGCGAGATGCGGCCGTCCGGCGTGGCGATCACGATGCCCGACGGGTGGTCGATGAGGTCCTTTTCGCGGTCGAAGTGGAACTTGAACCCGGCGGTATCGGTCACGCGCAGGATGTTCTTTTCGTCGCCGACCAACATGTGGATGCCTTCTTGGCCCCCCGGTCGGCGATAGATCTCGACGAAGTCGCGTTTCTTCGCCCGCCCGAGTTCGTGGGTCTCCTTGGGGTGGATGCTGATGTTGATCAGGTCGTAATCGAGCCCGGCGTGAAAGGCGTTCATGCCGTTCATCGCCTCAAGGACTCCGGTGAACTCCATGGCGCAAACGCCTTGGCACCGATAGAACGCGAAGAGCAGGACGACGGGGCGCTCACCGAACAGATCGCCCAGTTTGATCTTCCTTCCTTCTTCGTTGGTGAACTCGGCATCGAGCGGCAGTTGCTCGTCGAGACGTTGGTCAAAGCGGATTTCGGACCTGACGTCGTAGGCGCGTTGGGCGGGCGCAAGGGCCGTTCCGAACAAAGCGATCGTTGCCAGAACCCAGAACTTCATCACGTCGTGCTCGGCGCTCCGTCGGGTTCGGTCGGGGTGGTCGTCGGCGCAGTCGACGCATCCACGGGTTGCTCGGTGGTTTCGGGCGCGGGTGTCTTCGCAAAGGTGGGCAGTTTGCCCGAGCCTGCGACTTCCTCGATCGCTTTGGCGACGGGGACGTGCGCACGGCCCCTGGTTTCATCCACCCATCCATAGGTCTCGGTTTTCTCGCGCGCCTCGCGGCCGAGTTTGAACGTGTCCACGCGATTGGTCACGTTGTTCTGCAGCAGGGGGGCGCTGGCGGGAGGCAGATCGAGCTCGCGGCCGTCCTTGAATCCGGGCGCGCCCGTGACCTCGGTGTGCGCCCACGAAAGGCCGTTGAGGATCGGCACGCAGACCAAGATCGTGACCGTGGTGACCAGGAAGAACCACGTGATGGCCTTCCAAATCGGCACGGCCTTTAGGTCGCGCTTTTCGTAGCGCGAGCCTTCCGGGATCGGTTCGGGATCGTGGTTATGATGCATGTTGCGCTCCCTCCGGCAGAGCTTCTTGGACCCGTGGGTCGTGCAGCGGGACGAGTTCGGCGCGCTTCATCTGCAGGGCGAACACGATGAGCCAGAGCCCCCCGATGGCCAGGAGCGACCCTAGATCGCCCACTTGGACGCCCAGTCCGGATCGGGCGGCCTCGCCCGAGTAGAAGCTCGGGATGACCACCCAGAACACGTCGATCACCCGGACGAAGAAGATCAGCGCCGCCGCCCCCAGCAACGTGTTCGACGCCGCCTTGATGCGCGGCGCGATCAGGAGCAGGAACGGGATGAAGAACGAGCCCAATACCGTGGCAACGCCCAAGATGTTGTAGCCGCCTTCGGTGCGGTACACGAAGTACGGCGTCTCTTCCGGCAGGTTCGCGCTATAGATGATGAGGTACTGGCTGAGCGTCAGGTAGCCCCAGAGCATCGTGAACGCGAACATCATGTTGCCGATGTCCTTGGTCGTCTGCTTGTTGACGAACGCGTTGTAGGGAGCTTTCTTGGCATTCAGCATGAACACCATGCCTCCGAACGCGAGACCCATCAGGCCCTGGTAGACCATGAACAAGGCGCCCCAGATCGTCGAGAACCAGTGGACCTGGACCGACATCACCCAGTCCGTCCAGCACACGGTGACCATGCACAGGAAAAGGAACAGCATCGGCGCCGAGATGTTCGTTCGCCGGATGGCTTCGTTCGCGTTCCGCGTTCGGTCCTCGCGTAGGCTCGACGCCCGCAACACCGCTGCGGCGACGACCCAGATGAACCAGTAGATGCCCTGCCGAAGCATGAAGAACTCGTCGTTGAGCCACCACCTCTTGCCCTGAACGACGGCATCGAACGGCGCGTGCTTGTCCGTCCAGTGGTAGATCTCGTTCAGTCCGGCCATGATCGGCAGGAAGGCGAGGCCCATGGCGATGAGCATCGGGGCGCCGCCGCCCGCTTCCCAGATGCGAAGCAGCGGCAGGCTCCAGCGGCCCCGCACGGTATGGTGCAGCAGCGTCAGGCCGAAGCATCCCAGCGTCAAGATCATCCAGAACGTGAACCCGTAGAGGTAGGACTGGAAGAAGTGCGTCTGGTTCTGGCTGTACGCCATGGCGCACAGGCCGCCTCCGACGAGGAGCAGCGCTCCGCCCAGCGGCAACGTCTTGCCGAAGTCGGCTCGACCCTGTGCGGGTTGGATTTCGTCGTGTCCGTGGCTCATCTTAGTGGCCACCCTCCTCGGGCTTTGAACCTGCGGCCTTCTTCTGGGCCTCGGTGAACGCGTTCTTCCATTCGATTTGTTCGGGGGCGGGGATGCCGAGTTTCTCCTGCTCTTCCGCGCTCAGTCCGCTCGCGTCGTAGTACTGGCTGAGTTGGAGCGCGCGGATGTAGGCGACGATCGCCCAACGGTCCATCTTGCCCTTCTCCGCGCCGACTCCCGAGTCGATGCGGGTGCCCTGCTGGTACATCACGCCAAAGCCGTTCGAGATGACCTCGTAGAAGTGGCCGAGGGGCATCTCGCGCAGGCGATCCGTATGGAACGAGGCCGGGGGCCGTCGCAGGGAAAGACCACGCTGGGCGATCATGCCCTTGCCGTCGCCGGCCGCTCCGTGACAGTGGCTGCAGAAGATCGTGTACCGCTCCTTGCCGCGCTCGAGCAGTTCCTTGCTGACTTCGACGCGGGCGGGCAGATCGGTGATCAGTTTGCCGTCCACGCGTCCAGTGAAGAACGCATCGTCGTGGCGAAGTTCGCCCCGCGCCACGGTGCCGGCGACCGGCAGCCGATCAGCCTTGCCATCGCGGAAGAACTCGTTCTCGTCCTGGGCGACCTTTTTCGACTGGTACCACATGTCGATGTGGCAACCGGTCGCAGCGAAGGCGACTCCGGCGAGCGAGACGAGATGGATCCAGTGCCGTGCTCTAATCGTTCTCAACCTCCGAAACATGTTGCGCACCCAGGCCGCGCAGGAACTCGGCAACGCGGACCGGATCGAATTGGGGATCGTCGCTCTCGACGCACAGGAAGAACTTGTCTTGCGAAGCGAGTTCGAAGTTCTTGCCGCCGAAAACGGGATGGTGCGGCCGGGGCAAGCCGTTCATGCCGAGCATCCCGAACACGGCTCCGAACGCGGCGAACAGGATCGTACACTCGAACGTGACCGGGAAGAACGAGGGCCAGCTGAAGTTGGGGCGTCCGCCCACGTTCATCGGGTAGTCGATCACTGCGGTGTAGTACTGGAGCCCGAGTCCGGTGAACGCGCCGATCACGCCGCTCACGAAGATCAGCCACGGCACTTTGGCCTCTTTGAAACCGATCGCCTCGCTCAGCCCGTGGACCGGGAACGGGGTGTAGGCTTCCATCCGCGTGTAGCCGGCGGCATGCGTCTTCTCGGCGGCCTCGAGCAGGTCGTCGGGGTCGTCGAATTCGGCGAGGATGCCGTGCAGTCTCGGTTGTTCCAAGGTCGTCTCACTCATCGGCGGTCACCTTCTCGGGCGCTCCCGCGACGGCTGCGGCGGGCTTGGGCGCACCGTGTCGTCCGGTCATTTTGTAGAACAGTTCCTTCACTTCGAAGATGTTGATGATGGGCAAGAACCGCAGGAACAGCCACATCAGGAACGTGAACAGACCCATCGTTCCGAGGTAGAGGCCCCAGTCCCAGATCGTGCCGAAGTACATGCCCCACGAACTCGGGAGGAAGTCGCGGTGCAGCGTGGTGGCCACGATTACGAACCGTTCCAACCACATGCCGATCGAGACGATGAAGCAGACCACCATGAGGACCGGCAGGTTCTGCCGAATCTTTTTCGACCACAGAATCTGCGGGGCGAGGCCGTTGCAGAAGATGAGCGCCGCATAGGACCACCAATAGGGGCCCGACATGCGGTTGATCATCATCGCCTTCTCGAACGGGTTGCCGCTGTAGAACGCGAAGAACGCTTCGCAGATGTAGCCGTAGAACACGAACAGGCCCGTGGCGAGCATGATCTTGGCCATCCACTCGATGTGCTTGAGCGTGATGATGTGCTCCAGGCTGTACCACTTGCGAACCGGAATCGCGAGGGTCAACACCATGGCGAAGCCCGCGTAGACGGCGCCTGCGACGAAGTAGGGCGGGAAGATCGTGGCGTGCCAGCCCGGCATGATCGAGACCGCAAAGTCCAGCGACACGATCGAGTGCACCGAGAGAACCAGCGGGGTCGAGAGACCGGCGAGAATCAGGTACGCCTGCTCATAGCGGTGCCAGTGGCGCGAAGCGCCGCGCCAGCCCATCGAGAGCATGCCGAACGCGAACCGAGGCACGAACGTCTTCGCCTTGTCGCGGAGCGTGGCGAAGTCCGGGATCATGCCGATGAACCAGAACAGAGCCGAAACGGTGAGGTACGTCGTGACCGCAAACACGTCCCAGACCAGGGGGCTGCGGAATTGCGGCCACATCCCCAGGTTGTTGGGACCGATGGGCATCAGCCAGTAAGCCACCCATGGACGTCCCGTATGCAACAGCGGGAACATGCCGGCGCACATGACGGCGAAGATCGTCATGGCCTCGGCGAATCGGTTGATCGAGTTGCGCCACTGTTGGCGGAAGAGAAGCAGAATCGCCGAAATCAGCGTTCCGGCGTGGCCGATACCGATCCACCACACGAAGTTGATGATCGCGAAGCCCCACCCGACCGGGTTGTTGATGCCCCAGATACCGGTACCGACGAACACCAGCATGGTGAGCGCCAGCATCATCACCTGAAGCATCCCGAACGCCAAAACGAACGGGAACCACCAGGCGAACCGGTTGTGACGCTTTTGGTCGAGCGTCAGATTGCCGACAGAGTCCTGGAGCGAGAGGTAGGTGTTCCCCGACCCCTCGATGAATGTTTCCTGCAACGGGTCCTTGGGTGCCATCAGGCTTCAACCTCCTCGTTCGGATTGGTGACTTTGGCCAGGTAGGTCGTCCTCGGTCGAATCCCCAGCTCGGGCAGCAGGGTGTAGTTGCGGTGCTCGTGCCGCCACTTGTTCACCTGCGATTGCTCGTCTGTAAGGTCGCCGAAGATGATCGCCTGAGTCGGACACGCCTGTTGGCACGCCGTGATCACGTCGCCATCCTTGAGCGGAACGCCGCTCTTCTTCTCTTCGATGCGCGCCTTGTTGATGCGCTGCACGCAGAACGTGCATTTCTCCATGACGCCTCGGCTTCGCACCGTCACGTCGGGGTTCATGAGCATCTTGAGGCTGGGCATCTCGTACTGCTTGGTGAAGTACAGGAAGTTGAACCGGCGCACCTTGTAAGGGCAGTTGTTCGAGCAATACCGCGTGCCGACGCAGCGGTTGTAAACCATCATGTTCAGCCCTTCGGCACTGTGCACGGTGGCCGCGACCGGGCAGACCGGCTCGCACGGGGCCATTTCGCAGTGCATGCAGGCCAGGGGCATGAAGTGGGTGTCCGGGCTGTCGAGGCTCGGCGCGCCGTCCTTCGAACCGTAGTACCGGTCGATGCGGATCCAGTGCATCTCGCGGCCGTTGATGACTTGGTCCTTGCCCACCACGGCGATGTTGTTCTCGACGTTGCACGCCGAAACGCACGCGTTGCAGCCCACGCACAAGCCGAGGTCGATGACCATGGCCCATTGGTGACCGTCGAACGCGTGGTCCTTCTTGCCCTGGCGGAACAGGTTGTACTTGTCCTCGTCCTTGCCGTGGCCGCCGATGTGCATGGTGCCCGGCGGTTCGAGCGTCGGGTTCTCCTTGTACTTGGAGACCGAGCCGTACCGCACGATGTCGCGCCCGTGCATCGAGTGGTGGTATTGGGTGTTGGCGACCTTGGTCTTGCCGACCACCTTGAGCGTGGCGTTGCCGGCAAAGTGCATCGTGGCGGTCGTGCGCAGGGGATAGACGTTGGAGCCGCAGCCGTCGCCGATCGCGCCCGCCTTGGTGCGTCCGTAGCCGACGTGAAGCGTGATCGCGCCGTCGGGGTGTCCGGGCTGGATGATGACCGGTGCGCGGACCGAGGCCGACCCGACGGTCACCTCGGCCAAGTCGTGCTGTGGGTTGTCCGCATCGCGCCAGACGTTGAGTTTCAGTTCTTCGGCCGTCTTCGGGCTGACGTACACGCAGTTGTCCCACGTGGTCTTGGTCAGCGGCTTGGGCAGTTCCTGCAACCAGCCGTTGTTCGCGTAGAAGCCGTCGCCGATGGTCGGGTCGGGGCGAAAGATGACTTCGAGGCCCGACGTGGTCTGAGCGGGGTCCAGATTGAGCGGTTGGAGCGTGGCGGCGACTTCTCGCCCAGCGGTGCCTTCGATGACGCCGTCGTGCAGGGCCCTCTCCCAGGCTTCCTTGCTCAACCCGCGATCCTTCATCCAGAAGTCGCGGACCAGATCGTGGCCCGGTCGCGGATCGTTGCACAGGGCCGCAATAAGCTCGAGTTGGCTCTTGCCTTCGTAAAGCGGCTCGATGAGCGGCTGGATGATGGAAGCCGTTCCATCGTGCGCTCGCGCATCGCCCCACGCCTCTAGGAAGTAGGCCTCGGGAAGGTGCCAGTCGCAAAGCTCAGAGGTTTCGTTGGCGTACACGCCCATGTGGAACGTGTGCTCCACCTTGCTCAACGCACCGGCGAAGTTCAGGTCGGCGGGAGCGTCGAACGCCGGGTTGCCGCCCAGAATCAGCAATGTCCCCACTTGGCCCGAGCCGATGGCTTCCGCCAAACGGCCGATCGAGAGCACGCCGCTCTTGGAATCGGCCTCAACCGGTTCGACGTAGGTGACGGTGAGCCCGGAGTTCCCGAGGAACACGTTCATCGCGTGGGCGAGCGCGTGTACTTCCTTCGGCTGATGCTCGCCAGGAACCACGAGGCACGAGCCCCGGTTGGCCAGCAGTTCTTGCGCCGCCTGCTGGACGAAGGAATCGCCCACAGAAGCCGGCGCCGTTCCGCCAGAGCCCAGGCCGATGGCCGTTGCGAGCGCTTCGGCGACTTGCCGCACCTCGCTGGCCTTGCACCGCTTCTTGTTGTCGGCGAACGCGCCGACCAAATTCGGGGTGCTCTCCACGGCATAGACTCGATTCAGTTCGACCTCTTCGCCGTGGACACGCCGCCGCTCTGCGAAATCGCGCGTGTAGCGCACATGCCCGGGCCCTTCGCTGAAGAAGTCCGCGTCGAGCGAGACGATGACGTTCGCCTTTTTGAAATCGTAGACGGGGGTCGTGTCGTCGCCGAAGGCCATCCGAACGCCTTCGCGGGCCGCATCGCGTCCGACACCGTCGTACTGGAACCAGCGTGCGCCCGTCTGGTTCACAAACTTGCGCAGCCAAGCGGCAAAGTTCGGCGACGTCGTGACCGGAGTCAGGATCGCGACCGGGCCGAGTTCGCCCTTCTGGGTCTGCTCGAGGCACTTGCGGAACGAGCCGAGGGCCAGTTCCCACGTCGAAGGTTCGCCCCGATAGGTCACGGCTTTCGCTCGGTCGGGGTCGTACATCGTCTGCATCGCCGCCTGCATGGTGGCGTCGCTCGCGCCCAGGCTCGACGGATGGAGGGCGTTGCCCTCGATCTTGAGCGGGCGTCCTTCGTAGGTCCGCACCAGCACGCCCGTACCGAAGCCGTTCTGGACGAAGGTCGTCGCGTAGTACACGGCGATACCCGTGACGCGGTCTTCGGGACCCATTACGTGCGGGACGATGTGCGATTTGGGCAGGAAGCGGCAACCGCTCAGGCCCGCCAGCAGCATCGAGGCGCCCATGAACTTGAGGAAGTCGCGACGATCCACGTGCGGCAACGTGCCCCGGTTCGGGAACTCGTCGTCGAGCCAGCGGTTGAACTCTTCGGTCTCCGAGACCTCTTCAAGTCCCCGCCAAAGGTCTTTGCCCCGGCTCTGGGCCAGTTTCGCCTGCAGGGCGGCCAAGTCGTTTCGTTTCTGTTCGTTGTCCATTCCCATGGTGTTCTCGACTTAGCGGTGACACGTCCAGCAGTCCGTGAGCTGCTTCACCTTCACTCCCCACTTCTCGACGAGCTTCTCCCCTTCCGCGATCTGGTCCTTGGAGAACTTCAGGTCGCTGCCTTCCAAGTTCCGCCACTCGATCGGGGTGAGGTCTTCGCCGTACTTGTTGAGCGAATACAGGTCGAACGCCTTTTGCCTCGGGTCCTTGTCGGGGTCCCGCGGGTTCACGTAGAGGTACTTCTCGGGCTCGCGGTGGCATTCGAGGCACCAGCGCATGAAGAAGTACTGACCCTTCCACGTGATGTGCATGTCCTGGATCGGACCGTGGCACGTGTTGCAGTTGATGCCCCGGGCGATGTGGATCGAGTGGTCGAAGTAGACGAACTCGGGAACCTTGTTGATCTTCTGCCACTTGATCGGGACGCCCGTTTCGTAGCTCTTGCGGACGGGCTCGAGCAGCGGGCTGTTCGTCCAGATGTGCGCGTGGCACGACATGCACGTCTCGGTGGTGGGCACGCCCGCCTTGGCCGAAGTCTCCACGGACGCGTGGCAGTAGCGGCAGTCGATGCCGAGTTCCTCCACGTGGTGTTTGTGGCTGAACGGCACGGGCTGGTCGAGCGGCATGCCCACGTTGGTCTGAGCCGGTCCGCGAGTGACCGCCATACCGGCCATGATGGCGCCCGCAGGCAGAGCCAGCAGGCAGAACAGGCTGACCCGCGAATACGTGTTGGCCTTCTTGCTGAAAATCTGAGGCATCAGACGGTTCCTTGGCGGTGCGTGGCACCGGAGCGCGAGGTCGGCGTCCCCACCGGGTTCCAGCGGTGAGGTGCGCGCAAAGTCCTTGCTGGAGGGAAATTATGCGCGATCCAGCGGGACGTTTGCACAGGACGATGTTGGCTTCTCATTTCTGTCGTTCTCACAGCGTCCACGCCTTGTCCAGCGCGACCGCGACGAAGAGAAGGGCGAGATAGAGCATCGAATACTTGTACAGACCAAGGGTCTGGGGTTTCTCGATGCGCCGATAGAGCTGGAAACTCTTGACGATCAGCAACAGGTTGAGGACGACCGCCGCGACGAGATAGATTCGGCCGGTCTCGTGAAGGACCACCGGCAAGGCGCAGATGGCCGTCGTCAGGAACGCATACAGCACGATTTGTCCCACGGTGTAGCGGTCGCCTCGCACGACGGGCAGCATGGGCACGCCCGCCTTCGCGTAGTCGTCCTTGATCATGAGCGCCAGCGCCCAGAAGTGGACCGGCGTCCAGAAGAACACGATGGCGAACAGCACCCAAGCCATGGGGGAAAGCTCGTTCGTCACCGACGCCCATCCGACCAGAGGCGGGAAGGCCCCCGCTGCGCCGCCGATCACGATGTTCTGCCACGTCCTGCGCTTCAGGAGCAGCGTGTAAACGATCACATAGAACGTGAGGCCCGCGAACGCGAGCATGGCCGTCAGCAGGTTGGCTGCGGCCCAAAGCAACGCGAACGAGCCCAGCGCCATGAAGAATCCGAACATGAGGGCGTTCTGCGGGGGGATGGTGTTGGTCACCGTCGGCCGCTTGGCCGTGCGGCCCATGCGCTCGTCCAAATCACGCTCGACGACCATGTTGATCGTGTTCGCAGCACCCGCCGACATGTAGCCGCCGAGCATGACCGCGATCAGGCTCCAGAGCCCGGGCCAGCCGTTCGCCGCGGCGAACATGGCGGTGACCGTCGTAAACAGCAACAAGCTGATCACGCGGGGCTTGGTCAAGGCGACGTACTCCTTGAACCCGGCTCTTGCGGCGCCCTTGGGTGCCTCGGCGACTTCGCCGTGCGGCACGCCTTCCGCCAGAGCCGAGGCGCTGAGCAGGAGCAGAGCGATCCACATGCCGTCCGCCAACAGGAGGTGCAAGATCTGCATCCAGACAGGCGCCTTCAGCAAGACGTTCAAGAACCCGGCGGTCATCTCGATGACCAACAACCCGATCACGGCGTTCGCCCAGCGGTTGACTTGGTCGGTCGGTCGGAGATGCTTGGCTAGGCCCGCGACCAGCAGGATGTACAAGCCGACGGAAATCGCCAGCGTCGGGTGGATCAGGCGCAGCCGGTCGAGGAAGTGCGCCGTGGGTTGCAGACCCGCCTTGACCGTCGCGGCCGAGTCCGCCATGGGCCGAATCGTGTCGCCCAACGCGTTCACCGCGCCGCTCACACCCAAGAGCAACAAGCCGAAAAGAGCCACGCCCAGCGCCCACCCGAAGCTTCCCTGCGAGCGCAAACTCAGGCGTGCCTGACCAGACGCCCACCAGGCCGCCAAAGTCATCGAGGCGACCAGCAGGAAGGTGTTGACCAAGTGGATGGCCAAGAACACGGCCCGCCCAATCGAGGCGTCGTCCTTGACCCAGCCTTGCTTGACCAGGACCGCGCCGATGAGCGCCTCGGTGGTCATGAAGAACAAAGTCCACCAAGCCGCGCGCCGCACGGCCCGATACTGCATCGGGTTCGAAGTGTCCCGCTTGGGGAAGGCGCGCACGGCAAAAACCACCAGACCGACGCTGAGGAATCCGGCCAGCGCACTTGACAGGCGGTGGGCCTTCTCGATGATCATCGCCGTGTCCGGGTTCAGCGGGATCAACTCGCCGTCACAAAGAGGCCAATGGTTGCCGCAACCGTCGCCCGAACCCGACGCGCGAACGAACGCACCCCACAGAATGACGAGAATCGTATAGCCCAAGACGCCCCATGCGAAGGAGGCGAATCTGGCTTGACCGGGGGTCGTCATCGGTTCGTAGCCTCAGGGCGACGGAAGGCGAGAAGTTTTTGAAACAAAAAAGGCTTGCGCGTGCGGTTCACGTACCGTCTCAGAAGGGTGGCCCATTAGGGGTCGGGAAGTCAAGCGAAAGCGCCGAAGTTTCAATCTAGACTGAAATTTCATGGTTGTTTCATTGGGGTGTTCGGCTGGGGTTGGGCTGAGGTCCGGTCAAGTTCGGTTGAGTTTGGCGGGGTCGGATTGGCTCGTAGGGAACGCCAAAGTTCGGCCTCTTGCGGCAGCCATCGCGAGCTAGATTTCCAGCTCGAACTGAGACGCGGGGGCGGGAGACCCGGAGGGCTGCCGTTCGGCCAAGCGGACAGCGGTGGACCATGCCTTCGCAATGTCGGCCACCAACAAACCGTAGCCACCATCGTTCGTTTGCGACTGCTGCCGCAGGATGTACGCCGGGTGGAGCGTGGCCAGAATCGCGCGCGCCAACTCCGACTTGAACAGCTTGCCCCGCTCTGCGGTGATGCGGAAATCCTTGCGGATGAGGTTCTTGGCGCTCGGCGCGCCCACGCACAACACCACCTGCGGCGCGATGATCGCCAACTGCGGCAACAACCACCGGCGGCAGGCCGAAACCTCCGACTCTTCGGGGGCGCGGTTGCGGGGCCGGCCCGAGGACCAATCCGCCGCGCGGCACTTGACCGTGTTGCAGATGTACACGTGCTCGCGGGTCAGGCCGTTGTCGAGCAGCGCCCTGTCCAGCAACTGCCCCGCACGACCCACGAACGGGCGACCCGTCTGGTCTTCCTGCTCGCCCGGCCCCTCGCCCACCAGCACCAACGGCGCGGCCGGGTTGCCCTCGCCGAACACCACGTTGCGACGCCTCTCGGCTAGGGCGCAATCCCGGCATTGAAGCGCTTGCCCGCGAAGTTCGTCGAGCGTCACGACCGTTCCTCTGCGTCAGCCGCGGCGCGGAGACGGTCGTAGCTCTCCGTCAAGCTCTGAGGCATCACGCGGACCTCTCCGACCACGGTCATGAAGTTCGTGTCGCCCATCCATCGCGGCACGACGTGCCAGTGGATGTGGGTCGGCACACCGGCGCCCGCTGCCGAACCGAGGTTCACGCCGATGTTGAAGCCATCCGGGCCATAGGCGCGCCGGATCCAGCCGCATGCCCGCGCCACGAGTTGGTTGATCTCCAAGAGCTCGTCGTCGTCGAGGTCGGCGATGTCGCCCACGTGGCGATAGGGCGCCACCAGCAGGTGGCCGTTCGTGTAGGGGAACGCGTTCATGATCACAAACGCCGTCCGGCCCCGATGGAGGATCAGGTTGTCTCGGTCGTTCTGCTGCTTGGGAAGTTCGACCAGAAAGCAGCCGTCCGGGCCGTCCTTCTTCTCGATATAGGTCAGCCGCCACGGAGCCCACAGGCGCTCGCTCATGGGTCTGTTATAGCACCCCGGCCAAGGCGCGGGTAACCTCCGCGTCGTGCCTTCGAAGGCCTCTTCGTCGCCGCGCCTGTGGTTGCGGCTGGTCCCGCCCCCATCCCCCGACGAGGGTTGGTTGGGCGCATTGGTCGGCGAGGCGCTGGCATCGGGGCATCCGTTGGACGTTTCGACCCAACCCGCTCTCTGGGGAGGCGCGATGCGGGGCTGCGACGCTGTTCTGATCGCGGGTGGGGGTGTCGAAGTGCTCGGCGCGACGAGCCGCGACCACGCCGCCGACCTCCTGCACGCGCATCTCATCCAGGTGCTGTCCTCCATCGGGCGCGAACATCTGGACGTGCTGTGCCTGCCGATCTCGCGCCCGCTGCCCGAGCACGCGGTCCTGGGAGCTTTGTCGGGGGCGCGTGCCGCCCAGACCGAAGGCCTCGTCGGCTCGCTGGCCCTTACAGGGCCGGACCCGGACGTGGCTGCCACGCTGCTGAGCACGAACAGAGACCTTGAGTTTGCTCTGGTGCGCCCCGAAGACGTCTCGCACTTCGAGAGCATGGAGCGACTGGTGGTGATGGACGCCGCGGACCCCGGTCCCTGGCTCCGGCGCGGGGCTCGAGCGTTGGTCGCTGTCTCCTCGCCCGAAGGCGTCCGGAGGCTGGCGAGCGAGGTGGCCCACACATGACGGAAGCCGAATTCAGAAATGCGCTTGCTTGGGGCATGGGCGTTTGTGCGTTCATGATCGTGGTGTCGCTGGCCCGCTACCGCCACCGTGGGACATCCGCTTACATCCAGGCGGCTTCCTATGCGGTCATGGGAGCGCTTCTCTATGCGATCCGCTTGGGGTTGTCTCAGCCCGTGCAGATCGCCATCGGCGTGGTCCTGGCCGCGTTGTTCGTCGCCGACTTCGTTTCTCGCTCGGGGTACGGACCGAGGGAGCCCAAATCGTGAGAATCGCCGTCGTCGGTCTGGGGCCCGCCGGTCTGCGTACGGCCATGCTGCTGAAGGACAAGGGCGCCACGGTTCATGCCTACGAAGCCTCCGACCGCATCGGCGGTCGCCTGCAGACGATCGTCGAGGCAGGCAGGCCGCTTTTCGAGGCGGGCGGCGAATGGATCGACGCCGACCACCGCCGCACCCATGCCCTTGCCAAGGAACTGGGTTGCCCGCTCAACGGCAAACCCCGTCCGCCTGGGCTGGTTCGTTTTGGCAAGGAAACCTGCCGCGAAGATGCGCTCTGGCCCGATGCCGCCGATGCCGTCGCCGAGTTCGAGCGCCGCTCCACTGAAGCTTGTGCCCACTTGCCCAAGAAGGGAGGCTCTTCCGAGGCCAAGCGGTTGGACGGCACTTCGCTCGCCCAATGGCTGGACAAGTGCGCCTCGACGCCCCGCGCCCGATGGGTGCTCGAAGCGATTCTGCGCTCGGACGAGGGGATGGACACGCGCGCGATCAGCCTTCTGGGTTGGCTCAAGGGCTATCAGCTCTATCTGGATCGCGAGGAAGGCGCCATGAGCGCCGGCCGATTCGCCCGGGGCACCACCGACTTCTGCCAGCGCATGCTGGAAGCCAGCGGCGTTGAACCGCGATTCGGGTCGTGGGTGCTCGGCATCCGCAAGTCGGGCGCGGGTGCGGAACTCATGCTCTCCGGTGGCACTCGCGAGGCCAACACCTACGACCGAGTGGTTCTCGCCCTGCCCCCTCTGGCCGCCTCGCGGATCGCCATCGACCCCAAACTCGAACCCATCCAGCGCACGCGGGCCCGCTTCGCGTTGGGCTCGGGTCTGGCGATGAAGATCTCGTGGGAGTTCGACCGCAAGTTCTGGCTGGATGAAGGCGAGTCCGGGAGCGTCCTGGATCGCGGGCCGTTGCAGCAGATCTGGGATGCGTCCCTGAGCGACAAGCCGATCCTGAGCGCATACATCTGCGGGGTCACGTGCACCGAAGTGCCCGAAGCCGACACCGTCGCCTGGGGCCTCGACCGCTTGGCGAGTATCTTCCCGAGCGCGAGAGAGCGCTTCGTGCGAGGGTGGGCGTCGAATTGGGTGCGCGACCCGCACATCGCGTGCGGCTTTTCCTTCCCGAGGTTGGGCTACGCCATGGCCCACGGCGACTTGCCCGCCTCACCCCTTGGCCCGCTGCACTTCGCGGGCGAATGGACCGCCCAGTGGTGGGGATTCATCGAAGGCGCTCTGGAGAGCGCGGAGCGGGTGGCAGATGAAATGGGCAGCTAGGGGTTAGGGCTGGCTTTCCCCAGCCGCGCCTTGGCCCCACACTAGCCAAACCCAGCCCAAATCAGCCAAACACCAACGCAAACGTCCCCTCCCGCCAGAGTGGCAGGAGGGGACGTCGTTGTTGGGGCAGCTTAGCGAGATTCGCCTTCGCCGCGTCCGCCGATGGCGCCGCCGAGGTCGACCTCCTCGCCGCGACCGCCTTGCGCGCCAGCCTGTTGGCCGCGTTGCATGGCTTCCAATTCGAGCTGTTTGCCCGTCTTGGATCCGGGTGGCAGATCGTTGTTCACGCCGGGGACGGTTCGGTCACCGGAGAGCGCGTTGAACGCGCTCCAGCCTGCGAGGGCCACGGCAACGACCGCGACGACGATCAGCAGTGCTTTCTTGGTGCCTTCGTTCATTTAGTGGAACCGCTCGTCGAAGTGCATCAGGTTCTTGCGGTTGTTGGCATACGCGCCCGCAAAGTCCGTCGCCCACTGGATGTCGGCCACTTGGGTTCGCTTCATGCCTTTGGCGTGACCATCGGCGAAGGCGTAGTTGACGACGCCGTTGAATGCGCCGACCGACATTGCGTCGCCGGGGCCGCACCAGGCACCCGCGTACGAGTCCACGACGGGGTACTCGCTGATCGCGAGGGTCGTGCCCATCTGCTGGGCATTGAAGATGACCCAGCGGTTGTCGTTGCGGTGCTGCATCAGGCCGTTCCAGTAGGTCCAGGTGCAGTAGAGCGGGTGCATGAAGATCGTCGAGGCCGGCGCACCGAGCTCACTCGAGTTGAGCGAGTCGGACGATGTGGAGAGCGGCAGACCCGTGACCGTGCTGACGCTCGACCAGCCCGCGACACCGAACGCCGCGAACCGACCCGTCGTGCCGCCCGATCGCGCATCCGGGTGGAAGTACGTGAACACGTAGCTCACCGCCCCGCCCGGGGTGTTGGGGCCGGTCGAGGGGCAGTCGTTGCGCTGGAGCGTGTCCTGCGGGGACTTCCAGATGTCGCGCGACTTGACGTAGGGCGCGAGCATGTTGTGGCCGCTGTTGACTTGCTCGCAGTCCACGACGGCCGCGCCGCCGCAACCCCAGTTGGGTCGGCTGTTGCGGAGCATCACGAACTTGTCGTCGTAATCGTTGTTGTACATCAACGCCGAGAGCATCACCTGCTTCGTGTTGGAGAGGTCGGTGGTCTTCTTCGCAGCGTTCTTGGCCTGAGCGTAAACGGGGAAGAGCATGGCCGCAAGAATCGCGATGATGGCGATCACGACCAGGAGTTCGATCAATGTGAATGCTTTGCGCAAGGGATATCCTCCTGAAAGAGCAATGGACGCGAGCGTCCTCGACCCCAGTTTAGCGCAATTTCCTGGCAACGCCAAATAAACTCAGCGGCCGACCAGCCAGACCGTGAGCGGATTGTAGAGCAGGACGCACAGGAACACGCCCGCCGCGCACAGGGCGCAGGTGCCCGCCAGACCCGAATTCATGGGCGCGGACTCTCGGCGAAGGGCACCCTCGTCGTCCACGAACGCGGCCTTGGCGATGCCGACATAGTAGAAAACGCTGATCACCGAGTTCACGGCCAGCACGATCGCAAGTTCCATCAGGCCGCTGTTCAGGGCGTCGTTGAAGACCATGAGCTTGCCCATGAAACCCGCCGTCGGCGGCACGCCGATCAGGGACGCCATGAACACGATCAGGCACACCACGGCGAACGGCTGCCGCTTCCAAAGACCGTGCAAGTCTTCGAGGCGCGTCCCTTCCTTGCCGCCCGTGGCGGTCATCGAGACGACCGCCAACGCACCGACGGTCATCAGACTGTAAGCGAGCAGATAGTAGACCACCGTGCCAAAGCCGATCGCTTCAGGGTTGCGTGCGTGCGCCAGGATCGCGACGAGGATGTAACCCGCGTGGGCGATCGAGGAGTAGCCCAAGATGCGCTTGACGTCCTTTTGAACCAGAGCCACCAGGTTGCCGACCGTCATGGTGAGGATCGCCACCCAGAACAGGATCGGCATCCAGAAGTCTTGCAGCTGGCTCGCGAAGAGCGTCTGGTTGGTTACGGACGCATCGAGCACCCGCCAAAGGGCGGCCACCGCACCAATCTTGGAGCCTGCCGCCATGAAGGCCGTCACGTTCGTCGGGGCGCCTTGATAAACGTCCGGCGTCCATTGATGGAACGGCACGAACGCGGCCTTGAATCCGAGGCCGAACAGCAGCAAGACCAAGCCGAACAGCATCAGGTTGCGGCTCGACTCGTCGCCCGGGTTCCAAGCGCTGGCGATGCCGTCCAAATGCAGCGTGCCCGTCGCACCGTAGAGCATGGCGATGCCGTAGAGCAGGAACGCACTGGCGAAGGAGCCCAACAGGAAGTACTTGAGCGCCGACTCCTCGGACTTCTGCTCGCCCCGGCTCATGCCCGCCAGGACGTACAGGGCGATGGAGAGCACTTCGAGGCCCAAGAACAGCATCAGCAGGTTCTTGGTCGTGGCCATGATCATCGCGCCCGAGGCCGACCACAAGAGCAAGGGATAGAACTCGCCGTAGGCGATGCGTTTGGCGCGCAGGTAACCCTCGCTGAACATCACCGTGAGGCCGGTGACGAGGATCAGGATGAGTTGGATGGCGGAACCGAAGCGGTCGCGCAGCACCATTGTGCCGAACGATTCGAGGTCGGCGGCGCCGAACTGGGCCACCACCGAAACCCCGGCGGCGAAGAGACCGACCAGCGTGGTCAAGACGATCGCGTTGTTGTTCCGCTTGGGCCGCAGCATCTCGATGATGAGGCCGAGGATGCCGGTGCAGACGACCAGCGTCACCGGCAAAATCGAGGCCCAGTCCACGGTTGGCGGCGTGAACGTCTTCGCCAAGGCGTCGTTCATGGCCTTGGCGGCGGCGGTGGAATCGGCAAAGGTGCTAAGCATGGGCGTCAACCGGTTCCCGGGCAAAGAGCGGGGCCGAAGCGAGATCGAGAACGATGTCGGCGTCGGGATGCGCCGCGATGAGCGCACCTTGACGCAGCGACCGGACTTCGCCGACGGTCATCGGCGAGCGGTCCACTTCCCAACCGAAGAATCGGGCGGGCAGGTCGGAAACAAAATCAATGTAGGGGTCCGTGCCCTCGACGAAGAGCACGTTGAACGCATCTTCGAACTCGGCCAGGATGGCGCGGTCAACCTCCAAGTGGTGGCCGCCGTATTCCATCGGCGTCGAGGCGTCGGGCGTTGCGCCAACGACGCGGTAGAACACGCCGTCCGCGCCGGATTCCAGCGCGTGCGCGATCTCGGCCCGCGTTTCGGCGGCGAGCCGCTCCAACTCCGAGCCGCCCTGGGTGGGGTCCTCGGCGAGCAAGGCGTTCAAGTCGCGATCGTTGGCTTTGGCTCGGCCGTAGGGGTTCAAGACCTCAACGACTTGCATGCGATCGCCCGAGGGCGCCAGTTGCGCGACCGTGGCGCAGACGACGAGGTCGGCGTCCCTTCTGCCCGCGGTGACATGGGCTTCGACCGCGCCGCCCCGTGCCGCCGCCACCACTCGCTCGCGCGGCGTCAATGCGGTTCGGCCCCCTCGCCGGTCAGTTTGGGGATGATCGGTTCCTCGGATTCGGACTCGGGATAGAAATTCGCGGGAACGACCACGTTGACGGTCTCCCAGGCGTCGCCGGCCCGTTCGCGCGGGGTCACCTGGACCAGGTTGCCCTTGTTGTCGATCTCGGTTTCCAGGTTGGTCCAACTCGGCCGGTCGCCTTCGGGGTTCAGCGCCATCATGCGGATCGCCGCGATGCTGGGCTCCATGGGCTTCAAGAACGTGTTGGGATACAGGCCGCCCCAGAACACGAACACGATGAGCAGGCTGCACATGGCGACTTCCCACCGCTTGAGGTCTTTGAGCCGCTTCAGATCCGGATTGGTGATAGGACCGTAGAACACCTTCTGGAACATCCACAGCAGGTAAACGGCCGCGAAGATGACGCCCGCGCCAGCAAGCACGACGTAGGCGAACGGGATGCCGTACAGGCCCTTGGCCGCCGTATCGAACCCGCCGAGCAATGCCATGAACTCGCCGATGAACCCGTTGGTGCCCGGCAGGCCGACGCTTGAGAGCATCACGATGAGGAACAGCGCCGAGTAGACCGGCATCTGCGCCTTCAGGCCGCCGTAGTCCGAGAACTTGCGAGTGTGGGTGCGCTCGTAGAGCAAGCCCACCATCAAGAACAACGCGCCCGTGCTGATACCGTGGGCCAGTTGCTGGTAGCTCGCGCCGACCAGACCCGTGTGGTTCAGCGTGAAAATCCCGAACAGCACAAAGCCCATGTGCGCCACGGACGAGTAGGCGATGAGCTTCTTGACGTCGGTCTGCATTGCGGCCACGATCGCGCCATACAGGATGCCGATCACGGCCAACGCCACCACCTTCCCGGCCTCCTTCTGGACGGCATCGGGGAAGAAGGGCAGGACGAACCGCAGGAACCCGTAGGTCCCCATCTTCAGCAAGACGCCCGCCAAGATGACCGAGCCCGCCGTCGGCGCTTCGACGTGCGCGTCCGGCAGCCACGTGTGGAAGGGAAACGCCGGGGTCTTGATGAGGAACGCCAAAGTGAACGCCCAGAACAGCAGCGGCTGCAGGTGCATCGCCGTGGACCAGAACGTTCCTCCCGCGACGAGATTCTGGATGTCTGCGATCGCGAACGACCGCTCGCCCGTGATGCCCGCGTACTGGCCGCTCATCCAGATCATGCCGATGAGCATGAAGATCGAGCCTGCGAACGTGTAGATGAAGAACTTGTTCGCCGCGTAGCTTCGTCGCTCGCCTCCCCAGATCGCGATGAGGAAGTACATCGGGATCAGGCTGGCCTCGAAGAACGTGTAGAACAGGATCATGTCCATGCTCACGAACACGCCCAACATGGCCGTTTCGAGCACGAGAAGCAGCACCATGTACTCCTTCACGCGGTTGCTCACGTAGAAGCTGAACCAGATCGAGATGATCGAAAGGAAGGTGGTGAGCATCACCAGCCAGATGCTGAGGCCGTCCACGCCGACCCGGTAATGGATCCCGAACTGGGGAATCCACGGCACAAATTCGGTCATCTGGAAGTGGTACGTCGTCGCATCGAACCGCTGGTACAGCACCATCGAGACGCCGAACGTCAGGATCGAGACGAGCAGGGCGCCGTACCGGTGGGTGTTCGGAAACTCCTTGGGCAGCAGCATGAGCGCGATCGCGCCCAACAGCGGCAGGAAGGTCACCACCGAGACGAGTCCGAGACCGGTGGGCTCGTTCATCGCACACCTCCGCTCAGAGCCGAAACCAGATAGACGAGCAACGCAACGCCTCCCATCAGCATCACCAAGGCATAGCCTCGAACATAACCCGTTTGCGCCTGCCGAGCGAGACCGCCCAGCCCTTGAGCGACGACGCCCGTCAGGTTGACGATGCCGTCCACCACCTTCTGGTCGAGCGCGGCGCACGCGTTGCCGACCGTCTTGCCGCCTTCGTACACCAGCAGCTTGAGGATGAAGGCGTCGTAGCCGAACTGGTTCATCGCCCACAGGCGGAACTTGGCCCAACGGCTCATGTCGAAGCCTTCTTTGTCGGGCAGACGCTTGCCATAGACGGCCCACGCGTAGGCCAGACCGATGAGCATGACGAGCACCGAGAGGCCGACCAGCGCCATCTTGTTGCCGAGCATCCCGTGCGGGTGCCCGCTGACGGCCTCGGGGTCGATGACGGGGTGGCCCTTGATCATCGTCAGGCCCGTGCCGTGTTCGCCGCCGAACGGCGGGTAGAGCCAGTTCTGGAAGGCGTGGTGGTGCTCCATGAAGTAGGCGGTTCCACCGGTCGAGAGCAACGCCAAAACGGCGAGGGGCACCCACATGCTCACGGGCACTTCCTTCGGCTTGTACTCGGGCGTCAGGTGGTGGTGGTGCTCGTGCGGCTCCAGGGCCTCGCGGCGCTCCATCTCCTCGTCGGTGTAGAAGAAGCCGTGCGGGTCCTCGTGGGCGTGCCCGTGGTGGTGGGCGTGCGCATGGTGCCCGTGGTCCGCATGGTGCCCGTGGTCCGCATGGGCGTGGTGGTCTGCGTGTGCGGCCTCATAGGTTTCGGGTTGCTGCCAGCGGCCCTGCGCCCCGCCAAAGGTCAGAAGGGTCATGCGGGTCATGTAGGCCGTGGTCAGGGCCGCACCGACCAGCAGCAGCCAGCCTGTGAATTCGGTGCTTCCGCCGAGGAACGTGGCGTGATGGTTGCCGAGCGCCGCCGCGATGATGGCCTCCTTCGAATAGAAGCCCGCGAACAGGTACGGCACGCCGATGATCGCCAGCCAGCCGACGGTCATGGTGGCCGTCGTGATCGGGATGTACTTCCTCAGGTTGCCGTACCAGCGCATGTCCTGCTCGTGCGCCATGGCGTGAATGACCGCGCCCGAGCCAAGGAACAGCAGGGCCTTGAAGAACGCGTGGGTGACCACGTGGAACATGCCAGCCCAATACGCGCCGACACCGCACGCCACAAACATGTAGCCGAGTTGCGACACGGTGGAATACGCCAAAACTTTCTTGATGTCCGTCTGGCCGAACGCGATGAGTGCGGCGAACAGGGCCGTGAACGTGCCGACGACCGCGACCACGCCGCTCGCCACCGGCGAGAACTCGAACACGACGTGCATGCGGTTGACCATCACGACGCCGGCGGTGACCATCGTGGCCGCGTGGATCAGGGCCGAAACCGGCGTGGGACCGGCCATCGCGTCGGGCAACCAGTTGTAGAGCGGGAACTGAGCGGACTTGCCCATCGCACCGACGAACAGGAGCAGGGCGATGAGCGTGGCGATGCCGGGGTTCTCGCTGAGAAGGCTGGCCAGCACCGGCAGCATGCGGTCGAAGCTCAGGTAGCGGCCATCGCCCGTCGGGAAGCGGTCGGCATTCGTGCCGAGGAACGCGACGATGGCGAACATGCCGAGCATGAAGCCCCAGTCGCCGACGCGGTTGGTGATGAACGCCTTGTTGGCGGCTTTCGCGTTGGCGATGTCCTTGTACCAAAAGCCGATGAGCAGATAGCTGCATAGGCCCACGCCTTCCCAGCCGATGAACATCATGGCCAGGTTGTTGCCCAGCACCAAGATGAGCATGGCGGCGATGAACAGGTTGAGGTAGGTGAAGAACCGCGTGTAGTCGCGCTCTTCGGCCATGTAGCCCGTGGCGTACAGGTGGATGAGCGAGCCGATGCCCGTGACCACGAGCACCATGGTCATCGAAAGCGGATCAATGACCACCTCGAAGGGGATGCTGATCGAGTAGACCGTGATCCAATCGAACAGGGTCATCACGACCGACCGGCTGGTGGCGGGCATGTCGAGCAGCGTGAGCGTCAGTCCTGCGCCGAGAACGAACGCGGCGGCGATGGGCAACACGGCCAGCGTGCCCGCGACCTTCTTGCCGTAGGTTCGTCCAAAGAGGCCGACGATGCGCTGGCCGAGCAGCGATTGGATCAGGAATCCGATCACCGGCAGCGCGAGGACCCACCAGATCAATTCGAAGTTGCCCATTGTCAGCCTTTCAAAAGGTTCATTTCGTCGATGTCGATCTCGTTCCGCAGGCGGTAGATCGCCATGATGATGCCGAGCCCGACCGCGACTTCCGCCGCCGCGACGGCCATTACGAACACCACCATCATCTGGCCGCTCATGAACGACTCGGCCCGGTCGGCGAGTGCGGCGGTCGTGGGGGTGAATCGGGCGAACGCGAGGAACGTCAGGTTCACGGCGTTCAGCATCAGTTCGATGCACATGAAGATCACGATGGGGTTGCGGCGCACGATCACGCCCACCGCCCCGATCGAGAACATGATCAGGCCCAGCGTCAGGTAATCGGCGAGGTTGTTCCCGGTCATAGTTTCCTCTTCGCGAGCATGATGGACCCGACGATGCCGATGAGGAGCAGGATGCTCGCGATCTCGAACGGCCAGACGTAGTGGGTGAACAGCACGCGGCCCAGCGCCTGCGGGCTGCCGAACGAATCGGGCGCCTGCGGCTTGTCGAAGTACTGGAAGTTCGCGAACACCTGCGAGGCGATCACGGCAGCCAGCGCGAAGCCGAATCCGAAGCCAAGCACCGTCCTGAACTCGAACCGCTCCTTCCACGTCTGGGGCCCGCCCAGGTTCAAGAGCATGATGACGAAAAGGAACAGCACCATGATCGCGCCCGTGTAGACCACGATCTGGGTGATGCCGAGCAGTTCCGTCTTTAGCCCGAAGTAGATGAACGCCAGCGTGAAGAAGTTGAACACCAGGCACAGCGCCGAGCGGACCGGACTGGAAAACAGCACGACGCCCAACGCCGCAAGGATGGCGATGGTCGAGAGCACCATGAAGACGGTCATGGGCGCACCTCCTTGGTGGGGTCGACCAAGGCAATGGGACGCCGTTTTTCCGCCCCCTCGGTCATGCGGATGCGGCCTTGGGCGTACCAGCCCGACTTGCTCGTGGCGCTCACCACGTTGAGATACAGCACGTAGACGATGGCCAGCGCGACGAACATCGCGATCCAGCCGCCGGCCGGACCGTACAGTTTGGTGCACATGATCCAAATCGCGACGACGATGAAGTTGGCGACGGCCATCGGCAGGAGCGACTTCCACCCCAGCGACATGAGTTGGTCGTACCGGAGACGGGGGAGCGTGGCCCGGAGCCAGATATAGAACGTGATGCCGCCGGCGCACTTGCCCAGAAACCAAAGCGGTGCGAGCCAGTAGTTCGCGCCGTCCATCACGCGGGCGAGCGGGGCGACGGCGGGAACCTGCGCGGCCAGCACGTCCCAGTTGACGGGCAGCATGTTCCAGCCGCCGAGGAAGACGGTGGCGAACACACCGCCGAAGATGAACATGGTCGCGTACTCGCCCATGAAGAACACGGCGAACTTCATCGAGGAATATTCCGTGTGGTAGCCCGCGATGATCTCGTTCTCGGCTTCGGGGAGGTCGAACGGTGCGCGGTTCGTCTCGGCCACCATGCAGATGAGGAAGATGACGGCGGCGATGAACCCGAACGGCGTGAAGATGAACCAGTTCTGGAACACGGCGGCGGCGTCCCATCCCCACAGCGGCTTCATCTGCTCGGCCACCATGTCGGTGAGTTTGAGCGAACCCGTCGCCATGACGATGCCCGCCAGCGAGACCGACATCGCGAGTTCGTAGCTGATCAATTGCGCCGACGCTCGCAAGCCGCCGAGCAGCGAGTACTTGTTGTTCGAGGCGTACCCGGACAGCACGACGCCGTAGACGCCCAGCGACGAGATGGCGAGGATGTAAAGGATGCCGATGTTGACGTCGGCGATGGGCGTCCAGTGCATGAGCGGCCCGTAGTGGGGTCCCCAAGGCAGGGTCGCGCCGATGGCGAACGCGGGAAAGAGGGCGACTGCAGGGGCCACGAAGTAGATCAGCCGGTCCACGGCGGCGGGCGTGATGTCTTCTTTGAAGAAGAGCTTGACACCGTCCGCGATGGGCTGAAGGAGTCCGAACGGGCCGACCCGGTTGGGTCCGATGCGGTCCTGCATCCAGCTGAGCAACCGCCTCTCCCACCAGATCAGGCCGGGGACGATGATCAAGACCGGAAGGACAAACACCAAGACCCGGATGGTGGCCTGGACGGCAGGGCTCTGCTGGATCAACCAGTCGGTCATGCAACCGTAACTGTACCTTGAGCAAGGGACGCTCGTCTCCCCAACGATGGGCTAAACTTCCCCACCGCCTCCGCTGCGAGGGGCGAGTGGAGCGCGGATGATCGCAACAATCCTCGCAATGGGCCTGCTGACCATGACTCAAGACGCCGCCGACCCATACCAGGGAACCCTCAAGGTCGTCACCTACAACATCCATCACGGTGAAGGCATCGATGGTCGTTTGGATCTGCCGCGCATCGCCGAACTCATCCGCCGCGAAGACCCCGACCTGGTCGCCCTGCAAGAACTCGACGTCAAGACCACGCGCGTCGGCGGGGCGGACCAGTTGGCCGAATTGGCCCAAGCCACCGGCCTCCACGGGGCGTTCGGCAAAGCGATCGCCTATGCAGGCGGCGATTACGGCGTCGGCATCCTCAGCCGTTGGCCGTTGACGGTCATCGAGAACCGCGCCCTGCCGAGTTCGCCGGAGCGCGAAGCGCGCACCGCTTTGGTCGCGCGCGTCGCCACGCCTTTCGGCTCGGTTCGAGTCATCAGCACCCACCTGGATCACAAGTCTGTCGAGGACCGCACGCGCCAAGCCGTCGTGGTCGCCTCGCTCGCCGGCCCGGAACCCACGCTCGTTGCTGGCGACCTCAATGATCTGGCTTCCAGCCCCGCGCTCGCCCCAGTCGCCGAGGCGTTTCTGGACGCAGGCAAGGCTCTCGACCTGCCCACCTATCCTTCGGACAAGCCGGCCCAACGCATCGACTACATCCTGGGACATCCCAAGGACTCGTGGAAGGTGATCGAGTTTCGGGTGCTGGTCGAAGCCGTCGCTTCCGACCACCGCCCCGTGGTCGCCGTGCTCGCCTACGGTCGCTGACACACCCACTTGGTATCCTCTCTAGAGCCGATGGTCAAGACCCTGCGGTTCGAGAAGCTCCAAGAGCGGCACATCCCGGCGATCCTCGAGATCGAGCCGCTGGCCAACACGTGCCCTTGGAGCGAACAGAGCTTCAAGAACGAGCTGACCAACACCCAGACCGACTTTCTGGTGGCCATCGGCGACGGCCAAGTCATCGGCTATGCGGGCGGCTGGGACGTTGTGGACGAGTTCCACGTCACCACCGTGGCCGTCCACCCCGACCTGCGGCGGCAAGGCGTCGGCCTGCGGCTCGTCGTCCGACTGCTCGAAGCCGCCAAGGAGCGCGGCATGGAGTGCTCCACTCTGGAGGTCCGGGCGAGCAACGAGCCGGCGATCCTGCTCTACGAGAAGCTCGGCTTCGTTCGGGCGGGGCTGCGCAAGCGGTACTACCCCGACAACAAGGAGGATGCCGCCATCATGTGGCTGCACGATCTCAAGGACTGGCAGGCGCCGCGGCTTTGAGTCTGCATCCCGGCCCCATCCTTGGCATCGAGACGAGCTGCGACGAGACCAGCGCCGCGGTTTGGGCAGATGGCGAGATCCGCTCGAACGTCGTCGCGTCGCAAATCGCGTTGCACCGCCAGTGGGGCGGCGTGGTGCCCGAGGCCGCGGCCCGAGCGCACGTCGAGTCCGTCGTGCCCGTCCTCGAAGCGGCGCTTTCCGAAGCTGGATTGAGCGTTGGCGACCTGAAGGGCGTCGCCGTCACCAACCGCCCGGGGCTGGTGGGTGCGCTCAACGTCGGCGTGACCGCGGCCAAGACGCTGGCCTCGTTCCACGGGTTGCCGATCTGCGCCGTCCACCACATCGAGGGCCATCTGCTGTCGGCGTTCATCGAGCATCGCGAGTTGCCCATGCCCACGCTCGCGTTGGTGGTCTCGGGGGGGCACACCGAGTTGGTGCTCGTCCGCGCGTTCGGCCGATACGAGGTGCTGGGCGAGACGCTCGACGATGCCGCTGGGGAAGCGTTCGACAAGAGCGCGCGGCTGCTCGGCCTTGGCTACCCGGGAGGCCGGGCGATTCAGGAGCGGGCCACGGGCGGCAATCCGGAACGCTACCGCCTTCCTCAAGGCTTGGAGGGCGACACGCGCAACTTCAGCTTCAGCGGCCTAAAAACGGCGGTGATGCGCCTGGTCGACCTGGAAGGAGACTCGCTCGATCTGACCGATGCAGCCGCCAGTGTTCAACACGCCATCGTCTCGGTCCTCGCAGACCGCACGGCGCGAACGGCAGAAGACCTGGGAGTGCGGGCGGTGGCACTGGTCGGCGGAGTCGCGGCGAATCAAGCCCTGCGCGACCGGCTGGCTATGCGTTGTGCACGTTTGGGAGCAGCCTTCTCCGTCCCAGCGATGGAGTACTGCACCGACAATGCCGCAATGATCGCGTTCGCGGGCGCGTTCAGATTGGGCCGGGGCGAGGACGACGGGCTGGAGTTCGACGTTCATTCGAACGCCGAACTCCCTTCCGTTACTTCGCCAGCGAGCGGATGACGGCCAGGATGATCGAGGCGTTCGCCACGTTGCGAATCGTGCCTTCGAGTTCGGACTGCCGATCGCGCAGGCGAATCGCCATGACCTTCGTCGGCACGAACACGGTGTCGCCGACGTCCAATCGCGTCGATCGGTTGGGTCGAATCACCGAGCCCGTGGCGCGGATCACGAGGATGTTGCCTCGGTCGGCGTCGTTCGTGATGCCGCCCGACAGGTTGAGGTAGTGGTCGATGTTCTTGCCGGGCTCGAACAGCACTGCTGCGGGAACGACGACTGCGCCGACCACGGAGACGGTCGTGGGCCGCTCGGGAATCGTGACGATGTCGCCATCCTTGAGGATGACGTCGTTGCGGCTGCCGCGGTCCTGCAGTGCGCGAACGAAGTCCACGTTCACGTTGCTTCCCGGCTTGACCTCGTCTTCATTGAGCGGACGAGCGGGCGAAACGGTGTCGCGCTTGAACAGGGGGTTGTCCGGCGTGATCACGCTGGGCGGAGGTTGCTGCGCGCCCTGTCCCGTGAGCGAGACCCCGGGAAAGGCGCCTTCGGTCGCCGCCTTCGATTCGCGGATCTTGTCCACATCCGACTTGGCCAGTTCGCGCTTGTACTCCTCATCGGTGATGACCTTGAGCACCTCCTGCACCCGGGGCGTCAGCTGCAATTGGCTGTCCGTCTGCAGGTACGTCGGGTTCCGCAGGAATTGGCCGCCAGGTAGGAACGAGTCTTCGAGCAAGCCACCAGCCCGCCGGATGAGGTCGCTCAGACGCTCGTATTTGGAGTTGAGCGGATACGGGCCGGGGTACTTGACCGCGCCGCGCACCTGAACGATGATCGGCTTGTCGAGGATTTCAGCATCGCTGGGAATCGTGATCGTGTCGCTGTCCTTGATCGCGACGTTCGCGGAGGGCACCTCGGCAAGGACTTCCTTCAGGCTGACCTTGACCGGCGGTGTCCCATCGGGCACGTTGATCGACGAGATCTCGACGATGTCGCTGGCGTTCGGCAGGGGTCCACCTGCTCGCATCACCACGTCCTTGACCTTCATGTTCTCGGCTCGCGGGAACGTGCTGGGTCGTTGAACCGCTCCGCTGATCGTCACGACCTGCGGCGATTGGAACACGGCCTGTTGCTTGGTGTAGACCGTCAGCGTGTCAAGGTCCTGGAGTTCGAGGTTGTGCTCGGGGTCGCCGGCAAGCGCTTTGCGCAGGTCCAGCTTGACGAGGGGGCCGACCGTCTTGTCCGGATTGATGCGCTGCAGGAACGCCTGCTCGGTGTACGCATCCGGCAAGGGGTTGCCGGCGAGGGCCAACAGGTCCCGCACGGTCATATTCATGAACCGTGGGTAATCGGTGGGCCGCTGAACGGCACCTTCGATGGTCACGCGCTGGTCGCCTTGGAACTCGGTCTCCTGGATCGAGTAGATGCGGACTTCGTCGCGATCTTGAAGGACGGGGTCGAAGTCGCGGTTGCCTGCGGCGATGGCCTTGAGTTCGAGCCGAAGCAACGGACCCGTCGTCCCATCGGGGTTGTAGCGCTGCAGGAATCCGATCTCGGCGGCATCGGGAAGCAGGCCGCCCGCTTGGAGCAGGAGGTCTCCGACCCGCATATTGTCGGCCCGGTAGAACTGGGCAGGCCGCTGCACCTGACCGGAAATCCGCACTTGGCGCGTGCCGATGAAGGCCGTCTCGGCGATCGTGTAGATCCGGAGGCGGTCGAAGGGCATCAGGGCCAGGTTGTCGTTGGGCATGCCCGCCAAGGCGTCCGCCAGTTTGATGCTGATCAGGCTGAACGACCCGTCCTGATTCAAGCGGAACAGGTCGGCGCGGCCCACGAACGCATCGGGGAGCAAGCCTCGCGCTCGGACGATCAGGTCGCGGACCGTCATGCCTGCCGTGATCTCGTAGCGACCGGGCTGGTCCACCGCGCCCTCAAGCGCCACGGCATTGATCGGCTCGGGCCGGATGCTGAGAATCTGAACGATGTCGCCGTCGTAAAGCGGGGGGTTCTGGCTCGGCTCGTTCTTCGTGATGTCCACGTCGATCAGCTTGCGCGCTTGACCGGGATCGAGCGATTCGATCGAAACACGCTGCGTCACGCCGCTGGGCTTTGCGCCCAGCGCGGCAACCAAGGCGTCGCTCAGTTTCGCGCCGGGCAGCAGTTCGTAGATCGCAGGGCGATTGACCTCGCCCGACATGTTCACACGGGGCCCGACCGGCGGATAGTAGATGACGTCGCCCGGCTGAAGCGGCACGTCCTTCGACGCGTCGCCGGCCAGATAGCGATAGAAGTCGAACGTTAGCGTCTGACCGCTGGAACGTCGAAGCTCGATCTTGCGGAGGGAGCCTCTGGCGGTGGGGCCGCCCGTGAAGTAGACGGCGTTGAACAGCGTGGCAACGGCGGGCATCTGGTAGGAACCGGGAGCGAACGATTCGCCCAGCACCACGACTTGGAAGCTCCGAAGCTCTTTGAGTTCGAGGGTCAGATCGGCCTCGCGCAATCCTTGGCGTAGTTCGCGGCGCAACGAGGCGAGCGCGTCGCCCAACGTCTGGCCCCGGACGCTGAGTTGCTTGCCCGTGACCGGGACCACGATGGTGCCCAGGGGGTCGACGAGCAGTTCGGTCTCGGCGGGCGATTGGTTGGGCGACCAATAGCGCATCTTCAAGCGGTCGCCCGCGCCCAGTTGATAGCGGTCGGGTTGGGGCACCAGAACATCGGGTCCGATGCCGATGGTGAGGGCGTTGACTTGAGCGTTCTGCGGGTTCGCGGCCATGGCCGTCCGCTGGGCTTCGATGGCGGCTCGGGGGTTGGCGAAAAAGTCGTATCCGTAGAACGGCGCCTTGATGGGCGGCGTCTCGACTCCGGTCTTCCGTTGGGTGTCCTCGGGCTTTGCGGCCTCGCCTTGGGTGGCTGGGGGCGTGGTGCCAGTTGTCTGACCGGTCGCCTGGCCCGTCGTTGCAGTACCCGTGGTCTGCCCGCCAGTGGTCGTGGCGGTACCGGTGGTCTGACCTCCCGTCGTCTGCCCGCCACCTGTCTGACCTCCGGTTTGGCCACCTTGGCCCCCGGTTTGGCCGCTGGTCTGGCCCAGAGCCGCCACAACGAGTCGGCTGATCGCGCCTCCGTCGGATAGCACAAACGGGGCAATCAGCAATGCAGCCAGGATCGAGAGCAAACGCACCTTCATAGGCCAACCGCGGCCGTCCCCCAAAGGAGTGACCGTTCCTAGGTTTATACCATGCCCCGGCCCAACCGAACAGCGATCAGCGCACCTTGGTCGCCTTCCAAATCTCTTCGCTGGGATAGCGGTGCGACCACTCGGGGGTGGTGAACTCGTATCGCGTGGTTGCCCCCGATGGCGCCTGAAGCTCGATCAGGTCGTCCACCTGGAAGCCGCACGACTTGAGCAGCCGAAACATCTCGCCGTGGCCTAGGTGGAACTCGACTTCTTTGCAGCCCTCCCACTCGAAGCGGTGCATCCCAAAGTAGGGGCGGACCAGACGGTCGCTGGTTCCGTCATTCGCTCCCGTGCCGATGGTGGTCATCATCCACGCGCCGCTCGCCAAGAAGTGCAGCTTTCCCCCAGACCGGAGCAAACGCGCCGCCTCGGGAATCCACGCGTATGGGTCGCACCAGATGCAGGCGCCGTACTCGCTGATGGCGAAATCGAAGCTCGCGTCCGGCTTGGGGACCTGCTCCGCGTTGCCCAGTTCAAACTCGATGTCCAAGCCGTGTTCGGCGCGCAATCTTTCGGCGGTCGCCAATTGAACCGGGGAGTTGTCGATGCCGTAGACCTTGGCGCCGCGCCGCGTCATCCAGGCCGACACGTAACCGGCCCCGCACCCCAACTCGATCGCGTCGGCACCCGTCAACGCATCCGGCAACATGCGGACGTCCTCTTCGGGGATCCCCCAGATGCCCCAGGTCACGGGCGTTTCGGGTTTCCAGCACCGCTCGCCTTCGGGCGAGAAGTCCTTGGCCCACTCGTCCCAAGCTTGACGGTTGCGGGCTACGTGTTCGGGGAGTGAATCCATCGCTCAGCAACCATACCGGACCGCAACCCGCGCCCATAAGCATTCGCCCCTCGCGAACCGATAACTTATCGGGTCCTTCATGGGAATCAACCAACGCCCGGTCTACATGGCGCGCCAACCCATCTATTCGGTGGATGGCGCCGTTGTAGGGTACGAGCTGCTGTTTCGAAGGGCCCACGAGGGTGGAGCAGGCAACCTCTCAAGGTCTGAAACGGCCATGGCCCTTGTCAATGCCCTGGTGGAGATCGGACTCGATCGCCTGGTCGGCGACAGTGTGGCGTACATCAACGTCACCGAAGACCTCCTTCTCGAGGACTGCCTTGCCGCCTTGCCCAAGGAACGAGTGGTGCTCGAGATTCTCGAGACCGTGCAGCCCACACCCGAGATCGTGAGAGCCGTCACCGACTTGAAGGCGCATGGATACACGATCGCGTTGGACGACTTCACCCGAGTGGGCGACTTGGCCCCCTTGGTCGAGTTGGCCTCGATCGTCAAGGTGGACGTCCCTGGCGTTGCCCCGTCCGAACTCGGCAAACTGGCACGCCAGTTGAAGGGACCCGGGCGTTCGCTCCTCGCCGAAAAGGTCGAAGACCGCGCTACGTACGCACGGTGTCGCAACCATGGGTTCGACTTGTTTCAGGGCTACTACTTCATGAAGCCCAAGGTCGTGGAAGGTCAGGGGATGAAGACCAACCGCGTCTCGCTGCTGCGCTTGCTTGCCAAGCTCCAGGACCCTGACATCCGGCTGAACGACCTCGAAGAAGTCATCCGAGCCGACGTGACCCTGAGCTATCGCCTGATCAAGCTCACCAACACGGTCGACGTTGCGCTGAGAACCCCGGTTCAGACCGTTGGGCAAGCCATCCACTTCCTAGGCTTGCGCAAGGTGACGAGCATGGCGACGTTGCTGACCCTCGCCGGGGCCGACGACATTCCTCAGGAACTCGTCGTCACCGCTTTCACGCGGGCGCACATGTGCGAGAACCTGGCCCGCGCCCGACACATGGCCGAGCCGAGCAAGATGTTCTTGGCCGGGCTCCTATCATTCCTCGACGCCATTCTCAGCATGCCGATTGAGGAGGCGCTTCAAGCGCTGCCCCTTTCGGATGAATTGCGCGAAGCCCTGATCGCTCCGGACGCGGACAACGATGTGGCGGCGTTGCTTCGAGAAGTTCGAGCGTATGAGGTCGGTCGGTTCGACGCGTTGCGCGATTCGACCGTTCAAGCCCACGCGACCGATGCCTACCTTTCGGCTGTCAAGTGGAGCGAAGAGTCCGAAGCACTCGCGGCCTAAAAAAAGTCGGAGAAAGTCCAACAACTCAGGTCCCCTGCACGACCAATACCGCAAGTCGAGGTTTGGTTCTCGGCTGGAATCGGTCATCGAACCGAGTGAGGAGTTGGTTATGAAATCCATTCTGGTAGCAGCATTGGCAGTCGTCGCGACCGGGGCCATGGCTCAGGTCGAGTTCTTCAACACGCCGTTTGGCATCACGCCTGGTCAAGAGACCGGCGGCAGTTCGGGCACGGGTTCGGGCACGGCGCTGCTCGGCGTCGATCCGGGCACGCTCAACATCACGGGCACCATCGACGTCACGGGGCTTCCTTGGAGCGGCGTCACGGGCTTCCACATCCACAACGCGGCGTTCGGTACGAACGGCCCCGTCGTCTTCAACTTCCCGACGAACGGCTCGGTCGCGGGCGAAAACCCGTGGACGTTCACGGTGAACGGCACGATCACCCAGACGATCCTCGATGAGATGCGACTGAACCGCACCTACATCAACATCCATACGGCCGCCAACCCCGCCGGCGAAATCCGAGGGCAACTCGAGCCTGTGCCCGAGCCCGCCACGATTGCGGCGCTGGGAGCCGGTCTGGTCGCTCTTGCCCGACGCCGACGCAAGCGCTAAGGCGACGCTTTTCACTCACTCCACCCCATCAAGGCCCCGCGCGAGCGGGGCTCTTTCCTTGGTGAGGAGGGCCGATTGCGTCAAAATGGACCGTTCCATGAAACGCGCCCTTGTCATCTATTCCGGCGGCCTCGACACCACCGTCTGTGTCCCTCTCATGCGCGAGCGCGGGTTCGACGCCATCTCCACGGTCACCATCGACGTGGGCCAACCCGAGGAGGACATCGCCCAAGCCACCGAACGAGCGCGAATTCTGGGTACCGACCACCACGTGGTGGACGCCAAGGAAGAGTTCGCCCGCGACTATTGCTTCCCCGCCATCCACGCGAACGCCGACTACTTCGGCTACCCGCTGTCCACGTCCATCGCACGGCCCCTGATCGCAAAGAAGGCGGCCGAGATGGGCCTGCAACTAGACCACGTGGCCGCGTTCATCCACGGCTGTACGGGTAAGGGCAACGACCAATTCCGCATCGAGTACGGGCTCCGCATGTTCGCGCCGGACATTCCGATTCTCGCCCCCGTCCGCGAAGGAAACCTCACGCGAACGTGGGAAATCGAGTACGCCGAGAAGGTCGGCGCGCCTATCGGCCAGAGCAAAGACAAGATTTGGTCCATCGACGAAAACCTCTGGGGACGCTCGATCGAGGGTGGCCGCCTGGAGGACCCCGCTTTCGCCCCGCCCGAGGAGATCTTCCAGTGGACCGCCTCGCTCGAGGCTGCACCGAACGAGCCGCAGGTCGTCGAGATCGAGTTCGAGGGCGGCAACCCGGTCGCCATCGACGGCGTTCCATTCGGCCCCAGCGCCGTGATCCGCGCGGCCAACGAGATCGCGGGCAGGCACGGAGTTGGGCGGATCGACATCATGGAAGACCGCATGATCGGTCTCAAGGTGCGCGAGAACTACGAGTGCCCCGGCGCGACCCTCTTGCTCGCGGCACATAAGGCCCTTGAAGCCTTGGTCACCACCCACGCCGAACGCGCGTTCAAGGCGCTGGTGGACCAGCAGTGGGCGGATATGGCCTACAAGGGGCTGTGGTGGGAACCGTTCATGGAAGATCTCAACGCGTTCACCGGCTCGGTGCAGCGCCGAGTCACGGGCAAGGTCCGCCTGCGCCTGTTCAAGTCAAGCCTGCAGGTCATCGGGCGCGAGAGTCCGTTCGCGCTTTACAGCGAGGCGGCGGCATCGTTCGACGACGAAGCCGTCCTGGAGCAAAGCCAAATGACGGGCATGGTGCGCATCCACGGGATGGAGTCCATCCTGTACAAGCGGCTCGGTCTGAACGGGTAGACGGCGTCACTCGAACACGATGGTGCCCCGCAGGCTGGTGCCCGCGAGCATCTCGGCGTACGCGTCGTTGATCGCTTCCAGTGGGTAGGTGGGGCCGAGGATCGAATCCAGTGGCAGTCGTCCGTCGCGCCACAGGTCGGCCAACTTCGGGAAGTCTCGGTCGGGTCGGCACGTGCCGTAGTAGGAGCCGAGGATGGCCTTCTCTTGGCGAACGATGAGCGCTCCGGGCAGATTGGTCGAGGAGTCCACTGGCGCGAGGCCCGCCAGCACGACGCGCCCGCCGGGGCGGGCGGCATGGAACGCCTGCTCTTGAACCGACGGTGCGCCGACGCACTCGACGACCACTTCGGCACCGTGCCCTTGGGTCGCGCTCCGCACGCCCTCGACGGCGTTCGGCCCGGCCTCGACGAACACGTCGGCCCCGAGTTCGAGGGCAAAGCCGCGCTTGCTCGGACGATCCACGGCCACGATGGGCGACGCGCCCACCAGCCGGGCGCCCAGCAGAGCGCTGAGACCCACGCCGCCCAGACCGAACACGGCCACGCTCTCTCCGGCCTCGACCCGGGCGGTGTTCAGGACGGCTCCGACGCCCGTAGCAGCGGCGCAACCGATGGATGCGGCGATGCGCGCAGGGACGCCGGGCAGCGGCACGCAACACATCGAAGGCACCACGGCGTATTCGGCAAAGCACGCGAGCGCACTGAAATGATAGACTGGCTCGCCTCCCCGATGGAGCCGAGTGGTCCCGTCCATCATCGTGCCCGCCCAGATCGGGCCAACATAGGCGCGGCACAGGCTCGTCCGACCGCGCAGGCAGTCGTAGCACTTCCCACAATAGGGAGCCCAGTTGAGGGCGACTTCGTCGCCGACCGCCAGACCCTCGACGCCCGCACCGAGCGCTTCGACTAGGCCCGCGCCCTCGTGGCCGACCACACACGGGATCGGGTGACGGGTCGCCCCGGTGACCAAGTGCCAGTCGCTGTGGCAGACGCCCGCCGCGAGCACCTTGACCAACACCTCGCCGTGGCCGGGCGGGTCGAGTTCGAGGGTCTGAACGGAGAACCCGTTGCCTGGGCCTTCGAAGACGGCGGCGCGAATCGCTCGGCGCATGGCCCGGATTGTAGCCGAGGGGCGAGTTCATCTCGTTTTCATGCCAGTTGAAGTCCCGTTCAGGATTCTGGGGTTAGCCTGTTCATCAGGCAGGTCACCCGCAAGAGGTTGCCGCCTGGAGTAGGCAAAATGGAAAACCGCAGATTGCTCGTGCCTTCGGCACTGCTCGTCCTGGCCTTGGCCCAAACTTCTTCGGCCCAAACGATGATCTCGCTGACCAACGGCGACATCGAGAACAACACGACGGGTCAGTTCGGCTCGATTGCGGGGTGGGGTCCGAACGGCGGCTGGGCTGCCCACAGCGGCTTCGCTCGCCCGGGCAACGAAACGCTCGGTGCGAACTTCGGCTTCTATTCGGCTGGTTTGACCGAGACGGTGAGTCAACTCTCCACCCACACGATGTTGCCCAATACGACTTACCGCTTCTGGAGCTTCGCGCAGGGCGGCGGCGACGACACGGGGACCATCCCCTATGTTATCGGGTACGCGACTTGGGCCGGAGACATCAGCACCTTTGTCCCGCTGGCCACCCAGACGGCGGTCGTGGGCAATGCGTGGGTGGAGCAAGCCGGCGTGACCTATACGACGGGCGACAGCGGCGCCGAGATCGGGAACCAGATCATCTTTCGGTTGGGATCCGGCGCGGACGGCGGTGCGAGCGACGTGTGGTTCGACAACCTTCAGGCGTCCTACGATCCGGTGCCCGAACCCGCGACGATGGTCACGCTCGGACTGGGCGCGCTGGCCCTGCTGCGCAAGCGCCGCATGGTCTGAATCAGCTTCGCGTCGCTCACCGAGGTCCGGGAAGGGAGCCTTCCCGGACCTCGATGGTTAGAGACCCATCGCCCCGGCGCTCGGCAACGCCCCACGCCCCCGGCACGCAGAAGAACGATCGGAAGGGCGATTCGCCGAACGTGAGCGTCCCCTCCACGGCGTCGCGCCGCAACCCGATCCAGGCGTTGAGCAGCCCGTAGGACGCCAACTGGCGGGCGTAGTGCGAGCCGCACTCGTACTCGTTCCAAGGGTTCCTCCGCCGCCCATCGTGCCGCTCGCGCACGGCTGAGACGACGCGCAACGCCTCCTCACGCATGTCGTGAAGCACCAAGTGGTTCGCGACTTGGTATTCGATGCCGCCCCAAACCTCGTCCGAATACACGAACGGGTAGAACGGCTGGCCACCCTTCGGCCACGAACACAAGAGCAGGCCCGATTCGTCGCGGACGGCATAGACGCGTTGAAGGTTCTCGTGGTCGCCCAGCGGATCGCGGAAGTTGTGACGGAAGATCGTAGCCAGCGCCGCACCGAGTTGCTCCCGATCCACCAGCGTCCCCAATCCCGCTCCCTCGGCGCAGAGCAACCCGAACACCTGATCGGAGAGGCATCCCGCCCCATGCTGGTACCGCGGGTCTTCCGGCTGGGTGAAGTCTCCCTCCTGAATGTAGTACTCGCCATTGAACAGGCGATCCTGCATCGCGTCAACCCCCTTGCCGAGCAGGTCGGCGTACACCGACCCATCCTCTCCCAAGGCGACGGCCATGCGCTCGCACGCGGCCAGGGCGGCCAAGTAGAAGCCCTGAGTCAGCGGGTTCGGCGTCACGAAGTTGATGTCGTACGTGTTGTGCATGTCGCCGTCCACCAACCCGTCGCGGTCGCGGTCCCATTGCACCCAGGCGTAGGCCATTGCTCGCTTGACCGAGGGCCAGACTCTCTTGAGCCACTCGGTGTCGCCGGTCAGACGCCAATCGCGATACACCTGGACGATTTGGCCCAGTTGTCCGTCGCTCGCGGCGTGCCACAGGTCGGTCTCGTGCATCAGCGGAATCGGGATGCGGAACCGCATCGCCCCATGTCCTCCGGGCGGGCCGCAGTGGAAGCCGGAGGCAAACGCCGTATCCAAGAAACTGCGCTGGATCTCCGGGAACAGGTAGGCGTGCGCGATCGCGTAATTCCAAACGTGGGAGCACGTGCCCTCGCAGCATCCCTCGGTGCCCGAGCATCCTTCCCAAGCCCAAAACGTACCGTCTTCGAGCCGGAGCAGCGTCGTCGAGCGCAAGGTGGATAGCGGATCGGCCACCGAACGCACGATCTCCACGGGGAGCGTCGAGTCGTGCAGGGCCTCCTCGAAGGCCCCGGTGCGTCCCTTCAGTTCCTCGCGGCGCGCGATCAGGTCCATCGCCGCACTCAGAGCGGTCGGGTACTTCAACGCGTAGTGCTGCGTCCATTGGTGGCCCCGCAACGCCTCCTCGCCCCAGTACTTCTTGACCACCGGGAACGACCACGCGAACACAAATGGAACGACGGCACTTTCTCCCGGCATGAGTCGCACGCGGCAGGCCAGCGTGCCCGGCACTCGGTAGCCGTCCGATGCGTCCAGTCGAGCGGGCAGGTTTCCCTCGCGGAACGCGTTCCAGAACCTGCGCAAGCTGTCCCACCAGCCCTCGGAACTCCACGCGGGAAGGGCTTCGGCGTCGGGCCAATCGGTGGCGATGGCGAACGATCCCGCGCCGGGCTCGCCCTCGGCGAACCGCCCGTTGCCGAACACCAGGGCCGTGCGGCCCGCGTCTTCCGCCACCGTGCAATGGGCTTGGTCCTTGTCGGCCAAGTCGGGCCAACCCTCTCCGACGGGGTTCTTCATCGACCAAGCGATCAGGGCTTCGACCGGCTCGTCCGACGTGTTGACCAAGGTGTACGCGAGCTCGAATCCCGGAATCGAGGAATTCGCGACATCCAAGGGGATGAACGGTGCGTAAGCCTCCATCGAGACTTCGATGGGCAGACCTTTCTTGTGGAACTGCATCCGCGCACACGGGAACGTCCCTGCGAATTCGACCGAATCCATGCATGGCAACCCGTCGAGTCGCCGGAAGTTCTGGCCGTGACCATAGCTCCAAAAACCGGCACCCGCGCCAACCCAGTCCTTCATGAGCGGGCCTTGCAGCGTCAACGCGCACGCTTCGCCGGAAGCCTTGCGGACCCAAAGCGCCGGGAACGTGTATTCGAACTCGGTGTTCTTGTTGGGTCGCCCGAAGACTTCCCAGTCTCGCAGCCCGCCGCGGCCATCCAGCGAAACCGAACCCGTGCCCAAACCGCCCAAGGGGAAGGCGATCTCGCGCAGGAACTCCCCGCTCACCGATGCGCCGCGTTGCCATGCTTTCGTGAAGCCCATGCGCGATTATGGTGCCAGCAGGGGACTGGCCTGCGGTGTGGAAACCAATCGTCATGACCCATCACACCGGCTTCGAGTGGGCACGGGATCGCATGGCTTCGATCCGACCCAAGGCTGCGTTCGCCGCCCACACTCCCGAGGAGGCGCGGGCATGGGCCGACCGCTGGCGCCCTGCTCTTCGACAGTTGGTCGGGGCGCTCGACGAGCCGTTTCCGCCCCTCGAAGCCACGTTCTCGGACGAGGCCGACGTGCAGGGCATTCGACGCGTGGCTGTCGAGTTCGCTTCGCGGGTCGGTTTGCGCGCCAAGGGCTACCTGCTCCACCCGCGCGGCCAAGGCAAGCGCCCGGCGGTCGTGTGCAATCCGGGGCACGGCACGGGGGCGGACGCTCTTGTCGGGGTTGCCGAGGCCGATTACCAGCATCAGTTTGCTTTGGAGGCTGCAAGCCGGGGTTACGTGGCGTTGGCCCTGGAGCCCGTCGGCTTCGGACGGCGACGCTCGAACGACCAAGGCAACTCGTGCCTCCGCGACACGTCCATGGCGTTTGCTTTGGGCGAGTCCATGATCGGTTGGCGCGTGCGCGATGCCATGGCCGCCGTCTCGCTGTTGATCGGCCTGGGCGACCTGGTCGATCCCGAACGCATCGGCATGATCGGGATTTCTGGCGGAGGGACGGTCTCGCTCTGGGCGGCAGCCCTTGACGAGCGGGTGGCTGCCACGTTGGTCAGCGGCTACCTGTGCACGTTCCGCGACAGCATCTTGGCCGTGGACCACTGCATCGACAACTACGTACCGGGGATGGTGCAGACGTTCGAGATGAGCGACATCGCTTCGTTGATCGCGCCCCGTGCTCTGGTCGCCGAGAGCGGAACTGTGGACCCCATCTTCCCCAAGGAGGGCTTCTTGGCCGCATGCGAGGCTGTCGGGCGTGCTTATTCGGCCCACGGTGCCCCCGACCGGTTTGCGCGGCACCTTTTCGAAGGCGACCATGTGTTCAAGGGCACGGAGTCGTTCGCGGCTCTGGACCGTTGGCTCCGACCTGGTGAGTGAGGTACCGCCGGTCTGGCAATGCTACGCAGTTGGCTCAACGGGGACGGCGGGGTTTCTTCTTGAGGGCGGCAAGTTCGGCCACGCAGCGCGCCTTGTCCACCCAGACCGCCAACTCGGCCGGGTCCTCCAGAACGGACGATGGCACCTCCCAATAGCGCATCGGCGTAGGGCTGTCGTATGGATAGAAGGGTCCCATGCCTGCGGCCTCGAAGTCGGCCTGATTCGTCCCATCCACCTTGAAGTACAGCTTGTCCTCGGCGATCAGGGCAAAGATCAGGCCGTCGGCGTAGATGCCCACGCCGCCGAACATCGCTTTGCTCTCGATGGGCGCGACTGCGCCCAACAAGGCTTCGAAGCGATCACGGGCCTCCTGTGTGTATCCCACCGGTCACGCCCCTTTCAGCACGTCCACCACCAGGTTGTGGAACCGGGGACGGAACGGTGTCAGCTTCTGGTTGTCGGCCTTGGGGTGGACGCGGTTGGTGAGCAACACGGCGAAGATCGCTTGCTCCGGGTCGATCCAGACCGTTGTCCCTGTAAACCCGGTGTGCCCATAAGACTTCATCGAGAACCTGGTGCCCGCCGAGGAGCCGCGTTCGGACTTGGTGTCCCATCCGAAACCTCGCGTGCTCTCGTTGGCCCCCTGCTTGGTGGTCCAACGCTCGATCGTCTCGGCGCAGATGAGTTGGCGACAACCGACATCGCCTTTCCGCAGCATCATCTGGCAGAACTTCGCTAGGTCGGTGGCCGTGGAAAACAGCCCGGCGTTGCCGCTCACGCCGCCCATCGCGAAGGCAGCCGGGTCGTGCACCTCGCCTTGGATCAGCTTCTTGCGGATCTCCTTGTCGTCCTCGGTGGGGACGCAGCTCGATTTCAGCGCCTCGGGCGGGTTGTAGAGCGTCCTGGCCATGCCGAGCGGCTCGAACAGGCGCTCGCGCAGAAAGGCGTCCAGCGGCTTGCCGGTCAGCTTCTCCAAGAGCATCTGCAACGAGATGAAGCCCATGCACGAGTACACGGTCTTCGCCTCGGTGTCGTATTCGAACGGCAGACTCAGGATGGCTTCGCGCGCCTCGTCGGGCGTCTTCGTCCTTCGGTGGAAGGTCGAGTAAGCGGGCAGACCGCTGCAGTGCAAAAGCAGGTCGCGCACCTTGGCCTTCGATTTCACCTCGCCCCCCTTCGCGAACTCGGGGAGCAGCTCGATCACCGGCTTGTCCAGATCGAGCAATCCGTCGTCGTGGGCCAGCATCGCGGCGGACGTCGTGCCCACCACCTTGGTGACCGAGGCCAGATCGAACAGGCTGTCGGGCTGGACGTTCGGGGCGTTCTCGTCGTAAGTGAACTTGCCGACGCAGCCGACCGAAACCTCGTCGGCGTTGCCGATGGCGAAACTGGCTGCAGGAAACACGCGGTCGCGAATGCCTTGTCGGCACAGTTCGTGGAGCGGTTGGGCTTGGATCACGGGTCTGTACGGAGACACTTCCCGTTCGGAGCCCGCAATTCCTTCCTCCTTGCCATTTCGTTCTTCACCCAGCCCACACTTCGCGGGCCTGTGAACGCCATAATCGTGCGCATGGGCTCGTTGCTGATGGATGCCGGCGATATGAAGCGGACGCTCGGTCGCATGGCCCACGAGATATTGGAGGCCAACCAAGGCGCCGAGGACTTGGTGGTGGTCGGGGTCATGCGCCGCGGATGGCCCATCGCCAAACGCCTCGCCTTCTTGATGACCCAGATCGAAGGCACTACGGTGCCCTGCGGCAAGTTGGACATCTCCCGATTCCGCGACGACCACCCGGCGACCCTGACCGACGAGACCGAGATTCCGTTTCGCATCGGCGAGCGGCGAGTCGTCTTGGTGGACGAGGTCATCTATACTGGTCGGACCGTCCGCGCCGCGCTCGATGCTTTGATGCAACACGGGCGACCTCAAAGCGTGCACCTCGCTGTCTTGGTTGATCGGGGCCACCGCGAACTGCCCATTCAGCCCGACTACTGCGGCCGCGTTCTGGAGACGCAGCGCGGCGACCACGTGGTGGTACGCGTTCAGGAGCTCGACGGCGAAGACCGCGTCGAACTCACGCCCGAATCCGAGAGGCTCGCCAGCGCATGAGCCGCAACCTCCTCGGCATTCGCCACATCTCGGCCGAGGACTTGCGCGATCTGCTCGCGCTGGGCACGGAGTTCAAGCGTCGCGTGCTTCAACGCGAGCCTTTGCCCCGGGTGCGCGAAGAGACGGTCGGCCTGCTGTTTTTCGAGGACTCCACTCGAACCCGCGTATCGTTCGAACAGGCGGCCAAGTACCTCGGCATGAACACCGTGAGCTTTACAGGTCGGGGCAGTTCGATGAGCAAGGGCGAATCGCTCAAGGACACCATCCTCACGCTGCGGCACGAGCGGCTTACCACGGTCGTGATGCGGCACCGGATGCCCGGCTCGGCTCAATTGGCCGCGCGCTACTTCCCCGGCCCAGTGCTCAACGCCGGCGACGGGGAGCACGAACATCCGGCTCAAGCGCTCGGCGACGCGTTGACCATTTTGGAGCGCAAGGGCCACCTCGATGGCCTCATCGTGGCCATCGTGGGCGACGTGGAGCACTCCCGCGTGGCACGATCCAACGCGTGGCTGCTGTCCAAGCTCGGCGCGGAAGTGCGGTTCGTCGGACCCAAGACGATGCTCCCCAGCCACACGGCCATGCTGCCCGGCTCGGTGCACTACACCCTGGAGACCGGCATCCACAACGCCGACGTCGTCATGTGCCTGCGGCTGCAGAAGGAGCGGATGCTGGACGGGTTGCTTAGTTCCGTGGGCGAGTACGCTCGGATGTATCAGGTGACGCGCCAGTCGCTTGAGTACGCCTCGCCCGATTGCCTGGTGATGCACCCCGGGCCCCTGAACCGGGGCATCGAACTCGACGACGATGCCGCGGATGGCGACTGCTCGGTGATCAACGATCAGGTCGAGAACGGCATCTTCGTTCGGATGGCCGCCTACTGGTGGGCGCTCGATCGAACCATGGACGATCTCAAGAAGGTGGCCGCGTGAGAACCCTCCTCAAGAACGGGCGCATCCTGGACCCCAGCCAAAACATCGACATGGTCGGCGACCTGCTGATCGAAGACCACCAAATCGAAGCCTACGGCCCGAACTTGGACGTCGCCGACGTGCAGGAGACCTACGATTGCACGGACATGTGGATCGTGCCAGGCCTCATCGACCTGCACACCCACCTGCGCCAACCCGGGTTCGACCACCGGGAAACGATTTCGACGGGCACGCAAGCCGCGGCCGCCGGAGGCTACACCGTGGTGTGCTGCATGCCGACGACGCAGCCGACGCTGGATTCGCCCTCGTTGGTGGATTACATCCTCGATGCCGCAGCTTCGCCGAGTTCGGGCGGCGCGTTCGTCCAGCCTATCGGCGCCCTGACCGTGGGCATGAAAGGCGAACAACTAAGCGACCTCTCGGCGCTCAGACGCGCGGGCATCGTCGCCGCCAGCGACGTCGGTGCGCCCACGCAGAACAGCCGCGTGATGAAGCGCGCGATGGAGTACTGCACGCAGCTCGATCTGCCCATCATCGCGCACTGCGAAGACCTTGAGCTCAGCCAAGGCGGCAGCATCAACGAGGGTCCCGTAAGCGCCATGCTCGGGTTGCGCGGCATCCCCCGCAGCGCCGAGGAGATCATGGTGATGCGAAACTGCCTGCTCTCGCTGCACACAGGGTGCAGGCTGCACGTCACAGGCGTCAGCACATGGGGCGCGGTGGAGATGGTCCGCCAAGCCAAGTACCTCGGCGCACCCGTGAGCTGCGATATCTTCCCCCACCACTTTTGCCTGACCGAAGAGGACGTGGGCGAGTTCGACACGCGGTTCAAGGTCAGCCCGCCGCTCCGAACGCAGGTGGACCTCGACATCATCGTCCAGGCGCTCAACGACGGCACGATCGACTGCATCGCCAGCAACCACTCGCCCTACGCCAGCCACGAAGTGGACGTGCCCTTCGGCGAGGCTCCGTTCGGCATCTCTGGCCTGGAGTCCGCCTTGGGGGTCACGCTGACCCACCTCACGCACAAGGGCATTCTCTCGCCGCTGGAGACCGTCCGCAAACTCAGCACCGCCCCTGCGATGGTGTTGCGGCTCGAAGGCGGCACCATGCGCCACGGAGAGACGCCCGTCGCCCAGATCACCGTCGTGGACCCCAACCATCGGTGGCGGTTCGACGTGGGCCGGACGTTTACCAAGGGCAAGAATTCGGCGTTCCACGGCATGGAGTTGCAGGGCAAAGCCGTGGTCACGTTCTGCGGCGCCGAGATCTACCGCGACGCCGCGTTCCCCGAATCGCGCGTCACCACGTCGAGGAAGCGCTCGTGAAGCACGCATGGCTCTTGCTGGCCGCTGTTTGGCTGGTCGGCGGGTGCGCGACGAAGCCACCGCCCGACCCCAACGATCCCGAGGAAGTCGGCATGGTCCAACCCGAGGTGCTCGAAAGGAGCCTGCGCTGGGCTTGGGAGGCCGCCGAGACGCGCGTGGTGCGCGGCGAGATCACCGAACAACAGGCTCAGGAGTTCACGCGCGCCCGCGCCGACGAACTCGTCGAACACATCGACCTCGCCAAGATTCCCGACGCGCAAGCGTTCGCCTATGGTCAGGTGTTCCGAACCGCTCAGCGCTGGGAGGATGCCAAGACCCTCTTTGAGACCGCGCTAGAGACGGCCAAGACCGAAGACATCCGCGTCAACGCCGGGCTTCGCCTCGCTCAGTCCCTGGCCAACCTCGATCAGGTTGACGAGGCCATCGCAACGGCGCGCTCCGTTTTCGATGCACCCGACCACGAAGCGGCCCCCATCCTGCCCGCCGTGCTTTACGAGATCGTGCCCGCAGGCCGTCGCAAGGGCAAGGACGCCGAACTGGCCAAGCTGCTCGAAGATGCCGTGGCGCAACACCAGCGCACCCGTGTGGACGTCAAGTCCGAAGCCGGTCAGTCGTTCCTCATGGCCATGGGTGTTCATATCCAGAAGGCCTGGGAACTGGCTGCACGGCTGTACCGATCGGCGGGCGAGCAAGAGAAGGCCACGCAGGCGATCGCCAAGGCCCTCGAATCGAGGGCTTCCGAAGTGCGGATCTAGTCGCCGATGCGCTTCCAAACCGAGCCGTCGCCTTGCTTCAGGCTGTCGTAGGGGGAGACGGCATCGAACAGCAACGTCTCGCGCTCGGGCCCCACGGCCGGGTGTCCGTCTACCCGGGTGATGGATACCGTGATGCGTGCCCCCAGCACCGTGTAGGCGCCCGAGGCCACCTCGTCGGGCACACCCATCCGCTGGGAGCGGAGTTCGAACGTTCCGTCCGGCTTCAGATCAAGGCGGAAATCGGGAGGCGTCGCGCCTTCGGGCACGGCGTTTGCGACCTCCTCGGGAAGGACCAACCGGTAGGAGCCTGCCACTTTCGATCGGACCTCGGCCTGATCGGTACGGGCGCAACCCAGCATCAATGACGCCAACCCGACCAGGACCAGCAACCGCCCGAGGGATCGGCTAGAATCGCTTACCGTGGAACCCATCGAACAGAGAGGATACGCCAATCCTGACCGGCTCGTCTCCACCCAATGGGTCGCCGACCACAAAGGCGACCCCGACGTGCTCCTGGTCGAAAGCAACGAAGACCCGCTGCTGTATTCGACCGGACACATCGACGTCGCGATGGAAATCGACTGGACAAGGGACCTAAACAACCCGCTGACGCGCGACTACCTCGACGAAGCCGGGTTCGAGGCCCTGATGAGCCGCATCGGCGCGACCCGCGAGACGAACGTGGTGTTCTATGGCGACCGCAACAACTGGTGGGCCACCTATGCCTTGTGGGTGTTCTCGCTGTTCGGCCACGAGCGCACCAAGATCATGGACGGCGGACGACAGAAGTGGGTGAACGAGGGCAGACCTCTTTACCAGTCCGTCCCGAACCGCCCCACGACCACCTACCGCTGTCCGCCCCGAGACGACCAGACCAACCGCGCGTTTCGCGACGGCGTGCTCAGGCACATGCAGGAAGGCAAGGCGTTGGTGGACGTGAGGTCTCCCGAAGAGTTCACCGGCGAGCGGCTGCACATGCCCGCCTACCCCAACGAAGGCGCCCTGCGGGGCGGCCACATCCCCGGCGCCAAGAACGTTCCGTGGGCCAAAGCCGTCGATCCGGCCACGGGCGAGTTCCTCTCGGCGACCCGCCTGCGAGAACTCTACGAGGGGGGCGCGAGACTGAAGCCGGGCGAGGAGGTGGTGACCTACTGCCGCATCGGCGAACGCAGCAGCCACACGTGGTTCGTGCTCAAGTATCTGCTCGGCTACCCCAACGTCCGAAACTACGACGGCAGTTGGACGGAGTGGGGCAACCTGGTCGGCGCCCCCATCGAGCGTTGATGGAAGGGCTGCAAGGTCTGCTCGAGTTGGCCGAGTCGCTTGAATCGCTCGATCGTGCCGAACGGATCGAGACGCTCACCGACTACGCCCGTCGCTACCAGCCCGTCCCCGAATCGGTGGCCGGCAAGCCGTATCCGGAGCGCAACAAAGTGCCGGGTTGCGAGTCCGAGGTTTACGCCTTCTTGGTTCCCGACAGCGGGGTGCGCTTCGCCGTCGAGAACCGTCAAGGCGTCTCGGCGATGGCGCTCGCGGCGATCCTCCAGGAGTTCTTTGGCGGAGCCTGGGCAAACGAGATCGAGCAGGTGCCCGACGAAATCGTCTACCGGCTGTTTGGGCGCGAGCTTTCGATGGGCAAGAGCATGGGCCTGATGAACATGGTCGCCACGGCCAAAGCGCTGGCGGGTGCCGCTAAGTGACCGGACCCGTCGTCGGCGTTTCGGCGGTTCAGGGCGACTTCGAGAAGCACATCCACGCCGTGCGGAACGCTGCCCCTTCGGCGCGCGTCGTGGAGGTGCGAACGCCGGAAGACCTGGCGGGCGTCGAGCGTTGCATCATCCCAGGCGGCGAGAGCACGACCGTCGGCTTGCTCATGCAGCGCTTCGGGTTGGCCGAGGCGTTGCGGCGGCGCGTCGCCGAGGGTATGCCGCTCTGGGGCACGTGCATGGGCATGATCCTGATGGCGCGCGAAGTGGAGGGGCGCGACCAGTTCACATTGGGCGTGCTGGACGTGTCGGTTCAGCGCAACGCGTTCGGCGCACAAGTGCACAGCTTTGAGGCGCCCATCCCCATGCTCGGGCTCGACGAGCCGGTGACTGGGGTGTTCATCCGCGCCCCGGTGGTCACTCGCGTGGGACCCAACGTCGAGGTGCTGGCCGAGTACGAAGGTCGCATCGTGGCGGTTCGCCAGGGCAGGATGCTTGGAACGTCGTTCCACCCCGAACTCACGGGCGACGACCGGGTGCACCGGCTCTTTCTGGAGATGTGATCGCCCTTAGTCTGCCGCAGTCCAACGCGGGGATTGCGCGCCGACGTTCAGGCGCTTGCCCTTCAGCACGCGTTCGAGTGTGATGTTCAGGCTGCGCGTGATGTTGGGTTTGTCCCAAATCTTGAAGTAGCCCAACCCGCCTCGGGCGAGCGAACTCGGCATGGCGATGGTGTAGTTCTGCGTATCGGCGACTTTGCCGAAATCGGAGGACACATCCACGATGCGCCGGTTTGCCGGGGCGGACTTGGAGAAGGTCGCCGAGAAGCCGGAGATTTGCAGGAAGGCGCTGTTCGACTGCGGGAAGAGCGACACGCTGCGCTCGAACGCTTGTTTGATCTGAGCGCCGGTCAGGGTTACGACCACGATTTCGTCGCCTGGATACTGGAACAGGGTCGAGGCGTCCGAGGCATCCGATTTGTCCTTGAGAAGCCCGGCCGCGAGAAACGCGCCATCGGTTCCGGCGGTTTCGCGGACAAGATCGGCAGCGGCTTGGGCGGCCAGGTTTGCGCCCAGGCCGGGGTCGTCGGTGCTTTGAGCCGACGCGACGATCCAAGTCGAAATCAATCCAACAACGAGCAGCAGTCGTTTCATCTTCAGGTCCGTTGAACCCAATGGTTTAGACTCGCGGGCGCGCGGAGCGTTTCCATGATCCTCTAGCGACCGAACTCCGCACGACGAAAGTCCCATCCCAATTGTGGCTCAAATCCGCGTCTGGGTCAGGCCCGAGAGGTTATGATTCTGTGATGGACTGTTACGAGATCATGGCCGACCTCAAGCCCGGCGTGTCCGACCTGGAGTTCTGCGACGCCGTCAACGCCTATCTGGGGCACCTTCAGGCGGCGGGCAAGTTGCGAAGTTTCCGCGTCAAGCGGCGCAAGTTCGGGTTCAGCCCGCCCGGATTCTGCGAATTCTGGATCAGCGCCGAGTTCGACAGTCTGAGCCAGTTGGACGAGGCGTTCCAGCGCGTGGCCGTCCGCGACCCCGAAATCGAGGCGCTCCACGCAGAGGTGTATTCGCGGGTGTCCAGGATCGAGACAGCTCTATACCGGGACTTTCCGGACCCCGTCCGCCAGCGCTGATCCGCTTCCGCCGCCACCGTAAGATATGGGCGCGTGATTCGTCGGGTCTGGCCCGCCTATGGTGAGGCTCCGCAAGCGTCTCGCTCGGGTTCGCGAACGGTGGATAAGGAGTTCGCGGCGAACTCGGGAACGCTTCGGGGCGTTCGGAGCGTGTAAAGTAGGCGAATCCACCTCCTTGCGAGCCGGCCATGTCAATCTTCCGAACCCGTCTGATCGCTTTGTCCTTGGCGCTTGTCGCGGCTTTGCCCGCTATTGCGCAGTTCCCTGGCTCCAAACCAGTTCCAGCGTCCCTTGAAACCGGCTTCAACTCGGTTTCGCTCTCCGATGTTCGGGGCTGGCTGGAGAAGCTCGCCGGTCCCGAGTTTGCAGGACGCGGCACGGGCCAGAAGGGCTTTGATCTCGCGGCCCAGTGGGTCGCCGACAGGTTCAAGGAAGCTGGACTCAAGCCGATCGGCCCAAACGCCGACTTCTTCCAGCCCGTGCCCCACGAGCGGACGAGCGTCGTCTCGCTTTCGACCACGATCGCGCTCGGCGAGACGAAGCTCCACTACGGCGGCGACTTCATGGTCACGAGTGGCGGCGATGCCGAGATCAGCGCCCCGATCGTGGTGATCACCCCGGCGGCAGAAGCGGCCCTGACGCCCGAGCAACGCGCCGAACTCGAAGGCAAGATCGTCATCGTGGACTCCCGCGGCGCGACGACGGCGGCCCGCGTCGGCCGAGGCCCTGGAGGCCCTCGGCCCGCCATCCGCATGACGGTGGTCAAGGCCCTCGCCGCCGCCGAGCCCTCGGTTCGATTCACTCCCGGAGGCACGGGCCCGGCAGGGGGTCCGCGAGCAGGCGGTTTCTTGAGCGGCTCGATCACTGAGACGGCGCTGGCCACGCTGATGGCCGACGAGAAGGCGTGGTCGAACGGCGAGAAGCCTTACAAGGAGTCGGCTGCCAAGGCCACGCTCACCGTGAAGGTTCAAACCGAAAGCGTCGGCATCCCGAACGTGGTCGGCCTGTTCGAAGGCTCCGACCCCGAGCTCAAGCACGAGGTCGTCGCGATCGGTTGCCACCTCGACCACCTCGGCACGCGCAACGGCGTGATGTATCCCGGAGCAGACGACGACGCTTCGGGCACCACGGCCCTGATCGCTGTGGCCAAGATGCTTCAAGCCAATCCCATCAAGCCCAAGCGCAGCATCCTGTTCATCGCTTTTACGGGCGAAGAGATGGGCCTGAACGGCTCCCGCTGGTATAGCGACAACCCCTTGATTCCGATGGAGAAGACGCTGGCGCTGTTCCAGATGGACATGGTGGGCCGCAACGAAGAGAAGCCCAACGAGAAGGCCGAGGACAACGTGGACACGATCCACCTGGTGGGCAGCAAGCGCATCTCGACCGGTCTTCACGAGCACGTGCTCAAGATCAACGAGCATGTCAACTTCAAGTTCGAGTACGACGAGGAGGGTGTGTACACGCGTTCCGACCACTACAACTTCGCGCGCAAGGGCGTGCCGATCGCGTTCTTCTTCAGCGGATTCCACCCGGACTACCATCAGCCCACGGACACGCCGGACAAGATCAACTACGAGAAGGTGCTCAACGCGTCGAAGCTGGCCTACCTGCTCGTGGCGACGACGGCTGACCGCGAGAAGATGTTCGACAAGGACGTCTCGGGCGGCGGGTAGCGAGGCGGGTACCGTGCCGGTTGGAGGGCTAGGCTTGCCGAGCCTCATGCGGACGTGAGCGAATGTGCGCTCAACCTCGGCTCGGCAACCCTAGCCGGGTTGCATTTCCCCCAAGACATCGGCGAGGGCAACGATCTCGTCTCGCATTGGCCAACTTCTCGAGCCAAGGTTCAGGAATTCCACTCGCCCCATAGAACGCGCCAGCCACCTGCCCGCACACCGCCGCGGTCGTGTCGGCGTCGTCACCAAGGTTCGTCGCAGAAAGAACGGCATCTCGGAACGAACTGGTCTGGTCAAAGCACCAAAGGGCGGCTTCCAACGATGCGACGACGTATCCTGTCCCCGATATCTCGTCTTGGGCCTTGCGACGGTAAGTACGCATGGCGATCTGCCTTACCCCTTCGCTTTCGAGCTCAAGGTCTGTGGCTGCACCGAGTACTGCTTCCTTCGAATGCCCGGACAGGGCACTCCAGAGGACCGCGCTAAGCACTCGGCACGCATCCAAGCACTCCGGTGTCCCGTGCGTCGTTCTGGAACTCTCTGCTGCTAGTTCGAGAGCGGCTGTTCTGTCCGGATGGCAGTACATGGGAACCGGGGCCAATCGCATGATCGAGCCATTTCCAGCGCTGTTTGGCTCTCTCGGTCCACTGAACGGATCGCCGGTCCTCTTGAAGGACTCCAGGGCTCGTCTAGTGGTATTGCCAATGTCAAAGCACGACCCAGTGCTGCTCATGTAGCCCCTATCCATCCAACGCAAGTAACGGCCCATTTGGTCGAGCGGATCGAACCGACCACACTCGACGAGGCTCGCTGCCAGACAAAGGGCCATGCTTGTATCGTCTGTCCACTGACCTGGGCACAACCGGAAGGGGCCGCCGCCCACCATATCGGTGATCGGTTCGAAGGTTCCACGCGGCTGGAACTCCACGACAGTGCCCACGGCGTCGCCTACTGCCAGCCCGAGAATGCACCCACGGTACCTGTCTTGTTCGCCAAAACCCATGATGTCGACCCGATCAGGCGAGTGCCTGGAGGTTACCGCAGGCGACAAGGACCTTGTCGTCACTCGGCGGAGCCCTCCACTCGAGTTCAGGAGCCCCAGTTGCCGACCAGGCCTTGAAGCTCGTTCAACAGCGACGACTCGTCGGACTCGTCGCGGATCGTGTAGACGCGTTTGGCAGGGCGGAGTGCCATGAGTGTGGCCTTTAGCTCGGCGTTCCAGAACCGTGAAGACAACCGCAAGCCACGAAAGCTGTCGAGTGTCGACGCCACTATCGGACTGCCTTCGGGCCAACCTAGCGGCTTCGCACGAGGGCTGCTGAGGAGTCGCTTGGTGACCCACCAGTAGTGGACCCACGAAGCCCGTTCGACGTAGACGAGCACATCGGCCTCGCGCACCATGGCCTCGAAGGTCTGGCGCGTGCCGAAGCCATCGAGGACCCAGCGCGGCTGCGCCAGGACTGCCACGTGCAACCGAAGGAACTCCTGGTCAGGCACGCGGGCGCCACCCGCTCTGAATTGAATCAGATCAAGCTGGACCAACGGCAAGCCGGTGGCATCGGCGATCTTCTTGCCAAGGGTCGACTTGCCTCCCCCAGGCTTCCCGAAGACTGCGACTTTCATTGCCGCATCGCCACGTAACGGCGCAATCTCTACTCGGCAGAGCCGAGGTGGTCGCGCATGCGGAGCACGATGTCGCCGTTCACCGCAGACACGTCGATCGAGCCCGTGCCTTCGCCTAGGCGACCCGTGACGCGCTGATCGATGCGGGCCAGGTCCTGCAACTCGAGGTCGCAACTCACCGTGCCTCGCAACGTCGAAAGCGAAACGCGGCTATCGCTGCCATCGGAAATGGCTAGCGTGGCGTTGCCGTTCACCGTGCGCACACTGACCACACCCACGATCGGCTCGACCAGATCGAGGCGCACGTCGCCCGTCACCGATTCGACCGTGATGGTCTTGCCGGAGCACTCCTTCATCGAGAAGTTGCCGCTCGCGCACCGTGCGTTGATGTTGCCCACGACGCGCTTGAGTTCGATATCGCCCGTCTTGTTCTCGATGGCAACGGACGAGGAGACGACGTCGCTGATGCTGAGGTCGCCCGAATGGAGGTTGATGTCCACCGTGCCGTCGAGGCCCTTGAGGAACACGTCGCCCGACTGGGTCATCACCTTCACCGAGGACTTGGTGTCGGTCACGTGCAGGTCGCCCGATTGGGTCTTGATTTCGACGGGGACGGGGCCGGTGACATAGATGTCGAGGTCCACCGTCAGTCCGCCCATTTCGGGCTGCCGAATCAGGATGGCGTCCTCGAGTTCGACGAGCACGGGCACGTAGGTCTCGGCCTTTTTCTTGGCGTCCTCGGCGTCTCGGCCCCGGATGCGGGCGGAAGCCTTTACGCGGGCGTCCGCTTGCCCGCCATGGACGCGAACCGTGCCAGCGGGGTTCTCGATGCGGAGCAGCTTGCCCTCGGTCACCGAGAGCGGCAACACGACTTCCTTGAGCTCTTGAGAGGAGAAGAGGCCCCAGTTGTTCTTGGCGATCTGCTCGACGCTAGCGCGAAGCTGCTGGAAACCTTTGGCAGCGGAGACCTTGGCCGTCTTGGCGACCTCGTCCCAGTTGACGTTCTCGCCGACTTCCTTGCCCAGCTTTTCAATCGAATCGATGAGGCGTTGGAACGGGTCGCACTTGGCTTCACCCGCGCAGCCGTTCGCCGATTCCTCTGCCTTGGGCGCCTCGGCGTCCGCAGCCGGCTCGCCGGCCTTTGCCTGAGCCTGAGCCTGAGGCTCTGCGGGCGGCGTCACGGGCTCTTCGGGCTTGCTTTCGGCCTGCGGCGCGGCATTCTGGCTGGAAGCCCGCGCGAACGCCTCGATCAGGTCGGCGGCGTCTTCCGGGCTTAGTTTGCCTTCTTGCACCAGACTGGCGATCTTTCGGATCTCGTCTTTCACCATGTGGGCCTCGTCAACATCATTTAATCCACTTTGGAGCCAGAACCGTCGGGCCGTGGGCGATTGGACTCAACGGGCCTCGGCGAGCGGTTCAGGGCTAGAGTCTTGGATACTTATTCTTGGCGTTCCGGTTGCGCCCGGTGGGCCTTCAGGTCCTATCGTCGCGAAAGATGCCGCGCAACGTGGGCCAAACGACTCACTTGGCCACGCGCATGGTCGCGATTCGGTCGCCCCATTGGATCCCACGCACCACGTCCATGCCCTTGGTGACCTTGCCCACCACCGCATACGACCGCCACAGGCGCTCGGTGTCGCGCTTGAGAATGAAGAGCTGGCTGTCGCCCCCCACCTGGAGGCCCGTGGACGCCACGCCGACCACGCCCTCCAGAAAGTCAATCTGGCTTTCCTCGAACGGGAGTTGCTTGCCGGAGACGCCTGAGAGCACGGCATCGGACTTCAGGTCTTCGGTCTTGCTGGCCGGAGAGCCCCATTGAGTGACCCACGATTCGACTCGGTGGATACGCTGGCGATCGTAGAACTTGCGGTTGCACAGGTCGAGGATGTGCGCGACCGTCTTAGGCGAAGCCTTGGGGTCCGTGGTGATCTCGAACGACTTGCCGTAGGTCATCGTGACGACGATCTTAGGCCCGGTGGGCGTGTAGGGCTGGACACCGGCTTGAGGACCGGCGAGCATGGCGGCGGCGGCGATGAAGCTGAGCATGGAGCGGGATTCGCCAGAGCGCCCGCGACTCCTTCGCGAAGCGCCCCAAGCCCGTCCGGTTGACCCGGGCTCGCCAAACGGTACACTTTGTTCAGGAACATCCTGCCTATGGCTAGAAGAAGATTCACTGGTCCGCCCAAGAAACGCCACGAAGACGACGAAAGAGCGATCGAAATGGAAGGCACGGTCGTTGAGAAACTGCCGAACGCCCGATTCAAGGTCAAACTCGACGACACCGAACACGAACTCCTCGCCCACGTGAGCGGGAAGATGCGCATGCACTACATCCGCATCCTGCCCGGAGATCGCGTCAAGCTTGAACTCTCGCCCTACGATCTCACCAAAGGGCGCATCGTCTACCGCTACAAGTAAGCGCAACCCCTCGGGAGGGAGCCGAGACTCCTCCCAAGGGGCTGCAGCCGAAGGTGCCTTAGCGGCGGCGTTTTCGCGCGAGCAGAGCAAGACCTGCGGCCAACGCCAAGATTCCGCTGGGCTCGGGAACCATGCCGTTGATCCCGATGGCCCACTGGGTGTTGACCTCAGTGCCGATCGCCGAGATCGGAAACCAGTCTGTCCCATACCCGAAGCCGTTGCCCGGGTTCCTCATGTAGTCCGGGGCAGAGCCAACGCCCGCGCCAGCGGTGAATGACTGACCGTAGTCGCCATAGTGGACGATGGGAGCCAGCGAGAACACGTAGTCTCCCGGCTCGATGCCCTGCAACTCGGGGATGGTGGCGGTCAACGCTCGAATCCTGAACGACTGGTTGTCGACCGAAGGTTGGTCCTGAGTCACGGACACGAGGTCCGAGTAGACCACTCCGGCTCCCGAGTTCACGATGGTTGGGTCATAGGCGGAATCTGGAGCGCCTCCGACTTGGCGGGTCACGTTGAGCACCGCTTGGTTGACGTTGCCGTACCACGTGTTGGGCGTGCTTCCCACCTGATAGATCTGGATCTCCCACACTTGCCAGTAGCCATCGATCGTGACCATCGAACCCATCCCCGTGGAATAGTCCGCGAAGTCGGGGAAGACCTGATTGACCCAGCCGTTGTTGGATCCATCAACCTGCCTCAGGAGGAGGTTGCCTTCGAGAACCTGGGCGCTGCCGATGCTTGCGAGCACGGCAAGGGAACCGACCGCTCCGACCACCGTTGCCGGTCGGAGAAACGAGAACTTCCAGTAATTGGACATGTCTACCCTCTCTAGAGGCTAGTCGGGACACGTCCTAAGTTCTTCTTCTTGGTTGAGCTTGGCCGCGCCTCATGGGTGCTAGCCTTCGATCTGAGTCTGGTCACCCCCTCTCGGCCCTACCTGAGCAGATGGACCCAGACTGAAGCAACATCCCTGCGCGAAGGCGAACCGTCAGCGAAACCGAACGGGGCTGAACGCCAAATCCGAGGTTGCCTGGTTCAAGTAGACCGTTCCGAGCGCCTGGCACTTCGCCGCACTCGGCGGACCCAAACGGGGTCCCTTGCTGCCCCAGATGAAGCCCGAATAGCCGCCGAACGACGGCACCAGCCCCTGGTAAGAACCGGTGGCCGGAAACACGGCCGCAAACTCCTCCAACGCGGCCTGGGTCATCTCTGCGCAGATCACGTGGTTGTCGGCCTGACTCACCACGAACCCGCTGGGCGAAAGCAGCCGCAGGCAATCGCGATAGAACGCCTCGGTGAACAGGTTCTCGCTGAGGTTCTCTTCTGCGTCCTCGTAGCGGTCGGTGCTGTCCACCACAATGAGGTCGTACGCAGCCGCGTCGTGCTTGGCGAACTCGAACGCGTCCATGATCCGCAGGTCCAGACGGGGATCGTCGAACGCCCCATCCGAAAGGAACGGCATGTGTTCGCGGCACGCGTCCACGACGCCCTGATCGATCTCCACCATCGCGATGCGCTCGATGGAGGGATGGCGGGCGATCTCGCGAATGACGCCGCCATCGCCGCCGCCGATCACCAAGGCCGCCCTTGGGCTCTCCATGTTCAGCAAGGGAATCTGGACAAGGCACTCGTGGTAGGCGCGCTCGTCGAACTCCGTGAGTTGGATGTGCCCGTCCAGGAACAGCGCCCGTCCGAAAACGACCGTATCCACGATATCCACCTGCTGATACGGGGTCTGGACCGAGCAGACGCTACGCTCGACCTTGAGCGTGACGGTCATCTTGTCGCTTCGGATGGGGAGGGTGAGGAAGCTCTCGGGCACGCGGGGAGTGTACTCGGCGGTCGGCGCAGGCCTCGTTGAGGGAGTTCACCGCCCTTCGGGCAGGCTATGGAGCTCTTAAGCCCCTCAGGCGTTCCCATAACCAATGGGAGAGGGCGGGCCAGCACGAGATCAATGTCCTGACGACCACTTCCACCTTGATCGGGTCCAGGAACACCGCAGACGAGTTGCGATAGAAGTGTCGAAACGCGAGCAATAACCGCAAGTCGTGATAAGGGAAGGCGTCCTCGTGCTCAAGCGCCCGAAGAAGGTCCGTGTGCCATCCGCCTGAGTGCCTGGGCTTCGATTGGGGATCTGTCAGCAGCAAGAGGCAACGTTCGACTCCACCATAGAAGCTGTGGACTTGGCTCGCGGCGAACGTCGTACCCACGTCGTTCCAAGTGGGGTCGCTCGTCAGCCACTCCTCGACGCGTTCGACCAACCGGGACAATTCGGCGAGTTCGTGCTCCAGATCGTGGACGACTTCACGCAACGCGCTTCGCCCACCCCCGCTCGATCTTTTCCAGGATGTGCTGCGCAAACGGAGACCCGTCCTCAAGCAGCACCAGGTGTGCGCCGACAGTAACCTCGTCCTGAAGGTCCGCGTAGACCTCCCAATACTTGTCGCCAGGAATGCCCCACGCCGCCAAGTCCACGTCGGAGTCGGGCCGAGCCGTTCCCCGCGACCGTGAGCCAAACACGTACACCGCCGTCGCACCGTGACGGCGGAGTATGGAAGCGCCGATTTCAATCGGATCACTCATGGTTCGTGGAGTCTACTCAAGCTCGGTGACGCCGTCGCAGACCATCAAACCCGAGGGACTTTTGGAACCCAAACCCGGTCCCAATGCGTTCATGGTTCACAATAGGATTCGAGCCATGAACAGCAAACCGAGATTCGGGACCGGCGCGATCGTCACGATCGTCCTGTGTCTGCTCGCCATCAGCGGCATCGTTTTCGCATTCTTGCAGAACGCCAGCCCCTACGTCACGGTGGCTCAGGCCAAAGCCACGTCCGGCGACAACCTCCACCTTGCCGGAGACATCCTCAAGGAGACGCTCAAGACCGACCTCGCGAAGGGTCAGATCAGCTTCGATATCCGCGATCAGGATGGCGATCTGGTCAAGGTCGTCTACTACGGCCCGCCGCCCGCCAACATGGGCGAAGCCACCAAGGTCGTCGCGATCGGCGGCATGCATGAAGACGGCGCGTTCCACTCCAAGAAGATGCTCATCAAATGCCCCTCCAAGTACGAGGGTGACAAGGGCTACGAAACCGCCCAGTGACGGACATCATCCATTCTTGGCCCGCCGCCCCCGGGTGGGCCATCGCCGCTGGATGGGCGGGCCGCGCGTTCGTTTGGCTCGCTGCGGCGGCTTTCACGGCCTCGGTGGTCGCTTGGTTTCTTGGTCCGAAAGGCGAGCGTCTCGGCCGGTTCGGCTTCGCTCTCGGTTCTCTTGGATTGTTCGGCGCCTTCGGCTCGCTGATGTCCCTGTTCATCGGCAACCAGTTCCAGTACAAGTACGTCTATGACCGGGCCTCGGCCACCACGACCCTGCAATACAAGATCGCGGGGGTTTGGGCTGGTCAGGAAGGCTCTTTCCTGTTGTGGGCCGTGTGTGCCGCTTTGTTCGGTTTGCTGGCCGTGCGCAAGGTGGGCGAATCGTTCCGCAAGTGGTTCACGATTCCCTATGCCGTGTTCCTCGGGGCCATCTCGGGCATCCTCGCCTTCGAATCGCCGTTCCGGCTTTGGGAGGTGGACGGCAAGCCGCTGACCACGGTGCCGCCTGAAGGCGTCGGCCTCGTGCCCGCCCTCCAAAACTACTGGGTGGTCATCCACCCGCCCGTGATCTTCCTGGGCTTCGGCTCGCTCACGGTGCTGGCCTGCTGGGCCATTGCAGCGCTCGTGACCAACCGCGTCCACGAATGGGTGCCCGGCGTTCGGCCCTGGGTCCTCGTCAGCGCCTCGCTGACCGGGCTCGGCCTTTGCATGGGCGGCTTCTGGGCCTACGAAACGCTGGGCTGGGGCGGATTCTGGGCATGGGACCCCGTCGAGAACGTAAGTTTCGTTCCGTGGCTGCTCTGCGCTGCCCTGATCCACGGGCTCATCGTGCAAGCGGGACGCAAGAAGTGGGTTTCGAGCAACCTGTTGCTCGGCGGGCTGCCCTTCCTCTCGTTCGTCTACGGCACCTTTCTCACTCGCTCGGGGTTCTTGGCCGAGACCAGCGTCCACAGCTTCGCCCAGATGGAGCGCGTAGCCCATGCCCTGTTGCTGGGCTTTTTCATCGCCGCTACGCTCGGATTCGTCGGCCTGTGGCTTTGGAAGACGCGCCGCCGCAACAAGGAGTGGCTCGCCAACGCCGTCCCCTCTCCGGGCGGGCTCAACCGCGAAGCCGCGTACCGCTGGAGTTCGATCCTGTTGTGCGGGCTGGCGCTCACCATCGCCATCGGCATGAGCGTCCCGATGTTCGTGGCCCTCGCCGGCCGCGAAGCCAAGGTCGTCGAGGAGTGGCTCTACCACCGCGTCGTGGTTTGGTTCTTCATGCCGATCATGGTGCTGATGGCGGTCGCCCCGTTCGTGGCGTGGCGACGCATGCCCGCCCCCGAGTTCTTCCGCCGGATCGTGAACGTGTTGAGCCTGACGTTTGGGGGCCTGGGGTTCGCGGTGTACTTCATCATGCACCCCCAATGGGGCGTGCGTCCCGAAGTCGGCAAGGGCATCGCGACGCCGTTCGGGCTGTTCCCGCTCGTCCCGTGGATGCTGTGTCTGCTCTTCGTGTGCTTGTTGGCCATGGTGGCCAACCTCTGGCGGATGGGCGAGGTCGTTCGCCGCTCGCCGCTCTCGCTCGGCGCGTTTCTGTCGCACTTTGGGCTTGCGGTGTTGTTGGGCGGCTTGATCCTCTCGCGCGGATTCGAGCGGAAGGAGCAGGTGTTCGTCCAGGAAGGCACGCCGGGAGTCGCGCTTGGTTACCAGATCAACTTCGTCGGCCCCACCAGCACGTGGAACGACCGCGACAACAAGGTGCTGTTCGAGGTGGTCGAGCCCGGCGGCACCAAGTTCACGGCGCGACCTGGGCACTACTACACGTTCAACCCCGGCCAGGAGCCCCAACCCATGGTGTGGCCGCACGTGCAGCACAAGGTGTCGCACGACGTGTACGTGGCCCTGCACCCCCAGATCATCGACGGCGAAGTCACGCCGCCGACGGCGTTCAAGGTGGGTGAGACCAAGACCCTCAACGACCTGTACGAGATCAAGTTGCTCGACGTGAGTTCGGAGGGCCCCATGGGGCAATCGGGCGCGACATTCACTGCCAAGGTTTCGGTTCGGGGAAGCGAGGGGGAAGCCGAGGGCGACCTGACCCTGCGCATCGCCGGAGAGGAGATCGTCCGCCGACCGATCATGCTCAGCGAGGATTACCTGCTGATCCTCGACCGCATCGAGGCTTCGACCGGCGACGCCTATCTCCAGCTCAAGTACAACAAGCCCTGGTTCCCCATCGAGGTCTTCTACAAGCCGATGACCATCCTGGTTTGGGCGGGCACGGGTATCTTGACCTTCGGCGGTTTTTTGGCCGCCTGGGACCGTCGCCGCGCCATCCCCGGGAGGCGCGAAGCGACCGAGAACGAGTGATGCGCCTGCGCCAGCTGCTCAAATCGAAACTGCACCACGCCCGCGTGACTTACGCGAACCCGGACTATGTGGGCAGCATCGAGATCGACCACCGGCTGATGAAGGCCGTGGACCTGGTGGACGGCGAACTCGTGCACGTTTGGGCCGTTGACCACACGTCCCGCATCGAGACGTACGCGTTCGCGGGTCCGGTGGGCGTGGTGGGGCTGAACGGCGGGGCGGCGCACTTCTTCAAGCCCGGCGACCGCCTGATCATCGCGGCGTTCGCGATGACGGACGAGCCGATCGTGCCGAAGATGGTGCTGCTCGACGACCACAACGAGATCGTGCGCGAGATGACGCCCTTCTCGGTCGCCGGTTGAGCCGCGAACTTGACGATTTGGAACTGCAGGGCGAGTCTTGTCGAGCCTTGGCCCGTTGTTGGCTCGCGCGCGGCGACCACCCCGCCCTTCGGGCACCCCTCCATGGGAGGGGAACACCGTCGTAACCCATGAGCGGATCGGCGATCAGCCGCTTGGATTCAGATACACGTACTTGCGCTTCGTCGCACCACCGCCAGCAGCCGAGATTAGAGCCTTGACCTGCGGACCAACCACGACTGTGCTGTCCAAGAAGAACGTCACCGAAGTCTCGCCTGCAGGGACCACCACGCTCGCGGGCACCGTTGCCGAGCCGCTGTCCGAAGCGAGGGACACGCTAAAACCGCCGGCGGGCGCGGGAGCGTTCAGGGTCACGGTGCCGGTCGTGGAGCTACCGCCCACGATAACTTCTGGGCTGAACGAAACCGCGGTTACAAATGGCTGGTTGATGTAGAGCCTTGCGGTCTTTGTCACGCCCTCGGCCGCCCCAGACACGGTGACTGCGAGTTGGGAACCCGAAGTCGGGACCGTCATCACCTCGAACATGGCCGAGGTGTCGCCCTCCGGTATCGTGACCGACGCTGGAGTCGTCGCCTTGTCGCTATTGTCCGAAAGCGTGATCGTCAGACCGCCCGCGGGCGCTGGCGCGTTCAGGGTGACCGTGCCCGTTGAAGCCGTCCCGCCGTACACGATGCTTGGGGTGAGCGAGAGCGACTGGAGGAACGGACGATTGACGTACACGGCAGCAATTTTGACCTCGGTCCCCAATCGCGCCGTCAGCATCGCACGGATTTGAGGGCCGTCACTTGGCCTGGTAGCAACCGGAAACGTCACAGACGCAGCCCCGAAAGGAATCGTGACAGTCGTGGGCACTCCCACATTTTCATGATCTGACTCGAGATTGACCACTACTGACGTTGCGACCGGTCCCGTAAGCTCAACAACACCCGTGGCACCGGACCCACCGTAGACTACAACCGGATCCACTGCAAGGCGAGCGAGATACGGCTGTCTAATGTATATGTACTTAAACTTTCGATTCGACGATGATGTTTTGGCCTCAATGAGGACACGACGCAATCCTGACACAATCGGTCTAGTCGTGATGGTGAAAAAAGCCTCTCGCTGATCCGCAGGCACTACGACTTGCAACGGGACTGTCGCCGTTTCAAAGTGTGATCTCAATGAGACAGCGTATCCTTCTGGGCCAGCAGGCAACTTGAGCACGACCCTGCCAGTAGACGATTGTCCGCCTGTCAAGATATCTGGCGCCAACGAGAAGGACTCGATCGGAATTGCTGGCCTCCTCCGCTCCCCGACTGTTATCTTGACGGAACCCCAGGCTTCATTAGTTCCCGAAATCACCACCACCTCAATATTGTGTACGCCTACCTGTCCTTCATGAGGCATCCATTCAAACTCGCCCGTTTCGCCGACTATGCTCGCGTCCTGCGGCCGGGCTCCCGTTAGGGCGAACCACATTGGCTGGGGTCTACCATTGACGACATCCGGGTCGGATGCTCTAACTCGAAACGTTAGAGACTCGTCAACAAATGTCGTTTGGTCGGGAATCGGGTCAACTGTAGGAGGCTGATCTTCCTCCCAAACTTCTACTAGCACCTGCAAGTCACTAAAGTTCTCTGGAATGAAAAGGTCGCGCACCCTAATTGCAAAAGACCAAACCCCGTCATGCAACTCGCCGGGTCTCCACGAAAAGGAACCCGTCCAACGATCAACCGAAGCACCCTCCGGGACTGTGCCAATAAGCGAAAATTCAAGGTGGCTCGGGTCGCCCTCGAAGAACACCTCAGGGGTGAAGGAGACAAGTTGACCTTCGTGTACGTAAATCGTCGAAACCGCGGTTGGCTGCGGGGGGTCACGGTATGGAGTGGCGATAAAGGCCCGTATATCCTCGGCGTCTCCCACCTTCCTTCCATAACCAATGATCTGGTTCTGATTGTTGATGTCCGTTGCATCAGCAAGTATCCAATCCGAAGATCTGGGATGGAGCAACGAGTTCAGCGTCCTGAATCCACTCTCTCGATCCCAAACCGTAGCGAGTCTCTGCGGCCAGCTTTGGCATGCAATGACCTCATTGTTGTTGATGGAGCGAGGAACCGCGTAATCTGAGTCGGCGAGATGTCCGATCTCTTCTAAGCCGGAAGTCTGACTCCAGAGATAGAGTTCAATGTCCCAGCCGTTTCCAACGCGAAGGACTACGGTCCCATTATCATTGACTTCGTCGGCAATACTAGACACTCCTGGCAGCAGATTCCCGAAATCAACGAGGCTGAGGTCGGGCGAAAGATAGAAACCACGCATGAACTGGTGCGTATCCATTCGGCCAACAATCGCACCACTCCAGTTAATCGAGTTTGCATACGACCGAACTGAGGGGCTCAAGACGGTATCTAGCCGCTGGAAGCCACCCGCAGGCGTCCAGCGGCAAGCTTTCCACTCGCCATCAATGAGCTGGCTTCCCACAACGTGGCCGGAGCTGTTGATATCGCTTGCTGCACCTAGTGACCACAAGACCGAGGGTATCCCGAGCGAATCCCATAGGACTGCATGGTTGGTCTCATCAGCTGAAAACCACACTCCGCCAGCCGCCATGCCGAGAGAGTTGAGGCCACTGGGCGTGAAGGTGGTTTGCGTGGGTAGACTCGTCAGCAGCCTCACTCCTCTAGGAGTCCAAACCAATCCTTGCGATCCGCCGAGTCTGGAACCCGCAACCTGGCCACTATCGTTGATGGCCAAAGGTCGCGGGTTATGGCCCTGGAACTGGCTGATCTCCATGACATAGTATTGCGTGGTGGAACTTAATTGTGCGAATGACCTGCTCTTTCGAGCGTGGCTGCCAGGATGAAATTCGCGGTCCTGTGACGGCTGACGGCTCACCAACTCGTGTGTAGGGGTTGTGGCGCTCGGACGCTGCGAAAGCACAGGTTGCTGTGCCCCGGCGTTGGCTACGAGGAGTGCGACGAGCGCACTCACGGAGAAGCGCAGGCTACTTGTCGGATGGGACACCCGGCAACGGAAGCGAGACGAAAGATTGACCATGCCCTTGAGCCGCCAGTGCCTCATTGGGTTTGGATACCATAGAACGGACTGCAATGTCAAGAGCGGGCAGAAGTTTCTGCAAAGAGCCGATCCCCTAACCGATCGTCAAGCCAGCGGCGTTCCAGTCGTCCAAGAACCGCTTCAGGCCCGAGTCGGTCAGGGGGTGTTTGAACAGCTGGCGAAGCACCGAGAGCGGCATCGTCGAAACGTGCGCCCCGGCGGCGAGCGCGTCCACCACGTGCTTCGGGTGGCGGACCGAGGCCACCAGGACCTCCGACTCGAAGCCGTATTCCTCGACCATCGCCACGGTCTCGCGGACCGCCTCCATCCCGTCGCCGGAAACGTCGTCCACCCGGCCCACAAAGTTCGAGATATAGGTCGCGCCCGCCTTGGCGGCCAGCAGCGCCTGCGTCACGGTGAACACCAGGGTCACATTCGTGCGGATGCCGCGCTCGGTCAGCGTGTTCACCAAGCGCACGCCTGGCTCGATGAGCGGCACTTTGACCACGATCTGAGGGTGCCACGAGGCGATTTCCAGGGCTTCCTTGAGCATCGCGTCGTACTCGGTGGCCACGACTTCGGCGCTGATCGCGCCGCCCGGAACGGCCTCGCAGATGGCCAGAACGGTTTCCTTGAACCCTCGCCCGGACTTGGCGATCAGGGTCGGGTTGGTGGTCACGCCGTCAATCACGCCCCACGCGGCGGCTTCGCGCACTTCGGCCAGGTCGCCGGTGTCCAAGAACAGCTTCATGGGCCTGATTGTACTGGTTTGGCGCGGGGCTACTCGGCGGCGATCTTCTCGAACACGCGCACCATCGTTCGGGCTTCGGTCTCCGTGAGGTGGCTGGCGAAGTGCTCCTCGATGGCCCAGGAGTAGCTCACCCAAGCCCGCGCGCGCGCCTTCAATCCCGCATCGGTCAGCACGGCATACGCGCCTCGGCGATCGTTCGGGCACATCTCGCGCTGGATGTAGCCCATCTTCTCCAACTTGTCCAGCCGACGCGTGAGACCGCTTCGGCTGAGCAGGATCTGGTCGGCCAGGTCGCTGAGCCGCATCCGTCCGCCCGCGTACTCCAGGGTGACCAACACGTCGTAGACTTCGGGGGGAAGCGTCCTCGCCCGAGTGACGTCGGCCTCGATGGACTTGAGCACCTTGGCATGGGATGTGAGGAACAAGCGATAGGCTTCCTTCCTCAAATCGTCGAGCGCCATGCGTCCTCCTGCAATAGTTGCATGATCAACATTATGGCACGGGAGGGCCCAAGTCCCAGAGCGGGGCGGCAGGTGCCATAATCGGAGTGCTCCACGACCCTGACGCCCGACCTTCGCGCGGCCGGGGCCGCGACGCAGGAGATGACGAACCCTTCATGAAAGTCAGCATCATTGGCGGCGGAGGCCGCGTCGGTTCGGACGCCGCTTACGCGCTTCAACTCGGCGGCATCGTCCGCGAGATCGCCCTCGTGGACATGAACGAGGACATGGCTTCGGGCGAAGCCCTCGACCTGCGCCACGGCGCGGCCCTCACCGGAAACTGTCGGTTCACCAGCGGCCAATACAACGTGGTGGATGGCAGCGACTGCGTCGTGATCACCGCCGGACTTCGGCGCAAGCCCGACGAGTCGCGTCTGCAGTTGGTCAACCGCAACGTAAGCCTGTTCCGCTCGATCCTCGATTCGCTGAAGGGCTGCAAGCTCGCCGACGGGGCGACCATCGTCGTCGTATCGAATCCGGTGGACATCCTCACGCAGTTGGCCGTCGAAGCGGACATCGTGCCGACCTCGCAGGTGCTGGGCCTTGGTACGGTCTTGGACACGTGCCGCTTCCGCTCGCTCCTGGCCGACCACTTCAAGGTAGGCGCGCGAGACGTGCATGCGCTGATCCTGGGCGAGCATGGCGATTCGATGGTGCCGATCTGGTCTTCGGCCACCATCAACGGCGTCAAGATGTCGAGCCTCCCCGGTTGGACTCAGGAAGTCGCTGACGAGGTCTTCGCGTTCACGCGCAAGTCGGGCGCGGAGGTCATCCGCCTGAAGGGCGGCGCGGGCCGAGCCGTGGGCGTTTCGATCAAGGAAGTCGTCGAAGCCATCGCCCTCGATTCGGGCGCGTTGCTCCCCGTCTCTGCGTTGCAGAACGGCAAGCTGGGCATCAGCGGCATCAGCCTCTCGTTGCCGACGGTCGTCGGCCGCAAGGGCGTCGTGCAGATACTCGAGCCGGACGTCACGGAAGCGGAGCGTGAAGGCCTGCACAAGTCGGCCGCCTCGCTGAAAGAAGTCTACGGCCAGCTCGAGTAGCCGGCTCGTCGCGATCGCAAACGGGGTGTCGCCGTCCAACCCGGTCGGCGACACCCCGCATAATAGGAGCATGACACCGTGGCATCTGCTCCTCAGCCTCGCCGTCGCGCAAGTCAATCCGGCCGAAGTTCTCGACAAGAACTACGCGGACTTCAAGGACCCCGGCTACCTTCAGATCGTGTGGGCGGACTCGCCCAACTTCGGATTCCGGCCCGAAGACGCGGTGATCGACACCGTAGTGCTCCACCACACGGCCAGCCCGACGCTCAGCGGCGTGGTCAAGTGGTTCGCCATGACCGAGAGCCAGGTGAGCGCGCACTACACCATCGGCAAGGACGGCTCGATCGTCCAGCACGTGAGCACGATCAACCGCGCATGGCACGCCGGGCGCAGCGTGGACCACCTGGGCCGAGAGAACCTGAACAACTTCTCGGTCGGCATCGAGATGGTGAACGTCGGCGACGGGAAGGACCCCTGGACCAACGAGCAGGTCGAGGCAACCCGGTTGCTCATCTTGAGCCTGAAGCGACGCTTCCCCCTGAAGTTCATCACAACCCACGAATACATCGCCGTGCCGAAGGGCCGTAAGAACGACCCGCGCGCCTTCCCATGGGAGAAGATGCACGACACGGGCCTGGAGATCATCCGAACACCGGGCATCGCACCCGGGTAGGCACAGCTTTCTGGGTGAACCTCTTCGACACCATCGTCGCGCCAATCACGGGGACCGAGCCCGCTGCTGTCGCCGTCGTGCGCGTCTCGGGCCCGCAATCCTACGCCGTCGCCGAGAAGGTGTTCTCCCCGTGGCATGAGCCGGTCGAGGCACGAAAAGCCCTGTACGGGACGTTCGCCCATGGCGACGACGGGATCGCGCTTCCCTTTGCCGAGGGCCACAGCTACACCGGGGAGGCGACGGTCGAGTTCTCGGTTCACGGGTCGCGGGCATCGGTGAGGTCATTGGTGGACGCGTGCCTGGCGGCGGGCGCCAGGCTAGCCGCGCCGGGCGAGTTCACGCGGCGCGCGTTTATGAACGGCAGGCTCGACCTGACGCAAGCCGAAGGCGTCCGCGAGACCATCGAATCCGAGACCGAAGCCCAACTCCGGCTGGCCAACGCCTTGCGCGGCGGCGACCTCAAGCGCGAGGTCGCTGCGCTGCGGGAGAAGACGCTGCACGTCGCGGCGGTCATCGAGGCCAGCGTGGACTTTCCCGACGAGATCGGCGAGTTCGACCGCGATGCCGCCATCGCCACCCTGCTTGAAGTTCGCGCCAACACCGAGAGGTTGTTGGCCACGGCCAGGCTCGACGCGATCGTCCGCACGGGCTACCGCATCGCGATCCTCGGGCAACCCAACGCGGGCAAGTCGTCGCTGCTGAACGCCCTGATGGGCACCGACCGCGCCATCGTCACAGACATCCCCGGTACCACGCGGGACACGCTCGAGGAGCGGCTCGACCTCGGCGGCGTGCCGTGCGTGGTCACCGATACGGCCGGTCTACGCGACAGCCACGACCCCATCGAGCGCATCGGCATCGGACGATCGCACCGCGCCGAAGCAAGCGCCGATCTGGTTTGGTACGTCGTGGATGCCGCCAAAGGCCTCGACGACGAAGATCGGGCGCATTTGACTCGCCTATGCGAGAGGGCCTGGCTGATCCTGACCAAATGCGACCTCGCCAACGGGGACGGACCGGGCCTCCGGGTCTCGGCCAAGACAGGCCAGGGGTTGGACGCGCTGCGCCAAGCCGTCGCCGAACGCGCGGGCTTGGGCTCGACCGAGGGCCGCTGGCTGGCGATCAACGACAGGCATGCCGACCACCTGCGCGAAGCCGACACCCGATTAGCCGAGGCTGTCGAGACTCTGGACTCCGGACTGCCGGTGGACCTCGCCTCGATCCACCTGCAGTCGGCGGCGATGGAATTCGGCACGATCACGGGCGAAACGGCCACGCTCGACCTCATCGACCGCGTCTTTCGCGACTTCTGTGTGGGAAAGTAGGCGAATGGAACCCAATGCGTCGCTTGCCCTTGAGTCGGTCGCGATCCCCGTCCACGTCGAAACGCCCGACGACCCCAGGGGGACGGTGGTCCTGGCGCCGAGCGCAGGTGGCAGGTGGTCGAGCCCATCGTTGACGCGGCTGGCCGAAATCTTCAGGAGGCAGGGATACCGCACCGTGCGGTTCGATTTCGAGTACCGTGCAGCGGGACGCGCGTTCCCCGACCCGATGCCCAAGTGCATGGCGTGCTACCGGCGCGTGGTGGAGGCGTTCCATCCCGGCGGGCCGTTGATCCTCTCGGGCCAATCCATGGGCGGGCGCGTCGCCTCGATGCTCGCCGCAGAGGGGTTTCCATGCGTCCGGCTGATCTGCTTCGCCTACCCGCTGCACCCCGAGGGCCAGCCCGAAAAACTTCGCGACGCCCACCTGCCGAACCTGACCATGCCGACGCTGCTGGTCAACGGGACCGAGGACGCCCTTTGCCGCCGCGACTTGATGGAGGGCGTGCTGGCGCGCCTCCCGGCCAACGTGGCGATGCACTGGCTCCAGGGTGTGGACCACTCGCTGAAGCCCGCCAAAGGCTCGGGCCGCAAGCCGTCGTCGGTGTACGAGGAGATCGAGTCCGTTCTCGCGGGTTGAAACCTCAAGCTCGGAGGTCGGGCCCGGCTCGTGCGGAGGGTGGGACGGGGTAACGTACCTGCCATGCGGATGCACGCGGGTCTTTCCTCCATGCTTCTTCTCGCCCTTGGCGCGCTGGTTCAGGCGAACGGCGCGATTCGAGGCGCCCGATCGCTCGCCTTGAGCCTCGACGGGACCCATATCGCCTTCACCTACCAGGGAGATGTTTGGGTCGTCTCGGCCAAGGGTGGCCAGGCGCGACAGGTCACCAACCACATCGAGATGGACGACAACCCCGTATGGTCGCCGGACGGCAAGCGCATCGCCTTCGCCAGCAACCGAACGGGCAACTGGGACGTGTTCATCGCTCCCCTCGAAGGCGGTCGCACCGAACGGCTGACCTACTTCTCGGGCAGCGACGTGCCCAACGACTGGACCACGGACGGACGCATTCTGATCGCGGGCTCGCGCGATAAGGCAGAGGGCGGCATCTACGCGATCGAAGTCGCCACGGGCCGCATCCACGAGTTGCTCCTCGACATGATGCCCGTCGGGTCGCCCAAGATGTCGAACGACGGGACCACCTTGCTCTACACCCGGTTCGGCTTCCCTTGGACGCGGCCGCGCTACCACGGCTCGGCGGCATCCCAAATCCACACGTTGGACATGGGCACCAAACAGCGCTCCCCCGTCCGCAACACCGACTTCCAACACCTGTGGCCCCACTTCGGGCCCGATGCCGGCACGGTCTACGCCGTGAGCGCCGACGATCAAACGCCGAGTTCGTCCTACGTCGGCAAGAGCATCGGCAAGGTGGTGGACAGCGCCCGCCGCACACCGAACGTGTACGCGTTCCCGGTGCGCAGCCGAGGCGTCAACCCTCGCGGCGAGCGGTTGACCGAGTTCGTGGGCGGATCGGTTCGGTTCCTGACGGCCGCGAAGCGGACACCGCTGCTGGCGTTCGAATACGAGGGCGACGTTTACACGATGACGCCCAGCCAGCCGGCGGCCAAGATCGGCATCGTGGCCACGCTCGACGACAAGGTGACCTACGACGAACGGCTCGTGCTGACCACTGGCGCGGCCCAGGCATCGCTGGACGCCAAGGGCGAGAACGTGGTCTTCCAAGTCCGGGGCGAGCTGTGGTCCGTGCCTGTGAAGAAGGGTAAAGGCCCGAACAAGGACGACGCCACGCAACTCACCGAATGGCCCGGAGTGGACGCGAACCCGCTGGTACATCCGCGCGCCGGCAAGGCGTTCTTCACCTCCGACCGCGAAGGTTCAGAGCGACTGTACGTGGTGGACCTCGCGACCAAGGAAGTCACGCCGGTCAGCCAGCGCGACAGCGACGTCGCCAACGTCAAGCTCACGCCAGACGGCCAGAACGTGTCGTTCTTCATCACAGGCGCCGAGGGCGGGCTCTACACCTATCCCGTGGATGGGGGCTCGGTGGTCCGCATCTTCGCCATGCCCGGCCAGTATCGCTTCGGCAGCCAATCGGATTACGCGTGGAGTCCGGACGGCCGCTTCGTCGCCTACGTCAACAACGCCAACGGCGTGACGACGAACATCCACATCTACGACACCCGCGAGAACAAGGACACGAACATCACGCGGCTGAACGCCTCGCACCGCTCGCCCGAGTGGTCCGCCGACGGCAAGTTCCTCTACTTCGCCAGCGACCGAGAAGGCGACGGCATGTATCGGGTGGCGTTAAAGCGCCGTTCGTTCCGCGACCCCGATTACGACCTCAAGTACGAGAAGCCGAAGGACTCCGTGACCGTGGAGATCGAGTTCGAGGACATCGAGGACCGTATCTCACGGTTCGGCAGCCAATCGGGCGTCGGCGCGATCACGTTCGACGCCGAGAACGGCGACGTACTCTTCCTTCAGGGTGGCGATATCACCAAGGTGGGCTACGATGGCGAGGGCGTCACCAAGTTCACGAACGGTGGCGGCATCGGTGCGTTCTCGATCAGCTTGGACACCAAGAACCTGGTGTACGTTCAGAACGGGACGATCTCGATCATGAACCACCGCGCGGGCAACCGGCCCGTGACCCGGGTGGACTTCCGCGCCGATTGGACGCGCGACGTTCGTCTAGAGCGCAAGGCGGCGTTCTACGAGTTCTGGCGGGAGTACAACCGCAGCTTCTACGACGCCAACTTCCACGGGCGCGATTGGCTTCAGACGCGCAAGCGGTACGAGCCCCTGCTCGAGGCCGTGGCGCACCGCAACGAGATGGCCACGCTGCTCAACATGATGATCGGCGAACTCGAGGCCAGCCACACCGAGGCGAGTGCGGCACCCGGCAACCCGTCGGGCGCATCCACGGCGCACCCCGGATTCACCATCGACTACTCCCACGCGGGACCGGGACTCAAGATCGCCTCGGTTCCCAAGCGGACGCCTGGCGCCTACAAGGACACCGAACTCAAGCCGGGCGAGTACGTGATGAGCATCAACGGGGTCGCTGTCGCCCCCAACGAACGCGCCTACGATGAAGCGCTCAAGAATCAGGGTGGCCGCATCATCACGCTCAAGGTGAACTCCACGCCGACCCTCGAAGGGGCGCGCGAGGTCAAGTACGAAGCCATGGGCGGCGGCGAGTTCGGAGGCATCCACTACCGCAACCAGATCGAGCAGCGGCGGCGCTACGTCGAGGAGAAATCGGGTGGGCGGCTGACTTACGTGCACATTTCGGGCATGGGTGGGCCGAACTTCGACCGCTTCAACCGCGAAATCTGGGAGTACGGCATCGGTCGCGACGGGGTGGTGATCGACGTTCGCAACAACGGCGGCGGCAACATCAGCGACCGCATCATCGACATCCTGGAACGCGTGCCGCACAGCATCTACGCCTCGCGGGACGGGGTAGCGCTGCCCGCGCCCACGCAGGCCTGGAACAAGCCCATCGTGGTGATGCAGAACGAGCGGAGCTTCTCGAACGCCGAGATGTTTCCCTACGCCATGCAGCAACTGCGCCTCGCCACCACGATCGGCATGCCGACCCCCGGCTACGTGATCTGGACTTACGGCTTGCGGCTGGTGGATGGGACGGGCGCGCGCATGCCCACGTCGGGCGTCTACCGACTGGATGGCTCGCCGCTCGAGAACATGGGTCAGCAGCCCAACATCCGCGTGGACATCACGCCCGCCGACTACTTCTCGGGCAAGGACCCGCAACTGGACCGAGCCATCGAGGAGTTGCTGAAGAAGCTCCCCCGCAAGTAGGGGGCTCATGGACCTCTATCCGTCGCTCGTCAGGCGGCTGGCGTTCCGGTTCGACCCGGAACGTGCCCACCATGCCGCGTTCTGGTTTCTGGAACGCGGCTGGGTGCCTTCTCTTAGGAGGGCGACTCCTTCCCTGCGGCGCGAGATTTGGGGATTGACGTTCGACAACCCCGTGGGCTTGGCGGCAGGAATGGACAAGGATGCCGTCGGTCTGAAGTCGTGGCGGCGGCTGGGCTTTGGGTTCGTCGAGGTCGGCACCGTCACGCCCAAGCCTCAGCCGGGCAACCCCTTGCCGAGGCTGTTCCGCCTGCCTTCGGATCGGGCGATCATCAACCGGATGGGCTTCAACAACTCGGGCTCGGCGGCGATGGCCGAGCGGTTGGGGCGGATCAAGGCGGGGATTCCCCTCGGGATCAATCTGGGCAAGAACAAAGCGACCCCCGACGAGCAGGCCGCCGAGGACTACGCCGAGGCGCTCCGCACCCTGCGCGAGCATGGCGACTACTTTGTGGTCAACGTGTCGTCTCCCAACACGCCCGGGCTTCGCGGGTTGCAGGAGCGCGGGCCGCTTTTGGAGATCGCCCAGACGCTTCGCGCCATCGAGCCCGTCAAGCCAATCCTCGTCAAAGTCGCTCCAGACCTGACGTTCGACGCGCTGGACGACGTTCTCTCGGTGTGCGTGGAAGCGAATCTGAGCGGCATCGTGGCGACGAACACCACGCTCTCGCGAACCGGGCTGAGCGCCGACCCTAGCGAAACGGGCGGCCTGTCAGGCGCGCCTCTGACCGTTCGCGCCGACGAAGTCCTTTCGCACTTGGCGCGCCACCGGCCGGACGGGCTGGTGTTGATCGGGGTCGGCGGGATCATGACGCCCGACGACGCCAAGCGCAAAGTGGACCTCGGAGCGGACCTGATCCAGCTGTATACGGGCTATGTGTACGGCGGCCCTTGGCTTGTCCCTCGCATCCTTACGGCCCTTGGCGGCTGAGCCGAAGGGTTGCGATCAGCCCTTGGACGTCGCGACCAATCGCGCGTGGGCTTCCATCGCTTGGGCCAGTTGGTTTGTAGCGTCCGTGTAGCGGCGGTCCGCGACGGCCAGACGGTCGTCAAGGGCTTTGAACGTTGTATCGGATTCCCGCAACCGGCTCCGCTCGCGTTCCATCGCGGCGCGGTCCAGCGACGCGCGGCCCGTCGTCTTCTTGACGGCGGCCTCGACTTGCGCTTGGATGGACTTGACCGCCAAGGCGGCGTCGATTCGGGAGACGAATGCCCGGACGACCTCGAGTTCCTGCTGGTCCAGTTCGCTGCGCTCCGGCAGGTCGGCCAACTTGGTTTCCAGCAACTTGGCTTCGTCCTTCCACTTGAGGAGCACGTCCTCGCCCGTGCGCACGCCGATGTCCCGCGTCGAACTCATCAACGTCGAGAAGGCCACACGCAAGCTGGACGTCTGCTGCTGCGGGGCGGGCTGAGGCGGTTCCTTCGGTTCTTGACGGGCGCACGCGCCCAGCGACAGAACCACCAGCACAACCCAAATCCAACGCATGATCTAGTCCACTCGACGGGAGTCGGAGCCCATCGCGATGGTGGATACGAATTCTGTTGCGGAAGCGTTGCCGCCGATGAGCGAGCGATGAATCGCCCCGTCGGATTCGACGGTCGCGCCCGGCAGCACCACGGCGTTCTCGATGCGGGTAGCCCGAACCTTGCAGCCAGGACCGATCACGACGTTCTGACCGATCTCGGCGTCCACGTCGCTCTCGGGGTGGATGAGCGTGCCGCCTCCAATGAGGAAGGCGCTGGTTTCCAAGAACGAATCGAGCGTGCCCGTGTCGAACCACTCGCCCGTGTAGACACCTGCGCGAACGTCGTGGCCCCGATCCACCAACATCTGGATGGCGTCGGTGATCTCGTATTCCCCGCGAGCGCTGGGTTGCAGGTCCTCCAGCATGTCCCAGATGGGTTGGCGAAAGAAATAGACGCCCGCCATCGCGAGGTTGCTTTCGGGGACCTTGGGCTTTTCAACAAGACGGACGATCCGGTCGCCGTCCACGTTCGCCACACCGAATCGGCTGGGGTCGGGGACCGCTTTGACCAAGTTGAGGTTCGCACATCCCGAAGAGCGGAACCTCTCGGCGGCCCCGGTGAGGCTCTCCGAGTAGACGGCATCGCCTAGATACATGCAAAAGTCGTCTGTTCCCACGAGGTCCTTGGCGAACGACATGGCGTGGGCGAGTCCCTTGGCCTCGGGTTGGCGAGCGTACGCCACCGTGAGGCCGTTACCCGTCTTGTCTCCGAGGGCGTCGCGCATGGCGGCCTCGTTGCCGCCGACGACCACGCAGACGTCTTGAACGCCGATCTCTTTCAGCCGGTCGAAGGCGTAGTCCAGCGTGGGACGGTTGGCGAGAGGCAGCAGGGGCTTGGGGATGACCTGGGTGACGGGATACAGTCGAGTTCCCATCCCAGCGGCGAGGATGACGGCTTTCATAGGCGTTTGCTGGCTTGGCGAGACTACCCCGCAACCCCCATACGGTACGCTGGTTCCCACCTTGCTCGGGTGGCGTACAGGACGATTCGTGTTGGTTTTGGGCCTCTCGGCCCTGCTTTTCGGGTGCAGGAGCGAACCTCCCGCGCCCTTCGAGACGTTTCTCGACGCGCGGCCCGTCCCGCCGATCGACACCTCTCGCGGCGATGCCTACGACTGGTACGCCTCCGCAGCCCTGGAGGCCGAGGAGAAGGCCACGGCGTACGCCAAGTGGGTCTCGTTCCCCGAATCGGACCGGGCGAAGATCATCGCGGCACTTGGGCCCGCGCTTCAGAAAGTCGCGAGGGGCTCCACTCAGACGTGCTCCTACCGCTGCGGGCCAACCAAGCCGTTCGAGCCCGCGCCCTATAGCGCGGGGTGGCGCTTATGCGGGCGCGCCTTGACGTGGCGCATCGAGCGGGCGCTTTCCGCCGGAGACGTGCCCTCCGCCATTCGGGACTTCCTCGTGGCGACGCGATTCGGGTTCGACCTGTCGGCAGGCGACACCACCGTGGCGTCGCTCGGCTTGGCCATCGTGGACGACGCGCGGTTGGCCTTGCTCAAGGGGCGAGCCAAGCTCTCGGCGCAAGACCTCCGGGCTGTCGCTTCGGGTCTCGGCGAAGTGCTGGCGCGAGTCCCCGACCCCGGATTGGCCATGGACTGCGAGGCACAACAAATGTTGGCGGCTGTCGACTTTGTTCAAGATGCCTACCGAGCCGGGAACTACGAAGCCCTCGTTTCAGGTCTGGGGCCCGAGATCAGGAATGCAACCGACGCCTTGGACGCGATGAAAGGCTCTGACGCCAAGCAGCGACCGGCGTACTTCCGGGGCTTCGCCAACGAGGCCAAGGATCGAGCCAAGCGCATGAAGCAACTGGCTGGAATGCCCGCCGTCGAGCGGGCGAACCAGAAGCCCTTCGAGACCACCGGCGACCGGCCGTGGCGGCGATTTGCGCGGCATTTCTTTTTGGCCGGCGAGCCCTATCTGGCCATGCGCGATCGTACGTTGGCCCGGACGAGGTTGCTGCTCATCGAGTGCCATGCGTTGAGCTATGTGAAGGGGGGCCAGCCCGCACCTGTCGGTCTTAGCCCCTTGCCCGACGTGGCGGTCACCGACCCGTACACGGGTGCGCCCCTACGATATCTGGCGTCCGGGAGCACGTTCCGCGCCTACTCGGTTGGGGCGAACTTCGCCGACGATGGCGGCGAGAGCGGCGAAGACGGCGAATCGCCCGACCTGATCCTCGAGGCGGGATGAGGTTGCTTCAGTGTTCGGTGTTCAGGGTTCAGGGTTCGGTGGTTCGCGACAGGCAATTGACGGGTCCTTGGACACAGCGAGCGCACGAAAAGCGAACCGTGGCCTATACTCGCGCGTACCACACGGGACAACCGTTGGAGGACATGATCTTGATCAAACGCTCGCTCGCTCTCGTTTCTCTCCTCACGCTCGCCAGTGTCGCAGCGCTCGCCCAGGATTCCGTTTCGCTCGTCTGGAAGCCCAAGGCCGGCAACACCCTCAAGTACAAGCTTCAGGTCAAAGCCAGCATGGAAGGCCAAGAATTCGCGTTCGGCACGACCATCACGCAGAAGGTGCTCGAAGTGCGCCAGAACGGCGAAGTCGTGGTCGAAGGCAAGCAAAGCAACTTCACCCTCTCGATCGCTGGCGAGGACATGTCGGCGATGATGGGCGACATGGCGATGACCGAGACCAGCACGATGGACCGATTCGGCAACGTGCTGAGCCGCAAGTCGGACGCTCCCGCAGAGATGGACAACGCCCGGCTCGACCAAGCGATTCTGTTCGTCTTCCCGCAGAAGGCCGATCTCAAGGTCGGTGAGACGTGGACCCGTTCGGTCAAAGCCGACGCTTCGAAGGGCCAGCGCGCCGCCGAGGCCACGTTCAAGTTCGAAGGGACCGAGACCGTGAACGGGATCAAGTCGAACAAGGTCACCTACACGTTCGTCGAGACGGAAGGCACCGCCGCCATGAAGGTGGATGCCGTCATCTACCTCGCCTCGGAGGATGGCGAGTTGGTCAAGGCCGAGTACAAGATGAAGAACCTTGAACTCGGCCCGGGCGCTCCCCCGTCCGATGCCACGGCCACCATCGTCCGCCAGTAGGCTCTGGCCCTCAAAAAGCGATACGGGGCGCGTCCTTGAAGGACGCGCCCCGTTTGTCTTTCGAGGTGGGCGTGCTTACGCTCGCGGCTCGGCGACCACACCGGGGATGCCGTTGAGGTCGTAGGGCAGGTTGTAGACACGCACGTCGGACCCGCCGCCATAGTAGAGGTCGGGGGCCGTCGCGTCGATCTTGGCGTTCTTGTTGTAGAACCGCACGTGGCTGTCGGCGAAGTTGATGTTCAAACCGCCGTTGTGCCGAGCGAAGCCCGCGAAGTTCGTTCGGTCGAACGGTCCAGGCGGGACGGGGTAACCCTCCGGCACCGGACCACCGGCGCGGAAGTACTTCGCGTCGTAGAACATCGTCGTCCGGCTGGGCTCGGGAATCTCGCCCTCGCCGCGCACGGGGTCGGCCGCGAACAGGTTCGGCGCGATCGCCGGATCTTCGAACAAGGCGAAGTTGAACGCATGGCTGGCGCGGAGCACTTGGCCTGCGGGCTGAAGGCCTAGGCCGTTCAGGACTGTCTTCCAGGGGATGGCATCCGGCTCGGACGGGTCGAGGAAGATGTCATAGCTCTTCGTGTAGGGCATGATGGCGTCGAACGCTGCATAGACCCGGGCATTCGTCGCCGGGACCAGCACGCCGAGCGGATGGTCGAGCGAGTACGCGCTCTGCGGATACATGCCGTCGTAGTCGTTGACGTACATGAGGATGGCCGTCGCGTTCTGCCGCAGGTTGCTGGCGTCGGTGACTTTCTTGGCCGCCGCCTTGGCCTGGGCGTAGACTGGGAAGAGCATCGCGGCCAGGATCGCGATGATCGCGATGACCACGAGCAATTCGATGAGAGTGAAACCACGTTGTCGCATCTGATCTCCGTGCCTCGGCTGTCGGGTCGAGCCACCGGCTGAGGTTTGCTGATGATACAGCATCCTGTTCACGTTTCTTTAACTTTTCACCTCGGCCCGACTGCGTCTGGTGGTGGATGCCACAATTTGGCCCGCTCATGAGATTCCAAACACCCCGAGGCACCCACGACATGCTCCCGTCTCAGGCGCATGCGTGGCATTGGGTCGAGTCGAGTTTCTCCAAGCTGGCCCGGAGCTACGGGTACTCCGAGATCCGCACGCCGATGTTCGAGGACATCGAGTTGTTCATCCGCACGTCCGGCGAAACGAGCGACGTGGTCTCCAAGGAGATGTACGAGTTCGTGGACCGAGGCGGTCGACGCCTGAGCCTCAAGCCCGAGGGCACGGCCCCGGCGATGCGGAGCTACCTGGAGCACAGCCTCGGCGCCGCGGGCGGCGTCACGCGCCTCTACTACATCACCCCGGTCTTCCGCTACAACCGACCCGCCAAAGGGCGCTATCGCCAGCACCACCAAACCGGCCTCGAGCTCATCGGCAGCCCCGCGCCCGAAGCCGATGCCGAGATCATCGAGATGACGGTCCGGCACTTTCAGGCGTTGGGCTTGAAGGAGTTGGAGGTTCAACTGAATTCGATCGGCCGCGAGGCTTGCCGACTGGCGTACCGTGAGGCCGTCCTGAACCACATGGCATCGTATCTGGCGGGCCAGTCCGAGGAGTTCCAGGCGACGGCCCAGAAGAACCCGTTGCGGCTGCTCGACACCAAGGACCCCGAAACGCGGGCCGCTCTCGAGGGGCTTCCCCCGATCACCGACTATCTGGAACCCGAAAGCAAGGCACGGCTCGAAGCCATCGAGCGGTTGCTGGGCGAAGCCGGGATACCCTATCGCATCTCGCCCGACGTGGTGCGTGGCCTGGACTACTACACCGAGACCGTGTTCGAGATCACGTCCGGCGACCTCGGAGCGCAGAACTCGCTTTGTGGCGGTGGACGCTACGACAACCTGATCAAGGACATCGGCGGACCTCCGACCCCCAGCGTGGGCGTGGGTATGGGCATCGAGCGAGCGCTTCTTGTGCTGACCGAACTGGGACTCGTCCCGGGCGCGGAGCCGCCTATGGCGTTCGCTGTTTCCGGGGTGCCCGAGGCCTCGGCAAGCGTCCGATCGCTCGCCCGCGAGGTTCGAGGCCAGGGATTGGCTTGCCTCTGGGACGTCGAGGGCAAGACGATCAAGGCCCAGATGAAGCAGGTGGACCGGTCCAAGGTGCGTTTCGCGCTCATCGTCGGCTCGGACGAGTTGGCCGCCGGTACGGTGTCCATCCGCGAGATGGCGACCGGCGAACAAGTGGTCGTTCCGGCATCGGAGGTGGCGGCGTGGCTCGACGCGCGGCGCTGATTCTTCTCGCAGGGGCCGGCGTCGCCCAAGCCCAAGTGCCCGACGTGGTCGTCCGCGCCGACACGCGACTTGCGTACGTGTTGGCCGACGATGGGCGTCCGGTCGTGCGCTGGTACGACCCGCTGGGTCGCGGCTCTTGGGCCGGGCTGTCGTTTAGGCTGGAGCCCGGTCTGCGCGCGATGGTCGTTCAGCGCATCCAACGCATCCCTGGCAACGCCGACGACGACCCGCTGGAGCACTACTACGTCGAGAACCCGGGGGCCTGGCGCGTGGGGAAACAACCGCTGCCCTTCGGCGCCGAGACCGTGTTTCGCGATTCCGTGTTGGGCGCGCGGTTGGAGACGCAGTTGGCTCTGGGTGGCTTGCCGGCCACGGTGATTCTTTGCGACGAGGGGCTCAACCGTCCGCGCGGCTTCGGCGTGCGGATCGGCACCGATTGGATGCGCCTGAGTGCGGTGAGCGGCGACCATTTCGCGCAAAGCGCCGGTTCGCTCGGGTTGTTTCGGGACCTTCAGGACGCGCCGAAACAGGGGTCGGGCTATCGGACGATCGTGGGGCTCGACATGACCCGCTCGTGGGGCGAGTGGGTGGTGGTGGGCGAAGTCGTGGCCTTCCGCAACGGGCACGGTCCGGACGACCCCGACCGTCTGGTGTGGGACGTCTCGGCTGGAACGCCGCCGACGTCCCGGCTCGGGTTCAAGGCAGGCTTCACGGCCGACTCGGCGGTTCGAGGCGGACGCCTCAGGCTCGAGGGATCGGTGCCGATGGGCAAGAGCGTGTGGCTGGAACCCATGGTGCGGTTCAGAGACGGCACCTTCCACGACTTGACGGTGAGCATGAGGTTGAAGCTCTAGGCCATGCGGTTCGCGTTCCCTGCTGTCGCGGCGGTCGGAGCGGTCGTCTTGGCGATGGCCGGGATGATTCTGCCTGCGGCGGCCTGCGCGGGAGCAGCCGTGATCGGGATGCTCTTAGCTTCAGCCGCTGGCGTGCGGAAGCGTCGTGCCGCAATGTCCTACGACGAACTCAGCGGCGACGCAAGAACGTTGGTGCGGCCGCTCGTCCGCCTGAACCGTGAGATTGAAGAACTGGTGGACGCCAACCCGTCGTCCCCCGAGATCAAGGTGATCGGGGGCGAAGCCGTCGCCGAGTCGCGCAGGTTGCTCGAGCACGCCACTCGGCTGCTGCAAGCCCGTTCCGAACTCAAGCGAGCCGTCGAATCCCAACGCGAGCTGCGCCGGAACTTCGGCGACAAGGCCAAACAACTGCCCGACCGATCCAGCGAAGCGGTGGACGCCATCGCCAAGATCGAGGCGGCGATCCAAGGCGCCCAGATGAGCCTCACCGACATGAAGACGCGCCTCGCACTGGCCTCCGCTGGCACCCAGGAGTTCGATCACGAGGGCTTTCGCGAGTCGCTGGCCAACCTGCGTGCGCTGGACGCATCGCTCGACGAGGCCGAAGAGATGACGCTGGGGCGATTGGACGGCTGACGCCGACGATTAGGTAACCTGATCACCCCGTCATGGTTGGTTCGATTCCCCTGATTTCGCGCTTGGCCGCCCTGTACGAGTTGGTCAACGCCTCGCTCGAGCCGACGCTCGCCAATCACGGCATTACCTCGTCCACGTTCCAACTGCTTTCGGCGATCCAAGCGGGCGGCGACGGACAGACGCAGCGCCAAATCGCCGACCGTCTGGGAATCGCGCCGGCATCGCTCAGCGAAGCGTTGACGTCGGCAGAGAAGGCGGGCCTGGTCGAGCGCACGGTTTCGGCGAGCGACAAGCGGGCGCGTCTGCTGTCGCTCACCAAGCGGGGCCGGCAGGTACTCGAAGCGGCCGTTGCGGCTTTGGGCGAGATCGAGCGGCGAGCCGCCCAGGACCTCAGCCGACTGGAACAGGACGGTCTCGAACGCACGCTCCAGCGCATGATCGCCAACCTCGCCGGTTGAGCCGACCGAACGCCCGGGCCCCGTTGGCGTATACTCTAACCAGATCAGGTTCGCTATGCTCAACACGTTCGCATTTGGTTTGCCCAGCGGCACGGAATGGATTTGGATTCTCGTGGTCGTTCTGCTGTTGTTCGGGGGAAAGAAGATTCCCGAACTGATGCGCGGCGTCGGCAAGGGGGTCGGCGAACTGCAGAAGGGGTTGGAAGAAGGCAAGAAACAGCTTCAGACGGCCATCGAGGAGGAGGACAAGTCCACCTCGACCCCTCACCACTAGCCCGTTTCGGCTGGTACGGGTTCTCGTTCGAGCACCCGTGCGATTGGATGCCTGCCGCCCTCATCGGCGATCGCAAAGAGGGCTACGCCCGACTGGCTGGCGACGGAGCGCGGTCGCTCCACGTTCGCTGGCACACGGGCAAGCCCGCGAAGAGCCTCCGCCCCGCGCTCGACGGCTATCTGGAACGACTCCGCCGAGACGCCCAGAAGGCCAAACTCACGTTCCGATCCGAAGTCGCCGAAGAGCAAGGCACGCTCCTTTACAAGTGGCAGTCCGAGCAGCAGGGCCGCGGGGTCGTTTTCCGGGATGCCGACGCACCCCGCATGTTCTTTCTCGAAGTCGTAGGGGCGCGCAAGGACAGCCTGTTGCCCGTCGTCCGCGGCGTCAGGGCCAGCTTCCATACCCATGACGGCGAGCGGGAGCTGTGGTCGGTGGCCGGGGTCGGCGCGTGGTTGCCCAAGGGCATGAAGGTGGCCAAGAAGCAGTTTCTCGCCGGCCGCGCCGCCCTTCAGTTCGAGGTGCGAGGCACCATGGTCCGCATGGAACGTTGGTCGTTCGCCGAGCAGCTCGTGGCCAAGCACGGGCTGACGGGCTGGGCGCACTCCGCTCTGGCCCTTCCGATGGAGCCCACGGCGACCTCTGAGTTCGAAGCATCGCTCAGCCACTCCAAGTGGATGGTCGCCACGGAGGCCCTCGTCCGTTTGCGCCCCGAGGCGAACCAGATCGAGGCGCTCGTCTTGCGCACGCGGCGGCAGACGCCAAGGCTGGACCCCTCGTGGTGGGCTTGATCCAAAAGCTGTTCGCACGCCCCGCGCTCGACCCCGCGCGGCTGCGCCGCGCCAAGCCGATCCGCCACCCCGGAGCCGAGCTGGAAGCCCGAGAGGATGGGTTGGTGCTCGTTCGCGTTCCGGTGGCCAAGTCCCGGTGGCCGTGGGCCAAGGGGGCGACGCACCGCACCTTCGAGTTGGAGGCGATCGGAGCGTTTGTGTGGGGACTCTGCGACGGCGAACGCACCGTAGAAGGAATCACGCGCGCGTTGCGCGAACAGTTCAAGCTGAACCGAGTCGAAGCAGAGGCGGCGCTCGTCGCCTTTCTCCAAACGCTCTCCCGACGGGGCTTGATCACCCTGATGATGCCGGAGACCGCCCATGCCAAACGACGCACGCACCACCGCCATTAAGGACACCGACCCGCCATTCTGGGTCGCGTGGAACCAAGCGCTGGCCAGCATTCGCGTACGCTTCTGGCGGCAGGCCATCACAACGGCAGGCGTCGGTCTCGGAATCGCCTTCTTCACCAGCATGCAGATTCAGCGGCTGGCCGAGACCTCGACCGACCCCGGCGCCCAGGTTCGAAGCGTTTGGCTCGCAGGCACCGCTTTGCTCATGTGCCTGGTCGGCATCACCAATTCGATGCTGATGTCGGTCACCGAGCGCTATCGCGAGATCGGCACGTTCAAGTGCCTCGGGGCGTCCGACTCGTTCATCGTCAAGGTGTTCGTGCTGGAATCGCTGCTGCTCGGGTTCATGGGCTCGCTCTTGGGTTCGGTGATCGGTGCCGGCGCGATGTGGGCTGTGGTCAACCTGCAGGGAAGCAGGCTTGGATTCGGGTCTTGGATGCAGGTGGTCGCGCTCGGCACGGGCGTGGGACTGCTCATGACGGTCGTCGCCGCGATCGCACCCGCGATTCAAGCCGCACGCATGCCCGCCGCCGCTGCGCTGAGGGTGGACGTGTAATGGCCGAGGTCGTCGTCCGCACCACCGATCTCGCCAAACAGTACGGCGAAGGCGAGAACGCCGTCCACGCTCTGAACGGCGTCACGTGCGCGATCTACAGCGGCGAGTACCTCTCCATCGTCGGCCCTTCGGGGTCGGGCAAGAGCACGCTGTTCAATATGATCGGGGGCCTCGACCGCCCGACGGGCGGCTCGGTGTTCATCAACTCGGTGGACATCGCGCAGCTCACGCCCAAGGAGCTCGCGTTCCTGCGTTGCCACACCATCGGCTACATCTTCCAGACGTTCAACCTGATCACGGTGCGGACGGCGCTCGAGAACGTGGTGCTGCCCATGTTGTTCGCGGGCCTTTCGCCCGAGGAAGCCGAGGAGCGGGCGATGAAGAAGCTCGACCTCGTGGGACTCGGGCACCGCTACCACCACCGCCCCGCCGAACTCTCGGGTGGGCAGCAACAGCGTGTGGCCATCGCGCGCGCCCTTGCCAACGACCCCGCCATCGTGCTCGCTGACGAGCCCACGGGGAACCTGGACCTGAAGACGGGCCAAGAAATCATCGACTTGCTGCGGCGATTGAACCAAGAAGAAGGCGTGACCGTGATCTCGGCCACCCACGACCACAAGATGCTCGGCGTCTCGGACCGCATCTTCCACATCTCCGACGGCAAGTTGGAGCGGATCGAAGAGCGGACCTGAACGAATCCCCGGGCGTAGCGGTCAAACTGAAGAGCGATGGTCGTCCTGTGCGCACTGGCGGCGATCGGTGGGGTCCAAGGCACCGCACCGGTCTTGAACGAGGGCTGGCTCAGCCACCCCAGACGCTTGATGGTCCAAGGCCCGGCCAAGGAAGCCCAGACGCATGCCGAATCGCTCGGCGGGCGCGTGCTTCAGCGCCTCGACGAGATCAGCGTCAGCATCCTCGAGTTCCCCCAGCACGACCTGGTTCGAGCCAAGCGTCGGCTTCAAACGGAGGAGACGTTCGGATTCGTCCACTACGACCGCGCAGCCAGGATCGCCTACGAACCCAACGACCCCCTGTGGCCGGACATGTGGCACATGCGCGCCATCCGAGCGAACGAAGCGTGGGACCTGCACAAAGGCTCGCCCAGCGTTGTGGTGGCCGTAATCGACACGGGCGTCAACGTCAACCACGAGGACCTCGCGGCCAACATCTGGGTGAACCAAGACGAGATCCCCAACAACGGCATTGACGACGACGCCAACGGCTATGTGGACGACGTCAACGGCTACGACTTCACCTACGGCGACCCCAACCCAGACGACGTCAACGGCCACGGCACAGCTTGCTCCGGCCTCGTCGCCGCGATTCAAGACAACGCCAAAGGCGGGACAGGCGTCGCGCCGCTGGTCAAGGTGATGGCCATCAAGGCCGCGCAAGACGACGGCTACTTCTACGACTCAGCCACTGTGCCGGCGTACATCTACTGCGCGAACAACGGCGCGAAGGTGCTCTCGATGAGCTACTTCTCGGACCGGGTCAGCCCTTCCGAGCGCGCCGCGCTCGAGTTCTGCGTGTGGAAAGGCGTGTTGCCCATCGCGGCCGCCGGCAACGCCTCGACGGTCTACACCTACTACCCCGCCGGGTACGAATCGGTGGTGAGCGTGGCGGCTTTGGCGACCAACCTGACCAAGGCCAGCTTCAGCAACCACGGGTCGTGGGTGGATGTCTCGGCGCCGGGCACGAGCTTGCGCACGACGACGACCTCGGGCGGCTATACGGCCTCGTTCGGAGGGACCAGCGGCGCGTGTCCGCACGTGGCGGGCGTGGCTGCGCTCATCCTCTCGGCCAAGCCCAATGCCTCGGTCGCCGAGGTGCGCGCGATCTTGGAGGATTCGGCGACCCTGCAAACCCAGGCCCCGTTCGGCGAGTTCGCGAACTACGGGCGCGTGGATGCGCGCCGCGCTTTGGAGACGGCCCTGAACCTCTCGGTGCCCGATGCGAAGCCCAGCAAGGTCCGTGGCGCAGAGTGGCTCCCGGGCGGTTCGAATGCGCGCTCGCGCCCACGCCAGAGCGTACAGGTGTACGGCCGAGGTCTGAACCGCGCCGACCTGCGCGCATGGTTTGGCAACCGCTTGGTGCGCCCTTCGAGAACGGGCCGCGACCATGCCGAGTTCGCCGTTCCATCGGGCGTTCTGGGGCGCTGGTTCCGGGTCGTGGCAGGGTCCGAAGAACTTGCCGCCTACCCGTTGCCCGTCGAAGGGTGGTCAGTGCCCATGCGCGAGGCGTCCGCCCCCGGCGGCGGGAGTTCGGTCAGCGGCGGCTTTGCCGAGACGATCGCTGCCGACGGTGTCTCCATGGTGGTGACGCGCCGCAACGACGGCAACATCCTGGTGCATGGGACGCTGAAGGTGCCGCTGGGCATCCAGCGGGGAGTATTGCGCGTGGTGCGCCGCTACCCCGGCTCGGCGGGTGGGACGGAGCGCTTGCGGGTGTACGACTGGTCCACTGCCTCGTTTCCGTACGGTTCGTTCGTCGAACTTTGGTCCGGCACCCCTCCTACCGGCATGACCGAAGCGGCGTTCGTGCTGAACAACGTGCAGGCGTTGGCCGACGACGAGGGCATCCTGTATTTCCAAATCCTGACCACGGATCAGGCGTCGGGCGTGACTCTGGAACTCGACCGCGTGGCGCTGACGGGATAGTCCTTGTTCGGCTTGTGTTGAGTCGCTAGGCGGATCGTCAACTCCGCTCCCCAAGCCTGGGAAGGGCCGGGGAGGGGTTGAGAACTTGCCGGGCACTGCGCAGCTCGATCAACCCTCCGCTCAATCCCCTCCCGATCTTCGGGAGGGGACGTACCCAAGCCCGAGCGAAACCCGAGCCTCACGCATTCTCCCGAACATCCAGATCCTCTTCGACCGCAAGCGGCCGGCCGAGGTCGGGGGATTCGCGTTCTTCCAGCGTCTCCAGTTCAAAAAACGACTGGTGCTTCACGCCGGCCAGACCCGCGATCAGGTTGCTGGGGAACGCTTCGATGGTCGTGTTCAGGTCGCGGACGCACGCGTTGTAGTATTGCCGCGCGTTCGCGATCAGCTTCTCGGTGTCGCGCAGGTCGTTCTGCAAGCCCAAGAAGTTCTCGCTGGCCTTCAGGTCGGGGTAGGCCTCCTTGAGAGCCATGATGCGCGCCAGCCCGTGTCCCAGGGCTCCCTCGGCTTCGGCGCGGCGGCCAAGGTCGTTGCCCGAGGCCATCGCTTGGCTACGCGACTCCGAAACCGCCGTCAGCAACGCCTGCTCGTGGGCCGCGTACGCCTTCACCGCATTCGCGATCTGGGGCACCAGGTCCGACCTTCGCTTGAGATACACGTCCACATCGGCCCAAGCGTTCCGGACCAACTGGCGCAGACCGACCAGCCGGTTGTAGAAAACCACCGCGCCCACCACGGGGACGGCGACGAGTGCGATTCCAAGAAGCACGAAGTCCATCAGGGCTCCAAGTGGTCGGTCGGCGTCGGACCCGGATCCCAGCCTTCCTTGCGGGCGGGCCTCAGCACTTCGACTTCCATGTCTTGATCCACCACGATCTGGCAGCTCAGGCGGAACTCGCCCAGCACACCGTCCTCGACGAGGCAGTCGCGTTCAGCGTCTCGCATCGCCGGCTCGGGGCTGAGGAACTTGACTCGGCACGTCGTGCATCGCGCCTGCCCGCCGCAACGGTGGCTGACGTCCACGCCCGACTGCTCGAGCCCCAGAACGAGCCGAGTGCCTTCGGCGACTTCGTAGACGCCGTAACCCTGAACCGTGATCGTATGAGTGGCCATTCGGTCGCTATGTTACCGTTCAGCCGCGCAGACGCCACGTCTGGCTCCATGATTGCGTGCCTTGCTCGGCTTCCAGCGCATATTCGCCCGCCGCCAAGTACTCGCCGCGCCGCTCCGCGTAGAGATCGGCGAGGGCTTCCTGGACCGTCTTGGGAAGGATGGTGGGCACTTCGCCGACCCACTTGCCGCGCTTGAGTTCCAGTTCCAATGAGAACGTGTTGAACCCGGGTTTGGAGTCCATGGTGCGCTCCACCCAGACCTTGCCGGCCGAATCCTTGAGACGGATCGTCGTCGAACCGGCCTTGGCCACCCAGAACTGGCCGTTGAGTTGCGGGCTGGGCGGGAGACTGGTGTCCCACGGTTGCCGCCGCTCGAAACCCCATCGTCCGCGTTGCATGTCGGGGGCGCTGAGGAGCTTGATCGGCGTGGCCCGCAAGGCTTCGTCCACCAAGTGGAGCGGCTTCAGGTCGAACTTGAACACGCTGCGCGCGTGGCTGGCGATCACCATCTCCATCTCGCGCTCTTGAATCGCGATGTCGTGGACCGGCGTGCGCGGGATGCCCCCGTTGAGCGGCTCCCAAAGCGCGCCGTCGTTGTAGGTCACCCAAACGCCAAGGTCGGTGCCGACATAGAGCATGCCCTTCCTCTTGGGGTCTTCGCGCACCACGTTGATCGTCTCCAACGGCAGGTTGCCCACGATCGAGGTCCAGTTGCGCCCGTAGTCGGTGGACTTCCACAGGTAGGGCGTCCATTCGTCGTCGCGATAGCCGCTCTGAGCGACATAGACCGTGCCCTCGTCCCATCGGCTGGCGACCACGCGAGAAACCCACTTGTCGGGCGCTGGAGTGGCGATGTCCTCCCAAGTAAAGCCGTGGTTCTTGGTCACCTTCACGGATCCGTCGTCCGCGCCGGCGTACAACAGGCCGAACTTGAGCGGCGACTCGCTGAGGTCCTTGAGCGTCGAGAACGGCACGTCGCCGTTGGGGAGGTTCTTGGTGATGTCCGGGCTGATCGCCTCCCACGAACGGCCTTGGTTCAGCGAACGGTAGACGCGTTGCGCGCCCAAGTACACAATGTCGGGGTGGTGGGGCGAGAGGATGAGGGGCGAAATCCAGTTGTAGCGTAGCGGCGGTTCGCCTTGTCGCGCACTTGCACGCGTCTGCCAACGCTGACCCGTGGCCTGATTGATGGCCGAGTGGCTGCCGAACTGCGAGGCGATGTACACCACGTCGCCATCGTTGCGCGGGTCCACGGCGATGGCGCTGCCGTCGCCGCCGCCGATGCTGGTCCAGTTGGCCGCTCCACGCCCGCCACCCGCCGAGCTCGGCCCCTTCATCGTGCCGTTGTCCTGCAATCCGCCATAGATGTTGTACGGCGTCTTGTTGTCCACGGCGATTGTCGTGAACTGACCGACGGCCAGGTTGTTGATGTGGCGATAGGTGTCGCCGTTGTCACCCGACGTGTAGAAGCCGCCGTCGTTGCCGATCGCCAGCCGCCCGGGTCGGTTGGGGTCGAACCAGACCGAATGGTAGTCCACGTGCGTTCCGCGACCCGTGCGCTCGAACGTCTTGCCGCCATCGCGCGAGCGGATCAGGTACGTGCCCATGACGTAGATCTCGTCCGGATTGTGCGGGTTGATTTCCAGGCGTCCACAGTAGTAGCCCAGCATCTCGCCGAGCGTCCACGGGTGGGTCTTGGTCCACGTTTCGCCGCCGTCGTCGGATCGGAACACCTGCGAGTTGACGATGTCGTAGGTGAAGCGTCCGGGGTTGCGGTCGGCCAGATCGGCCCGGAACTTCTCGAAGTCGAGTGCGCCCGACTTGACGTCCTCCAGCACCTTGGCCGCATCGAGGCGCGGGCTGCCGAACCCGTTGAGGAACGGTTGCAGCGTGGCGGCATCGAGTTGGACGAACACGTCCCGCGTCATCATGCGGAAGCGCGAGGCTGTCAGGACACCGGCGGGTTGGCCTTCGTCGTACCACGGCATGCTCAGGTCCGCGCCCTGGTTGTCCACCAGCACGTACAGGCGCTTGGGGTTCGTCGGGCTGATCGTGATGCCCATGCGGCCCATGTCCGCTCCTTGCGGGAGCACGCCCTTGCCGAGCACCTTCCACGTCTTACCGCCGTCGGTGGTCTTGTAGAGGGCGCTGCCGGGGCCGGATTCGCGGAAGTTCCACGCCTTGCGGTCGCGATCCCAGGCCGCAGCGTAGAGCGTGTCCGGGTTCTTGGGGTCGATCCGCAAGTCAATGACGCCGGTGAACTCGTCGATCTTGAGCACGTGGCTCCATGTCTTGCCGCCATCGGTGGTCTTGAACACACCCCGAGCGGGGTTCTGGGTGTAAAGCGACCCCAGCGCCCCCACATAGACGGTGTCCTCGTTGCGTGGGTGGATCTGGATGCGCCCGATGCGGTGGGTCTCGGCGAGGCCCATGTTCTGCCACGACTTGCCGCCGTCGGTGGACTTGAACACGCCCGTGCCGCTGTAGCTGGTGCGCTGGCTGTTGCGCTCGCCCGTGCCGATCCATAGGGTCTGCCCGTCGCGGCTGACCGCCGTGTCGCCGATGGCGTAGGCGCTCTCGGTGTCGAACAGGGATTCCCACGTGATGCCGTCGTCGCTGGTGCGATGGAAACCTCCCGTGGCGAACGCGACAAAGAGCTGCTCGGGACGCCCGGCGGGCGATTCGATGTCCACGACGCGTCCGCCTTGGCTTGTCGGGCCGACCTGTTGCCACATCAAGTTGCCGAACGGGGAGGTGGATTCCCAGCGTTGACGGTCTTCGTAAGCCTTCAGGCGTTGTTCGGCGCGCATCCCCGGCCTGACGGGGTGGAACTTTGCCGCTTCCTCGGCCTTCGACGTGGGGCGCAGGAATATCTCGGGCGTTTGGGCGGTCGCCGTGCAGACGGCAGCGACGAGAGCGAACAGAGCAAGCCGACGCATGGCGCTCATCTTGGCAGGTTTTTCTGGGACCGCGGAACCCTCTGCCTTCGGGAAAGCCTCTCTGGGGTTGAGCGCATTTGGCTCACAATTCGCACTATGACCACCGTCGAATGGAAAGGCAACATGGCCTTCGAGGCCACCCCGCCCAGCGGGCAGACGTTTCGCATGGACACCCACCCCGATCTGGGCGGCACGGAAGGCCCCAGCCCGATGGAGGTCCTCCTGGCCTCCGCAGCGGCGTGCAGCGCCATGGACGTCGTGATGATCCTGCAGAAGAAGCGCCAGACGATCACGTCCTACAGAATCGAAATCGAGGGCGACCGCGTGCCGCAAGGGACGTGGCCCCGGCCTTACACGTCCATCCGGATGCGCCACATTGTGGAAGGGCCGAATCTGGACCAAACGGCGGTTGCCCAGGCCGTCCAACTCAGCGACGAGAAGTATTGCTCGGTGGTCGCCACGTTGCGCGCGAACACAGAAGTCAGCAGCACGTTCGAGATCGTCGAGCCTTCGCCGGCGTAGGCCCGCCTAGGCCGGCAGGGGCTTGTTCTTGGTCTCGGGTGCGAACGGCAACGCCGCGAGGCCAAGGACGTACACCAGAGCCGCCATCGCGACCCCGTGGGCGGGCGAACTCTTGTCCGCGCCGATCAGCAACCCCGTGACCCAAGGCAACGGCGATTGGGCGATCCGCGCCGTGTTGTAGGCGAAGCCCGAGCCCGTGGCGCGCAGCCTCGTCGGGAACAACTCGGGGAAGTACAGGCCGTAGATCGCTGTCAGACCGATGCTCAGGCAAGAGATGGTCGGCGCGATCCACAGCAGCGATTCGTAGGTCACCTTCCCTTGCAGCGCGAACCACGTCACCAGCGGGGCACCGACGAACCCAAGCACCAGCGCAGGCCGCCGACCGAGGCGCTTGGCGAGAAGCGGGAAGGCGAACACGCCAAGCAGCGTGCCGCCATGTTGGGCGTAGGTGACAAAGCTCGTCCGCGCGGCGATTTCGGCGTCGGCCAACCCCTGGCTGGCTTCGCGCACGAGGTTGGGCATCCAGTACGCCGCGTTTCCGGCCCCGGCGATGCCGACCGTGCCGATGACCATGGCGACCAGGGCCCGCTTGCGCCAAGGGCCAGGGCCGAACAGCTCCTTGAGCGAGCCCGCAGGTTGTGGGTCGGGTCGCTTCTCCGGCTCCTTCACGATCGTGCGGATGAACACCGTGACGATGGCGGGCGCGAGCCCGATGAGAAACATCCAGTGCCAGGACTGGTGTGCCAGACCGAGGTTGGCCGTCGCCGCGAGCACGGGTCCGACGGCTGCCGCCGTTTGGAGCAGTGCCGCCGCCAACGGGCGTTTCGAATCCGGGAACACCTCGGCGATCAAAGCTGCGCCGGCGGCCCACTCGCCGCCGATGCCGAGGCCCGTGAGGAACCGGACGACGGCCACCTGCTCCCACGTTTGGCACGCGGCGGTAAGCGCCGTGAAGCAGCAGTACAGCAGGATGGTGAGGATCATCGTGCGGCTACGGCCCCACCGGTCGGCCAACACGCCGAACGCCAACCCGCCGACGGCCCAGCCGACGATAAACACGGTTTGGATCAGGCCCTCGATCTGTGGGCCGCGAGCGGCGTAGCCTTCAACACCGAGCAGGTCGGTCAGCATGCGCGACTTCGCCAAGTTGAACAGGGCGGTGTCCATGATGTCGAACACCCAGCCCAGCCAAGCGACGAAGAGAATCTGCCACCGAAGCCGTTCGGTCACCGGCGAATTCTACCGGCGGCTACCCGCCGCCCTGGTTGTGGCAGGCATCCAGACAAGCGCCAAGTTGGTTCTCGCATGCGGTTCCACATTGCTCGAGATCGCGCGTCGCATTGGCGATCTCGTCGCTGTAGGTTTCTAACGCCGCCTCGACGGCAGCCTCCAGCAGGGGTGGGAAGTAGTCCATCGCCCACGCCACTGCGTTGTTGATGTTGTCAACGCACTCCTGATCTTCGCAGAGCGAAATCATGTAGCTGGAGAGTGTCTGGACCGCGCCGATCGCGATGACGACGAGAGCGATGCGTGTGCTGACGAAGGCCTTGAACGTCGCAATCGCCTCGGCTTGATCGGTCTGGAACTGGGTCAAGCAGGTCTGGCCACAGGTCGCAAATGCTTCCTCGCATGCTTCGGTGCATTCGCTGGCTGTACCAAGTCCGACCCCTGACGAACCCTTGGCACCAGCGGCAGGGGGAGGCTCGATCGGATTCAACTCGGCGAAGATGCGTCCACGAACCTCTGTGAACATCATGATCTGGAACAGAGTCAACCGGTCCGTGGTGGAGACGACAGGTGCGGAAGGCGGAATCTGACCCGGGCGCGACGAGAACAGGACATAGGGGGCGTTCGCCGGATTGTTCTGAGCGGCATAGGCCGCCGGCAACCGGGGGTTCACGATGTCCAAGAACTCCTGAGCCGTGAGGTTGAGGGTGAAGTCCTCGCTCCTCGGGTCTGCAGCGAGTCGGGCTTCCAAGTTGTCGTACACGCTCTGGAACGTGGCGAGTTGGGCTCCTCGCGAGTTGAGCGTTGGCTCGATGAAACTGTCGTAGACCTGGCGCAAAGGGCTGTCCGCAGGCATCGCGAGCACGGTGTACAGGTTGCCGAACGCCTGGGTCATCTGCGTCAGATTCGTCGCACCTGCGACCGAGTTGCTCACGTCGCGCGTGGTGAGCGCATCGGTCCCACCCGACCCACCGCACGCCCAAAGGGCACCCACGAGCCAAAGGGTCGCCACATTGCGAACGCCTCGCCATCGCCTCGATTCCTGAAACATCCAGCCAGTATAAGCCCGGAGAACGCCAACTCCACCAAGAACTTGCAGAAAATGCGCGTTGTCCAGCTTGAAACCCTAAACAACCTTTTCGGACCGTTGGCGTATGATGTTGGAAGGAGCCCGCCCCATGGATGTCTTCCCGATCCTGAGTTCCATCGTCCACCCCGTCGAGTTGCACCGACTGAACGACAAACAACTGGCCGACGTCGTTCACGAGGTGCGCAAGGCCATCCTGGAGAAGGTGAGCCGCACGGGCGGGCACTTCTCGTCCAACCTCGGGACGGTCGAGCTGACGGTCGCGCTCTACGCCTCGTACAAACTCCCGCCGGACAAGGTCGTGTGGGATACCGGGCACCAGGCGTATCCCCACAAGTTGCTCACCGGGCGGCTCGCGCGATTCGACTCGTTGCGCAAGCACAAGGGAATCAGCGGATTCCTCCGCCGCGAAGAGCACGAACTCGATGTGTTCGGCGCGGGCCACGCAGGGACGGCCATCTCGGCTGCGATGGGCTTCGCCTTGGCACGCGACCAACTGGGCACGGGCGAACGCGTGGTCGCCGTCACGGGCGATGCCGCCATCTGCTCGGGCATGAGTTGGGAGGCCCTCAACCATGCTGGCGACGCTGGCACCGACTTGACGGTGGTGCTCAACGACAACCGCATGTCCATCGCGCCGAACGTCGGAGCGCTCACCTCCTACTTCACGCGCTTGCGGTCCCGGCCGTTCCTTCAATCGGCGGCCCATCAGGCCAAGCAAGTCGCCGAGAAGCTCCCCGCTCCGATGAGCCGAATGGCGGCGGGCCTGCGGCACGGCATCACCCACTACTTTGCGCCCGAGCAGACGGGCACCATCTTCGAGGAGATGGGCTTCGAATACATCGGTCCCGTGGACGGCCACGACTTCCCTACTCTGCTCGAGATCTTCCGCAACGTACGCGAACTGCGGGGCCCCGTGTTCGTGCACGCCCTCACGGTCAAGGGCAAGGGCTACGAGGTCGCCGAACTCGATGCGCGCAAGTGGCACGGCGTGGTCCCGTTCGACCTCGACAAGCAAGAGATGATCAAGGCGCCCGGCCCGGTGCAATACACCCAGGCGTTCGGCGACGCGGCCATCGAATGCGCCGAACGCGACGACAAGGTGGTCGCGATCACGGCGGCGATGCCCGACGGCACTGGGCTCACCGGCTTTGCGAAGCGCTTCCCCGACCGCTACCACGACGTCGGCATCGCCGAACAGCACGCCGTGACGTTTGCCGCCGGGTTGGCCGCAGGTGGATTGAAGCCGTTCTGCGCGATCTACTCGACGTTCTTGCAGCGTGGCTTCGACCAGGTGCTGCACGACGTGTGCATCCAGAATCTGCCCGTCCGCTTCTTCATGGATCGGGCCGGGTTGGTCGGCGACGACGGGCCCACCCACCACGGCGCGTTCGACGTCAGCTACCTCTCGTTCATCCCCAACCTCGTGTTGATGGCCCCCCGCGACGCGACCGAACTGCGCGAGATGATGCGGTTCGCCACCGACTACGATCGGGGACCTCTGGCCGTGCGCTATCCCCGAGGCGCGGGGCCTGGCCACTTGCCCGAGAGCCGCTCGCCCATCGTGTTGGGCAAGTCGGAAACGCTGCGATCAGGAAGACACGTCTCGCTCATCGCGTTGGGCTCGATGGTGGAGGTCGCTTGGGATGTTGCCCTTGAACTCGAGAAGTCGGGCATCGAAGCCGAAGTGATCAACGCACGGTTCGCCAAGCCGCTCGATCTCGCGGCGTTCGCGGAATCGGCCCAACGCACCGGAGCGGTCGTCACGTTGGAAGAGAACGTCCGGATCGGCGGCTTCGGCCAGCAGGTGCGCGACGGGCTGGCGGACGCGGGCTTGGGCGGGTTGCCCTTCGCCATCTGCGCGCTGCCGGATGCGTTCGTCGAACACGGCACCCAACCGCTCATCCGCAAGGACTGCGGTCTTGACGCCGCCTGCGTCGCGGAGCGAGTCCAGCAACTGCTGGGAAGGAAGCGCCGCCGGTGATCGCCGGGCTTTTGCTCGCGGCGGCGATCGCCCAAACCCAACCGCCCAAGACCTGGACGTTGCTTGCGGGCGGCGATTTGATGCTCAACGCCGTCTCCGCCAAGAAGAACCCGTTCGAAGCGGTTCGCAACGCGATCTCTGGCGCCGACATCGCCTACGCCAACCTCGAGATTCCGCTTACGTCGAAGTCGGGCGCGACGCCCCGCAAGTCGCTGGCCGACCGCAAGGCCAAGCGTCAGTTCGTACTGAAGGCTGACCCCGCACACGCTGCCCATCTCGCCGACGTCGGATTCGACGTGGTCAGCCTCGGCAACAACCACGCCATGGATTACGGCGCGGCTGGTCTGGCCGAAATGCTCGGGTTGCTCGACGGGCTCGGAATCGTCTACAGCGGAGCGGGCAACAACTGGGCCGAGGCCATGCGTCCGGCGATCGTCTCGGTGCCCGGCGGGCCCAAAGTGGCGTTCTATTCGATGCTCGCTTTCAAGACCCGCTCGGCTCTGCGCACGTGCTGGCCCGCCACCACCACCGGTCCGGGCATCGGCGTCCTGGCCTTCGATGCGACCATCAACGACTCGTCCAAGGCCACGCTGAGATCTCTGGTGACCAAGGCCAAGCGGCAGGCCGACCTGGTGGTCTTTGCCCTGCACTGGGGGACCGAGCGAAGGACCGTGCCCGACCCCTATCAGATCGCCCTCGGGCGCGCTACCGTGGACGCTGGGGCTGACCTGGTGTTGGGCGCGCATCCGCACGTGTTGCAGGGCAGCGAGGTGTACAAAGAGAGGCCGATCCTGTATTCGATGGGCAACCTGATCTCGCCGCTCGGCGGCGAAACGGCCCTCTACAAACTCTCGTACGAGGGGACCAGATTCAAGAAGCTGGAGGTCCTGCCCGTGCGCTACGGATCATCGGGTCTGGCGACGCTCAACGAAAAACAGGCCGCTTCCGCGATCAAGCGGGTCTTCGGGTTGGACGCCTCGCTGGCCCGGGCCTATCCGATGCCGAAGTAGACGAGTCTCAGACCACCTGCGGCAGCGGCTCCAAGAGGCGCTCTTTCGTGTAGATGAACGACTCGCGCTTGTAGTCGGCCAATTCGAAGTCCTTTTGGAGCACGATGGCGCCGGTCGGGCACGCATCCTGGCAGTAGCCGCAGAAGATGCACCGAATCATGTTGATCTCGTAACGGACGGCGTACCGCTCGCCAGCCGAGTAACGCTCCTCGTCGGTGTTCTCGGCGGCTTCGACGTAGATGCACCGCGCCGGGCACGCGCCCGCACAGAGCGAACAGCCGATGCACTTCTCCAATCCGTTGTCGTACCGCTTGAGCACGTGACGCCAACGTGTGCGGGGGTATTGCTCGCGCTTGACCTCGGGGTACATCACGGTGACCTTGCGGTGCTTCAGCCGCCGGGCAGTGATGCCGAAACCGCTGACCACGGGCTTGGCGATGTCTCGGAAGAACTCGACGCTCACGCCAGCACCTCCTCGTCCTTCTCGCGCGGCAAGAGCAACTCGCTGAGGCCGATCTGGCTGATCGAGGTGACCTTGCGCGTGCGCAACTTTTCTTGGAGTTTCATCACGGCGAAGATCAACGCGTCGGGGCTGGGCGGACAGCCAGGCACGTAGACGTCCACGGGCACGACCTGATCGGCGCCCTGAACGATGGCGTAGTTGTTGTAGACGCCGCCCGAACTGGCGCACGCGCCCATGCTGATGACCCACTTGGGCTCCGGCATCTGGTCGTAGATCTGCCGCAGCACCGGGGCCATCTTCTTGCTCAGACGGCCGGCGATGATCATCACGTCGGCCTGCCGAGGCGTGGCGCGGAACGCTTCCGAGCCGAACCGGGCGAGGTCGAACCGGGACGCGACCGTGCTCATCATCTCGATGGCGCAACAGGCCAGGCCGAACGTGAGCGGCCAGAGCGAGTTCGACCGCGCGGCGGCGACGAGCCGATCCACCGAGGTGAGCACGACGCTCCCGCCCTTCTCCATATCGCCGAGAACGGGCGTCGAGCTGTCGTGCATGACAAGGGTTTCGATGCGCTGTGGCATTGCGCCCAGTTTACTGGACGCGCGGTGGTCGGTGCGAGTCCCGGCTAAGGACCTCCCTTACGACTGCGTCCACCTCGCCGACGCAGTGCGAACATGGCCAACGAACCCGCCAGCGCCGCAATGGTGGAAGGCTCGGGCACGACTGCGGCGCACGAGTCCTCGATCCACTGCCGATAGCTGCCGACGCGGACATCGTTGATCTCGTCGCCCTCTTCGACCCACTCCGCGCCCCCGCCGAAGTGGCTCTGCGAAGTCGAGTGAACTCCGACCAAATCCCAACCCGTCATCGTAAACGTCCACGAGGGGCCGCCTGAATCACCGGACAGAACGTGCGCCTCGCCCTGGATCGCTGGGTCTGGGGCCGGCGGGCCGAACATGGTTGTGGCCTGCAACGAGTCGTAGCGATAGGTCACACCCGTCGCGGCGACGGACGATTCAGGTTGGCTGTCCACGCCGTTGAACCCGGCCAAGAGCGTCCCAAAAGAGGGAACGACGTCGTAGCGCCGGTTCACTCCGTCGAGCGTCGCTTGGTCGCCGTAGCCAGCCATGTAGATGGTCGTCCCGTCTTCGACCGTTCCCAACTCGGGCATGACCATGGACGGGAGTGCGGACAAGTCGGGGACTCGAATGCCCATGACGGCCAGGTCCACCCGATCCGAGCCGTTGGCGGGGCCTCCAAGCACGTTGATCGTGTGAGTCGCCGATGCAAACGAGAGGCCTCCCGCACCTTCGTTGCCGAACGCGACGGTGAACGCCGATCCCATAGCGCCGGCGTTGACCGTGACCACGTGGTCTGCGGTGAGCACGCAGAACCAGCCGGCCGGGCCCGAGGCATCGGGATGCAGCGAGATGACCGAACCCGTCCCTCCGTAGGACGAACCCGATGTGTCCTCGGCGGTGATCCGAACGAACGCGTTGCCGATCGCCGAGGGCGGCGAGATGGTCGTGAGCGGCGTGACGGCCAGGGGCCATGCGATGGCGCTGACCCAAAGGCCCAAGGCGGATGCGCCCAACCGAGGCGCGCGGTGCAGTTGTTTCACAAGTCCTCCTGCGCTCGGTCTCGACCCAGCGGCCAAGCCGGGCGTCTCTAGGTTGCACTCAGTATAAATCCGATGCGCCCTTGGCGAATCACCGATTTTCCGCGATTTCCTCCAAGTCAATCGGTTCGCAGGCATCATCCGTCGCGGGTGGGCGGGAGCGTTGCCCGTATGGGTGGGAACACAGGGGCCCGCTGTTTCCGCCTCGTTAGCCCAAGTTTGGCGAGCGCAAGACGTCTGCTATGATGGGATTTGATTCGCGGAGGCGATCGAGAAACATGAGTGGCCAAGGTTCCAACGGCGTTGCCCCACCTCTTGAGTTGGGCGAGATTGAGGTTGGGCAAGGCCGAGAAAACAGTGCTCTTGCTTCGGCGCCTAAGCCGAACTATGTCCACTACGTTCCGGCCAACCCATGACTCGCAACTCAGCACTTGCCGTCGTCGCAGTATTTGCGACACTGGTGACATTGGGTTGCGGCGGCAGCGGACTACTTGGTTCTGGTACCGCAAAGCCCGTTCTTACTCTGTTTCGGTATCCGACATCGGCTTATGGCATAGTTGCTGGGCTCTCCGAGAATGCGAATGTTTTGGCAGTCAACCGGTCCGTACCCGAAGCTTTTATGATAGTAGGCGAGAGTGTCACTGTCATTGCTCCGCCTCCCCCTTGGACGTCTGCTGGCGCCGGAGCCATATCGTCGGATGGACAGCATTGGGCTGGTGGTCTATCCAGGTGGACTGGCACCGACTATCAGTCTATGGTTGCTCACTACACGCCGTCAACGGGCCTGACGACACCGGAGGCGCCCGGCGTCTATGCGTCAGTGATGCGCTTTCTTGAAGACGACGGCACAATCTATGGCACCTATCGACGAGTCCCAGGCGATACTTGGAACTACTTCCGGTGGAAGTCGCCCGGGCCACTCGAGCCTATCGAGACTTTGCCACGCCCGCCCGTTTTTGATTCGCCTCAACTCACGCCTGACCAAGCCCAGATCGTCGCGCCCAACCGCAGCAGAAACCACAAGTGGTCCGGCGGGCACGTTGTGTGGAAGGACGAGAAGAGACCGGTATCCCCTGTGATCGTGGATGCGTTGGGCAGACAGAAGCTCCTCGATGGCGTAGGCACCGTCTGGTTCGTGGACGACGCAGGCCGAGTTGCCCTTTTCCGAGAAACTCGAGGGCTGGACGACTGGGGCCCCTGGAGCATCTGGATCGAGGGGAGCGAGCCTCGGGCCTTTTCGGAACTTCTCGTCGAGCTCGGATTTCCCGAGGCCGCCGAGCAGGAACCCCAGCCGCAACGCCTTACCGGAAACGGCGGACACCTGATCATCCAGCATCGAGATCAGAGAATTCTACGCCTCGACATCGCTTGGCCGTGAGCAAGTTCCCGGAACGGCATCGGCCCAGCCGCGACCCGATGGATGCGCCATAATAGCCGCTGAAGCGTGTTTCCCCTGCTTCCTGTTCTGTTGCTGATGCTCGTGCAAGGGTCGGCCGCCTCGGGCGGCAGTCTCGACCCGGTGCGCATTCATTGGGCCCTGCAGGCGGTTCAGATCGCCAGCCATGCCGAGCGAGACGGCAACAGCGCCGAATTCGAGTCTGAAGAGGCCAGAGCGCTGGCCAAGGCTTGGTTCCTGCTTCAAACCCGGCAGGCCGAGTCGCCCCAGATTCCGCCGACTGAGTCGGCGGTCCCCGTCCCTCAGAACCAGCCGACTTCGGGCGTGCCGAACGGGTTCGGAACGGCCTGGAACGATCGCGCCGGTCCCCGAGCGTAGCTTCCCACGCTCGACGCCCGCGCACCCGCGCCACGACGCCGTTTACGGCACCCCAGACCGATTCTCATGGACTTCCTCCGCAAACTTTTCGACACCAGCGACAAAGACGTCAAGCTCATCCAACCCATCGTCGCCCAGATCAACGACTTCGAATCGGCGACCGCCGCGCTCACCGACGACCAACTCAAGGCCAAGACCCCCGAGTTCAAGGAGCGGCTCGCTCGTGGCGAGAAGCTCGAGATCATCTTGCCCGAGGCGTTCGCCGTCGTCCGCGAGGTCAGCAAACGCACGCTCGGCATGCGTCAGTTCGACGTGCAGATGATCGGCGGTGTCGTGCTCCACCAAGGCCGCATCTCGGAGATGAAGACCGGCGAAGGCAAGACGCTCGTCGCCGTCGCCCCGATCTACCTGAACGCGCTCACCGGGCGCGGCGTCCACCTCGTCACGGTGAACGACTACCTTGCCCGCCGCGACGCCGTCTGGATGGGCCCGATCTACCACTTCCTCGGACTGACCGTCGGCATCATCCAAGGCCAATCCGCCGACTCGGACGAGTTGGGCGGCAGCTACCAATACGTCCCCGGCGCCGAGCATCCAGACCCGCGCTACATGAACCTAGTGGCGTGCTCGCGCCGCGAAGCCTATTCGTTCGACATCACGTACGGCACGAACCACGAGTTCGGATTCGACTACCTGCGCGACAACATGGCGTTCAGCGTCGAGCAGTTGGTGATGCGCGAATTGAACTTCGCGATCATCGACGAGGTGGACTCGATCCTGATTGACGAGGCGCGAACCCCGCACATCATCAGCGGCCCCTCGACCGAAGACACGTCCATGTACAAGGTCATCGACAAAGTGGTCAAAGCGCTCGAGCGAGAGGTCCACTACACCGCCGACAAGAAGAACCATAGCGCCAGCCTGACCGAAGAGGGCATGGACTTCATCGAGGAGTCCATGCAGATGGGCAACATCGCGGACGACCCCAAGGTGCTCCACCACGTCAACGCGAGCCTCAAGGCGTACGCTCTGTTCGAGCGGGATGTGGACTACGTGGTCCGCGGCAACGAGGTCGTCATCGTGGACGAGAACACGGGTCGCATGATGTTCGGCCGCCGCTTCTCGGATGGTCTGCACCAGGCCCTCGAAGCCAAGGAGAACGTGCCGATCCAGCGCGAGAGCCAGACCGTCGCGACGATCACGTTCCAGAACCTGTTCCGCCTCTACAACAAGCTGGCCGGCATGACCGGTACGGCCAAGACCGAAGAAGACGAATTCCGCAAGATCTACGGCCTCGACGTGGTGTGCATCCCGACGCACCGCAACATGATCCGCAAGGACCAAGAGGACGTGATCTACAAGACCGAGGAGGCCAAGTTCCGCGGCATCGCCTGGGAGATCCTGCGCCTCTATACGAAGCAGCAGCCCGTTCTGGTCGGCACGCGCTCCATCGAGATGACCGAGCGAGTCTCGACGCGGCTCACGGCCGAGATGCTCCAAAAGCTGTTGCTCGCTGTCCGGCTCCGCGATGCCGTCGAGAACACGAAGTCCATCAAGGACAAGCAGAGCGCGAACAACCTGGTGAACACGCCGCTGGCCGACACATCCATGAACTCCTTCAAACAGTTCATGGCCAGCGAAGGGCTGAGCGGCGATCCGCATTCGGGCGAGAACCTCGATTGGGCGCTGGAGCAGTTCAAGCTGGGCGGCGATTCAAGGCAGCATCTGGAGGAAGCCCTCTCCCATGGCATCCCGCACAACGTGCTGAACGCGAAGTTCCATGAAAAGGAAGCCGCCATCATCGCCGAAGCGGGCCGTAAAGGGGCCATCACCATCGCGACCAACATGGCCGGTCGCGGTGTGGACATCCTGCTCGGCGGGCGCGTGGTGGACGAGCAGGTCCGCCAAGCCCTGAGCGCAGGCGACGAGATCGGCGACGAGTACGCCAGCACGTTCAAGAGCTTCCGTCGAGGCGGCAAGGAGCGTGCCGCGCCCCCGCTCCCCTTGGACGACCAAGAGCGCAGCCTGGCCGCCGAAGAGGTCCGGGTGCTGGGAGGCTTGTATATACTGGGTACGGAGCGCCACGAGAGCCGCCGCATCGACAACCAGTTGCGCGGACGATCGGGCCGACAAGGCGACCCCGGCGAGAGCCGCTTCTTCGTCTCGCTCGAAGACCAACTCTGGAAGATCTTCAACGCGAAGATGCTCGAGAACCCGCTGCTCAAGCAGTGGCCGCCCATGGAAGAGGTCAAGGCCAAGTTCCTCTCCAAGATGATCCTGAAGACGCAGGAGCGCATCGAAAACCACTTCTTCGAGGCACGTAAGCACGTTCTGGAGTACGACGACGTCCTCAACGCCCAACGCGAGCACATCTACGGCTGGCGACGCGAAGTGCTCCTCGGCAAGGACTGCCGCGAGGACCTGGAGAAGCAGACCGGCGAACTGGTGGTCGAACTCGTCCGTAACGCCGTCGGTGTGGACGACAACGGTGCGTGGTACACCGACTACGAGGGCTTGTTCAACGAGCTCAACGAAGTGCTCCCCGCGCTGGATTACACGTCCCCCGAGGACTTGGCGCAACACAGCGGCGAGCGGTTGGAGGAATACGTTTCGGACATCGCCAAGCGCGCGTTCGCGGCCAAGCTGGAAGAACTGGGCGAAGTCTCCAAGGTGGTCGAGCAGACGGTTATGCTCCGGGCCATCAACGACAAGTGGATGGACCACTTGCAGATGGTGGACTACATCCGCGAGGGCATCGGGTTGCGCGGCTATGGCCAGATGGACCCGCTGATCGCCTACAAGAAGGAGACGTTCAACCTGTTCCAGCACACGTTGCGCGGGATTCGGGATCAGGCCGTCCGGATGATCTTCCACGCCTCGCTGCAACAGCGCCCGCCCATGCCGGAGGCCGCGCCGCCGGTCGAGGAAGCACCCCAGATGATGCGCGTGGACGACGAGGTTTTGACCAGCGCCGGCGTCGCGTCGCCCGTTGCAGCGGCTGCGCCCGCGGCGGTGTCATCGCTCGCGGGGATCGACTGGAAGAAGGTCGGCCGCAACGACGTCTGCCCCTGCGGCAGCGGCAAGAAGTTCAAGGCCTGCCACTACCCCGAGTTGCGTCGGCAAGGCATCATCTGACGGTCGTAGGTGGTTGGCATTTGGCGTTGCGGCCCACGGGCTTCAGCGGACCAGATGCCGACCACCCGCCCGCGCACCCGCGCGAATCAGTACTGCCGCATCGAACGGTCGATCTTTTTTGCCCAGGCGTTCATGCCTCCCACGAGGTTCTTGGCGTTGGCGAACCCCTTCGACCTCAACAGCTCGGTGATCGTCCCGCTCCGGTTGCCCGTCCGGCAGATCACCACGATCTCCGCGTCCGGGTCCAGTTCGGCGAGACGTGCTTCGACCAGGTCCATCGGGATGTGGGCGTCGTAGTCGAGCTTGCTGAGGCGCAACTCGTGGGGTTCGCGCACATCCAGCAGGAAAGGCTTGCGCCCCTCGTCCATGGCGCGCTTGAGTTCTTCAACGGTCACTTCGGGGACTTGGTCGGACATCGGAGGCATTCTACTCGCGGCAGCGGTGGGACGCCGGGATGGGACCAATGTCGCACCGACGGTTCCAAAGACCTACGCCCCAATCATCAGAAAAAGCAATGCAAAGATAGTCGAATCAAGCCTCAAACAGTCTGGATTGGTTCACCGATCATCATTTTTGCAGCATCGTCAAGAACGCCAAACGTTCGGTGAAACGCGCAAATCGCCCCATAGTCTCGACCAGCGATCATCGGGTTGTCATGCGCCAATCCAATCGACGATCTGGGTTCACCCTCATCGAACTGCTCGTCGTCATCGCGATCATCGCCATCCTCGCCGCCATGCTCTTCCCCGTTTACGGGCAAGCGAAGGAATCGGCCAAGAAGACGCAGAGCTTGAGCAACATCAAGCAACACGCGATCGCTTTCCAACTCTACGTCGCCGACTACGACGACGTGCTCCCCAGCGCGACCATCATGGGCGCAGCCGGCCAAACCACCCCCGACAACTTCGGCGCGTTCCACTGGCCCTGGCTCACGCTCCCTTACGTGAAGTCCATGGACCTCTACCGCTCGCCGAGCGACACCAAGGAGTGGTCCGGTTCGCTTTGCATGGGCGGATGCCGCGACAAGAACAACCCGTACTACGGCTACCTCTGGGGCCTCTATCCCAGCTACGGGTTCAACTGGTGGTATCTGGCACCCGACTACCGAGTGCCCCAGGGCCAGAACCCGGCCACCGCACGAACCATCTACAGCATCGGCAAGCCGATGACCGCCGCGTACGAGCCCTCTCGGACCGTGTTGCTCGCCGACAGCACGTGGGCGCCGCCGACCGACCCGACCAACCTGGTGATGGGCTACTACGTGATCAACCCGCCCAGCCTTTGGACAGGCGCTCCGCCCTTGACGCGAACGTCCTACGGCTTCGTGATGCCGCGCCACAACAACGCGGCCAACGTGGCTTGGCTCGACGGACACGCAATTACCACGCGCGTCGAGCGGCTCGCCGACGAAGCCCTGTGGGACTTGGAGTAGGTGACGGATCGAATGAAGTGGGCCATCGCACTCCTCTTGGTCGCAGCCGGCGTCATCACCTATCAGGTGTTGCGGCACCGCGATCCAGCCATTCCCACGGCCCCCGCGACCGCAGGCGTGACGCCCATGACCCGGGCGCCCGGCGAACCGGTCGAAGGCGAGCCAAACTACCACGGCATTCCTCGTTGAGTTGCCGACCCGACCCCCGGTACGACGCGCCGGGGGTCAACCTTTGTAGGTCGCTGTGGCCTTCAGAGTAAACGCAAGCGAAGTCCCATCGCCCTCGGGCAGCCGAGCGCCCTTGCCCTTCCACTCCATCTCGGTCCAACGACCCTTCGCATCGTAGGCGATCCAGCCCTGCGCAGTCAAACCTGCTTCGGCTTGCTCGGAGAACGTGCCCTGTGCGCGCCAACCGCCCGCTGCAAGGGGACTGCGCGTCAGCGAGAACTTGGCCGAGGGCACCTGGGTGTTGGGAATGGCAGCAAGGGTCGAGGACCAAGAGCGTCCCGACTCGGGGGCCGTCGGCGGGAACAACAGCCGACTCATTCGGACCAACTCGTGTGGCTCGACGTCCGATGGGGTCTGGAGCCAAGTGCCGTCGCTGGCGAATCTGGCTTCGAACTTGGTGCCTGGGGTCTCGGCGGGAACGGGCAGCACCACTTGGCCCAAGATCGTCTTCTCGAGTTTGCGGACTACGTTGACCTTCGAGCCCTCTTCTGGAGCGAGCGTCAGCCGCTCGACCACGCGCTCGTCTACCCCGGCATCGCGGTCGTGGAACCACGTTTCGACGACGATGGTCTGGGGGATCGTCGCCAAGGCGAGGGACAGGGCGAGCACGCTCATCGCGGGTTCGACGGGGACTTCTTGGGCTCGACGTACGATTCGCCCGGCAACAGCATGCCCTGCTTTCGGGCCTGCTCCTCTCGACCTGCCGGGCTTTGGGCGTAGGCTTCCTGTCGGGCGAGCTCGCGCAGTCTGGCCTCGGCTTCCTCGGTCTGTTTCACCTGCGCATCGGCCTCGACGGCGGCAGATGCGTTGAACCGCCAGGGCTTCTGGCTGAGCACCAGGCCCGTGGCGACGGCGATCACGATCACGATGGCTTGGACAAGCGGCTTACCCTTCATGGCTGGCAGTCACGGGTCGAATCAGGATCAAGTTGGTGTTGCCGGGTTCCCCGGCGGGCACTCCGGCGCTAAGCACCACGGAGTCCCCGATCTTCAGACGTTTCGCGGCGAGAAAAGCGTGCATCGCGTGGTCGACGATTTCATCCGTGGTGGTGGGCAGCGCCACGTCGACCGCTTCGACGCCCCAGACCAACGCCATCTGCAGCCTTGTCTTGGGACGCCAGCTTGCGCAGAGAATCGGAGTGGACGGTCGAAACTTGCTCACCAAGCGGGGCGTCTGCCCGGACGACGTGGTGGTCACGATGGCCTTCGGTCGAAGCGTCCGCGCAATCTCGGCCACGGCGTGGGCCACGGCCTCGGTCGCCGAGGTTTGCCCCTTTCGCGCTCGGCCGGAGTACTCGCGCAGGAGCGGTCCGCTGTCCACCTCTTGGTCGGTGCGCGCGCAGATGCGCGCCATCGCAGAGCACGCCTCGATGGGGTAAGCACCGGCCGCCGTCTCGCCAGAGAGCATCACAGCGTCCGTGCCATCGAGAATCGCGTTGGCGACGTCGCTGGCCTCGGCTCGAGTCGGTCTTGGAGCTGAGATCATGCTCTCCAACATCTGGGTGGCTGTGATCACAGGCTTGCCACGCCGTTGGCAGACTCGGATGATCTCCTTTTGAGCCATCGGCACTTCTTCGAGGTCCATCTGAAGCCCGAGGTCGCCGCGGGCCACCATGACGGCATCGGCTTGATGCACGATGTCTTCCAGGTGCTTGAGCGCCTGCCGCATCTCGACCTTCGCCACGAGGTGAACCGACGGGTCGTGCTCGTTCACCAATTGCCGGAGTTCGGCGATGTCTTCACCCGACTTGACGTAACTGAGGGCGATGAAGTCGGCACCAACACGGCAGGCTTCGACAAGGTCGGTCCGGTCCTTCGCCGAGATCGCGGGCACGTCGAACGTCTTGCCGACCACGGTGACGCCTTGGCGGCTGGTGACCAACCCGCCCGTGCTCGCCCGCGCTCGGATGCGGTCGCCGTTCCGATCGAGGACGCGGAGGGACACATTGCCATCGCCGAGCAACAGGCGCGAGTTCGTGGTCAAGCTGGCGAGCACCTCGGGTTGCGTTAGCGGGATGTCGGCATCGTTCGGCCCCAACACGAGTTCGAAACCTGGCTTGACGTCGAGGATGCCCTCGATGGCGCCGATACGGAATTTGGGGCCCTGCAGGTCCACCAACACGGCCACCCCGCCGACCACCGGACTCAGTTCTCTCACCCAGCCGATCCACTTGCGACGCGTCTCCCAATCGCCGTGGCTGCAGTTGATGCGGGCCACGTTCATGCCCGCCTGGATCAGCGCCGCGACCTTTTCGCGCGAATCCACGGCCGGGCCCAGCGTGCAGACGATCTTGGTTCGGCGGACCCTAGCGATCGCCAAACACCCCGAGTTGGCTTTCTTCGGGCGAGGTGCGCCGGTCCACCCAGTTCACCGTTGTATGGGCGTTCTTGGCCCATGTGGCGAACTCGGGGTACTCGTCGTCGCCGCCCAGATCGAGGAACAGCCCAAAGCAGAGCGCCCGACTGCGGAGGCTCCCGTTGACTGCTGCAGCCGCCGAACCGAGCGTGATGCCCTTCGTGCGATACGTGTCGGAACCCGCCATGTCCACGAACACACCGATCGCGTTGGCGTTGCCCGCCCCGAGGCTGAGGTTGGGCGCCTCGTAGAGGTCGTTGCCCGCTCGGTCCACCAGCATGCCCACGCCAAAGTCGTGCCCCGCGCCTTGCGCCATGTTCATGGGAGCGCGGTAGACGTCGGCCCCGTCTGCATCGTCGAGGTAGCCGATGGCGAAGTGGGCGGATGCGCCTTGGGCGTACCACTGGCCGAGGTACTCGTCGCGCCCATCCTGATCCCACAGCATGCCCACGGCTTTCCAGTAGCCGACGCCCTGCCCGAACACGCCGCACGAGTACTTGTCGGCGCCCGCGATGTCGTAGAGGATGCCCACGCCGCCGCTCAGACTCCGCCCATGGGTGTAGTCGGCGCGCAACCCATTGCCCGCGCCCTGCGCCATGCTGACGTTGTGCTCGGCGCTCTGCGGCGAGGGAAAGTCGATCACGGTGTCGTTGGCCGTGTACAGGTCGTTGCCGGCGCGATCAATCAGCATGCCGCAACCCATCGTCTGGCCGACGCCTTGAACTTGGTTGAAGCCGAGGTAGACATCGTCGCCCGCCATATCCTCCAAGACGGCCGCGCCGAAGTTGGCGAAACCGAGCCCGTCGCCGTAGCCTTCGTAGCAGTCGTTGCCCGCAAGATCGAGCAGCGTGGCGAAGCCGAACCGAGCCGACGCCAGCCCCGGACGATGCGAGCGGTAGGTGTCGTTGCCGCTGACGTCGATGAGGCAGGTGTAGCCGTACAGCGCACCCGCCGGCCCGGCGTATTGCCTCCCGTTTCGGCGGCCCTCCCATTCTGCGACCGTGGTTTCGAGCAAGGCGGTGTCGCTCAGGTACAGGTCGTGGCCGCTCATGTCGAGCACCACGCTGGCCCAGTTGGAGCCGCTGTGGTTCGCGGGAAGGTTGATGTACCGATCGTTGCCGCCCGTGTCGAGGATCAAGAGATGCGGCCCTTCGTGCACCGTTGCAGCCCCGCCGCAGAGCCTGATCTTGCCCCACACCGTGTCAACGTGCCAGTCGAACGATTCGGTGGTCAGCGACCCGGCCAAGAGGTCCTTCGCGGCTTCGGCGGCCAGCGCCAAATCGTGGCCCCCCGCGCCGAGCGCGCGCATGTCCACTTTGGCTGCACGCTCGGCCCATGCCCGAAACGCGCCGACTTCGCTGGGGACGCCCACCGAACGGGCCGTCTCCTGAAGAGTGGCATCGAGTTCGGGAATGGCCGCAAAGGCCGCCCGGCGGAACTCGATGCTTCGCAACTGGGTGAGCAGCACGAGCGCCGCAGCGCGTTGGACGTCGTCGGGAACGTCTTGGAGGCTCGGCGCGGGTTCGCGAAGGAGCTTTTCGGTCTGCATGCGCGCCAACACCGATGCCATTGCGTTGGGCTCGGTGGCTTGGGCCTTGATGGCCTCCAGCGGATCGCCGACCAGCGTTCGGCGCGTGCCGAAGCCCATCAGTTGCCCAGCGATGCCCAGGGAATCGCTCGGACGTCCTGCGGCTGCGAACACCTGACGCCGGTAAACCTCGGCCATCCACGGGATTCTCCAAGGATTCTCGCTCATCGCGTCGTACAGAGGAGACGTGAATTCGCCGTACCGGAAGATCCGCAACAGGTTTTCATCCAGTCGGGCGGTCTTCGTGGTCAATTCAGCGCGGCCCAACGCTTGCTCGAACTCGGATTCGAGCGAGGCCGTTTGCAGGCTCATCGCCAGCATCGTGCATGCGATCCAGGTGGTCATCGCCATAGTCGTGTTCTGCCTTGCCGAGACTACCTTGGCGCAGGGCATCCGACCCGATTCTCCGCTGCCAACCACTCCTTTCGCTGATTGGAATCCCGTGCCTGGCAGGGCTCGTCAATTCGAAGCCGAGTTCGCGAGTCCCTTGCAGACAGGCATCGCGGTCAACGACACGATTCTGGCTCGGGCCGTCCTGCCAGAAGGCAGCGGTCCGTTCCCGGTGGTGCTCATCCTGCACTACTGGGGCGCTGCCACCCTCGACGTCGAACAGGCCATGGCCGCCGAACTCGCTTCGCGCGGCGTCGCCGCTGTCCTGATCAGCCTGCCTTACCACCTGGAGCGCAGCCCAGAAGGCAAGCCCTCGGGAAGTCAGGCCATCGTCCCCGACCCCGACCGGATGCTTCAGACCATGACCCAAGCCGTCCTCGACGCTCGGGAGACGGGACGATTCATCGCTGCGCGTCCCGAATTCGATGCCTCGCGAGTCGGCATCATGGGCACCAGTCTGGGTTCGTTGGTGGCCGAAGTGGTCTATGGTGTGGATGCGAGGTTCCAACGCGCGGCGTTCCTTCTCGGGGGGGTGGACCTGGCAGGCATCCTCTGGCGCAGCCCGATCGTGGTCGAGCAACGCAACGCTCTCCGCCGATCGGGAATCACCGAGCAGATTCTCCGCGAGCGACTGGCCAGCATCGAGCCGACCGACTATCTATCCCGGAGGGAAGGCGGGCGAACCTACGTCGTCGGGGCGCGGTACGACGTCGTGATCCCCGCCCGCTACACCGAGGCGTTGGCGAAGTTGCTGCCGGAAGGCGAATCCCTCTGGCTCGACACGGGCCATTACGGGGGGGTGCTTGTTCAAAGGCCATTGTTCAGGAGCATCGCCGACTTCTTCGAGACCGAGTTCTCGGGCGAGCGCTTCCGCGCGCCCAAGACGCTTTACGCCCCTACGATCCGCCTCGGCATCCAGGCCAACACAGCAACGCGGGTGCAAATCGCGTTGGGAGTGGACGTGTGGCGATCCAACACCAAGGGCGACGTCGTCGGCACGTTGCTGGCCACGCCTCGCGGTCCGCAGTTCTTCTTGGGCGGGAGGCTCGACAAAGGCCTCATGGTCGGCGCGACGTTCGCCCAACGACGAACCGCCATCGGCGTCTTCTGGAGCATGATTCTTTGACGACCGATCTGTTCGACGCCACCGTTGGGAACCTGGCTTGGACCTATGCCGAACTCGCGGACGCCTTGGAGGGCGCACACGTCGAACGCCTCGATGGAGGCCTGGTCTCCGTAAGCGACGAAGCCCACCCAATGGCGAACTTCGCGCTGATCGTCGAGCCGAGCGCTGCGTTGTTGTCCCACGTCAGGCGATCTGCGGCGTTCCGGCCCGTGTTCAACGTCTACTGGCCGATCCGGGTGGGGGAGCCCCGTCCGCAGCCAGGCGGGCTGACCGAAGTCTGGGACCTCTCGATCCTCGCCCATCCTCCGCTGGAAACCCGCACCGACAGGGGCGATGTTGCTTCGTTGCGGCTCGTGCCCCGCGAAGAGCGCGCCGACGTGGCTGCATTCATGGTCGAGCAGTTTTTCTCGGCGAGCCGCAGGAACTACCGGTCCGTGGTGGCGCAGGCCACAGCACGATCCGACCTTGAGCTGTACGCCTTGCCCAACCCGATTCCGACGCGCAACGCCCCCTACGATGCCGCCCTGCTGTTGGGACGAACGCACGAAAGCGTCGGGCTCTACAACCTGTGCGTGCGGCGCAGCCTTCGGGGCCGAGGCATCGGTCGAGCATGCGTCCGTGCCGTGTTGGACATGGCCGCCGAAGCCGGACTGCCCTGCATTCTGCAGTGCGAGAACCGGCTCCGCGACTACTATGTGGGCCAGGGATTCCGAGACGTGGGCACCCTGGTCATCTTCAACGCCCGCTGAGCTACTCGAGGTCGAACAATTCGTCCGTACTCAGGTCGCCATCGCGATCCAGTTCCCCGAGGTCGTGCGGGCGAAACATGGTTCCATCCAAGCCATAGCCGAAACTCCCCGTCCGCAGAGCCGGCCTGTACGCCCTGACGTGCCCATCGGCCCAGGCGACCAGGCCAACGCCGAGGTGCCGCCCTTGGAAGCTCGGGTACTCGCTGGAAGGCGGCTCGAGGTAGGCGTTGCCCTCCAATCTCGGCTCGGGGAACTCCCAGTTGTTGACCCGCGCCGCCGTACCGAACACGACGGTCCCGGCCGGGTCGCCCACCTGAGCCCCGTTGACGGGGATCGGCGCTTCGGTCCAGTCGGGCGGCGCGAACGTGGACGGGCTGAGATAGGCGTAGTTGTAGCCGAAGCCCGTCAGGCCAAGGGCGGTTCGCAGCGTCGCCGGAAACGCCGGGTCGCCCGCGATCTCTCCGCTGCGCGTGTAGCGGAACAGCAGTCCCTCTTCGGGCCGCAGCACAAGGCCGTCGTAGGACCCCCACCAGTAGACCACTCGGTCGGCGAGCACGACTCGCGCCCGCATCAGGGTGTCGTCGTAGTCCTGGTTGTAGAGGGCCCATGCAAGGCCGATCTGCTTCAGGTTGCCTAGGGCCGTGGTCTTGAGCGCGGCGCGTTTGGCTTGGGCGAAAACGGGGAACAGCATCGCGGCCAGGATGGCGATGATCGCGATGACGACGAGAAGTTCGATGAGCGTGAACGCTCGGCGGTGTGTTTGCATCGGTTGACCTCTTGGCCGAGGGTCAACGACGAGCACGGAGAAAACGAAGCAGCCCAAACCGGGCGACTTCCGCGTGGTCCCTATGGCTCGTAGGTGACGATCGGACGCGAACACGCGGAGCGGGCATTCGGGCTCGGGCACACGCCCACACCGTTGCGGCACAGCGCCGGAATCTCACCGGCTTTCCCCGATCTCTCAACCCCGCCACGACGGCCGGGTCTCCGCGATCAGGGGGAGTATGGCACGTTCCCGAGCGGGGCGACGACGGGGCTTACTTGTTGCCCTTTCGACCGAACCATGCACTGTCGAGCGACTTGCCTCCCGCACCCGTGCAGAGGAGGCACAGGGCGATCAACAGCATCGCGCCGGGCAGTTCCATACGCGACAGCGGGTCCTTGGCCGCGATGTGCGTATAGAGGGCGAAGCCCATGTTGCACGCGATTCCGAACGCCGCAAGCCGCGTGAGCAATCCGAGCAGGATGCCGATACCGCCCAGAAACTCGGCGAAGATGGCGAGCACGGCGAACAGGGGCGGCACGCCGAGGTTCTGCTCGAACAACTCGATTTGGGCAGAGAAGCCCGGCCAATCGCCATTCGGCCCGCCGGGAATCATCTTGGGCGTGCCGTGGATGAGCATGACGGCCGCCAGCGCCAGACGCGCGAAAAGCAATCCCAAATCGGACAGCCGGTCGTTCTTCATAGGCTCAATTGTAGCGATGCCCCAACGGACAGATGGTCAAACGTCACGTCAGCGCTCGATCGCGATGATGTGGACGTCGAAGATGCTCGAGTTCAACCGCATCCGCTCAACGCCCTCGGGACTCGGTGCGCCGTTCGTCGACATCTGAGCGATAGCCGCTTGCGAGCCGCCCAGAACCACATTCTCCATCTCCTGGATGTTGATTCCCTCGTCCTTCAAAACGCCCATCACATGGGCCAAAACGCCGACCCGGTCGGCGTGCCGCACGACGATCAGGTGGGTGGCTTGATCGGACGTCCTCACGTTGACCACGTTCGGCGCCACGCCGGTGAGCTTGTACTCCTTGACGATCCGAACCGTTTCTTGAGCGACAGCTTCTTGGGCCTGCTCGGTGCTTGCACCGATATGGTGGGTGCAATAGACGCCCTTGGCTTCGCGCATCGGGCCGTCGTACTCGCCCGTGCCGCCGGCGGGTTCTCCTTCGAAGACGTCCAGGCAGGCGAAGATCCGGCCCGAGGACGTGGCCTCCAGAAGAGCTTTCTGGTCTACCACCTCGGCTCGGCTCGTGTTGACGAACACGGCGCCGTCCTTCATGGCGTCGAAGAACTCGCGACCGATCAGCCCCTTCGTCTCGGGAGTCAGGGCCACGTGGACGGAGACGAAGTCGGACTGTTTGGCGACTTCGAGCAGCGAGTCCGAACGCCCGATGCCGAGCGCCGCGGCCACTTCGGGCAGCATCCAACGGCTGTAGCAGTTGACATACATGCCGAACGCCTTGGCTCGGGGGATCATCTCCTGACCGATGTTGCCCATGCCGATCAGGCCCAGCATCCGGCCGTGCAGACCGCGCCCCGCACTGAACGCCTTCTTGTTCCAGCGACCCTCGCGGAGTTCGTTCACGTTGTCGGGAATGCGGCGATCGGCGGCGAGCATCAAGCCGAACGCAAGTTCGGCCACAGCCTTGCCGTTCTTGCCGGGACAGTTCGAAACGAGGATGCCCAACGCGCTCGCCGCCGCCACGTCGATCGTGTTGTAGCCGGCTCCCGCGCGGATGATCAAGCCCAACGGAACGCCGTCGAGCATCGAGGCCGTCACCTTCGTCGAACGGACGATCAGGACTTTCGCGCCCGTTTCCTTCAGTCGGCGAGCGAGGTCGTCCCCGTTCAAGTCGGGTTCGTTCACGACTTCCGCGCCAATCTGCTTCAGGCCTTCCAGGCCGCTTTTCTCGAACTTGTCCGCAACGAGCACCTTCATGGTTTGGCGCAGATTGTACTTGGTCACCGGGATTTGTCGCGGGTCCCGCCCGGTCCTACTCAATGTGATACAGATCACACAATCGGTGAGTATCGCGTTCGACAATCTCCCTGGTCCCACGGGGGCCGGAGGAACAACCGATGCGCAACAACAACCGATCTCGAGCAGTCCTGGCCCTGACAGCGGCAGCGGCCTTGGCCCAATCCCAAACGGCTGCAGTCTCTACCGACCGGCTGACCCACCGAGGCGGCAACGTTTTGGTCGAAGCCCGCTTCCCCCAGGGCATGGAGCCCGCCGACGTGTGGGCCGTGGTGACGCGCCACGACGGCACCGAGGAGAAGGTCGGATTGACGCGCGGCGACGCCGACAACGAAGCCGACGCCAACGATCGCGACTGGGTGCAGGCCCTGCGGTTCCCCGCCAACACGACTCCAGCCGACCGCGTGCAGCAAGTGCGCGTCGAATACTCGTTGACCGACGGTCAGGTCCGCGTAGCGGGCGAGCGGTCGGTGGTGGTGATGGGTCGGGGCGTGACCGCCAACGGCAACGGCCTGCGCGCCACCTACTATTCGGACGATCGCTTCCGCTCGATGACCACGTTCCGCTCCGAACCGACCGTGGACTTGGCGGGCCATCCGTTCGGTTCTCCCGGCGGTTACGGCGTGGTGTGGGAAGGCTGGCTGACGCCCGAGTTCAGCGAGGAGTACACGCTGCAGGTGGCCAGCATGGGCGAGTACGCCTTGACCCTGGACGGCCAGCCCGTGGTGTCGCAGCGCCGCTCCAGCCCGCAGCCCCAACGCTATGGCAAGGTGATGCTGCAGGCCGGTCGCCGGTACGCGTTCCGCCTGGAGCACTACTCGGCGTCTCACACGGGCGGCGTGCGGTTGACGTGGTCCAGCCCCTCGACCCCGACGTCCTTGGTGCCCATGCAGAACTTCACGGGTGCGGCGGGTCCTAGGCCCTCGAGCAGTCTGCGCTTGGCCGCTCTGGACATGGAAGGCGAGGCCCGGGCCTCGGGCCAGAGCCTGCCGTTCTCCGCCTCCGCTTCGAGCAAGTACCCGCTGGCCGACGCTTGGGCCGAGTGGTCGGGACCGGATGGCCGCGTGCGCTACGCGGCGGCGATGACCTCTCCCGGTTCTGGCGACGTGGCGGGCTCGGTGGACTTCCCCGCCAACCCCGGCTGGCAGACCATGAGCTACAAGGTGCGGATGGGCGTGCGCGACGAAGCCGGATTCGAAGCGTACACCGAGTATGTGACCGTGCGGGTGCCCGGAAGCGTGGCCCCACCGACCCCGACCCCTTCGCCCACCGGCACGACGCGTCCGCCGACCCCGGTCAAGCCCGCGCCGAAGCCCTCGACGGCCATGAACGGTACCGTGGGCCGAACGTTCCACTCGGGTCAGCCTGTGATGGGCGACTACGCCGAAGACCTGATCGCCTACGGCAAGCGCTTCCTGGGCGTGCCTTACAAGTGGGGCGGCACGAACCTGGAGAAAGGTGTGGACTGCTCCGGCTACGTGCAGAGCCTGTTCAAGAAGTACGGAGTGAACCTGCCTCGGACGGCCGCGCAGCAATCCACCGTGGGCTTCGCCGTCACCCAGTTGGAAGAGATGCGGCCCGGCGACCGACTGTACTTCCAAGCGATGGGCAAAGCCGTGGGCCACACGGGGCTGTACATCGGTGGCGGCAAGTTCATGCACTCCACACGCGGCGGCGTACAGATCAGCGACTTGGGGGGATACTGGAAGCGAACGCTGGTCGGCGTGCGCCGGTGACCGATGAACGAGCTAGACGCCTTGCGACAACTGCATCTCTTCCGGTCGCTCAGCGACCGGGCCCTCCGCGAAATCGCCTCCGCCTGTGTGCGGAGGCGATTCGCTGCGGGCGAGGTGCTCGTTGCAGAAGGCGCCCCCGGATCCCATCTGCTGATTCTGCTCAAGGGCAAGGCCGACGTGGTTCGCGCCGACGAGAACCACCACGAGGTGCTGCTCGCCACGCGGGGAAAGGGCGAGGTGATCGGCGAGATGGCCCTTTTCGACGGCGGCACACGCTCGGCCACCGTGAGAGCCACGTCCAAGGTCGAGGCCCTGACGTTGACGCGCGAATCACTGGTCTTCCTGATCCGACGCAACCCAGACTTGGCGCTGGACATGCTGGGGAACCTGAGCGAGAGGCTTCGCCAGGCGGATGCCGCGCGCCTTGACCGTTCGCCGGTGCGCGCACGGCTGCTCGCTCACCTTCGCGAACTGGCCATCGAGGGACCGGGGGGGACGCAAGTCGTTCGCGGCGTTCGGCGCGAGGACATGGGCGCCGCGATCCAAGCCAGCCGTGAAACCGTCTGCCGCGAGTTGACCGTATTGGAGCAGGAAGGCGTGCTCATGCGCAAGGGCCGCGCCATCATCTTCGGGCTGCAAACCACTGAACACTGAATATGACCCCTTACCAACAGCTCTCTCAGCGGGGCCAACTGGCCCGTCTGCGGCCGGTCGCCCAGGGCCTTGCGGTCCAGTTCGGTTGGGGAGGCAGTGCGCTGCGACTGCTGAACCACGGCTACAACACGACCTACGGGTTACTGCGGGACGACAAGCGGGCGGCGCTTCGCATCAATATGAACTCGATCCGCACGCGGGAGCAGATCATGGGCGAGTTGGCATGGGTGAAGGCGCTGCTCGAAGCCGAGTCGGTCTCGGTGGCTCGGCCCCTGCCTTTGGCCGATGGGAGCGGGCACCTCGCCCTCCATCCGTTCAGCGCCATCGGGGTGAGAGATCCCAAGGCCGAGCACCTGCACGCCGTACTTTACGACTGGCTGCCCGGACGAACCGCGGGCCACGCTTGGGGTCCCGAGCCCGCCTATGCCCTCGGTCGCCTGACGCGCGCTCTGCACGACCACGCAAGGTCTTGGACCGTGCCCGCCGAAGCCGAAATGACCGTGCCGGGCGACGTGATGATTGACTGCCCACTCAACCCGAAGGCCGACACGCCCGACTTCCGCGAGGTGCTGGCCCGAGGCAACCGGGTCGTCGAGCGACTGCGCCGCGATCAACCCCTGATCCCCGTCCATTTCGACCTGCACATGTGGAACATCAAGTGGCACAAGGGCAAGATGTCGGTGTTCGACTTCGACGACTGCCGCATGGGCTGGCCCGCTTGGGACGTGGCCATCACGCTGTTCTATCTGCGCCGCTTCCCCGAGCCCGAAGCGTGTGAAGCGGCTTACTGGCAAGGCCTCGGGGCAACCTTGGACGACCTGGGCGTGACTTACGACGAGATGGAGGCGCTGATCGCCGCGCGGGGCGTGTTTCTGGCCAGCGAGATGCTGAGCGAGTGGACGGCCGAAGCGGTGCAAATCGGTGAGCCGTACCTGGATGTCTCGCGCAAGCGGGTGAGCTTCTACCTCCAGACGGGTCGTTTCGACCCGAACGTGGCCGTGCTGAGCAAGTAGGGCCGCTATACTAGGTCACCGCGCCCGGGTGGTGAAACGGTAGACACAGCGGACTTAAAATCCGCGGCTCGCGAGGGCGTGTGGGTTCGACTCCCACCCCGGGCACCACGTCACCAAGCCAGGCCGACGAGCGCCTCTTCCAGAATCGAAACCTCTTCCGGCGTACCGATGGTGATGCGCAGCGCGTTCGGCCCGCCCATCGGTCGCCCCGCGCGGATGATCACGCCTCGGCGCAGCAACCCTTGAAACAGTCCTTCGACGGGGCGTCCCATGTCGGCGTAGACGAAGTTCGCGAAGCTTCGCGAGCACCGGCCGCCCAGGTCCCGGAGCATGGCTTCGATCCGCGCCATGCCCTCGCGGTTGACGCTCAGCGTTCGCTGAAGGTGCTCGTCGTCGCCCAGCGCAGCGATGGCCGCGGCCTGGGCCAAGGAGTTCACGTTGAACGGTTCGCGCGCCCGGTGGATGGCGTCCACGACGGCATTCGAGCCAAAGCCGTAACCGATCCGGATGCCCGCCAGGCCATACGCCTTGCTGAACGTGCGCATCACGAACACGCGATGCCCCTCGCGTAGGAAGTCGAGTCCGTTCGGGAAGCCCGGCTCGTCGGCGGCGAACTCGAAATACGCTTCGTCCAGGACGGCCAACGTGGTCTCGGGAAGGTCGGCGAGAAACGCCCGAAGCTCGCTTTCGCGCACGATCGTGCCGGTCGGGTTGTTGGGGTTGGCGACGAACACGAGCTTAGTCCGCTCGTCGCACGCCTTGGCCATGGCGTTCAGGTCCAGGCGAAAGTCGGCGTCCACCGGGACGTGGACCAATGCGGCATCGGCGATCTGAGCGGCGGCTTCGTAGCGGACGAACGACGGGTGGCCCATGACCAACCGGTCGCCCGGCCCCGCCAGCGTGATCAGTCCCAGCAGGTGGATGAGTTCGTCGCTGCCGTTCCCCAGAACGACTTGGCTGGGCGCGACGGCGTGCTTCGCGGCAATCGCTTGGACCAGATCGTGCCCGCTGGCGTCTGGATACAGGTGCAATTGGGCCGCCGCTTCGCGGATCGCTTCGACCGCCTTCGGCGAGGGGCCAAGCGGGTTCTCGTTGCTGGCCAACTTGACGATGCGCTCGAGTCCAAGCTCGCGGCGCACCTCTTCGATGGGCTTGCCGGGCGAATAGGGCACCATGCGCCCCACGTTGGGCCGAATCAACGATGGCTCGCTCATGACTTGGGCGCACCGTCCGATGCGTCCTGCGGCAGCGCACGTTCGACTGGCTTGGAGCGACGCACCTTCGATTTGTCGAAGCCCAAGCCTCCCCACGCCGCCTTGATGGCCCCCGCGACTTGAACCACTTTCAGCACGGTCATGAGCGGCGCGATAAGCCTGCTGTTGCCCACGGCCTGGCTGATGCCCGCGTCGAGCGAGCGCACGATGCTGCCCGCACGCGTCCCGACCGATTCGACCGCGCCTTGGGTCAGCGACACCAGACCGTCCACCTTGGTCGCGATACCATCCACCCGGCCGGCGATCGTCTCGACACGTTCGGCCATCGCCTCGATCTTCACCAGTGCAGGTTTCACGTCTTCACGCAACCCCTGGATGAGCCGCAACGCCTTGACAACGCCCACGGTGAGCGTCACCAGGAACACCGACTGCAGGAAAAACGCAATGCCGGAAACCCAAAGCCAGATGGACGGTATTTCCATATGGCTAAGCTACCCTGACTTGGAGGTCCAACGTGACTCCGGGGGCGAGATCGAACCCGAACGTTAGCCGTCCGGCCACGGCAGTCACCAACTTGCCGTTGACCGTGAACCGCTCGCCCCAAAGCCCGTCAAGCAGAATCGCCCCCTTACCGGTGAACTTGGATCGGTTCGTGACGGCGACCTCGGCCCATCGCTTGCGCCGGTCGATCTTCACCCGCTCGATCGAGCCGAAGCTGGTGCTGACGCGCACCCCGACCAGGCCAAGGTGGATCGTCTTGCCGATGCCGTCCCAAGGCACGACAGAGAGGCCGTTCTCGTCGGCGTCGTACTCGCAGCCCAGAGCCACGGCTTCACCTGATACACCTCGCACCAGGTAGGCGGCAGCGGTCCGCAGGTACATGAACAGGCTCGCACCAGTGTCACCGGTGAACGGCAGCATCCCGTGGATTTGGCTGGTGGGGTCCGGACAGAACGCCGCAGCCGTCTGCCCCTCTGGGCCGACGAGGGCCCACGACGCCAGCAAGCCTCCATACGCCGCGCGCAACACGTGCTTGGGCACGAACCGCAAGTCCCGAGTCAGGTGCCGCAACAGCATCGCCGAGTTGGCAGGGGTCGGGGGCGTGATGCAGAGCTCTGCGTTGTCAATGAGCCTCGGCATGGGGTTGACGCCCTCGAACAGCGCCTTGTCCACGCCGTGCCACCACCAACTGGGAGCGAGGCCCTTGGCCGCGATGGCGCATCTCAGCATCTTGTCCTGCATCTGCCGATCGCGCTCCACGCTGGCGGCGAGATAGACGTCGTCGAACGGCTCGCTGCTCCAATCCCGCCCGTCGCGGAAGTCGTAGTCGAGCTCGACCAGCCGCTCCCAGCGTTCGGCAAGGCGCGTCAGAATGGTTCGGTGCAGTTCGGGCTCGACTGCCTCGACAGCCGCGAGGTCCATCTCGGTGAGCAACGGGAACAGCAGCAGGCCGCTTCGCTCGATCCTGTTGGTGTCGGCGAACTGGAACATCGCCGCCAGCGTTTTGGCCGCCATGACCGACCACTCTTGGGCCGTGCGTGAAAGCTGGGTCGTGGTCTCCGCGATGCGCGCCATCGCATCGTAGAAGAGTGCGACGCGGACGTACATCTCCGGGTCGCCATAGTCGGTGGCGACTGCGACGGAACTCTGAAACTCACAGCCCACGGCATAGGAGCTGGGGTTTTGCAGCGAACTCCGGAGGAACGTCTCAACGTAGTCCTCCAGCGCCTCGATCTCCTCCCGATGGGCGCTGACCACGTTCTTCTCGGCCAAGAACAACGCTTCGCCCAACCCGCAGTAGATGGCGTAATCGGACAGGAACCACTCGGCGTCTGCGAGCACGTCCCGCAAACCGTTCTGGCTGGGGATGAACGCCCCGTGGAGGGCATGTCCCGGCTTGTGCAGGCGCTGATGCTCGAGCAGCCAAGTCGCGCGCGCCTCGATGAGTTCTTCGATGGGCCGGGTCACCAGCGCGTGTGCCGATCCCGACCGACCCCGGTCGTCGAAGAAGCTGATGCGGTAGTTCCCCGGCGCGGTCGGGCGGAGCAGGCAGATGCCCCCGTTCTCGTCGGCATCAGCCTCGAACTCGCAAGGGGGCTCGACCTCGAAGCTCTTTACACTGGTGCCGGAGACCTCGACGCCGATGCCCGCATGGATCGGCGCGACCGCCGACGGGATCATTTTCACCGAGGGGCGGTTGAGGAACTCCAAGTACTCGGGCAGGTCCTGGGATGCCGTCTGGTCCACGGGCACGAACCGCGTTTGGAACGCCCGCCGCTCGCCTGGTTCCAGGATGAGCGACGAGTGGCCGTTGAACCAGCGGGACCGATCTTCGCGCTCGATGACAGCCGTGCTGTACAGGTAGACGATGGGGATGCCTTCCCAGCAATGCGGCGCGGCGATCGAAGCCGGTACCGAGGCCGCCATCTCCCAGCCCGTCTCTTCGCCGGGAAAGACCAAGAGACCGGGAGGCTCGCCATTGATGCGCTGCACATGCAGGTAGCTCGCCACCCCGCCGATGGACTTGTGGATGTGCAGGCGGTTGCGGAACACCTTGCGCGCGGCGTCCGGGCTGCCGCCCCCGTCGAGCAGGTTGTGGAACGCGAAAGGCAACGCCAACTCGCCGATCTCGATGGTCCGCGAGCTGTTGTTGCGGAGCGTCAGGCTCCAGATGACCACGGGAATCGCACCCGGCTGCTCGAAGTACACCCCTTCGGCCGAGATTTCGGGCAACAGGGCGAAGTCGTAGTTGTAGCCGACCTTGTTCTCCGATGGGTCGTAGTCGATCGGGAAAGCCGTCTTGTTGCGATCGAACACCCACGGCTCGCTGGGGTTGTTGCGTGCGCCTATGAGGACGGTGCCGGGGTAGAAGTCCTCCGCGTACTCTTCTCCGAACGGCATGGGAGGCAGGACGAACTGGAACTCCTCGGCTTCTTCGGGCAGTTCGGGGTCGGTGACCCACATCTGCTGGATGCGCCCGCCCGGCCCGAACTCCAGCGTCAGCAACGAAGCCAGCAGTTCTTCCCGATTTTCGTCTTCAAAGGGGTCCATGCGGCGCGCCTGGGATCAGGATACCGCAGGGGCCTTCGGCATGCGTTGCACCACGGCGGCGAGGACGCCCGCCAGCACCAGCGCGGGCAGGTAGGTCGCTGCGGGAATCTTGACGATCTCGGCCAGCCCCAAGCCGATCGCGATCATCAGGGCGCCGCCGGTGGCCACGATCTCGCTCAACAGCGCCGGGTTGTCGGCCACGGGCTTCAGGTAGCGCGCCAGAAGCGTGAGCGTCCCCTGGAACACCAGCACGACCACCGCCGTGACCAAGACCCCGGGTCCGAGCAACGCGGCGAAGAACACGCTCGAGATGCCATCCATGACGCTCTTGAGCGCGAGCAGGTCGATCTTGTTCTCCAGAGCGTCCTCAAGGCAGCCCAACAACGTCATCGGTCCAACGCAGAACAGCACAGTGGTCGTGACCAGGGCTTCCTGAAACCGGCCCGTGCCGAGGCTGCCCGCCGAGGTCTTGGCCCAATCGGCGAGTTGGCCCAGGCCCTCCTGAATCCCCAGCAGGTGGCCAACCACCCCACCGATCGCCACCGAGAACGCCACGATCAGCACATTCTTCCCTTCGAGGAACATCTTGAACCCGATGCCCATCGTGACGAGGCCGAGGCCTTGGAGCGCCACGGACATCAGGGCCTCCGGAGCGCTGCTCCGCACAAGGAGACCGATCGCCGCGCCCACGGCCACGCAGACCGCGTTCAGCAACGTGCCTCGCATGGGGATTCGGCGCATCAGGGCTGCATCATGACGGTTTCAGGCCGTCGGAGACAAGCCATCGGCCTACGGCATCGCGAACAGGCTCGGGAAGCCGCCCGTGTGCCAGAACAGCACTCGGCCGCTGAGTTCGCCCCGCTCGGCAAGCCCGACCAGCCCCGCGAACGACTTGGCGCTGTAGACCGGGTCGAGAAAGATGCCTTCGGCGCGGGCCATGCGATGGATGGCCGCCATCCCGTCGTCGCTGAACACGGCGTAGCCCGGACCGACCCAATCCAGCCAATACTCGAAATCGCTTTCGCGAAGCCGCTTCTTCTGCCCCGTGATCTTGTCCAAGCCTTCGGCGAGTGGGACGAGCGTCTCCGCCACCAGCCCGGGTTCGGGGTCGCACGAAACGCCGATCACGCGTGTGGACGTGCCGTGGAACGCATAGACCAGCCCCGTATGCGTGCTGCCGCTGCTCGTCGCCACTACGATGGTGTCGAACGACTGATCGAGTTCCGCCGCCGCTTGGACAAAGCCAAACGCGCCCACCGGCGAAGAACCGCCGATGGGGATGGTCGCGACCTTCCGGCCCGCCGACCGTTCCTCATCGGCGGCGGTCTCGACAGCATCGAACAACTCGTCCCACGTACCGTCGGGCAAGATGTCCACCTGTGCCCCGAGGAGGTCGTCCAGCATCAGATTGCCCCCCTTCGAGACCAGGCGGGTTCCGGAGGGTGCCCCGACGGGACCGTCGTAGGGGACGTCCATCGTCACCGCCCGCAGCCGCAACCCGTGCATCGAACACGCCGCCGCGAGTTGGCGCACGAAATTGCTCTGCGACGAACCGCACGTGATCACGGTGTCGGCCTCTTGCCGCAGCACGTCGGCGAGCAGGTACTCGATCTTGCGGCCCTTGTTGCCGCCACCGGCGAACCCCGTCAGGTCGTCCCGCTTGATCCACAGGTCGAGACCCAGTTCCTTACCCATGCGATGCAGTGGGTGGACGGGCGTCGGGGCGCAGATCAAGGGCACTTTGGGCAGCACGCCCGAGGGGATACCCGAGATTTGCCCGGTTCGATGTGCCAGCCGGTGGTTCGACGGGATTCCGTGGGACCTCGCGAACCTACCGAAAAGGCTTGAACCCCACTGTGCGATGAAAGGAGTGAGCCTCTCCGCATCGGAGGTGGACAACAATGATCGAGACCGTCACAAGAACTCAGGTGGAATACCCGCCGCGAGGCCCAACGGTGACCAATCTGGCCATCGGGTGCAACTGCGGCGTTTGCCCAGCCTGTTCGGCCCGGGGCGCACGCTTGTTCGAAGCGGTGTCCAAATCGCGTGCCGCCGACTCCACGACGGCGACGCCTCGGCAAGCCGAACCGCCAGAGGCGCGTTACGACCCCATTGCCCGACGATTGACCGTTCCCGGGCGCGCGCCCGTCGTTTTGGACTCCTACGCCTCGGACCCCGTGCGCAGCCAGGAAGTCGCGCGCGAAGTGAAGATCGCCGCGCTCGCCTACCCGAACCCGTCGCCCGACGATCGGCAGGCAGTGGCCGACGCCGAGAAAATGGCGCGTTTGGCGAGGATCGCCATGGCCAAGCAAGACCACATCCGGCAGGCCTTTCAGCCGCAAGCCGAGCCCGAGCCGGCTCTGGACGCGTTCCTTTGAGCTAGGCCTTGCCCGCGAGGAAGCCGCGCACGAAGCCGATGCACTGGGCGACGTCGGGGAGTGAAGCGTCCCAGTTGTGCTCGTATTCGACGCTCAGGCTCCCCGTGAAGCCGATGGCCTGCAGTTCGGCGAGCACGGCGGCTATTTCGGAAACGCCCGTGCCGTAGGGCACATCGTGCCCGCCGCGTGTGAACTCGTGCAGGTCCTTGAGGTGGCTGCTGACCACTCTGCCCTTCAGCGCCTTCAAAGCTTCCACAGGCTTGATGCCCGAGCGCACCCAGTGCCCCGTATCGGCGCACGCCCCGATGCGAACGTCTCTGTCCTTGACCAGCTCGTACACATACGCCGGGTCCCAAACCTTGTAGTTCTCGTCGTTCGGGCGGCGCGGGTGGTTGTGGTAGCCGACCTTGAGGTCGAACTCCTTGACCATCGCTTCCGCCGTCGCGATCGCTTCGGTGGATTCGGTGTTGATGATCTGGATGCCCAGCGACTTGGCCCAGGCGAACAGCTTGCGCGCCTCGCTGGCGTCTTGGCTGATGCCCGTTACGCCGAACGCGATGGCGCGCACCTTGTGCTTCTCGAGGTGCTCGGCCAATCGCTTGGTCGCGGCGTCGCCCATTTCCGGCCCGACCTTGACGTCTTCGCCGGCGACCATGGTCTGACCTGGGTACAGCTCGATGAACGAGGCGCCCGCTTGAGCGGTCTTCTCGATGGCCTCGAACGTCGAAAACCGGTTGAAGGTCCAGGCTTGGACGGTGATGTTGAATCCTCCGGAGGAGGCCAGAAGTGCGGCGGCTGCGATGACGGTCATTTCAATCTCTCGGCGTCGGAAGTGCGTTCCCAGGTGAAGCCGCGGTGACCGAAGTGGCCGTTGCGGGCGGTCGGAAGATACTTGACTTTCTCAGGGTTGCGAAGCGACAGGTGCTCGATGATCCCCTTCGGAGACAGGTCGAACGCATCGCGCACCTTCTTCTCGATCTTCTCGGGGTCTTCGTGCTCGGTGCCGAACGTCTCCACGGCGATGGCCACGGGTTGGGCGACACCGATAGCGTAAGCGAGCGTGATCTGCGCCTTGTCGGCAAGCCCTGCGGCGACGATGCACTTGGCCACGTGACGGGCCATGTAGGCGGCTGAGCGATCCACCTTGGTCGGGTCCTTGCCGCTGAACGCGCCTCCTCCGTGGGGGCACAGCCCACCGTAGGTGTCCACGATGATCTTGCGCCCGGTCAGGCCGGTGTCGCCTTGCGGCCCGCCGATCTCGAAGGCGCCCGTCGGGTTGATGTGCAGGTCCGGGGTGCCGTCCACGTACTCGGCGAACTCCTTGAGCACGGGGTCGATGATGTGCGTCTTGACCTTCTCGCGCACCTCGACTTGTTCCTTCGTGGGGCCGTGCTGTTGCGAAAGAACGACGGTCTCGATGCGCTTGGCGCGGCCGTCTTCGTAACGGACCGAGACCTGACTCTTGGCATCGGGCCGAAAGCCGAGGCTGGGGTGCTTCTTGCGCACGTCTGCGGCGACGGCGGTCAAGCGGTGCGCGATGGCGATGGGCAGCGGCATGAGCTCGACCGTCTCGTTGGTCGCCATGCCGAACATCATGCCTTGGTCGCCCGCGCCGCCCGTGTCCACGCCTTGGGCGATATGGGCGGATTGCTCCTGGATCGCGACGAGCACGCCGCACGTGTTGCCGTCGAAGCCAAGGTCGGTGTCGGTGTATCCAACCTCCTTGACGACGTTCCGAACGGTCTGGGCGATGTCCACATAGCCGTCCACGGTGACTTCGCCGGCGATGACGGCGAGCCCGCGGGTGAGCAGGGTTTCAACGGCGACTCGGGCTTGGGGGTCTTGGGCGAGGAATTCGTCGAGGAGCGCGTCGGAAATCTGGTCTGCGAGCTTGTCGGGGTGCCCTTCGCTGACGCTTTCCGAGGTGTAGATGGTGGTTCGGGGCATTGGAATTCGCCCGTGAGGATACCCGCCTGGGGTGGATGGCCCTGAGTTCAGGGGTCGAAGGGCAGGCGTTCGAGCAAGACCGTTGCGTCGTTGTTCGGCACGTGCCGCTAGTCGCTCAAGACCGAAACCACACCTCTTTGAGGGGCTCCCCTACGTCCGATCGCCGAATTCCAGCCAGCGCAACTCCTCAGGGGTGAGCGAGAGGTCCACGGCGTCGCATGCTTGAGCCACCTCGTCCACCGTGTTGCAGCCCACCAACGCCCACACGGGGAACGGCTGATTGAGGGTCCAGGCCAGGGCCAATTGGGTCGGCGAACAGCCCTTCTCGGCGGCCATTCCCTCGAGTCGAGCCTTGCGACGGTCGTTCTCCTCGTTGTGGTAGACGCGGCGCACGTCGTCCGAATCCACACCCGCAAAGAACCCGCCGCCCACGCTGGACCAAGAGAACAGAGGGAACTGGGTCGCCTCGTGCCACGCCAGCCCCTCGGCGTCAATGGTCACGCATCCCGCCCACATGGGCTCGTTGACCGTAGCCAGCGAGAGGTTGGGGTTGTTCAGCGATGGCCCCTGCCAGCCCTTCGCCTCGGCGATCGCGAGGGCCTCGCGCGTGCGGTCGAGCGACCAGTTGGACCCTCCAAACGCGTGCATCCGACCTTCGGCGATGTGCTCGTTCAGCCGCTGAAGGATGGGCTCCAAGGGGTACTCGGGGTTGTCGCGGTGGAACACCCAGATGTCTACATGGTCGGTCTGCAGGTTCGCGAGGTTTTCAAGCAGGTCGTTGTCGAGGTCTTCGGGGGTGAACCTGGGCTTGCCGTAGGGGTGGCACCCCTTGTCGAGGCAGACCATTCGATCGCGGCAGCCATGCTTGGCCATCCAGTTGCCGAACACTCGGGTGCAGCGGCCGCTGTAGTAGATGTGGGCCGTATCCACCGCGTTGCCGCCCCGGGCCACGAAGGCGTCGAGCAACGCGTCCGCTTTGGCTTGGTCGTCGCCGAAGGGCACGCTGCCCAGCACGATCTTGGAAACATCCTTGTCGAGTCCGCTCACACGTCCGTAGCGCATCGGTCCTATTGTGACCCGCTTCAGGCACCGCCGAGCCACGCCGAGACCGGTTGACTCAGGAAGACCTCCAAAGGCAACCCATCGGAGCCCAGCGCTAGGGGTCGGGCCGACGGATGCGCCCGGACAAAGGCTGCCAAACCCGAATGCCCTTCGGTTCGACCGGTCTTCACCTCGATGCCGACGAGGTGTTTTCCAGCGGACACGACAAAGTCCACTTCCTGATCACGCTCCCTCCAGTACGAGACCTTGCAGATGCCCTCGAACTCGGCATTCGCCAAGTGGGCACCGACCGCGGATTCGGCGAGGCGGCCCCAAAGTCGGGCATCTGCGGTCGCCTCTTCGAGCGTCAAGCCGAGCGTCGCGCTCATGAGGGCTGTGTTCATCACCTGGAGTTTCGGGCTGGACGCACGCTGGCGGACCAGGTGCCCCGAGTACTTGGGCAGACCTCGAAGCATGCCTGCACTTTCCAGCAGGTCCAGGTAATGCGCGAGCGTCGTGGTGTTGCCTGCATCCTGAAGTTGGCCTTGCATCTTCGTGTACGACAACTCCTGGCCTGAGTAGCGGCAGCCCAATTCGAACAGGCGGCGAAGCAGCACCGGCTTGTCCACACGGGACATCAGCAACACATCCCGCGAGATCGTGGTCTCGACCAGCGAGTCGAGCACGTACCGTCTCCAACGCTCGGGCGTCTCGATCAGCGCAGCCGCACCGGGATAGGCACCGTAGAAGATGTACTGTTCTAAGGTCAGCCCAAAGGTCGCTTTCATTTCCCCATACGCCCAGTGGGGAACGCGGACCGTTTCGAAGCGGCCAGCCAGGCTTTCAGACAGTCCCTTTTGAACCAGGAGGGGCGCCGAACCAAGGACGACCACCTTGAGGGGTCGCCCTTCTCGGGTGTCATCGTCCCAAAGCCGCTTGACCGTCTCGGACCAGTCGGGGACCTTCTGGATCTCGTCAACGACCAGCAGTTCCGAAGTCTGCCTCGCGACCTCCCATTGCGCCGCGAGCCAATGGTGCCCCCGCAAGGTGGGTTCGTCGGCGCTGACGACGTGCGCGGCCAAGCCGCTTGCTTTCACGGCATGCTGAACCAGCGTCGTCTTGCCGACTTGGCGCGGACCGACCACGGCCTGAATGAACCGCCTGGGCTCGCTCAAGCGCTGGGCCATCACAGACGCAAGGCTTCTGGGTGGGGCTGACAAATTACTCAATGTCCTGAGTAATATTACTCAATGCGTTGAGTAATTTGCCATCGCCAGTCTCAAGCCCCGACCTGGCCAGCGTCTCAGGATGCCGGCTCAGGGCCAGAATCCCTCGGAACGCTATACTTCCCCATGCCCAACCGCTTGGCGAACGAGACCTCGCCTTACCTGCTCCAACACAAGGACAACCCCGTGGACTGGTTCCCGTGGGGGCAGGAGGCGTTCACGCGCGCCATGCTCGAAGACAAGCCCGTCTTCCTTTCGGTCGGCTACGCCTCCTGCCATTGGTGCCACGTCATGGAGCACGAGTCGTTCGCCGACGAAGAAGTCGCCGCCATCCTCAACGAGCACTTCGTCTGCGTCAAAGTGGACCGCGAGGAGCGCCCCGATATCGACGACGCCTACATGACCGCCGTTCACCTGATGTCCGGTCGGGGCGGGTGGCCGATGACTCTGATTCTGACCCCCCAGAAGAAGCCGTTCGTCGCCGGGACGTACTTCCCCAAGCTAGACCGAGGGCAGGTCCCCGGCCTGATGACGCTCGCCCGAGGGGTCGCTCAGGCGTGGCAGGTGCAACGCGAGGAGATCGAACGCTCGGCCCAGGAGATTGACGGTGCGCTGCGCCAGGCCATGGCCCGCACGCTCCCGCCCGAGACCGAGGCCCAGCTCGACACGCGCCTCATCGAAGCTGCCGTCGGCGCGTTCGCTTCCGAGTACGACCAGGAGCACCATGGTTTCGGCAGTGCCCCCAAGTTCCCGCCGCACACGGCCATCGAACTTCTCACGAACGTCGCCTTGATGGACGACTTGGGCAGCGAGCCTCGCCAGATCGCGATGGGCATGTCCGTGCTGACTCTGGCCGCGATGTGCCTCGGAGGCATCCACGACCACGTGGGCGGCGGCTTCCACCGCTACGCCACGGACGCGAACTGGCACCTGCCTCACTTCGAGAAGATGCTGAGCGACAACGCGCTCATGTTGACGAACCTCGCGACGGCCGCCGAACTCCTGCGGGGCAACGACGATCACCTGTCCAGCCTTTTCCGTCGCGCCGCCGACGGCATCGTGCATTGGATGGAGACCGAGATGATGTCCCCCGAAGGCTTGTTCTACTCGGCGCTGGATGCCGACAGCGAGGGCCACGAGGGCGCGTACTACGTGTGGACCGAGGCCGAGATCAAGGGAGCCCTACTGGATCGCTGGGAGCCGTTTGCCCGGGCGTATGGCGTCGAGGCGGGCGGCAACTTCCTCGACGAAGCCACGCGTCAGCGGACCGGCGCCAACGTGCTGCATCTGGTCGAGGACGACGGAGGCGCGTTCGCATCGGACCTTCAACGGCTGCGAACCTCCCGGGAACGGCGTCCTCGCCCGGCACTCGACGACAAAGTGCTGGTCGGCTTGAACGGCCTGGCGATCCGGGGCTTGCTTCGCGCGGGGCGTCCGGACCTGGCCACGCGTTGCGCGGAGGCGCTGCTCGAGATCGTCCGGGTGTACGAGGAGGTCCCCCGCCAGTTCGCTCAGGGCAAAGCGTCGGGGCACGGTTACCTGGAAGATTACGCCGCTTTGGCCCTCGCGATGTTCGAGTTGGGTTTTGTCACCGAGGACTTGCGCTACATCGACCTCGGCACCTACTTCACCGACCAGATGATGTCCCGCTTCTACGACGAAGAGGCTGGCGGGTTCTTCTCGACCAGTTCGAAGCACGAGGCCCTGTTCGGACGCATGAAGCCCGTGTTCGACCAGCCTGTGCCAAGCGGCAACGCCATGGCAATGCAATGCCTGGTGTATGCGCGCAAGGCCGAGCAACTGGATCAGTCGGCAACGGCCCTGCTGCCTTGGGTGCTACGTGCACCGACGTCCTGCGCAGGTCTCCTTTCGGCGATGACGGTCTTTGCCGGCGCTTCTGTCGAAGAATCCGCCCCGGACGAGGTGGAACCAGAAGGCGCGACCGAGGTGCAAGACCTGCTTACCATCCGCATCGCCGAGGTCACGGGTCGTTTGGCTTCGCGCGAACTGGTGGCAGGCGCTGACGGCTGGGCTCACGGGGCGGTCGAACTCGACATACCGGACGGGTTGCACCTGTACGCGAACCCTGCGCCGGATCGTTGGTCCACGGCCACCAAGTTGACGATCGTGCCCGTTCGTTCGCGGGTCGAATACCCCGAGTCGGGTGATGGCATGTATCGGGGCGCTCTCAGGATCCCGTATTCGGTGTGCTTGGAATCCGGCGAGTCGGGCGCGGATTACGAGGTCGAGGTCACGATCCAGGAGTGCACCGACTCCGAGTGCCGCGAGGCACGCACGATGCGGTTCTCCGGCCTGGTCGTCCGCTGATCCGGCTACGGTCCGATGAGGCACCTGAATGGGCCAAACTGATCCCATGCCCGCCCAACTCCTCGGCGCCCATATGTCCACCAAGAACGGCATCGGTCAAGCCGTCCGCGATGGCAAAGCCATCGGTTGCACGGCCATCCAGGTGTTCACGGCCAGCCCGAGGATGTGGAAGGCCAAGGCCGTGACCCAAGAGATGGTCGCCGACTTGAACAAGGCTCGCGCCGAGACGGGCATCGAGGCCATCGTGAGCCACGACAGCTATCTGGTCAACCTTTGCGCTCCGACCCCCGAGATCCGCGACAAGAGCTACGAATCGTTGCGCGACGAACTCATCCGCTGCTCGCTGCTGGGCATCCCGTACGTCGTGTCCCACATGGGCTCGGCCAAGGACCAGACGGAGGACGATGCCCTGAAGACCACCGCAGCCCAAGCCTTGCGCCTGCTCGACGAGACGCCCGACAACGTGATGCTGCTCATGGAAACCACCGCAGGGCAGGGCTCGTCGCTCAACTACCGCTTCGAGCACCTCCGCACACTGCTCGACCTGTGCCACGGGCACCCCAGGCTCGGCGTGTGTCTCGACACGTGCCACATCTTTGCGGCTGGCTACGATATCCGCGAAGAAGAAGGCTACGAGCTGACGTTTCTCGGCTTCGACGCGATGGTCGGGCTGGGACGGCTGAAGGCGATCCACTGCAACGACAGCATGAAGCCGTTGGGCTCGAAGCTGGACCGGCACGAACACATCGGGCAGGGACTGATCGGCGAAGGCGCGTTCCGCCGACTGGTGAACGATCCTCGCTTCGAGACGACGCCGATTCTGCTGGAAACCAACGAGGCCGAGACGATGCACCGCGTCAACCTGGAACGGCTGCGGAACTTCATCTCGGCCTGAATGGGCCAGCCATCGGCGCCGACCGGAATCCGCGACCGGTGGACTGGTCTTGGGTGCGGACCCGGTGGCGCCGACCTAGATGGCTCAACTTGTGAGACTAGGGTCGCAGCGCCTGCGTTCGCATGGTCCTAGGCGAGGTCACCCAGAACCCGCGCGATGCCGGAGCGGCACGCGAGGCAACGCAAGCGACGCTTCGCCCCCCGTCGCTACGCGCAGGATTCGGTCCAGCACCACCTTGGCCGCGCCGGCTAACGGGAAAGCGATCATCGTGCCCACCAGCCCGAACAACGCGCCCGCACTGAACAGCACGAACATGCTGACCGCAGGCGACAAGCCCACCGCCGTGCCGACCAGCTTGGGATACAGCACCTGGTCCATGACGGTGAGCACCACGAACAGGCACAGCACGATGACGCCGCCGAACGCCCAAGGCGACCCGAGATGGAACATCCAGTTGCCCGTCTTGCCGCTCACGCCGACCACGGCGAACGTGACGAAGTAGCTGATGAACGCGCCGATGGTCGGGATGAGGCCGAGCAGCGAGATCAAGACGCCCATGATGATCGCGTAGGGTGCGCCCAGGACGGACAACAAAACCGAGGTGACCGTGCTGTAGGTCAGCACGATGAGCGTCATCCCCCGCACGTACTTGACGAACACGTCGCTGATGTCCCGCATCAGGCCCATCGTGCTGGCGCGGATCGCGGGCGGAATCCACGTGGCGCTGCGCCTCTTGATGTCCTCCAAATCCCACAGGATGAAGAATGTGATCAGCGGCGTAAAGCCGAGCAGCAAAACGCCGGAAGCCACGGTGCTCACGATGCCTAGGAAGCCGCCCAGGAACGACTGGATGCCGTCGGCCATCTGCTCCTTGTAGGGGTCGAAGTACTGCGCGACCCATTCTTGGCGGGTCGTGGGCAGATTCAGCCGCTCGAGCGTGGGGCGGTTGGCCGCGAGCAAGCCGTCAATCCGGCTCTCGGCCTGTTCCTGCGACTTTTGCATCTGGCTGCGGTGTTTCGCGTCGTAGATGGCGCTCCAACCCTTGACGGTCGTCGGCAGCCCTTCGCCGCTGAGTTCACGATCGTAGGCCGTCAGACGCGCTTGCAGTTGGGCCGCGGATTGGTAGCCCGCCGCTTCGGCGAACGGCTGGCCCAACAGGCGGGTCCAGGGCTCGACCTCGGTCGGCAACCCCGCCGACGACAGCAGCAGGCGGTGCTTCTGGAGCATCGTCTCGAATTCGGTGGTTTGGGCCAACTGGGCGCTGAGTTGGTCGAACCGTTCGCGCATCTTGGAAACTTGCTGGCCGATGACGGGCGCGAGAAGGATCGAGACCAGGGTGATCAACGCGAAGAACCCGACGAACACCGAACTCACCGCCGCCCATCGGGGCCATCCGCGCAGACGGAGCCGCCGGATGGTCGGATCGAGCAACACGCTGATGATCACGGCCACGACAAACGGGGCCAGGATCGCGCGAACGAGATACAGGAAGTAGAAGACCGTGCCGACGGTCAACACCCAGAGTCCGATGCGCCAGCTCTTGGTCACGCGTGCATCTTACACCGCGCCGCCCGAAAAACCACTCGGGAGCTTAGACTGAACCGGCTTCGCCCAGGGATGCCGCCGCGCGCCAGCGGTTGAGTGCGACGGCGGCCACGATGATCAGGCCTGTCACGATTTCCTGCACCCAGTTGGGCAATCCCATATGCGAGCCGCCGGCCGAGATGGTGGTCATGATGACCGCGCCGATCAGCGAGCCGAGGATGGAGCCCTCGCCGCCGGAGAGGCTGCCTCCGCCGATGACCACCGCCGCGATGACCTGCAATTCCAAGCCGACAGCCACCGTGGGGTCGCCCACCGAAAGCCGCGAGAACTGCATCAGCCCCGCCAGCCCCGCGCAAAGCCCGCCCACGACGAACACCGACGTCCGCACGCGGTCCACGGGCACGCCGCACAGCCGCGCCGTCTGCAGGTTGGAGCCGATGGCCACGGTGTGCCGCCCGAATGCCGTGTAACGCAGCGCCCACGCCGCGAGCACCGACACGACGACCAGCATCCAAACGCCCACAGGGACGAGCATCCACCGCTGGTGCGGACCGAGGGCCGCCAGGAGTTGGTTCAGCCACGTGAGCGGGGCGTCGATCTTCTTCTCGTCGGCGATGCCCTTCGAGAGGCCGCGCAGGAGCGTCAAGCTGCCCAACGTGACGATGAACGGCGTGATCTTCAGCTTGCCGGTCAGCCAGCCATTGACGAAGCCGCAGAGCCCCCCGGCCGCGATGCCCGCGACGGCAGCGACCTCGGGTGGGTAGCCCGCCCGCAGACACCAAGCGACAACCACTGCGACGAGCGCCACCATCGAACCCACCGAAAGGTCGATGCCGCCCGCCACGATCACGTAGGTCATGCCCACCGCCGCGAACCCGACAATGGCCGTCTGCCGCGCGATGGTCTCCAAATTGCGGACCGTGGGAAAGCTGTTCGGAGCGAAGTAGGAGAAGATCGCGAACACGACGATCCAGGCCGCCAAGAGGCCGATGAGGTTGGCGTGCTTCTTCATCGCGTGGCTTCCTCCATCACACGGTGAGCGTCGGTCTGGGCAACGGGTCGCGCTTCGCCGAGCGAACCTCGGCTCATGACGGCGATCCGATCGCAAACGCCGAACAGTTCGGGCAGGTAGCTGCTGACCATCAACACACACTTTCCTTGCGCCGCGAGCCCGTCGATCAGCGCGTAGATTTCGGCCTTGCTCCCCACGTCAATGCCCCGGGTGGGCTCGTCGAGGAGCAGGAGGTCGGCGTCTGCATCCAAGAGTCGGGCGATGGCCACCTTCTGCTGGTTGCCACCGCTCAGGGCCGAGACGGGTTGCTGCACATCACGACAGCGGATGCGAAGTTCCTGCGCCCACTTGGCCGTCCTCGACGCCTCGCGCTTCGGTTGGATGATTCGCCGTCGCGCGAAGCGCGGCAGCGCCATGTTCTCGGCGATGGTCATGCGCAGCGCGAGGCCCTCTTCCTTGCGGTCTTCGCTGACCATGCCCACGCCCTGACGCCAACGGGCCTCGGGTGGGCGCCAACCGTCGGTGTCCGCCACGCGAACCAAGCCCGACCGGACGCGATCAAGCCCGAATACGGCCCGAATGAGCTCGGTGCGGCCAGCACCCGTGAGTCCGGCGATGCCCACGACTTCGCCTCGGTGGACGGTGAGGCTGGCTCCCGCGAACGCTTCGAGCGTGAGGAGCGCCTCGCCGGGGACGCGGTTCGAACGGGGATACAAGCCGCCGACTTCGCGGCCCACCATGTCCCGGATGATGCCGTCGCGCGTCGTCTCCGAAGCGGACGCGTCTCGCACGACGACCCCATCGCGCAGCACTGTGACGCGGTCGGCCACGCGTTCGACCTCGTCGAGAAAGTGCGAGATGTACACGATGGCCCGGCCCTGCGCCTTGAGTTGGGCGATGACGCCGAACAGCCGCTCGGCATCGGCTTGGGTCAGGCTGCTCGTCGGCTCGTCGAAGATCACGACCTTGGCGTCTCCGGCCAGCGCCCTGCCGATCTCCACCACTTGCCGGACCGCGGGCGACAGCCGGCGCATGGGCGTGGAGGGGTCTAAATCCGGATGGCCGAGCACGCTCAAGACCTCTCGCGACTTGGCCTCGATCTGCGCCCGGTCCACGCGCCAAGCCCTTCGTGGCTCGTTGCCCAATACCAAGTTCTCGGCCACATCGAGGTGGGCACAGACGGCCAGTTCCTGGTGGATGAGCGCGACACCCGATCGGTGGGCATCCTTGGGCTCGGCGGGCCGATAGGGTTGGCCATCGAGGCTCATGTCGCCGGAATCGGGTTGGGTTTCGCCGGCGAGGATCCGCATGAGCGTGGTCTTTCCGGAGCCGTTTTCGCCCACCAACGCAACCACCTCGCCCTCGTCCACGCGGAAGTCCACGGCTGAGAGGGCCACGGTCGGTCCGAACGTCTTGGAGATGCCTCGGGCTTCGAGCATTGGCGTGAGTTTCAGCTTACCAAGCTCGGTCGTGTACACTACAGCGTCTCGCGAGGACCCGCCCATGCTTCGACAGATTGCCCGAACTCTGCCGATCGTCTGTTGCCTTGCGGCGGCGGGGTGGGCGCGTGCCGAACGGATTGCGTTGGTGCCCTTGGACGACCGACCGGCCTGTACGCAGTTCGCCCAGAAAATCGCCGGTCTTGCGGGCATCGAACTCATCGTCCCGCCCGCATCGGTGCTCGGACACTTCACGACGCCCGGACAGCCCGACCGCATCTTGGATTGGCTCGACAAGCTCGACTACAACGAGGTTTCGACGATCATCGCCAGCGTGGACATGATCGCCTACGGCGGATTGGTCGCTTCGCGAACCCACGCGGTGCCCCGCGAGAAGGCCATGGCTCGGTTGGAGCGGCTGGCTTCGCTCAAGCGCAAACGGCCGCGAGTCGGGTTGTTTGTGTTCGGGGCGACGATGCGCATCGCGCCGACCGCGGTCGCCGAGAACCGCCAGTGGCGCGACGATCTGGCCACGCTCTCCGAACTCGTCGGCCGGAAGAAACACACAGGCAGCAAGCAGTGGGATCAGCGCATCGCCCAGCTGGAGCGGTACGTGCCCAAGAAGGCGCGCGACGACTACTGGGGGGCCCGAAACCGCAACCACGACGTCCAGAAGCGCGCGATCCAGTTGGCCTCCGAGGGAGCGTTCGACTACGTGATCATGGGGCAGGACGACGCGCGCGCCCACGGCCCCCACGTGCCCGAGACGCGGAACCTGCGAGCCCTGACCCAACGCCTCGGCGCCGATGCGAAAGTCTACTTCTTCGAAGGGATCGACCAGATGTCCAACGTGTTGGTCAGCCGCATCCTGGTCCGCCGCGAGGACTACATGCCCTACGTCCGGGTGGTCTACTCGGACGATGCCGCCCGAACGCGGATCGCCCCGTTCGAGAGCAAGGCCATCGAGCTGAGCCTGCGCGACCAGGTGCTGGCCAGCGGAGCGCGCATCGCGAAAGCGGGCGAGCCGTTCGATTACACGCTCTATGTGACCGTTCCAGGTTCTCGGCCCGATCAGTTTCAGGCGTTTCTCCGGTCCATGAAGGAAGACCTGGACGCGGGCAAGGATGTCGCCCTCGCGGACGCCGACCTCCGGTACAACGGCTCCGGCAGGATGGAGGTGATCGAGGCCCTCAGGGAGGGAAACCGGCTGGTGCGGCTGTTGGCCTACGCCGGCTGGAACACCGCTGGCAACACGATGGGCACGACCATCCCTACGGCGAACGTCGTCCTGCTGGCGAGGCGTCAGGACATGGCCCCCGAGACGCGCGAAGTCGCGCGCGCCGAGTTCTTGCTGCACCGCTATGTGAACGACTTTCTCTATCACAACTACACGCGGCGCGTGGCCTACGCATTCTCGGACTTCGAAGACGGGCAAACCCGCGAGCAAGTGGACCGGCAAGGCTGGGAGGTCATCCGAACCATCGTCCAGCGCGACCTCGGGCGGCGGCTGAAGGACGCCTACGTCGAACACCTCGCAGGCAAGCGGCTCACGGTGGGCACTCGCGAGATCGAGGTGGTCGGTCTGGACGACGTCCACATCGACTTGCCCTGGCCGCGCGCGTTCGAGGTGCTGATGGACTTTCGCCTGTCCACCCGCCCGATCGCCGAGCCCTCGCGCATCGCTGGCGGCGGGTCTTAGGCNNGCCGTTCGCACCTCGGTGCATCTGGATCGTCGCCTTGACGAACGCGTCCTGCCCCGCCGAGTAGATGTCCGTGAACGTCTGCGGATTGCGGTCGGCCAGAGGGAACCACGCCGACTGCACCTGCACCATGATCCGATGGCCCTTCTTGAACGTGTGGAACACGTCGGGGAGCGTGAACTCGACCACCTCGCGCTTTCCGGGCGTGAGCGGCGCTGGGTTCGAGTACGAGTGCCGGAACTTGGAGCGCATGATCTCGCCTCGCACCATCATCTGGGCGCCGCCGATGTCGTTGCCGTCCGGGTCCTTCGTGCCTTCCGGCTGGACGTCCACAATCTTGACCACGAAATCCACGTCGGTCGAGGTCGTGGTGAATGCGAGGTGCGCCTTGACCGGCCCGAGCCAGGTCACGTCCCGATCGAGGACCGCAGACTGGTAGGTCAAGACGTCGGCGCGCTCCGAGGCGAACCGCTGGTCGGCCAGCATGTAGGTTCGCGACCGACCTCGCAGCGTGCCGCCTTCGTAGGGCGCGGGGTTCATCGGATCGCTCACGTACTCGTCCGAACCGTCGCCGCTCGGGCCGGCGGCGAGGGCCTTGTTCGCGTCGAAATGGTAGGCCGTCGCGCGGACGTCCTTCGGGGGCCAGACGGCGAAGTTGGCGAACTCGGCTCGGCCGGTGTCGTACAAGGTGGCCTCGGGCAGCCCGTGGGCCGGCCCTCCGCGCAAGTAATGGTCGAAGAACGGGAATTCGATGTTGTCGAGGTAGTGTCGCGACGCCGCCGAGAAGTCCACGTGGCCCAGTCGCCCGCCCCGCGAACCCGCCCAGCCGCCGTGCGGCCACGGGCCCATGACCAAGATGTTCGTGATCCCTGGGTTGAACTGCTCGGTCTTGGCGTAGACGTTGAGAGGCCCGTAGAGGTCTTCGGCGTCGTACCAGCCGCCCACGGTCATCACGGCGGCCTTGACGTTCTTCATGTTGTTGGGCACGTTGCGCGCCTGCCAGAACTCGTCGTAATGACCATGCCGGAACATGTCGTTCCACCATCGGCTGCGCCCGCCAAAGTACTCGGGCTTCTGCGTGTTGGCGATGGGGCCCAGGTTGAGGAAGAACTTGTAGGCGTCGCCCTCGATGTTGAACGAGAATAACCGTTGGTTGGTCGGTGCAGGGCCGTTGCGCGGGCCATCGAACCCGGACAGGAACGAGAACGCGTCCTGCAGGAAGAACACACCGTTGTGGTGGAAGTCGTCGCCCAAGAACCACTCGGCCGTCGGTGCCTGAGGGGAGGCCGCCTTGAGTGCGGGATGCGTGTCGATCGCCCCAAGCGCCGCATAGCCGCCGGGGTACGAGATGCCCCAAATGCCGACCTTCTGATTGTTCTGCGGCACGTTCTTGATCAGGAACTCGACCGTATCGTACGTGTCGGTGCTCTCATCCACATCGTGAGGCAGCCACTTGACCTGCAGCTGCGGCCTCATATGGACGAACTCGCCTTCGCTCATGTAGCGGCCGCGCACATCTTGATAGGCGTAGATGTAGCCGGCGTCCTTGAACTTCTGCGAGCCGGGGTGGCTGGGCTTCATGCGTTCGCCGTAGGGACCCGCGCTGTAGGGCGTGCGCTGGAGCATGATCGGCTTCTCGCCGGGCTTGTTCTTGGGCACGTACACCGTGGTGCACAGCCGAACCCCATCGCGCATGGGGATCATGTACTCGTACTTGTCGTACTGCTCGTTGCTCGCGATCTGCGCGGCGGCGTGCGCGGCAAACACAAGCGTCAGACTTAGGAACCAGCCTCGGGCCTTCATGCGGCCTGAGATTCGCGATGCGCGGCCCGGTGTCCTTCTCACACCGTCGCGAACTGGCGACGGTCCATGACGAGGTCCTCGGCGATGCGCCAGATCTCGGGTTCGATTTGCGTCTGCGGCTTGATCTTCGAGAAGTGGACGATGGCGCTGGTCAGGCCGGCATCCAGACACATCTGAAGGAAGACGGAGTTGAGCACTTGCCGCGCGGCGGGCTTGAGCCCGAAACTGATGTTGCTGATGCCGAGCGTGAAGTTGACCCGGGGGTGACGGCGTTTCAGTTCGCGGATCGCCTCGATGGTCTCCATGCCCGCTTGGCGGAACTCCTCGTCGCCCGAGCCCAACGTGAACGTGAGGCAGTCGAGGAACACGTCGGCATCGGGCAGTCCGTACTCCCGTGTGAACGCGAGCAGCCGTTCGCCGACGGCCACCTTCTTCTCGGCGGACTTCGCCATGCCGTCCTCGTCAATGGTCAACGCCACCACGCCGGCGCCGTAGTCGCGGCACAGGCCGAGCACGGCCCGCGTGCGCGCTTCGCCATCTTCGAAGTTGATCGAGTTCACCAATGGCTTTCCGCCCAAGTGCTTGAGCGCGACTTCGATCACGCGCGTCTCGGTCGAGTCCACCATGATCGGCACCGTCACCTCGCGGTTGTATCGGCCCAGCAGGGCAACCATGTCGCGGGCCTCGTCGCGGCCGACGTAGGCTGTACACACGTCGATCATGTGCGAGCCCTCGCCCTCCAACTCGCGAGCGAGTTCGACCAAGCCGTCCCAGTTCTCGACGCCCAACATCTCGCGGAACGCCTTGCTACCGTTGGCGTTCGTCTTCTCGCCGATGATCAGGAAGCTGGTGTCCTGCTTGTAGGGCACGAACTGATAGAGCGAGGAACAGCCCTGCAGCCGTACGGCATCTTGCCGTTCAGGCGTCGTGAGGGCGAAATCGAAGCCGTTGAACACATGGCGGACCTGTTGCCAGTGCGCATTCTCGCCGTGCGGGCGTCCCCCCAGTTGCTCGGCCAGCAGGCGGATGTGCGCCGGCGTGGTGCCGCAGCAGCCGCCCACGATGGCGACCCCGTTTTCCTCGACAAAGCGAGTCTGGTGGGCGAGCAGTTCTTCGGGTGTGAGTTTGTAGACGGCCTGGCCGCCCTCCATCATGGGAAGCCCCGCATTGGGTTGGATCGAGATGGGGCGCGTTGAGTTTTGGCCCAGGAACCGCACATGCTCGGCCATCTCCACGGGGCCGGTTGCGCAGTTCATCCCCACGATGTGCACCCACGGGAACGCTTCGATCGTGTTGAGCGCCGCACCCATCTCGGTGCCGACCAGCATCGTGCCCGTTTGCTCCATCGTGACCTGCACGATCATCGGCACCTCGCGGCCCGTGTCGTCCATCGCCCGCCGCGCCCCTCGCAGTGCGGCCTTGGCCATGAGCAGGTCTTGGAGCGTTTCGAGCAGCAACCCGTGGACGCCGGACTCCAGCAGGCCGCGATAGACGTTCCGATAGGTGGTTTCGATCTCGTCCCACGTGGTTTGGCCGAGGCTCAGGATCTTGGTGCCCGGACCCACCGCGCCGATCGCGAACCGGGGATGCTCCGGCGTCGAGAAGTTGGCGGCCGCTTCGAGGGCCAACTTCCCGGCGGCGAACCCGACGGCGTAGTCGAGTTCGGCGATCTCGTACTCGGCCAAAACGATGCTCGACGCGCCAAAGGTGTTGGTCTCGACCATGTCGGAACCGGCTTCGAAGTATGCCTCGTGAACCTGCCGCACGAGTTCTGGGCGCGTGAAGCACAGGATTTCGTTGCAGCCCTCAAGCACCTTGCCGCCGAGCCGCTGAGCCGCCTCGCGGACGATGTCGGGGTAGTCGCCTTGGGGGTCGAGCGTGAAGTCGTCGTCGGTCAGGCCGGCGGCTTGGTACTGCGTTCCCGTCGCGCCATCGAACACCATGACGCCCCTGGCGAGGCGATCCAAGAGCGGCGAGTCCAGGCGCATGGCCCTATTGTACTGCTCCCCGCTCAGCCCCGAATCTGCATCAAGTGCGCGCCGTATAGGCCCGCGTAGGCCAGGAACGCCAGCCACGTGCCCTGCTCGGCGGAGCGGGGGCTGCGCATGCGAACGAACTCCAGGATCAGGATCGGACCGGCGAGGAACACCACCTTTGCACCCACGAACACCTGCGGACCATAGCCGAGCAGCCACGCAAACAAGGGATTGCCCTCTTCCATGCCGCGCCCGAGCAGCACCATCGTGGTGACCAGATCGAACAACGCGACGGTCGTCAGGCAGAGTGTGCTGAGCCGGACGCGCCGACCGAAGAAGCCGGGCTGCCTCGCTTTGCCTTTTGCCACGGCCTTAGTATGCTTCAGGGGTCGGTGCGGTGCACCGTTTGGATGCGCCGGATGGAACCCGTGGACGAGTACATCACGATGGACTCGGTTTTGACGTATCCTCGGTGGTAGCTCACGCCTTTGAGCAAGTCGCCGCTGGTGATGCCGGTCGCCGCGAACATCACGTGGCCCCGCGCAAGATCTTCGGTGTAGAACACACGGTCTATGTCGCCATCCCCCATTCTCTTGGCGCGTTCGCGCTGCTCGTCGCTGGTGAACACGAGCTTGGCTTGCATGTCGCCGCCGTAACACAAGACCGCTGCCGCCGAGATCACGCCCTCGGGCGCGCCGCCGATGCCCATCAGTCCGTCAATGCCCGCATCTGGGTCGAGCACGGCGATGGCCACCGACACGTCTCCATCGGAGATCAGGTGGACGCGGCAACCCGTCTCGCGGAGTTCGTGGATGAGTTGCGTGTGACGGGGCCGGTCGAGCACACCGATGATGAGTTCGTCCGTGTCCTTGCCCAGGGCTTTCGCCATCAGGCGGACGTTGACGCGCGGCGGGAGGGTGATGTCCACGATGCCTTTGCACTCGGGCCCAACGACGAGCTTGTCCATGTAGCAATCGGGCGCGTGCATCAAGTGGCCTTCTCCGACCACGGTGGCCGCGAGAACGGCGATGGCGTTGGGGGTGCCGTTGGCGCAGAGGTTGGTGCCTTCGAGCGGGTCCACGGCGATGTGGACTTCGGGGCCGTTGCCCGTACCCACCTCTTCGCCGATGTAGAGCATCGGGGCCTCGTCGCGCTCGCCTTCGCCGATGACGATGACGCCCTTCATGTCGAGCGTCCCGAGGGTGCTGCGCATGCCTTCGCATGCCGCGTTGTCGGCGGAGTTGCGGTCGCCTTTGCCGACCCACTTGGACGCGTTGAGCGCCGCCGCTTCGGTCACGCGGAGAAAATCGAGATGTTCTTTGCCTTGCATCGCCGCCTCGTCACGGTTCGCCCGCCGCTTCGTTGCAGCTGGCTCGGCTTCTATTGTGGCTGATTCGACGTGGGGGCGTTTCCGCCGTCGGCGGTTGTCCGGCTTGTTGGGCTGTGGTTCGGCTGCGGCCCGTCCCGACCCGAAGGCCGGAAGAGGCTGATGCGCCTGGAATCAGTTGTGGCCACTTCGTCCGAAGTTCTTCCGCAGAATCATGAAATCGGCCAGGCTCACCTGGTTGTCGCGGTTCAGATCTGCTTTCGGATTCCAGTTTGACGAGCTGGAAGTCGACCCCATCGCAGCCCTCATCAGCATGAAGTCTGACACGTTGACGGTGTTGTCGCCGTTCGCATCGCCATTCATCAGGTCGAACGTCAGGTTCACGTTGCCGCTGCTCGTGAACTGAACCGAGCCGATCCTCTGTTTCAGCCAGCTTCCCCCGGCGATGGTGACGTCGTACGTTCCGGGGGAAATGGGCGCCTCGATCGCGAATCCTCCGTTGGAAGCGGGCCGAAGGGACGCCGATGCCAAAACGTTGCTGCTTCCCCTGGAACAGACCTGAGCCGTGAGCGTCACAGTGCTCGGCGATCCCGAGATGTCTTGAAGCCTGACCAAACCCCCAAGCTCCATCCGCTCGGCCAACGCCCACGATGAGTACGAGTGAGCCACCACTTGCTTGCAGTTCTCCAAACTCAGGGCAATCGGCACCAAGCTGTGCGTCGCCGTGGTGTTGATGCCCAATAAACTGCCTGTACCCGTGGTGTAGACGGTTCCATTCGCAGTCAAGGCGACGCTGTGTTCCGAGCCTCCGGCGATGTCGACGATGTTGTTGACTCCGGCGAATGCACGGACAGGTGTGGTTCGATAGTAGTCGTCGACACCCGTGCCAAGAATGCCTTCCCAGTTCGCGCCCCAGCCCCATGCGGTTCCATTCTGGCGGATCGCCAAGCTGTGCTGGCTGCCGCCTGCGATCTTGACGACGCCCGTAAGGCCCACCACCTGAGACGGCGTATTGTTGAACTCGCCCTGGTAGTCCGGGTACGCAATCGCGGCGTGTCCGTTTCCAATCTGTCCGAAGAGGTTGCGACCCCAGGCGAAGACGACACCGTCGCTCCGAAGCGCCAAACTGTGTTCGCCTCCTGCGGCCACCGCCACGATGTTGCTCAAGCCGGGCACGACCGTGGGGTACTGAACCCACAGTCCGATGCCGCCGGACTCGCCATACTGGTTGGTCCCCCACGCGAGGACTTTCCCGTCGTTGCGTAAAGCGAGGGCGTGATTCCAACACGCGGATACCTGAACGATTCCCGAAAGCCGAGGAACCACCAACGGCGTTAGGGCGAGGGACACACCGTCCATATCGAAGAGGCCCCATTGATACACGGTGCCGTCCTGACCCAACGCGAGCTTGATGTGACGACCTCCCGAAACCTCAACGATGTTGTGAAGCCCGGGGACCTCGATCGGCGTGAGGGTTGCGCTGTAGGAGCCGTCGCCCGGCATTTCTCCCCAGGCCCAAACGCGACCACTGGTCGTCGCCACAACCCGGTTTGATATGGACGACACATTGGCAGGAGTGAGGCAGATCGCGGGTACTTGCTGTGGATTGGGGTGACCATTTCCAACGTTGCCCCAGCCCCAACCATAGGTCCGCCGAATCACCGATGCCGAAGCGTCGAAGGACGTGCTTGCGAAAAGGACCAGAGCACATGCGAAGCCGCGCCAGCAAGCTCGCAGGTGGCCACTTGGGCGCCCCAATGACCCTTGTGTCTCCATTGCCATGCCTCACTATATCACGGATTTCGAGAATCCGCAAATGGGCGATTCCCCAGCAATCAGATGCGAAGCCCGCTAATCCACATCCAGCGACAGTTGGCTGAAGTCTTGGCCACCCTCGACCTCGGGGAGTTCGGCCAGATTGTCCAGGCTGAACTGGTGCAGAAACTGCTGGGTCGTCCCGTAGAGCAACGGACGGCCCGGCGTATCCTTCCGCCCGACTTCTTTGATCAGGCCCCGTTCGACCAGCGCCCTCACGCCGTAGTCGCTCTGCACGCCGCGGATGCGCTCGATGTCCGCTTGAGCCACCGGCTGGCGGTAGGCCACGATGGCCAACACCTCCATCAGGCTGCGCGAGAGCCGAGTGCGCTGGGGCTTGAGGAAGTGGTCGATGAGTTCGTCGAACTCGGGGCGCGTGCACATCTGGTAGCCCCCGGCGATGCGGATCACGCGGATGGCGGACCCCGTGTCGAAGCGCGCGTTGAGCAGTTCGATGCCCTCTTCCGCGACTCCCTCTGGGACTCGGAGCATCTGGGCCAACAGGGGCAGGCTCACAGGCGCCTCGGCGACGAACAGAATCGCCTCGATGCGCGAGACGAGATCGGGCTCGGCGCGTAACAAGGGCGCTTCGATCTCCGGAGCCGTGGACATGCTGATGCTAAAGACGGCTCAATCGCCCCGGCAGCCTCAGCAACCGTCGGGCGGGGGAGGGGGCGGGTTGCCCGTGTTGGTCACGAACACCGTGGCGGGAAGGTTGGTCGTCACATCCGCCGCCACCGTGGGCAGCGGCGCTTCGCAGAACGCGATCAGCGGCGAATAGGATTTGCCTTGGTACTTGAACTGCCGATAGTAGGTTCGGGAGCCCGCTGGCGGCTCGACCGAGAACTTGGTCGCCGCCGTGGTCGTCGAGACGCGGAAACTTCCGGAGGCGTCGGTGGTGGATTGGCCGACCAACGTGCCTACGGCGTCGTAGAGCCGGACGATGATGCCCGCCGCGCCGCCACCCGTGCCGTCGTCGAGGACTCGGCCGGCAACGGCTGTGCCCGTCGGCGTGCCGCCCGTCCCGCCTCCTCCACCCCCTCCGCCCCCGCAGCCGAACAGGAGACAGAGCGCGACGACGAATGCGGCGATGGGTTTGAATGCGGCCATGGTTCTGGTCGGGGCTAATTGTACCGACACGGGTTTGACGCCGCGACCTGCGGAGGGTTACTCGG
>DDSP01000076.1:0-19935 GCA_002343445.1 Chthonomonas sp. UBA2387
TATTAATGAGACACTACACTAGTTGGGAGTCGGTCACGACGGAGCGTGACCCCTATGGGACCGGGACAGGTCGGCCACACCGCTCAAAGGGCGTGGACTTCGGGACCGGTGGCGGAAGGATTCCGACAGTATAATCGGGCTCATCATGAGCATCCATCTGCCTGAACCCATCGCTAACTACTTTCGCTGCAAAGCTGATGAAAACCCAACGGAAGCCGCTGGCACCTTCACGCCCGCAGCGATGGTATTCGACAAGGGCGAGGACCGCGAAGTCTTCGGGCAAGAAGCCATCCACAGGTGGTTCATCGAACAGGCCGCCACGGTCAAAACGACCGTTGACGTGGTCAGTCTGAGAGAGGAGAGTGGGGAATTCGTCGTGACTACTCTTGTCTCTGGCAACTTCAAAGGCAGTCCGGCCGAGTTCGAATACCGATTCACCCTCCGAGACGGTTTGATTGACCGGCTCATTATCGAGTTTGTAGGCTTCAAGTGAGGTCAAATCTTCCTCCCTGTCCACCAGCACGCAAACATCCCTTGACCGATCTACCGATGGAGGGCGAGGCTCGCCGAGCGTGGCCCAGTCGAAGGTATTGGGCCAACGTCAGAACTCCAATCGGACTCAGCAAAGGGGGAGGTATTTGAGATGGAGCCAGTTATTCGCATTCCCTGCTGCAGGCATCAACGATCAAGTCCCACCTGTTCAGGTACTCATCAATGGTCCTTTCAGAATATTTGTTCGTCGAGGGAGGCACGGCAACGGCCCGGACTTTGCTGTCATTATGCGCCTGTCCCCTTGTCCCTGGGGTTGCCAACCACTTCTGATGAGCTTGGCGGACGATCGTTGCGAGGTCGCACGAGGGGATAATGTAGTACTCTGGGGTCGCTTTCGATCCCATTTCTGGAATGCCTGCGAGCACCCAGAAGAACTGCGGCCCGTAATCCTTTTCCGACTTCAGCCCGACAGAGACAGTCTTGTCCTGACGCGGCCGGTACGTCTTCACCTGCACGTGGGCAAACTTCGTCCCGTCCTTGTCGCTCACGAGAATGTCAGTGTTGGGACAGTTGCCTAGCGTCAAGACCGCCACCAACCCGCGTCTGCATAGCTCGCCAGCAACAAAATATTGACTTGCAGCCGCTCGGTGAGACTTGTCTTTGTCCGACATTTGGGTCTCGCAAGAAGTTGGTACTCCGGATGGGATTCGAACCCACGATCTTCGCCGTGAGAGGGCGATGTCCTAAACCGCTAGACGACCGGAGCACGTTCAGCAAGCCGAAATCGTACCCCAAGCCACCCGGCCGAGGCAAGGCCATCGGGACCCTCAGCGCCGAAGTTCCAGCGTCGCCAAACTCAGCGCCGGCAATGTGAACGACGCCCGCCCGTCCCGAACCGCCACCGCCGAAACCACAGGCGAGGCGTGCGCGCCCGAAGTCACCACGAACGCCCGACCCGAAGCTGCCGGGAAGGCCCTGAAGCCCAAGGCGAACGCGCGCGGCGAGGGCGTCTTGTTGATGAGGACCACGGTCATCCGCCGCCGATCCTTCGAATCCAGCGCGGCATACACCGAAGCCTCGGCCGGGGACACGCCCGCCACCTCGAGCCCCAGATCGCCGAACCGCGAGCCCTTCCGGTCGTAGTCGATAAACGCGCGGAATCCCGCCAACTGGTAGGGGTCGTCGGCGGCATCGAGGCCCCAGTGGCTCGCGGCGAACAGGCCGTACCGCCCCCACAGGCCCAGAACGTCGGCCTGCGCCAGCGCCCCGCTGATGTTCTTGCCGCCGCCGAAATCGTATTCGGTGATGGCCAACTTGGTGCCGGGATACTGGCGCGCGATCTGCCGCATCAGCCCCGGCAACAGGACGATCGGCTTCTTGCCCAGGTTCTCGGAGATCCAGGAATCCTCGACGTACGTGGGGTCCCACAGCGAACGCGGCGCTTGGATGCGCGCCTCGGCCGTGCCCGGCTTGTCTTCGTTGGTCACCACGCGCAGCCCGCCGCCCCGCGCCTCGGGGTACCAGTGGATGTCGAGCACGTCCAGCAGGCGCTTGCCGTGCTTGCGTTCGGCGTCGCGCATGGCGGCGAGGTAGACGTCCAAGAAGTCGCGTCCGTTGGCGTCTTTGGCGTCTTGGAACGTGCGGAACCCCTGCCATCCGTAGCTGGCCGGGCCAAACACCAGGGTGTCCTTCGCCGCCCCCTTGATGGCTAGGGCGTATTCGATGTTGTTGGCGATGAACTCGGCGTAGGTGGGGTGCTTGGCGATGCGCGCGTGGGTGTGCGCCCAGATGTCGGGCTCGTTGTCCAGGCTGTACCAAACAGGCGTGTTCTTGGCCTTGGTCTTTTCCACCCAAGCCACGGCCTCGTCTTGATAGACCACCTTGTCCTTGGTGTTGGGCGGGAACTCCCACTTGCCTCCGGGCTTGCTGGCCAAGCTCTTGTGGAAGCGTGTCTGCAAGTAGTTGGGCGTCTTGTTCACATCGCCGTCGGCGTTCTTGTCGGCGGAGACGTAGCCCAGCGTGGGGATGGTGAGCAGCACGGCTGCGCCGTTCCTTTGGGCTGGCTGGAAGAACGTGCGCATCGTCCATCCTGGCTCGTTGCTCTCGCCCATGTAGCCGTCGTTTTGGTGGTGATAGTCGGCCCCGGCGTTGCTGGCGTTGGTCTCCCAGTTGTAAGCGCTCATGCGGTTGCCGCCCTGCCGGGCGAGGGTGAACCCCTTGCCCAGTTTCTCCCAGTCGGGGAAGTTGACCCCGTAGATGTACGGGGAAATCGGCGTGCTGGACGTGGCGTCGATCGTGACGTTGACCGACTGAAGTGCGACAAGACTGAGCAAAGATGCGAGCATCGCTGGACCTCGGTCGCAGGTTACCCATGCGATTCGCTAAACTCTGGGACATGAACGTCTGCGTCGTTGGAGCCGGGATCATGGGAGCCTGCACGGCCCGCGAGCTCGCGCGGCGCGGACACCGGGTCACGGTCTACGACCAGTTCGAGCCCGGCCACCGCATGGGCAGTTCGCATGGCCTCTCGCGTATCGTCCGCAAGGCCTATCCCGACCCGTTCTACACGTCGCTGATGGCCGAGGGGTACGGCATGTGGCGCGAGATCGACCGCGAGAGCCCCGAACCCATCTTGCACGAGGTCGGCCTGATGTACTTCGGGCAGCGCTCCTCGCCGAACATGGTCTCGATGGCGAGGGGCCTGACTGCCGTGGACGAGCGCTTCGAGCTCCTGGAAGGCGACCAGGCGCGTCGCGAATTCCCCTCGCTGCGCCTGACCCCCGGAGAGGTCGGCGTGTGGACCCCCCACGCGGGATGGGTTCACGCCAGCAAAGCCGTTCACTGGATTCTCGCCGCCGCCGAACGCGCGGGCGCGGAGATCGAGCGGAAACGGGTCATGGAGCCGCTCGCGCTGGCCGAGAGCTTCGATGCCGTTGTCTTGTGTCCCGGCGGCTGGATCCGCGATTTCGTGCCGGTTCCCGTGCGCGTGACGCTTCAGACGTTCGTTTACGTGCGGCAGCATCTTGCTGGGCCGGTGTGGATCGAGGACGGGCCCGACCTGATGTACGGCTTTCCCTCCGAGCCCGGCCAAGGGTCGTTCAAGATCGGCGTCCATTCCGACGGGCCCGTGGTCAACCCTTCGCTCCCCGGCAGGGAGCCCTCCGGCGACGCGATCGAGAAGGTCGCCGATGTGTGCGATCGGCGTTTCGGGCTGCACGACATCGAGATCGAAGGTGCCCAGGGGTGCCTCTATACGCGCACGCCGGACGAGGACTTCCGGTTCGGCGCCCTGGAAGGCAACGTGTTTTGGGCGTCCGTGTGCAGCGGGCACGGGTTCAAGTTCGGTCCCTGGGTGGGGCGTTTTCTCTCGAACGTGGTCGAGGGTCGCGAATCCATCGACAAGTACCCCCGCTTCGCGCGTTAGCCGAGAACGTCGTAGAATGGCGGTCACGAGCCGCTTGCTCACAACCGCGAGCCCATGGACGCACCCTCTTGCATGGTTCGGATGTTCGGAACGCTGTCCGTCACCATCGGTGGCGAGCCCGTGGCCGCCTGGCGCACCCGCAAGACGGCCTCGCTTTTCGCCTACCTTGCTTACCGGGCCGGCCGGACAGTGCCGAGGGAAGTCCTGGCCGATCTTTTCTGGCCCGAAGCTCCCGATGGAGGTCGAAACAGCCTCAGCGTAGCGCTCAGCACCATACGGGAACTGCTTGGCGAACACGCCTCGACGATTCTCAAGTGGGATCGCGTATCGGTGGGGATACTCGCCGACGCCTTGGCCACGGACGTGGCCGAGTTTCATGGCCACTGGCAACGGGCCCGTGCCCCAGGTGGCCCGTGTTTGGAGGACCTGGAGGCGTGCGTTCGGTTGGCTGCGGAGCCGCTCCTCGACGGCTTCTACGACGAGTGGGTGCTGCTCGAACGCGATGTTCTGGCTGCCCATCGCGCGGAAGCCGCCCTTGCGCTAGCACGCATCTACTTGGACAGGGGGGATACGGAATTGGCCGTGGAGATGGCGCGCCTGGTCTTGGCCACGGACGAACTGAACGAGGACGCCCACCGGCTGGTCGTCCTGGCACTCAAGCGGAGCGGCAACATCGCTGCCGCACTCCACCAATACGCTCTAATGGAGCGCATCCTCCAAACGGAACTGAAGACCCCTCCCTCCGAGACCTCGGCTTCGCTCAAACGCGAGCTGGAGGACGAAGCTGGCGGACGCCTCAAGGATCTTCTGGCCCCATCGAACCTTCCCAGCGGGCTCACCCGGTTCTTTGGTCGGAAGGAGGAGACGGCGACGGTCGAGGCGCAACTTCTCCAGCAGCGCCGCAGGCTCGTCACCCTCATCGGTCCAGGGGGAATCGGGAAGACGCGCATGGCTGTCGAAATCGCCCACCGGATGGCGAAACCTCTGGCCGGCCGCGTGTGGTGGGTGCCCATGGGCGGCGTGGATCGAGCGGAACTGCTGCCCGATCGCGTGTTGTTCGCGTTGGGTGTCACCCAGCAACCGCCTCGCGACCCGTTCCAAGCGATCGGGCTGGTGCTTGGAAGTCGCCCCGCCCTGTTGGTGTTGGACGGTCTCGAGCATCACGGTCTGGATGGGGCACTCATTCTGCGCACACTTCTCGAACGCGTCGGCTGCGTCGCGTGTCTTTGCACTTCCCGCTCCGCGCTGCAACTGCAAGGAGAGTGCCGCATCCAGGTTCCTCCGCTCGGGGTCGAGGACGGCGACGAGGGGCCGAGTCCGTCGCTGGAGCTGTTTCTGGACCGCTGCGAACTCGCCGGATCTCGGCTGGAACTCGGCGGTCCCGACCTCGGCGATGCGCGCGCGTTGTGCCGCGTTCTGGAGGGCATCCCGCTAGCCATCGAGTTGGCGGCGTCTCGTTTGACCGACCTCACGGTGGGCGACTTACTGCAGAGGATCGAAGACCGCTTCGGCCTGTTGGAATCCGACGAACTGGACCGGGCCGAGCGCCATCGGTCGTTGGCGGCGACGCTCGAATGGAGCATCCAGTTGCTGAGTCCGCCCGCGCGTCGTGCCTTCGGTGCCCTCTGCGTGTTCCGCAACGGGTTCGACGCCGAAGCCGTCGGGGCCGTGCTCGGCGACCCCAGCCCTGGCCCCGTCTTGAGCGAACTCGTTCGGCACTCGCTCGTCGAGCGGCGCGAGAGTCCAAGCGGCGCGAGGTACGCCATGCTCGACACGATGCGCGAGTTTGCGCTGCGACGGGCGGAGCCGCACGAACTCCACGGATTCGCCCACCGGCACGCCATCCACTTCGAGCGGCTCGCGGAGCAGTGTCATCGGCATGCCCGAGGGCAGGACCAAGCGCGTTGGTTCGAGATGCTCGACACCGAGAGCGACAATCTGAACGCGGCGCTCGACTGGTGCCTGGGCGACAAGGGCGACCCCGAGTTGGGCCGATCCATCGTCGGCTACCTCCACCACTACTGGATGTTCCGACGGTCGTTCTCCCTGAGCAAGCTTTACGCCCAAAGGCTCCTCGAATGCCCCTTCGGCGACCTGGCATCGGACGCGGTCGGTCGGTGTCGCTTCACCTTGAGCGGCGTCGCCATGTACGGAGGCGACGCCGCTACGGCGCTGGAAGCCGGGACGCGTTCGACTGCCGTCTGGCGCGAGCTTGGCGATTCGTGGTGGCTGGGCTACTCGGTCGCTTGGGAGGGCGTCATGGGTTTCCTGATCGGCGATCTGGCGAGGGCGACGACCTTCCTGCAGGAAGCGGTCGAGATCAGCCGCGAGGTGTCCGATCCTTGGGTTCGCAGCTATGCCAGGCTCCACTTGGGGTTTGTCTGCCTGCTTGCGGGCGATGCCTCGCAAGCAGCCCGCTTGACAGCGGAAGGACTCGTGGAAGCGCGTCGCGCCGGAGATGGGTGGCTTCTCGCCTATGCCGAGTTCATCGCGTCGGCATTGGAAACGGCGACGGGTCGAGACTGGTCGGTGGTGGCCGGAAGCGCGGAACGCGCCCATCTGGGCTTCGATGCCATCAAGGACCAGTGGTGCGCTGCCTGGGCGTTGAACTTGCGGGGCTTGGCGGCCTGCCGGCAAGGCGACCCCGACAGCGGCTGGCGGTTCCATCTCGAAAGCCTGCACCGACGTTCAGACATGGGGGATTGGTCGGGTGTACCCGTCGCCCTGGACGGGTTGGCCGATGCCGCCGAGCGTCTCGACGCCTTGGAAGTCGCGTCCTGCATTCTTGCCGCTTCGGACGAGTGGGCTCTCCGACTCGGGGTTCCTCGGCTGCCCATCTTTCAGCCGGCATGCGACGACGTTCGCGCGAGAATCCAAGCACGGGGAGACCCGCCCGGCCAAGGCTCGACGCGGCGCGTGACCGTCGAGGAAATCCTCGCGAGCTGGGATCGTCCGCCGGTTTAAGGTTTCTGTAAGGTTCCGTCGTTAGACTCCCGTTTCAATAGGTCTGCCCTTGATCAGTGGACCGGTGCAACCATGAGTCAACGTACGAAACCCTTCCTGACCCTGCTTACGGCAACTTCGCTGATCGCGACGGGATTCTCCCAAGGGAAGCCCGATGCGTTTTGGACTCGCGCAGGCGTGTTCTTCCACGTCAACGATGTGGCCGCATCCCCGGATGGCGCTTATGTGGCTTACGCCGACCAGTCCGGGGTCAAAGTCCTCCGGGCGTCGGACCATCATCTGGTCAAGACGTTTCACCACCCCGACACCGGCCGCTCGGTCGAGTTCACTCCCGATGGCAGACACCTGCTCTATGCGGTCTACATCACGGGAACGGTGACCGCCATCTACGTCGTCCAGGTCGAAGATTGGAGCGTCGTTCGGGTGATCCATCCCGACACCTTTTTGGGCGACTTGGCGATCAGCCCCGACGGGCGCTACGTGTGCGCTGGCAGGCTGTTCCGCATCGCCGACGGCTCCGAGATCCTCGTCAAGAATCCGGGTTCGGGCCTGTACACACAGGCGCTGGGCACCTTCTTCTCTTCCGATTCGCAGTACCTGTATGGCAACGGGTTCGCTCCCAACTACCTGGGCAAGTTCCGTCTCTCGGATGGTCTGCGGGTAGCCTCGTACGACGTGGGCGGAATCGGTTGGCCGGTAGGCCCCCCCGGGGCGGAGTCGGCAGACGGTCGGCGGTTGGTCTCCTCGGATGGGCGCGGGACGATGGCGCTCGACACTTGGACGTACTCGCCCCTCTTCATCGCCCCGATGGCGCGCACCCTGAAGTGGTCCAACGCAGGAGACCTGCTCTATACGTCCCGAACAGGCGGGCTGACTCAAATCCGCGACGGATGGACCGGTGCGGTCAACCAGGATTTCGTCGGTCACTGGGGGGTCGGCATCCCGGTGGTTGCGGCGTTCGCCGAAGAGGAGTCCGTGGTGCTGTCGGGTGCCTACCGGCTGCTCAAGTCGTACCGAAACGCTCCGCATGCCGCCGAGGTCCTCACCACTCACGCCCATGCCCAGTTCATCGGTCCGGTCCCGGTCGCCTTCTCAGCCGACGGGGCGCGACTCATGACGGGAGTCGGCTCGCCCAGCGGTCCCGGACAGGGCGTCAGCATCTGGGACGCCGAGACCGGCGAGTCCCTCGGTCGAGTCCCCGGCGCGGGCAACCCCGTGGCCCTCGCGTTCTCGGCCAATGGACAGGAGGCGATCGTGGTGACGTCGAGCCGAATCGAGGTTTGGAACATCGCGTCGGCGTCGCTCGTTCGCTTGATGCCCACCGAGGGTCCCGTGGCATCGGCCGCCGTCCACCCGGCATCGGGGCGCATCGCCGTCCACGTGGTGGATTCCGTGACGTTCGTCTACGATGTGGGCACGCTCGACCTGATCGGTACCGTGCCGATCCAAACCACACCCTCGTTCTCCGAGGACGGAGCGGTCATCGTCGGTGGCTGGCAGTCGTTGATCCGCACCTTCGATGCTCGCCACCCCCGCTTGGTGATGATCAGCGAGGTGTCCACCTTCGTGCCGGGCATCGGGGCGGTCACGCCGAACCAGATCGCGCTCTCGCGTGACCGAACGACGCTGGCGTTCACCGTCGGGACCAGGCTCTTCTTGCGAAACGTCGCCTCGGGCGACACCCGCGTGATCACCGGATTCTGGGTGGATGTGCGCGCGATGGCGTTCTCGGCCGATGGCGAGACGATCCTGTGCAGCGACCGCTCGAACCGGCTCCAGGTCTTTTCTGTGGACAGCGGCGAGCGTCTGCGTTACTGGGACGAGGAACTGCTCACGATGGCTCCGGCGATCCAAGTCTCGCCCTCGGGCGACCGAGTCGCGATCACCCGCACCGATGCGACGCTGATGGTCATATCGACCGAGCCCAGAACGGTGATGCCGGCCCCTCAGCCCGACTCGTACGTCGTGCAGGAAGACGGCATCCTGAACTCCTCGGCGGACGAAGGCGTTTTGGCCAACGACCTCCCCGAGGGAATGACCGCAACCCTGCACACGGGTCCGACGCGCGGCACATTGGAGTTCCAACCCGATGGGTCCTTCGTGTACCAACCGCACGCCGACGCGAATGGCGAGGACTCGTTCACCTACATCGCCCACGTGGGCGACGCGTCGAGCGACCCCGTGCTGGTTCGACTGACCGTCGAACCCGTGAACGACCCGCCCACGGTGGATGCAGGACCGGATGTCGCTCTGGAAGCGACGGCGCCCTCGACCCCGGTCGTGCTGGTGGCGCAGACGTTGGACGCGGATGGCGACTCTCTGACGTATGCTTGGAAGGTCGAGGGGAACCCTGTCGGGTCTGGCCAGACGCTGAGCCATGGGTTCGGCGTCGGCACCTACCGCGTGACGGTCGAGGTCTCGGACGGCAACGGGGGGTCGGCGACCGATGAAGTCGTCGTCGCGATTCGCGACACGACGGCGCCCGCCCTTCACGGGGTGCCCGAGACCATCGTCGTCTCGGCGACGTCGGCGGGTGGTGCCGTGGTGAGCTATCCGTTGCCGACCGCGACGGACCTGGCCGATCCCAACGTCGAGGTCGTGGTGTCGCATGCTCCCGGAACTCTGTTCGCGCTGGGCGAAACCGTCGTCCAGGTCACGGCGACCGATGCGAGCGGCAACCGGGCGGACGCGTCGTTCCTGGTCAAGGTCACCGTGGAGTTCGGAGGCTTCCTGCCGCCCATCCAGCCAGGGATAATGCACAAGGCGGGCAGCACGATTCCCGTGAAGTTCCGCCTGGCCGGATCGAGCGCCGGCATCGGCCACCTTCCCGCGGTGCTGTTCGTGGACGGGGCAGCGATCGGATCGTTCGGCTACGACCCGACGACCGACACCTACCACGCCAATTGGAACACTCGGGGCTATGCCGCCGGACCTCACAGGGTCGAAGTTGATCTCGGTGACGGGACGCTCCATTCGGTGACCGTGGTTCTGCGGTGATCGGCGGGTCTTGGTCGACGGTCGGTTAGGTTGACGTGGGTTCTCCTCTGCAAGCGGGGGAGAACCCACTTGCCGCCGCCCTTGTTGATGCGACTTCTGCTCGCAAAGCCGGGTGCAAAGGTCCTTGACCCAGGCAGCCTTCATCTCCCATAATGGAGCCCGCTACGCGGCGGGTGTAGCTCAGGGGTTAGAGCGCCTCACTGTGGCTGAGGAGGCCGTGGGTTCGATTCCCATCATCCGCCCCATCTTTCGTTCGCATCACTCAGCGTCCGGGCAACCGAACCGCGTGCCCTGTGGCGTGACGCGGCGGCGGGAAGCCGAGCGCGGCGCAAACCGTCGGCATCACGTCCACGAACCGCATCGGCCCCAGCGACGCCCCTTGGGGAAACGCCGGACCGTGGGCATAGAGGATGGCGTGGGTGTCCCTGCGTTCGCCCCAGTAGATGTTGGCCCCCGAACCGCGCGGCAGGATCGGCTCGACCAGCCCTTCGCCGAAGCCCGACAACGCATCGTAGCCGTCGGCCAGGTCGAAGTACAGGTCGCCGCCGTCGCCGCCCAAACCCAGATGGGTGTGCACCTTCGGGTCCCAGACGCGTTCGACGGCTCGAATCCCGCGCACCGGATCGGCCGCGTTCAGCAGCGCCCGCCGAGCTTCGGCCACCACGAACGGCTTGTCCACAGGTGCGACGATCCCGGCGAGCCGGTCGGTCGTGTTGACCACGACCATGTTTCCGCTCCAAGGCGGCACCAGAGCGCGCGTGCGAGCCAGATCCACCGAGCCGTCGGGACGGCGTGCGACCAAGCCCGCCGATTCCAGAGCGTGGTTGGCGCGGAAGTTCCAGTGCACGGGCGCCATGCCGTGGTCCGAAACCAGCACCACGTTCGTTCGCGCGTTGGCCAGCTTCAGCAAATCGCCGACCCAGAGGTCGTGCATGACGAAGACCCGCGCATAAACCGACCAAGCCCGCGCAGCGAGGGCGGGATCGTAGCGGGGACCCTTCGGGTCCATCATGCCCACCCACACGCCGGCGCTGTCCGTGATGTACGAGTAGTGCATCATCACGTCCGGTTTCCATCGGTCCCAGGCATAGCGCGACGTCCGGCGCAGGTGCTCCAAGTCGAACCGCAGGATTTCGAGGAGCCGGTCCTCGGCCGTACCGGGGCCATCCTCCATCAGGGTCGTGCCGAACGCGCCGCCTTCGTAAAGGCCCCAGGGGAAATCGTGGAAGCCGCCGGCCACCTTGCGGTAGGCCTCGAGTTCCGCGCCTTGCTCGGTGCTGCCGAAGTCGGAGACGGCACGCACGTAGAGCAACATCTTGCCGCTCGCAGGGTCGAGCGAGAACAGGCGGACGTGCGTGTCGCCCAGCTTGTCGCCGCTGGCCACCCGGATCGGTCCCGCCCAGCCCTGCGCCTCGCCGTTGGCGGCCTTCGGCCTTACCACCGCTTGCTTGTCGCCACTTGGCCGGGCCACGTGCAAGCGAACCGCATCGAAGCCGACGGTCGGGTCGGCGGGGTCGTCGAACGCCTCCACCTTGAACCGCGCATCGGCGAACGCGAACGTGCCCGGCTCCGTGACCACACGCGAAGGCGCGATCCCCGATTCGAAGCCGCTGAACCCGACGAATCGGTCCCTTTTGCCGAGCGCCGCGAGTTCGTCCGTCCAGCGTTGGGGCGGGTACTGGTGGGTCGCCGACAGCACGACCACCTTCTTGCCCGCCTTCGCCGCCGAGATGTAGAACGGCTCGGCCCGGATAAGGTTGGCGTCGAACGCGCGCCGACTCTCGAGGATCGTGTGCTCCGCCTTCGGCAGCACGGGGTTCGCGCCGCCGACGATGCCGTGTTCCGAAGGCCAAGCGCCGGTCCACAGCGAGGCGTGACACACGGGCGTCTTGGTAGGGAACACGGGGACGGTGTGCTGGGCTACGGTGCCGTTCGCCGCCCATCGCGCCAAGTTCGGCATATGGCCCTCGGCCAGCAATCGGTCCACGGCCCAATCGGCGGCACCATCCCACGAGACGACGATCAGACGTTGTTCGAGGGCGGGCGGTGAAGCGAGGACAAGAGCGGCGAGCCAGGCGAGCACGCCCTATTGTGCCGCGCCCGCCCCCTCCCTTAACCGAAGCACGGCCGAATACGGCCTGTGGTCCGAGGCTTGACCGGGCGCCGGGCCAGCTTGAACGGTCTCGATTCCCCGCGAGAGCACGTAGTCGATGCGCTGCCCGAGCGCGAAACTGTTGCTCGTGTAGCCGAAGCCTCGGCCCGCCGCCGCGTAGGAGTCGGTCAGTTCGCGGGTCATCCAGCCGTATTCGGGTCCGGTGGGGTTGCGATTCAGGTCTCCGCACAGGATCACCGGCCCATCTCGGTTCGCGACCTCGTCCAGCACCAGACGCAGTTGCATCCGGCGGTCGCGGGCAGCTTCCGAGAAGTTCTTGGGCCAGTTCAGCACATCGGCCTGGTTGTAATGCCCGCCGCAGAACGGCAAGAGGTGGGTGTTCATCACGGTGATCCGCCGGCCGTCGACTTCGGTGTGGGCGATGAGCAGGTAGTCGTCCTTGGTCTTCTGCACGGGCAGGATGGCCTGCCCCGTGAGCGGAAACCGCGAGGCGATCAGCAACCCGGCGGTACGCATCCGGAACCAGTGGAAGTCCTCCAGGTAACGCAGCAGCGGGTCGTCCGGACGCTCGGGCCAGTCAATGGCGACCTCTTGAAGGCACAGGATGTCCGGATCGGCGGCGCGGATCACCTCGGCCACCTTGTCCCAACCGTGGACTCCGTGTTCGATGTTGTAGGTGAGCACCCGTACATCGCTTTCGAGCGGCTCGCCAGGGCTGCCCCAAGAGACCGCACCGATCGGGCCCACGAGCAACGCACCCGATAGCGCGAGCGGCGCGAGCGCTCCCCAAACCCTTCGTCGGACGACCGCGACCAGCGACCAGACCCCCGGCACCGCGAAGACCGCAGGCCATGCCGAAGCGATCACGAACGTGAGCGGGTCGCTTTCGCCGACGAACACGATCACCCATGCGACCCAGACGGTGAACGCCAAGGCCAGCCAGGCACCAGCCCACACGCGTCGCCGGGTCGCACGCATACCCTCGGCAACAACCTAGGGATGCCGAAGGTTTCCCGCGTCAGGCTTCTGCGGCGTTCTCGGCCGTGAGCTCGGCGAAGTACTCGTCGCTGGTCTTCTTGCGGAACAGGCGCGCTCCGATGTTCGACAGGTCGTCGAAGATCGTGTACGAGCACGGGATGATCAGCAGGGTGAGCACCGTGGAGAGCAGGATGCCGCCGATGATCGTGATGCCGATGGTCTCGCGGAACTCGGAACCGCGACCGATGGCCATCGCCACGGGCAGCATGCCCAAGATGACGGCCAACGTGGTCATCATGATGGGCCGCAACCTCGTCGGGCCCGCTTCGACCAACGCGTCGTGGCGGTTCTTGCCCCTCGAACGCAACGTGTTGGCGTAGTCCACCAATAGGATCGCGTTCTTGCCCACCAAACCGACCAGGGCGATGATGCCGATGAAGCCGACGATGTTGAGCGTCTTGTCCGTGAGGATCAGGGCCAGCAACGCGCCGACCATCGCCTGCGGCTGCGCCAACTGGATGATCAGCGGGTAGAGCAGGTTGTTGTACAGCGACGCCAGCAGCATGTAGACCAGGATCAAGCCCAGCCCGAGCGCTCCGGTGAGGTAGCCCGTCTCGCGTGCCTGGAAGTCGGCTTGGCCGAGCGGCCGCACGCGCACGCCCTCGGGGATCAGGTTCTCCTTCTCGATCCACGCGTCGATCTCGCTCTGCACCGTGCCGGCGGCGTAGCCGGGGAGCAGGTTGGCCGTCAGCATGACCTCGTCCTCGCGGTTGCGCCGTTGGATCTTGTCCACGCCGACGCCGGGTTCCAACGAGGCGACTTGACGCAAGTAGACGGGCGACCCGTTCTGGAACTTGACCGGGATGTCGCCGATGATGTCGGCGTTGTCGCGGTCTTCGAGGTCCATCATCACGCGGATGGGGTACTCGCGGCCGAAGACGCGGAACTTGGTGTTGTCGTCGCCTTCGTAGAGCAAGCGCATGGTCTGGGCGACGTCGACTGCGGTGAGGCCTGCGTCGGCGAGCTTGATTCGGTCGGGGATGGCCCGGATTTCGGGTTTGCCGCTCTGGGAACTGATGTCCGGGTTGACGACGCCCTTCACCGCGCCCGCGGCGAGCCGCTCGCGCACGGCTTCCACCGTGGATTGGATGAGTGCGCGGTCGTTGCCGCCGAACGACATCTGGATCGGCGCGCCGAAGCCTTGCGAGGTGCCCGTCGCGACGACGATCTCCGCGCCGGGGATCTTGCCGATGCGCTCGAGCATCTGCGCGCCGACCGTGGTGTCCGGCGTGGTGCGCAGCTTTCCTTCGTGCTTCTTCCAGAACATGATCGAGTCGAGCAGCGCCGCCTTCTCGTGAAGCTCCACGCGGACCCGGGCTAGGTGCGTGCCGTTGTCGGCGGCGTTGAACCCGCCGCCCTGTGTTCCGATCGTGGTCACGACGTACTCGGTGTCGGGGTGTTCTGAGACGATCTTCTCGACGCGCTCGACGACTTCTTGCGTCGCTTCCAAGTTCGAGCCGACAGGCAGTTCGATGGAGACCTGCACCTCGGATTGGTCGCTGGGAGGGAAGAACTGGAAGTTGAAGATCGCTGAGCCCTTCCATTGGCCGTACTGATAGCCCGCGAATGTGGCCAGCGGGAACACCGCGCCCAACGCCGCGCCCGCGATCAGGATCGAAACCTTGAACCGGCGCATCGCCAAGTTCCCAATGAACACCGTGAACGCGATGCCGAAGACGACGATGGCCGGAGGCATACCCCGCTGAATCGCTTCGCCCACTGAGCCGGCAAACGAGCCGCCGATGCCGAGGAACACCGCGATCAACGCCACGAAGCCCGCGCTGAACACAAACCAACGGTGGTTGAGCGACCATTCCAACGCACGCCCATAGGACGCGGCGAACGCGTTGAACCGAGCGTCGAACCAGCGTGCGAAGCGGCCCGAGGGATGCTCCCAGTCTTCGCCGGCTTTGTACCAGCGGGCCGCCAGCATCGGCGTGACCGTGAAGGACACGAACAGCGAGAGCAACACCGCGATGGCGAAGCCGATACCCAGCGGGCGGAAGAACTGGCCCACGATGCCGCCCATGAACCCGATCGGAAGGAACACGACGACGTCGGCCAGGGTGATCGCGATGGCGGCCAAGCCGATTTCGCTTCGACCGTTGATCGCAGCCGTCACGGGGTCTTCGCCCATGCGCAAGTGCCGGTAGATGTTCTCCAAGACGACGATGGCGTCGTCCACCAGCACGCCCACGGCCAGCGACAACGCCAACATCGAGAGATTGTTGATCGTGAACCCGAACACCCACAACGCGATCAGGGTCGCCATGAGACACACCGGGATGGCGATGCCCACAATGATCGTCCCGCGCATGTTGTGCAGGAACAGGAACACGATGATCGTGACTAGGAAGATGCCGAAGAACAAGGCGAAGTTCAGGTCGAACAGCGACTCTTCGATCAACACCGCGGCGTTCCGCGTCACGACGAACTCGATGCCGTACTCGGTCTTGAGCTGGTCCACCAGGCTCGGGCGACCGAACTGCGGTTCGAGGATCGCCTTGGAGATTTCGACGGCGTTGCCTTCTTTGGCCTTCTGGATCGCCAGCGTGACCGAATCGTCCCCATCCAATCGCGAGTAAATGCGCCGCTCGACGGTGGCATCGTGGACCGAAGCCACATCCTTGAGCCGTACGATCACGGGATGGGAGCTAGGGTTGGTGCGGTCCGAGACCGAGATCACCATGTTCTCGATTTCTTCGACCGTCTTGAACTCGCCCAACACGCGGACGGAGAGTTCCTCGCTGCCCCGCTTGACTCGACCGCTGGGCAGGTTGATCGTCGCGGCGCGCACGGCGTTCCACACGTCGGTCGCCCCGAGGCCAAGGGCCAGAAGCCGGTCCTTCTTGATCTGGACTTGGATTTCCCGTTGGTCGCCGCCGGTGACCGCGACTTGGGCCACTCCCGCCACGCGTGCGAACCTGTCCTTGAGCTTGTCGTCCGCCAGGTCGCGGAGCTGCTGGTTGTCCAGCGTCTCGCTCTTCAGGACCATGGTGAGCACGGGGTCGGAGGCCGTGTTCGCCTTGTTGATGACGGGCTTTTCGATCTCGTTGGGAAGTTGACCGACGATGCGGTCCACCGCCGAACGCGTCTCGTTGAGCGCCTCGTTCATGTCCGTCCCGATGACGAACTGGGCGGTCACGATGGAGACGCCCTCTTGCGAGATGCTGACGACTTCCTGCAGGCCGTTGACGCCCGAGACGGACTCCTCGAGTTTGCGCGAGACTTGGACGGCGATCTCTTCCGGACCTGCGCCAGGATAGATCGTTGTGATCGAGATCACGCCAAACTCGACATCCGGGTTCTGCTCGACCCGCATGCTGTTGTAGGCGATCCACCCCATCAGGATGGCGGCCGCCATCAGCATGAAGATGAAGATCGGGCGCGCGATGGCGACTTTGGTCAATCCCATGGGGCTTCCTTACGCTCCTTCCTTGGCGTCTTCGATGCGGATGGCCGCACCGTCAATCAAACCGGCGGCTCCTTGGACCACCACGCGTTGTCCGGGCTCGATCCCAAAGACCTGCACGCTGCCGTTCTGCCTCATGCCCGTGCGGACGTCCACCCGCTTCGCCTGCTCGCCGGAGACCACGAACACGTAGCTGGCCCCCGAACGAGCGACGACGGCATCGGACGGGACGACGACGGCTCCGGGAATCTCCCTGACGCGCAGAAGACCCCGCGCGAACATCCCCGGCATCAGTTGGTCGGTCAATCCTAGAATCTGTATCCGGACCGAGAACAGGCGGCCCAACTCGCGGCCCAAGGGGTTGATCGCGGCCACCGAACCCGAGAACTTGAGGTCGGGCAGGGCGTCGATCGAGACCTCGACGGCATCGCCCACCTTGACCTGCGCGACCAGGGTCTCCGGCAGCTGGCCATCGAAGTAGGTGCCGGAAGAGGAGACCACGCGGGCGATCGGCGAACCCGGTGCGACCACCGAGCCGACGGCCACGGGCTTGCCCGAGACGCGGCCCGAGAACGGGCTGACCACGTCGGCCTCGCGAATCTGTTCTTGGATCAGGTCCACCTGGGCCAGCGCCGATTGAACGTTGGCCTCCGCCGAGCGGACTTGGTCGGTCAGGGTCACGTCGAGCCGTTGCGAGGTCTTCGCGGACCGGACGGCTTCCTCGGCTTGGCGGATGGCCTCGCGGGCGGCGATCACGTCCTCGTCGCGCGGGCCCCGCTCCACGATGCGCTGCTGCTGCAGGGCGTTTTCGTGGGCGGCCTCGGCCGAGCGAAGCATGTTCTGCGCCTGTTCGAGACGTTGGCGGGAGACGGCGTCGCCTTCGAAGAGGGCTCGAACGCGTTCGTACTCCTTGCGAGAGGTCTCCAGGTCGGAGGCTGCTTTGGCGACGGCGATCCGAGCTTGCGTCCGTTCCTCGTCGCGCGCGCCCGCCATGAGCTTGTCGTAATTCGTCTTGGCCGCACGCAACTGGGCTTCGGCGGAACTGACCCCCGAAGCCGTTCGATCCGGCGAGATGGCCGCGTTCGACTTGGCCTGGCTCAGGGCGCTTCGCGCCGCCGCGACGCCCGCTTGCGCCTGACGCAGACTGGCGAACAGCGAGGTCTTGTCCAGGCTCGCGATGCGCTGCCCCGTGCTCACGTTGTCGCCTTCGCGCACATACACGGCCACCACTCGTCCGGCTACGCGCGCGCCGACCACCGAGTCGTCGTCCGAGACGATGTCGCCCCGCACGTCCACGGTTTCGGCCAGCGTCGTCGTGGTCGCGTCGGCGACGGTGACGGGAACGGTCTTCTCGGAGAGGATCTCCTCGGTTTTGGCGGCTTGCTTTTGGGCTTCCCGGTCCACGCAGCCCACGAGGGCGAGCGCGACCGCTGCGGCGGCGATCAATCGGACATTCAAGAGTTGGCTCCTTCGGCTTTCGCGCCAAGATCGTCCGCGCCCACGGCCTTCTGGAGTTGGGCGTAGGCGGACAGCACGTCGTACTTGGCGATGACTAAGTTGGTTTTGGCGGTGGTCAGGTCGGTCTGGGCGCGGTCCACCTCGATCTGGATGGCTTCGCCCTCGGTGTACTTCACTTGGATGACGCGGAGGGCCTCCTCGGAGAGCCTCACCGCCTCCGTCGCGATGGCCAGCCTGGCGAGTGCGTCGGCATGGTTGGCCATGGCTTGCTGCACCTCGAACGAGACCCCGAGCAGCGTCTGCTCCAGCAGCACCCGCACCCGCGCCTGGTCTTCCTTGTACTGGCCGACCTGATACGAGACGTTGCCGCCATCGTAGATCGGGAACGAGACGACCGCAACGCCCGTCGTGGATTCCTTCCTTGCGCCGAACCCGCCCGCGTCGATGTTGCGCGAATGGACGACGCTCAGCCGGACGTCGGGGAGCAGGAGCCGCTTGGCCGCCTTGAGCGACGTGTCGTACGCGTCGAGCGTGGTCTTCAGGCTGCGGACCTCGGCGCGGGTGCCGATGGCGGATTCCTGGAGTCCTTCGAGCTTCTGGGTGAGCGGCCGCTCGCCGACTTGCACCTCGGCGACCTCGAACTCGGTTTCGACCGGACGCCCGATCACGCTGTTGAGCGCTTTCTTGGCCAAGCCGTACTGGTTCTGAGCGATGATCAGTTCACCCTGTGCGGCGGCCAATTGCGTCTCGGCCTGGACGACGTCCACCTTGGCGAGGCTGCCCTGCTCCAAGCCCAATCGCGCGTTCTTGACCGTGGCCTCGCGGAGCGCAACGGCTTCCTTGCGAACGCTCATCAGATCGCGCGCCTTGAGCACGTTGAGGTAGGCCGTGCGGACCGAACCCTTGACCGTGTTGATCTGGGCTTCCATGGTTTCGCGACCGGCTTGCGTGAGTTTCTTGTTGGCACTGATCGCGAGCCGCTTGGTGCCGGAGATGTCGATCGGCATGCTCAGGGTCAGGTCAACCTTCTTCTGGTCGATCGGGGAGATCACGACGCTTCCGCTGCCACCAAAGTCGGAGGTGGTGGCTCGGTCAAAACGTGTGTACGTGCCCTGCGCCGAAAGCGTGGGACCCAAAGCCGTCCGGAGTTGGCGCGTCACTTGCTCGGACTTGGAGATGTCCACCTCGGCCAGGCGAATGGAAAACGCGTGCTCCAGGGCGGCCTCGATGGCTTGGTCCATCGTCATCGGTCCAGACTGGCCAGCCAAGTGCGCTACGGCCCAGAGGAACAGCGCCGTCGGATTCAAGAGCCCGCCTCCGTCTCTTTGCGCTCGATGGCTTGGAGACCGGCTTGGAAGTGGTCCAAGAACTCGCGCACCGCGTCGATCTTGAACATAACGATCCCGTCGTAGAGAGGGTGCTTCATAACCAGCAATTTGTCTCCGGGCTCGAATCCGAGTTCGGCGCGCGCTTCCGCAGGGATGACCACCTGTCCGCGCTCGCCGACCGTGACCGAGCCGTAGAACACTTCACACTTTTTCAACTTCGCGTCCTCCAACATGTTTTTCATATTCTAGCGAATCGAACGACTCGCCATGCAGGGGGACGTCTCAGCCATTGTGCAGGGACTTGGTTCCGGGGGCGGGCATTTCGTACCAATCGCGCTTCAAAGGCCCACCCGCTTGACCCGGAGGCATCGAAACGCGCATAATGCTTGTTTGCTGGCTCCTGTGGGAGTCGGGCAAGGACATCCAACCCATGTACGCGATCGTCAAGACCGGTGGCAAGCAATACAAAGCCGAGGCCGAAGGGCTCATTATCGTTGAGAAGCTCGAGGGCGAGCCCGGCACCGTCGTCAATTTGGACGAGGTCGTGATGATCTGCGATGGCGACAACGTGAAGGTCGGCTCCCCGTTCGTGAAGGGCGCCTCGGTCACGGCCGAGATCGTCCGACAAGGCAAGGCCAAGAAGATCGTGGGCTTCAACTACAAGCCCAAGAAGAACCAGCGCCGCCGCTGGGGCCACCGACAGCCGCAG
>DDSP01000076.1:19968-63118 GCA_002343445.1 Chthonomonas sp. UBA2387
CGCCTCGGCGTCAAGCGCTACGGCGGCGAGTTGGTCAAGGCCGGCTCGATCCTCGTTCGGCAGCGCGGCACGCAGTTCTACCCCGGCCCCAACGTGGGCATGGGCAACGATCACACGCTCTATGCGAAGATCGAGGGGCAGGTGAAGTTCGAAGGGCCGACCGCCCGACGACGCATCGCCGTCTACCCGCACGAGTCCTGATCCCCTAGGGATTCACCAGCGACTGCCGCACCGCCGTCACGCGGATCGGCGCCCCATTGCGCGAGAGCGCCAACCGCACCTCGGTCCCCGGCGCCCCTTCCAGCAACTGCTCGACGTCCTTGTCGGTCAGGTTGACCAAGTCTTGGCCATCCACACCCAGCAGTTGGTCGTCTTCTCGCACGCCCGCCTGCTCCGCCGGGCCACCCTTGACGATCCGCACGACCGTAAACCGCGTCTCCCTGGGGGAGCGCCGGGCGATGAGGCCCACCTCGGCTGGGGCGTCGTTCTCGATCTTCTCTGAGAGGCGCTCGAACCACACCCGCCGACGACCGAAGTCGATCGTCGTGTTGAAGTGCCTGAGAAACCCGAAGCCCACGGTGCCATCCGATTCGGCCGTGCTGGACGGCAGCGCGATGATGGACCACACGCTCGACCCGATGGGCACCCCGAACACGGTCATGGGCGGCATCCGCTTGAGGAAGTTGTCCACCAGTCCCGACGCCACATAGGCCTGCTTCAAAAAGCGCGGCTCGGCCTTCGCATCCCAAAGCTCCGTACGCTCCAGGACGTCGCGATGCGTGACGGCGAAGAACGCGTTGCCGGTGTCGAGCGCCAGCGTCATACGCTTTCCCGACGGGGTGACCGCACTCATTTCGAGCGAGTCGTGCCCGATGGGAAGCAGCCGCGTGAGGAAGGTCCGGTCGCCATCCGGCGTCCGCGTCGAAACATCGTGCGACTCTGGGTGGATGATCAGCACTTTGCGGGCGAAGTTGATTTCAAGCACGTGGTCGCGGAACGGTTCGAACCCCAGAATGCCGTCCGTGTGCGTGTTGTAGCTGGCCGTCATGTGGCCCATGGGCTTTTGGACGGCGGACATCTCGGGTTCCGCGAGATCCCTGCCGCCCAAGCGCAAGGACTTGATCGGCACGGTCTTTGCCTCGAACGACCCCACGAAGTCGCGCAACCGCTGGGTGCCCGACGCCGCGCCGATGTTCACGCCCTCTTGGATCGCGAGCGTGCCCGAAAAACCGGTGTCGAACATCGCCGACACCTTGCGGCCGTTGACCTCGAGGTCCAGCACGATGGCGTCTGCGCCGACGCGGAACGGGACTTCGACGGGCTGCAAGGCCAGGCATCCAACGAGAAGTGCTGCGAGCATGGGGTGTTGGTTTTCAGACGCGCGACCCTCGCCAATGGACCTGAAAACGTCCCTTGCCGGTGCGCACCGTTCGGTTTGGGGTACATTGTGCCCCAATCGAAGAACTCCCCCGGAGGGGAGTAGCGCCTGCAACCGCAGGGGCGACCGTCGTCAATACGCTCGGAAACGAGCCGGCGCCGCCAGAAACGCGAGACCTCCACCCTTGGCACCTGCCAGCGGTGGAGGTTTTTCGGTTTTGGAGACCTATGACGTACGACATTCCTTCGTGGCTGTGGATCAGCTTTATGGCGCTGATCCTCTCGTTGCTCGCCCTAGACCTGGGCGTCTTCCACCGCAAATCGCACGAGGTGAAGATCAAGGAGGCGCTGACCTGGAGCGCCGTCTGGATCGCCCTCGGCCTGGCGTTCTCGGGGGTCGTGTACTGGCACTTCTCGGCGCAGGGCGCCGACGTCGGACGCGAGTACGCGATGAAGTACCTGACCGGCTACCTCATCGAGAAGGCCCTGAGCGTGGACAACATCTTCGTGTTCTGGATGGTGTTCTCGGCGTTCGCCGTGCCTGCGGCGTTCCAACACAAGGTCTTGTTCTGGGGCATCGTGGGGGCGTTGGTCATGCGGGCCATCATGATCTTCGCCGGCATCGAGCTGCTTCAGCGGTTTTCGTGGATGGTGTTCGTGTTCGGCGCGTTCCTCATCCTCACCGGCATCAAGATGATCCTGCCGAAGAAGGAAGAGTTCGACCCGAGGACCAGCCCGTTGCTCCGCCTGGTGCGGCGCTTCATCCCCGTGACGGACGACTACGAAGGCGACAAGTTCTTCGTGAAGCGGCTGGGCAAGTGGGTGGCGACGCCCCTGTTCGTCGTGTTGCTCGTCGTCGAATTCACCGACCTCGTGTTCGCAGTGGACTCGATCCCCGCGATTCTGGCCATCACGCCCGATCCGTTCATCGTGTTCACGTCCAACGTGTTCGCGATCCTCGGCCTTCGCGCCCTGTACTTCGCCGTCGGCGGCTTGGTGGGCATGTTCCGCTACCTGAAGTACGCGTTGGCCGCCGTGCTGGTTTGGGTGGGTGGCAAGCTGCTGTTCACGGGCTACATGCACCAGTGGGTCGGCGACGAGAAGTTCAAGGTGCCGATCGTGCTCTCGCTCGGCTTGGTCGTGGCCCTCGTCGGTGCCTCGATGGTGGCGTCGAAGCTCTGGCCCGCGAAGCACTCCGAGCACGCGTAGCTTAGAACGCGGCGGGTGGTCTATGCTTGGTCATGAAGACCACCCGCTGCCTTTGGGTCCTCGCTCTCGCCCTCTCGTTCGCCTCGCTCTGGGCCGATGAGCGGTCCACCGCCGAGCGGTTCGAGAAGGCCAAGCGCAGCGAGCCCGAACTCATCGCGTTCCTGAAGCAGATGCCCAAAGGGGCCGACCTGCACAACCACGTCACGGGGGCGATCTACTCGGACTTCATGCTCGACCATGCCGTGGCCACGGGGTTGCACTTCAACCTCAAGACGACGCTCTTCCAACGCGATCCGGGCGAAACGACCGTTCCCGCGCGACAGTTGCAGGAGAACTGGCTCTACTATCGGCAGTTCATGTATGCCGTGAGCATGGCCGGCTCGTTCCCCGCCGTGAAGAGCGGTCACGACCACTTCTTCGACACGTTTCAGTACATCGGCCCCGCGAATGCGGGCCGTTCGTCCGGGGATATCCTCTTCGAGGTCATCGACCGTGCCCGCGCCCAAAACATCCAGTATCTGGAACTGATGACCTCGGTTTCGCCTGGTCCGGCGTACTCGGCGTTCATGGCCAACCTGCCTTCGACCGAGGACCTCGACGAGGCCCACGCGGCTCTCGCGCCACGACTTCCGGCTTTGGTAGAGGCCTCGGTGAAGTTCGTCGAGGAGCGCGACGCCGAAATCTCCAAGCGGCTCGGGTTCGACGTGTTCGACCCTGCCAGCCCCACAACGGTGCGCTACGTGTTCTCGGCCAACCGGCTCGCCGAGAACGACGCGTTCTTCGCCCAGATCATGGCGGGCATGGCCATCGCCCAGGCGTCCCCCCGCGTGGTCTCGCTCAACATCGTGGCCCCCGAGGACTTCGTTACCGGTCGCCTGAACTTCGAGCGGCAGATGGAGATGATCGACTACCTCTGGCGACGCTACGGCCAGCCACCGCTGACGCTCCACGCGGGCGAGTTGACGCTGGAGATATCGCCCTTCGAGACGATGCGCAACCGCATTCGGCAGACCATCGTCAAGGGCCACGCGCAACGCATCGGCCACGGCATCTCGATCGCCTGGGAGGACGACCTGCCCGGCCTGCTCGCCATGATGCGCGAGCGGCGAGTGGCCGTCGAGGTGTGCCTGACCAGCAACGCCTCGATCCTCAAGGTGGAAGGCGACCGGCACCCCATCCACCTCTATCTGGAGAATGGCATCCCGGTCACGCTGAACACCGACGACGAGGGCGTCAGTCGGTCCAACCTGACCCATGAATACGTCCGCGCCGTCCGCAGCTACGGTTTCGACTACCGCCAGCTCAAGACGTTCGCGCGCAACGGCCTCGAATACAGCTTCCTGCCGGGTGAAGGGCTCTACAGGGGGTCGTACGACGCGCTTCGCCCGGGCTTCGAGCGGGTTCGCGACGAAGACTGGACCCCCGACCTCGACGCGCGGGAGGCGATGGCCGGCTCGCAGAAGCTCGCCGCGCAGGTCCGGCTGGAGCGGGCGTTCGTGGCGTTCGAGAAGTAGCGCATTCGCCAAACAAAAAAAACCTGCGGCGAAGGTCGCCGCAGGGGTGTTCGGTGGCTCGTAAGAGCGGTTAGCCGCCCAGCAACCGGAGGAAGCTCTGGTTGCGGAAGAACTGGTCGAGGAAGTAGAACGTGCTGGCGATCGTGCCGATGCGCTGCACGTCTGGCGTAGCCGTCTCGGGGATGTAGATCAGGTCGCCGGGCTCGAGGGCGATGTTCTGCGTGCTGTCGCCCTTGGCGATGAAGTTCGCCATGTTGGCGCGGATGCGCATGAACTGGCCGGGAGCACCGTCCATCTCGCGGATGATCGTCGCGTCGCTGAGCTTCGAAACGTAGCGGATCGTGCCACCTGCCGCCGCCACGGCATCCATGACCGTCATCGGCTCCTTGTAGGGGAACGTGCCCGGTCGGCCGACCGCGCCCAAGACGAGGATGCGGTTCTTGACGTCTTCGGGGACGATCAATTCGTCGCCGTCCTGCAGTTCGTAGTTCTGGCTGGTGTCGCCCAAGCGCAACAGCGAATAGAGGTCGACGGGGATGAGTTCAGGGGAGTTCTGCCGTCGCAGCGTGGCGTGACGCATGTCGGACCGATCCACCACCGGGCCACCACCGGCGGCCAGCAGCGTGAGCAACGTGTCGCCGGGCTTGAGGCCGTCCACGATGCCGGGTCGGTTCACGAAGCCCGTGACCGAAGCACGGATCGCGCGGTACAGCACCACCGAGACCGAAACCACCGGGTCGCGCAGCTTGAGCTTGACGCGGTAAAGGTCGGTCAGCTCCTCCTCGAGTTCCTTGGTCGTTTTGCCCGCCGCGCGGATCGTGCCCACGTACGGAGCGCTGATGTTGCCATCGGGGCCGACGGGAATCTGGACGTTGGCCGGCGTTTCGCCGTAGACCAACACCAGCAGCACATCGTCGCTGCGCAACCGGTAACTACCATCGCGCGACTGGCCAACCGCACCTGCGACGAGCGTGACGAGGGCGATCAGCGCCAAGAAGAATCCTTTCAACATCGTCCAATCCTCTAGTTCGGCAACGCCGAGACCCGCCACTCAGGACGCGTCTGTCGGATGTTACCTGAAGGAGTCCGTGTCACCTTCATCGGATTGGACGCCTTCTGGCAGAGTTTTGGTTCGACGCAGACCTTCGATCACCAAAGTGAATTCGCCGCGCCTAGGCATTTCTTGCTCGGTAGGGACTTCGGGAAGGCTCCGCCGCACCACTTGCTGATGGAGCTTGGTCAGTTCGCGGCACACGGCGAAGCGGCGCGAGCCCAATGCCCGACCCGCCGCAAGCATTGTCGGCTCGATACGGTGGCACGACTCGAAGCACACCAGCGTCAGGGGCGACTCGGCGAACTCGGCGAACAGGGCTTGAGCCGCCGACGCCTTGCGCGGAGGGAACCCCAGAAACGCATACCGCTGCGCGAAGAAGCCACTGAGAGCCAGAGCCGTGCTGACAGCGCTCGGGCCGGGGACGACGTCCACGTCGAGCCCTTGATTGCGGCACGCGTCCACGATGAGCGCGCCCGGGTCGCTGATCGCGGGCATTCCGGCATCGGTGAGCAGTGCCAGCGCCGCACCCGCCGCGATCTCGCGAACATAGGCTTCGATCTTCGCTTCGCTGGTGTGCTCGTTGAGGACCCGCATCGGCTTGCGGAGACCCATCGCCGACTGGAGCTTGCCGCTGACGCGCGTGTCCTCGACGATCCAGCCATCGGCGGCGTCCAGCGCCTCCCTCGCCCGAGGGCTGAGGTCCCCCAAGTTGCCGATGGGCGTACCGACGAGGACGAGGCGACCGCTCATGAGCCGAGCTTACCGGTCCACTCGTCGGCAAACACGTTCGATTGATTCGCCACCAACCGCTCGGCGCTCGCTTGGTAGGACGCCTCGTCGCCCGACGCCAGACGCTCCCAAGCCTCGGCGAGCGTCGTCGCGTCGGTTGTTTGGAGGGCAAGCCCTGCGGCGCGGAGCCGTTCGATCCACGACTCCTGCTGGTGGAAGCAGGGCCCATGGGTGACAGGCACGCCCGCCGCCAACGCCTCGACCGGCGTGTGCCCGCCCACCCCGTGGTCGAACGAGCCGCCCAAGTGGGCGACCGAAGCGACGGTGTAGACCTCCCGCAGTTCGCCCAACGTATCGAGCACGACGATTGGCGCATGGGTCGGGCCTTCGCTCCGGCGTGCGAACGGGCTGGTCAAGCCGGGCGCCCGATCCAGGTGTCGAGGCGCAACGAGCAGGCGGGCTCCGGGCCTCGTCTTCCGCCAGATCTCGAAGGCGTCTTCCAGCAACCGCTCCTCGTCGGCGTAGGTGCTGCCCGCAACGAGCAGGGTCTGGCCGGCATCCAGCCGGAGCAACTCGCGCCACTTGCGCCGAAGGGCTTCAAGGGCGTCGGTCGAGTAAGGGGTCAGTCCGATGGAGGGTCCCCTCACCGCGATGCGATCGGGCCCGACCCCCAAAGCCACCAGCCGGTCGCGAGCCCCTTCGTTCTGAACGCTCCAGCGGTCCACGAGGGAGAGTCGCCACGGATGGCGGGCGGCGCGCTGGGCGTCGCGTTCGGTGAAGTAGGCGTTCACGATGCGGGTTCGGATGCCGCGCAGCCGGCACAGGGCCAGCAGGTGCGTCTGATCGGCCCACTCGACAAACCAGACCTCCTTGGGCCTCACCCGGCGGAGAAACCCCATGGCCGACAACGGGCTGTTGAAGGGCGATGAACCCGAAGGCAAGTCGCCCTCTTTTCTGACGAGGTCCAGGCAACCGTCCTCCAGCGGAAAGACGGCTGTGGTGGCCCCGACCGAACGCAGTTCCCTGGCCACCCGGATCGCCGTCCGCGTTTCACCCAGGGCAACGCTAAGAACGGCGACCTCTACGGGACTCACTCTTGCGGGTCCGAGCAGGCGCTCGCGCCAGCCCCGCGTGTATTGCCGTCGCTTCGCCCGCCGAATGCCTTGCAGGGCCAAGAGCGGCGCGAGCGCGACATGAAACAGCCCATAGCCCAGATAAGCCAAGGCTGGAAACGGGTTGGGGGCGGGCTCGCGCGTCACCGGTGCCTAGAATGCCACGAACAGGGCCCAAGGCGGACCCAGATACTGCAATGTATTTGCAATAGATGCTACAATCCACTCAGATGATCGCCTCCCGTCGGCAGACAATGGGTGTCCTTGGACTTCTGGCCACTGGCCTGTTGTGCAACGCGTGCTGCTGGCTCCCGGCGCTGGCCGTGGGTTTGGGAGGAGCCGCGTTCTCGGGATGGGCGCACGCGCTCGAGCCGTGGCGTCCGCTCCTGTGGACGATCGCGGGGCTGCAACTGGCGTGGGGGTTTCGGTCGGTGTACAAGCCGGTCGGCCAGTGTTGCCAGGCCCACCACGGGTGCCACGAGCCGGCCACCCAAGCCCGTGCGTTGCGCCGGATGAACATCGCCGTGATGTGGTTCGTAGCCGTGGTGGTGGTGGTGGCCAACGCTGTGCCGCTGATCTGGCACGCCCCGCATCCCTAGGGCCTCGGGTTTTTGCCCTTGGGGCTTCTCGCTTAGCGGCGAATTGGCCATCGCTCGGCCCGTTCGGAGGCATTTCGCCACGTCGCCAGTCCAAGACGAGTCATCATAGAGCCTTATGGCCAAGCGACGGATCGCAGTCATCCCGGGCGACGGGATCGGACCCGAAATCACGGAAGCAGTTCTTTCCATTCTCGAACACACGGGGTTCGAAGCCGAATGGGTCTTCCTAGAGGCCGGGCTCGGGGCCATCAAGAACGGCCTCCCGCCGATGCCGCAAGCCACCATTGACGCCGTTCAGGAGATCGGGGTCGCCCTGAAAGGGCCGACCACCACGCCCAGCGGGGGCGGCCACTCCAGCGCCAACGTGGCCCTGCGCAAGGCGCTCGACCTGTTCGCCAACGTCCGCCCCGCGCGCACCCTTCCCGGAGTCAGGACGCTCTACTCGGAGCGGGACATCGACCTGATCATCGTCCGCGAGAACACCGAAGACCTGTACGCGGGCATCGAGTACCAAGCCCACCCCGACGTGGCGCAGGCGATCAAGGTGATCACGCGTCCGGGTTGCCACCGCTTGGTCAAGTACTCGTTCGAGCTTGCCATCCGTCAAGGTCGGCACCGCGTGACGGCCGTCCACAAGGCGAACATCATGAAGCTGACCGACGGGATGTTCCTCGAAGAGTTCTACAAAGTCGCTCAGGACTACCCGCACCTGAAGGCGGACGACATCATCGTGGACAACTGCTGCATGCAGCTCGTCACGCGGCCCGAACAGTTCGACGTTCTGGTCACCGAGAACCTTTACGGTGACATCGTGAGCGACTTGTGCGCTGGCCTGGTGGGGGGTCTGGGGCTCGCACCGGGCGCGAACATCGGCGAGAACTGCGCGGTGTTCGAAGCCGTCCACGGCTCCGCGCCCGACATCGCGGGCAAGGGCGTCGCAAACCCGACGGCTCTGCTGTTGAGCGCGGTCATGATGCTGCGGCACCTCGGATTCAGCGCCCAAGCCGATAAGATCGCGAATTCGGTGCAACGCGTGTGCGCCGACGGCCACTGCACGACCATCGACCTCGGCGGTTCCGCCTCGACCAAGGAGTTCATGGACGAAGTCGTGGCGCAGGCGGGATAAGGGCGTTCGGTTTGGTTCGGGTTGGTTCGGTGGAGATTCCAAACCGCCTCACCTAACATCACCTACCCGCCTCAGCCTCCCAAAGCCTCTCAAACTCCGCGATCATGGATTCCATCGCGTCGAATCCGCCCTGCCAGAACTCGGGCGAGGCGAGGTCGACGCCCACGGTCGCCATCAGTTCCTTGGGAGTCAGCGAGCCGCCCAACCGCAAGAGTTCCACGTACTTCTGTTCGAACTCGGGGCCTTCGGCCTTGGCGCGTTGGTACAGAGAGAGTGTGAGCAGTTCGCCGAACGCATAGGCGTACACGTAGAACGGGGCGAAGAAGAAGTGCCCGACATAGCTCCACCACCGGCGGTGTTGCTCTTCGAGGATCAGGCTGTCGCCGAACATGGCCTGCAACTGCTCCTGCCAGTAGTCGCCGAACTGGTCGGGCGTGAGTTCGCCTTCCTCGCGCCGATGGCGGTGGCACTGCTGCTCGAACTGGTACATGGCCGCCTGTCGGAACACCGAAGCGAACATGCCCTCGATCTTCTCGGCATAGAGCGCGAGCTTGTCCTTGGGGCTGGCGTCGGCCACCAACTTCTCGAACACCAACATCTCGCCGAAGATGCTCGCCAGTTCGGCCAGCGGCAGCGACCCGTGGAAGTTGAGCAACGTCTGCGCGCGGCTCAGCGAGCCGTGGACCCCGTGGCCGAGTTCGTGGGCCAGCGTGCCGACGTCCTGCATCTTGTTCAGGTAGGTCATGAACACCACGGGGTGGGTGTCGGGCGTGTTGTAGCTGCAATACGCGCCGCCCAGCTTGCCCTTTTTCGGCGCGGCGTCGATCCAGTTGTTGTCGAAGAACTCGGCGGCGCGCCGCTCGAGCTCCAGCGAGAACTCGCCGAACGCCTCCAGCACCATCGCTTTCGCACGGTCGTAGGGGACCTCGGCTTCGGCTTCGAAGAGCGGCGCGTAGCGGTCCACGTGCGTGAGTTGCGGCAGTCCGAGAATCTCGCGCTTGACGCGGTAGTAGCGCGCGCACAAGCCGTAGTTGGCTCGGCATTGCTTCACGACCAGGTCCACCACCTCGGGGTCGAGTTCGTTGGCAAGATGGCGCGAGTGCTCGGGGAAGGGATGCTTGCGCAACCGGTCGCCCACGGCCTTGTCCTGCAAGAGCGTGTTGTAGGCGAACACGATCACGCGCTCCAACTCGGCGAGCCCGTTCGAGAGCGAGTCCGCCGCCGCCTGTCGCACCGCTCGATCGGCATCGCGCAGCAGGGTCAACACTTCCTGCTCGGTCTTTTCCTCGGTCTCGCCCGTAGCGGGGTTGAGGAACTTGAAGACGTGGTTGGCCGTAAGCTCTTCGAACAGGCGCACCCAAGCCCGGCATCCCGTGTTGGCCGTCTCTTCCAGGATGACCTCCTCGGGCTCGCTCAGGCTGTAGGGGCTGGCGATGCGCGTGTTCTGCACAAAGTGCCTGTAGTTGGCGAGCCGATCGTCCGCGAGGCAGCGTTCGATGGTCTCGGCGGGGGCCTTCTGCAGTTCGAGTTCGAAGAACAGCAACGTCACTCGGGCCTCGGTGGAGCGCTCCATCTGCTTCTGCATGAAGGCGCCGTAGGCTGGGTCTTCCGAGTTCGTGCTGAACACAAGGTTGGCGTAGCCGCTCGGCTTGTGCATTTCCTGCACGATTCCCTCGTACTCGGTCAGCGCGGCGAGCAGGGTCGCGGCGTCGAGGTCGGCCGAGGCGATCTTGCCCTTGTAAGCTGCGGCGAAGGCGGTGGCTCGTTCGCCCACCTCGCGCCAAGTGGCTTCGATCTTGGGGTCGTCGAGGCCGGAGAACAGAGCGGACAGGTCCCACTTGACTTCGTTGGCGGTGACAGGTGCGGCGGACATGCGGAGGATTCTAGCCTAGCCGACCGAAGATTCATGGGACGAAACGCCGGAACTTCGCGCCCGCGCGCAGCGTTCGGGGTACTGTCGGAGACGGAAGTCTCCCTAGGAGTTTTTCACGCATGAAGACACTGATTCTGTTTGCCCTGGCGGCCTGTACCGCCCTCGTCGTGGCTCAAGCCCCCGCCAAGAGCGACTGTTGCGAGTCCAAGAAGGTCGTCGCCCAGGTCGAGAAGGCCAAGAGCGAGTGCTGCGAGTCCAAGAAGGTCGTCGCCCAGGTCGAGAAGGCCAAGGGCGAGTGCTGCGAGTCCAAGAAGGTCGTGGCTCAGGTCGAAAAGGCCAAGGGCGAGTGCTGCGAGTCCAAGAAGGTCGTCGCCCAGGTCGAGAAGGCCAAGAGCGAGTGCTGCGAGTCCAAGAAGGTCGTCGCTCAGGTCGAGAAGGCCAAGGGCGAGTGCTGCGACTCCAAGGCGAATCCGCTCAAGATCTACAACACGAAGGAAGAGGAAGCCTTCTTCGCCGAGGCCCGACGCATGGAACTCGGCGGCAAGGACGAGTGCTGCAAGTCCACCGAAGCCAAGGTCCTCGCCAAGGGCGCCCCGGGCTGCTGCAACGCTCCCGGCGAGCCTGCCAAGTTCATGGTGAAGGTCGGTAAGGAGACCAAGTACTTCGGCTGCGAAGGTTCGGCCGGCAAGTTCGTCGCCGAAGCCAAGACCAAGGGCATGAAGCCCGGCAAGGTGCAGAAGGTCACTGGCAAAGTCGCGATGAAGTAAGCCGTCCCCTTTCGGACGCTTCAAAGGAGCCCTGCGAGCCAACCGGTTCGCGGGGCTTTTCGATATTCTGGAGGGACCCGCTCCGTCGGGTCCGCCAACTGGTGCCGAGCCTCTGGCGGGTTGTGGTCGCTGCACCTTCGCGAGTCCGTTTACTCAACAAAGTAGCGCTCGAAGAAGTCGGCCTCTGAGATCACCTCAACGGCAAGCTTCTGGGCCTTCTCCAGCTTGCTGCCAGCAGCGGGGCCTGCGACCAGGATGCTCGTGTTCTTGGAGACCGAACCCGCCGCCGAACCGCCGTGCGACCGCACGTACGCTTCGGCCTCCTCGCGGCTCATCCGCTCCAGCTTGCCCGTGAACACGAACGTCAGCCCTTCCAGTCGGGCGCTGGACGGGCCTTCGGGTTCCACCGGTGCAACGCCCAGGGCCAACAACTCGTCGAGCAACGCCTGATTCTCGGGTTGCTCGAAGAACAGCTCGATCTCGCTGGCCACTTTCGGGCCGATCTCGGGCACCTTGGTCAGGTCTTCGAGGTGGGCGTGGCGGAGGGCATCCAGCGATCGGAAGGCGTTCGCCAGGTCTTGGGCCGTTCGCTCGCCCACCATGCGGATGCCCAGGCCGAAGATGAGTCGGTCGAGCGAACGCGTCTTGGTCGCTTCGATCGCGGCCAGGAGGTTCGAGGCCGACGTCTCGCCGATGCGGTCCAGCGACACCAGTTCGTCCTTGTGCGTGGCCAGACGGAAGACGCTCGGCAGGTCGGTGAGCAGCCCGACTTCCAGGAGCCTCTCGATGAGTTTCTCGCCGAGCCCTTCGATGTCCATCGCGTTGCGCGAAGCGAAGTGGCGGATCTTGGCGCTGATCTGCGCGGGGCACGCCTTGTTGCCGCAACGCAGGGCGACCTCGCCTTCCTTGCGGCTCAGTGGCCCGCCGCATTCGGGGCACTCGGTGGGTTCGGGGGGCGTTTCGGCCCCTTCAGGACGCTTGTCCAGAACGGGTCCGATGACCTCGGGGATCACGTCGCCCGCCCTTTGAACGATGACGGTGTCGCCGGGGCGCACATCCTTGCGGACGAGTTCTTGGTGGTTGTGGAGTGTGGCGCGGCTGACCATCGCGCCGCCGACGAACACGGGTTCGAGGTCGGCCACGGGGGTGACCACTCCCGTTCGCCCCACCTGCCAAAGCACGCCGTTCAGGCGCGTCATGGCTTGTTCTGCGGGGAACTTGAATGCCACAGCCCAACGTGGGCCCCGAGCCGTGAAACCCAATTGCCGCTGCAGGTCGAACGCGTTGACTTTCACGACCACTCCGTCAATGGCGAAGGGCAGGCTCGGGCGAAGCGCCTGAACGTGCTCCACGTGCGCCACCAGGGCCTCGATGCCTAGGCAGACGCGCACTTCGGGACGCACGGGGAAGCCCAGCTCGCGCAGCCTCGCCAGCGTGTCCGATTGGCTGGCCGCACCCGGGACGCTGCCATAGCCCATGCCGTAGGTGAAGAAGCTGAGTCTGCGTTCGGCGGTCAGGCGGCTGTCGAGTTGGCGCAGGCCCCCGGCCGCCGCGTTGCGGGGATTGACGAAGGGCTGTTCGCCGCGTGCGCTGCGCATCTCGTTGAGTCGGGCGAACACGTCCTTGAACATGACCACCTCGCCGCGCACTTCCACCGTGCCGGGGATGGGTTCGCGCATGCGCAGGGGCACGCCGCGCAGGGTCCGCACGTTGTCGGTGACCTGCTCGCCCGTTTCGCCGTCGCCGCGCGTCGCGCCGGAGATCAGCAGCCCGTCCTGGTAGGTCAGCGAAATGGAAGCGCCATCGAATTTGAGCTCGACCATGTACTCGATGGGGTCGTCGGATTCGAGAAACCGGCGCACACGCTCGTCGAAGGCCCGCAGTTCCTCCTCGCCGAATGCGTTGTCGAGCGAGAGCATGGGCACCAGGTGCCGGTGTTTTGGGAACTCGGAGACGGGGGGCGCTCCGACGCGGCGCGTGGGCGAATCGGGCGTCGCGAGTTCGGGGTGGTTCGCCTCGATCTCGACCAACTCCCGGAACATGGCGTCCCACTCGGTGTCCGAAATCTCGGGCGCGTTGAGGACATAGTACAGGTGGTTGTGGCGTTCGAGCTCGGCACGCAGCCAAGCGGCTCGTTCGGCGGGTGAGGCGTTCATCGCGTCGTGGCTATGTTACTGGGTTAAGTTTGTTCGGCTGGGGTTTGGCTTGGGTTCGGCTCGTGTGGGGCTGCGGATTGGCTGAGGTTGGGAAGGGTCCAGCGTTCTGCCGATTCCTGTGAATTGCCGATCACACCACGACCAAGACGCATTGGCCCGTGAGCAGAGCGAACTTCGCCACCGGGCGAGTGGCGACGCTCAGCGCTTCGTCCACGGCTTGCGCTACGCCCGGGCACGTCGTGAACCCGTGGTCGTCCACCACGATCGTCCCGCCGGAAGCCATGCGCTGGATGAACCAATCCAGACCGAACCGCATCGGCTGGTACAGGTCCACGTCCAGATGCACGAGCCCGTAATCGTTGCGGCCGATGGCTTCCGTCCGGTCCTGCACGCGGCCCTGGACCACGTTCACAAACGGGTACGCGGAGAGGTAGTCGCGCACGTCGTCGTAGGACGTCCGGTCGCCGAACGTTCCGGGGACGTGGACGGCCTCGCGGCCCGTGGGCAGGTCGGCGCCCGCGTGGCCTTCGAACGTGTCGAGCGAGACGAGCGTGGCCCCGGGCCGCTCGAAGGCGACGGCCAGACTGGCGAGGAACGCGCTTCCACCGCCGCGAAACACCCCGATCTCGGCCATATGGGGTCCTACGTCCGAGAGGCGGCAAGCGTTTTCGAACGCCTGATAGAGCGTGTGCAGCCGGTCGTAGTACAGCAGGGAGCGGCGCGGCTCGCCCTTGACCACGGGGTCGGCGGCACGCATGAACCGCTCGTCGTGGCGGATGTCGCGCATCTTGCCGGCCGAGCGCCCGTAGATGCGGGGGACATAGTGGTGGTCCGGCAACCGGCGGACGATCTTCCACGGTAGGCGCATGGCAGGGTGATTGTGGCATCCGGGCGAGCCTCGCGCGTGCGGTACAGTGTGGGTTCTCAGGAGTTCATGCACCGATTCGCCTTCGTGGTCCATCCCCTTGTGGCGCGAGACGCGCTGGTGAAGTTTCCTGCCCTCCGCTTCCTCCCGGATTTCGCTCTCGAGGCCCTGCTGAAGCGGAAGAGCCCCGGCGTCATGAGCCACATCACGGGCATCCGCTCCAAGACAGGTGCGGAAACCGAGGGATGGTTTATCGGGTGTCCGCTGACCGCCAAGCAGTTGGTGCGGCTTGATCAGGACTTCGTCGTCGAGCGGCTGGCCCAATGCGCGCAGATCGCCCACGAGCTTGGCGCCGAGGTGATGGGCCTCGGGGCGTTCACCAGCGTCGCGGGGGATGGCGGCGTGACGCTCGCCACCAAGACGCCTGTCAAGATCACGACCGGGAACAGCTACACAGTCGCGACGGCCATCGAAGCCACGATCAAGGCGTGCGAGATGGTCGGCCTCGACCCCTCCCACGCGACCTTGGCCGTCGTCGGCGCGACCGGTTCGATCGGGCGCACGTGCGCCGAAGCCCTGGGGCCCCTCTTCGAGCGGGCGCTGCTGGTGGGGCGGGACCTCGCCAAGACGCAGGCGCTTGTGCCCGAGGTTCCTCGATCGGAAGCGACCACCGACGTGGCCCACGTGGCCGAAGCGGAGGTCATTGTGACCGTCACGTCCAGCGAAACACCCGTGTTGCAGCCCAAGCACTTCCGGCCAGGGGCCATCGTGTGCGACGTCGCCCGCCCCCGCGATGTGTCTGTGGCCGTAGCGAAGGAGCGCTCCGACGTGTTGGTGATCGAAGGCGGCGTGGTGCGGGTGCCCGGCTCGGTCGAGTTCGGCTTTGACTTCGGGTTCCCGCCTGGAACTGCCTACGCATGCATGGCGGAGACCATGATGCTTGCTCTTGACGGGCGGATCGAATCGTTCACGCTCGGCAAGTCGGTCTCGCTGGAGCAGGTGCGCACGACTCAGGCCCTGGCGGCCAAGCACGGGTTCGAACTGGCGGGCTTCCGTTCGTTCGAGCGAGAGGTCGAGCCTGCGATGATCGACCGCGCGCGCCGCGCGCGGCAGAGCTTGGCGACGGCGACTTAGCCGCCGCTGCCCATCGCCTTCAGGTGGCCCGAGTTCAGGCGCTTCCAGGCGTCGGCCAGCATGATCTGCTTCACGTCCACCGTGGATTGCGCACGCAGTTGGTTCAGCTCCTCGTCCACCTTGTTCTTGATGTTCCCGCGATCGATCATCAGGCGTCGGCGGATCGAGCGGCGGAGCGCATTGCTCAGCGGGATGATCTCTTCCTTGATCTCCTTCTCCTTGAACACCTTCACGCGGTTCTCGGCGAACAGGATCCACCCGGAGTGCTTGCCCTCGGCCACGCCACGCACGGCGTCGGCCAGCACCTGCGGCATGGTCGCGTACGCCATCGTCCCCAGGTTGCCTCCCGTCCCGGCGGATACGTCGCGGCTATGGGCCTTGGCGACGTCGCTGAACGACTTGCCGGCGGCCAGTTCGCGATCCACCGTGGTCACCTGTTCGGGCGTGGCGACCGCGATGATGCGGATCGTGGCCGAAGCGGGCGTCGTGAACATCGGCTTGTTGTCGGGGTCGTTGTAGAAGTTCTCGACTTCTTGGTTCGTGATCGTGATGCCCACCGTGGTCAGCTTGAACTCGAGAAGCTCCAAGAAGATCTGCTCCTCAAGAGCCGTGCGCGGCAACCCCGTCTTGTCCCAATCGGTGAGCAGCGTGGGGTTGGTTTCCATGCGGTCCTTGATCTCTTGATCCACCTCGGCCTTGGTCGGCGTGATGCCCTTCTTGGCGGCCAGTTGCTTCATCAGCCGCTCGACCACCAGTTGCTCGATGGTCATCAGCCCCGGGGGGAACTCGATGAAGCCGTCCCCGATGATCTTGCCCACCCCGGTGAGGAACTCCATGCGCCGGTAATACTCCTCGGCCTTGATCGCCTCGCCATTGACGGTGAGGATCACGCGTTCGGGGTCGAGCTGCGCTGGGGCGGCGACGGCGAGAAAGAGGAAGGCGAAGAATGCGGCGATGGTCTTCAAGGGCTGGGCTCCGATGGGGACTATGGTGGCACAGAGTGCGGTTCGCAGTTCATACGCCCGAACGGACGTGCGATTACGCCCGCGGGCGACCAAGGTCCCGCGCTTCCGTGATCGGGCCATAGAGTTCGGGGCGTCGCGAGTCGAACACAGTCCACTCGTACCGGTCGGGAATGGTGCGGATGCGCTTCTCGCGAGCCTGCTCCAGGTTGATCTCCACGATCAGGCGGTCGGCGTCTTCGCCGAGTTCGGCCACCCGGCGACCGTCCGGGTCCACGACTTGGCTGCGCCCGATGAACCGGAACCCTCCCTCGGTGCCGACGCGGTTGCACGCGGCGAGCCAGACGCGGTTCTCGGCGGCCCGTGCCCGAGCGAGCAACTCCGCCGACGTTTCGGCGCCTTCGGGCCAATTGGTCGGAAGCAGCACCAAGTCGGCGTCTTGCAGGGCTAGCGTCCGGCACGCCTCGGGGGCGCGCAGGTCGAAGCAGACGAGCATGCCGATTCGGCCCCAAGGCGTCTCGAACACGGCAAGCGCGTCGCCGGGCTCGGCGTATCGGTCCGCCCCGAGTTCGGGCAGATGGGTCTTGACGTAGCGGTGCCTTGCACCGTCGGGCGTCGAAAGCTCCACTACGTTGCGGATCGTGCCCGTGTCGTTCTCGATCCATCCCACGACCAAGCCGACGCCGAGTTCGGCGGCGCGCGACCTCACGGACCGGATGGACGGGTCATCGGGCGGGATGCCCAAAGCGAGCGCCTCTTCGCGGGACTCGGCAGCGTAACCCGTGAGGAACGCCTCCGGAAACACGACGAGATCCACGCCTTGGATGGCCAACTCGGCGAGTTGGCTGTACGCGAAGCTGGCGTTGGCTTCGGGATGGGATCGGGCGACGTGGCACTGGACCAGCCCAAGCGTCATCGGGCTTTGCTGTCCGTCCACTTCTCGGTGGCGGCGGTGAACTGCACGTCCACTTTGAGGTCGGAGCCGAATCGCTCGCTCAATTCGTCCTTCTTGCCCAAGTCGATGCCGTGTTGGTGCGGGTCGTCGGGGATGAAGATGCCTTTGGCGGGCAGGGGGTTGGCCAGCTTGAGCATGGGCCGATCGGAGCCGCGCGACTCGGATTTGCCTTTGCTGCCGGTGAGCCGGTGGTTGGCCCAAACCTCGGAAATGCCGTGCGGCCCTTCGTTGATCCAAGAGGCGACTGCGAACAGATGCGCTGCTCCTTCCTTCTCGGCTTCGACGATCTTGACTTCCACCAGCTTGATCTGGCTGGCGTGGTTCCAATCGTCGTCGTGGTAGCAGCCAGAAAGCATGAGTATCGCGACGAGCGCGGCAAAGAGGCCGAGGGATTTCATCAGGCGCGACATCTTGATCCTGTACGAGACGCCGGGAGTTTACCGGCTCCACCGTAGTTTCGGCTCCCCGAACCCGAATCATCACCTCGGTACAATCCAAGCGGCATGCCCAAGCGCCGCTACATCACCACGCCCATCTACTACGTCAACAGCGTCCCGCACATCGGGACGGCCTTGACCACGCTCGCGAGCGACGTCAACGCGCGGTACTGGAAGATGCAGGGCCACCAGGTGACCTTCCTCACGGGGACGGACGAGAACGGCACCAAGGTGTTCGAAGCGGCCCAGCAATCGGGGCAAGACCCGATGGCGTTCGTTGACGCCGTCAGCGCCAAGTTCGTCGAGGTGTTCCGGGGCCTGCGGATCGAATACGACGACTTCATCCGGACCACCGAAGAGCGGCACAAGCGGGCCGTTCAGGCGTTGTTCGAGCGTCTGCGCGAAGCCGGGCACATCTATCTGGGCCAGTACGAAGGCTGGTACGACGTGTCGAGCGAGACGTTCTACCGCGAATCCGATCTGGTGGACGGAAAGAGCCCGGACGGCAACGAGGTGCGCTGGGTGCAGGAAGAAAACTGGTTCTTCCGGCTGACGGCATTTCAGGAGCCTTTGCTCGCCCACATCGAGGCCAACCCCGAGTTCATTCTGCCCGAGGTGCGCCGCAACGAGGTGATCAGCTTCATCAAGCAGGGCCTGCGCGACGCCTCGATCACGCGCGCGAACCCCGGGTGGGGCATCCCCGTCCCCGGCGACGACACCAAGGTCGTCTACGTCTGGTTCGACGCCCTCATCAACTACATCGCTGCGGCCGGCTGGCCGGATGGTGATTGGCAAAGCCTTTGGCCCGCCGAGGTCGAGTGGATGGGCAAGGACATCCTGACCCGGTTCCACGCCACGCTTTGGCCGGCGATGCTCATGGGCGCTGGGTTGCCGCTGCCCAAGACCCTCGTGGGGCACGGTTGGCTGCTCATGGGCGGCGAGAAGATCAGCAAGTCGAAGGGCAACGTGGTCGCCCCGATGGAGCTGGCCGCTTCGCTGAGCCAAACCGCGAACTGCGAGCTCGACTTCGCCGTGGATGCGGTGCGCTTCTACATGGCCTCGGTGCTGCCGCTGGAAAGCGATGCCACCTACACTCGAGACGACTTCGACAAGCGATACAACTCCGACTTGGCGAACGACCTCGGCAACGCGCTCAACCGCTCGCTGGCCATGTCCGCCCGGTTTGTGGACGGCAAGATCCCGGATGCCGAGATCGAAGCCGAAGTCGCCGAGGCGATCGCGCACGCCAAGGCCGGGTTCGCCGCAGCGATGGATGGCTATCGCGTGGCGGATGCGACCCAGGCGGCGATGGGCTTGGTGCGGTTCCTCAACAAGCACATCGACACGCGCGCTCCGTGGGCGTTGGCGAAAGCGGGCGATCCCGCTTTGCCCTCCACGATGCGCTCGATTTTGATGGCCCTCCGCGCCGCCGAGGGTCTGGTGCGGCCGATCATGCCCGTGGTAGCCGATGAAATCGCGCGCCAACTGGGCCTGCCGCCGACGACGGAATGGTCGTCCATCGGCGAGGCATCGAGCCTGCCGGCCGGAACGCCGTTGGCCTCGCCGAAGCCCATCTTCCCGCGCATCGACACAAAGGCGAAGGCCGCCGAGCAAAGGGCGAAGCCGCAGCCCGAGGCGAAGCCGCCCAAACCCGCTGCTCCGCCCGCCGAACCGATCGCCATCGACGAATTCGCCAAAGTCGAGCTGCGCGTGGCACGCGTGTTGGAAGCCGAACCGCTGGAGAAGGCGGACAAACTCCTGAAGCTGACGGTTGTGGTCGGCGACGAACGGCGCCAGATCGTGGCGGGTATCCGAAAGAACTACTCGCCGGAGGACCTCATCGGTCGTCAGGTGGTGGTCGTGTTCAACCTAAAGCCCGCCATGTTGCGGGGAGTCGAGAGCCAAGGCATGCTGCTTGCCGCGGTCGACGAAGAGGGTGGCGCTATCCTCTTGCGCCCCGACAAAGAGGCGCCCGAGGGCGCAAAGGTGCGCTAAATCCGCCAGGAGTCCCGGGCCTTGGGAACCATCTGAGCCCAAACAGGCTTCAGAATGGATGTTATGCTCCGCACGTTTACGAAGCTCGCCGTCGTTGTGTCGGCCGTGGTCGCCGCCTCGCTGGCATCGGCCGAACTCAAGTGGCACACCAAGTACGAGGACGCATTGGCCGAGGCCAAGAAGACCAAGAAGGTCATTTTGGCCGACTTCACGGGCAGCGACTGGTGCGGGTGGTGCATCAAGCTGAAGAAGGAAGTCTTCAACACTCCCGAGTTCGAGAAGTGGGCCAAGGCCAACGTCGTTTTGCTGGAACTCGACTTCCCGCAGAAGAAGAAGCAGCCCGCCGCCATCGAGAAGCAGAACGAGAAGCTGGCTGAGAAGTACAAGATCGAGGGCTTCCCGACCATCCTCTTCATGGACGCGACGGGCAAGGAAGTCGCTCGATACGGCTACGATTCGGGCGGACCGGCCAACTGGACCAAGAAGGCCGAAGCGATGATCAAGAAGAAGGCCTAAGCCTTCGCCAAGACGTTCCGGACGCCTCCCGGCCCTTGGGTCGGGGGGCGTTCTTGCAGGTGGGGTTGGGTCAAACTAGGTCATGCTCGTGACATTGTTGGTCGTCGGTGCCACGCTCGCCCCTCTCAAGAACTCGGCTTGGCTGGTGTTCTACGATCCCGCCAGCATGGCCTCGTTCGAGAAGTACGGCGCACAGCTGAGCGAAGTCGGGGTCGAGTGGATCGTCGCCGGGCCCGACGGGTTGCCCAAGCGCAGAGAGCATGCCACCTCGGCGAACGCCGAGAAGGTCAGGACCGTCGCCAAGCGGCACGGCGTGACCACGTACGCGATGACCTCCAACGCGGCGGGTGGCGGGTTCGATGCGTCTCTCGTGGATGCGATTGTCAAGGACGAGGCCAGCATGCGCGCCCATGCCGAGGCCCTGGCCCAGATCGCCAAAGACGACGGGTTCGACGGCGTGGACCTCGACTACGAGAGCATGCGGCCCGCTGTGCGCGAACCCTACGTCAAGTTCGCGGCCATGGTGCGCGAGGCGTGCGACCGACGGCAGCTCAAGCTGGCCATCGCCGTCCACGCGAAGACCTCGGAACCCGGCAATTGGGATGGTCCGATCAGCCAGGATTGGAAGGCTCTGGGTGCGCTGGTGGACCGCTTCCGCATCATGACCTACGACTTCCACTGGGCGACGTCGGAAGCCGGGCCGATCGCGCCGCTGGAGTGGTTCACGCAGGTGATCGAATTCGCCAAGACGCAAGTCGCCGCCGAGAAGATCGAGGCGGGCGTGGCCTCCTATGGCTACGATTGGCGTGACAAGTCGGCCAGGAGCATCACCTGGCGCGACTGGCAAGAACTGACCAAGGTGCACACGTGGACGCAACGCGACCCGGCCAGCCAAGAGAACACGGTCGAGTACGACGGGCGCAAAGTGTTCTTCTCGGACGCTGTGGCCATTCGGGCGAAGTTCGACCTCGCTGCGAAGGCTGGAGTTCGGGGCGTGGCGATGTGGCGCCTGGGCGCGGAAGACCCGGCGATTTGGGATTTCTTGGGCAAGGGGCCATGACGATCCTGCCGAGGTCGCCCGTAGCTCACGCTCTCGGGGAAGCGCTCGGGGGCACCCCGTTTGCACGTTCAACGTGGGTGGTCGGGGGTGCGGTGCGCGACGCTTGGCTGGGACGGGAGCGCGAGGGCGACACCGACGTGGTCACCGAGTCGCCCCTCGACGACTTGCTGCGCGCATTGAACGCCAAGGGTTGGCCGACCGTCGCGCGCTACCCCCGCTTTGGAACGGCCGCGCTTCGAATCGCCGAAACCACGGTCGAGGTGGTCCAAGCCCGCGCCGAGAGCTACGTGCCCGACTCGCGCAAGCCCGACGTGCGGCCCGCCACGCTCCGCGAGGACCTGCTGCGCCGCGACTTCACGATCAACACGCTCACGCAGGATTTGGCCACCGGCGAGGTGCGCGACGTGCTCGGCTCGGCGTTCGGCGATTTGGAGGCCCGCCTATTGCGGACGCCGCTCGACCCGGTCCGCACGTTCGAGGACGACCCGTTGCGGTTGCTGAGAGCCGTCCGGTTCAGGGCCGAACTCGACTTCGATTACGCCCCGGGTCTTGCCGCAGCGGCAAAGGCGAGTGCCGACCGGCTCGCCATCGTCTCGGCGGAGCGGATTCGCGACGAGTTCGTGCGCATGCTGGTCTCGCCGAACGCTGCTCGTGCGCTGAGTGACTTGGTCGAGTTCGGGCTGATGTCTTGGATCGTGCCGGAGTTGCTTGAAGGGATCGGCTGCTCGCAGGGCGACTACCACCACCTGGACGTGTTCGGCCACACGCTGGCCGTCGTTCAAGCGGCTCCGCCGAACCGTCGCCTGCGGTTGGCCGCGTTGTTGCACGACATCGCCAAGCCGACCTGCCGCTCGGTGGACGCCGACGGACGCATCCGCTTCTTCGGCCACGAAAGGGTCGGGGCCGACGTCGCACGCTGCCGAATGAGGGAACTGCGATTCTCGGACGCCGAGATCGAAGGGGTGGTGTTGCTGGTGCGCAACCACATGCGGATCGGCTCTTTCGAGCGGTTCACCCCTTCGGCGGCGCGTCGATTGCTTCGCGACCTCGGGCCCTCTTGGCCCGCGTTGCTCGATTTGTCGGCGGCGGACCAAGCCGCCCATCGTCCCGGCTCGCCGCGAGCGAACCTGGATGAGATCCGAACCGCCCTTCTGGATGCCGAGCGAGTCACGCCTCCGACCGCACTGGTCAGCCCGCTGGACGGCGAGCAGATTCAGCGGGTTTTGGGCCTGGAACCCGGTCCGGAGATCGGTCTGGCGAAGCGCTTCCTCGAGGAGGAGGTGATCGAGGGCCGTCTGGCTGCGGGCGACGAGGAGGCTGCTGCGACGCTCCTCATCGAAAAGTTCAGGTCCAGCGGGAAAAACGGCGCAAGTTCATGACGCTTGGAGGGGTCCGAATCGGGTAATTTTGCAAGCGCGGGATGGGGTGTCCTGAAGAGTCGAAACACGCCCCAGTCCTTGGGACGTGCAGTTTTGGCTCGATTGGGCCAATAATCCGGTTGCGAGACCGGGAGCCAGTTGCGGTGCTCCCGATTTCGGGTCGCCGCCGATGGCACGGATGCTCGCGAACAGGTCTGGATGGAACTGCTGAACTCCGAGGAAGGGACATATGGGCGGAACGCATTCGCGTGAAGAGTTCGAACGTGAACGAAGCCAGCTAGGCTCGGGCACAACGGGCTCCGAGCGGTTTGGCGCGGGTCTGGCCACGACGTCGCCATTGGCGGCGGCGATGCCGCACCGTGCCTATCGCCGCGTCGAGCCCGAAAACAAGATCGTGATGGCGCTGACCGTTCTGGTCATCGGCGTCATCCACTACTACATCTTCATCAACTTCCACCCCATCATGCTCGCCATGTCGGAGTGGTCCAAGTTGGTCCTGTCGTGGCTCAACATCGGTGCCGTCGGGCAGTCGTACGGCTACGACAACTACATGTGGGTCCGGCTCTATCCGCTGGTCTACGACATCCACGAGCCCGACACGCTGGGCTACCTGATCTGGACGATCGGCGGCATCGTGCTCATTGTCCTGTTCGCCCTGCTCAGAGTGATCGCGGCGCCGGTCCGGCTCACGATCCTCACCATTCTGCTCCTGCTGACCTTCGGGTCAGTCTACATGCTGATCGTCAGTCTGGCGAATGGTAGCCTGGGCTTCGACGGCTTCGAGATCTCCAAGCTGTACGTTCGAGCGGTGCTGCTGACCTGGGCGTTCATGCCGATCGGCTTCGCCATCCTCAGTCTGCTGATCCCGTTCAACCCGATCGAGCGCATCGTGCTCGTGTTCCTGCCGATCATCTACGACTTCCCGTTCTCGGTGGTCCGGTACGCGGTGATGGTGTGGATCACGAACTGGCTGGGTGGCGTGCCGGCCGCGCCGTTCTTCCTTCTGTTCGGCTCGGCGATCACATTCCTGTTCTACGTCTGTCTGTTCTCGCTCATGATGAACCGCGTGGCCAAGCGAGTTGGCGGCGGACCCAATCGGGAGGCGCGCTGGCGATGGTGAGTTTCTGGCTGCTCTGGCTCCTGCAGTTGTACATCTACGTGGTGGCCGTCATCATGCTGCTGTACATGGTGCGACACATGGTGTTCACCTCGACCCGGCTGCACCGAAAGCAGCGCCGGTTCTACCACGAGATCCTTGACTCCGAGTTGCCGCCGGTCACCGTTCTGGTGCCGATGCACAACGAGGAGGCCGTGGCCCACGACATCCTTCGCGCGCTCATCAACTCGGACTATCCGAAGGACCTGCTCGAAGTCATCCCCGTGGACGACCACTCGGAGGACCGCACCGAGCAGATCCTGCGCGAGTACGCGGACCAGTATTCGTACATCCGCCCGCTCTATCGGCGCTCCGGGCCGCGCGGCAAGCCTTCGGGCCTGAACGATGCGCTCGAGTATGCCTCGCACGAGGTGGTCATCGTCTTCGACGCCGACTACACTCCTCCGGCGGACATGATCAAGCAGCTCGCCATGGCGTTCGTGGACCCCGAGGTCGGCGCGGTCATGGGGCGCGTCGTGCCTGAAAACACCAAGCGCGGCCTTCTCACGCGGCTCCTCGACCTGGAGCGCGCCGGCGGCTACCAAGTGGACCAGCAGGCCCGCTACACGAGGAACCTCATCCCGCAATACGGCGGCACGGTGGGCGCGTTCCGACGGTCGGTCGTGCTTTCCATGGGTGGCTTCAACCCGCGCATCCTTGCCGAAGACACCGACTTGACGTTCGCCCTGTTCACCCGAGGTTGGCAGGTCGCCTACGCGAACCGCTCCGAGTGCTACGAAGAGTCACCCGAGAGCTGGGACGTTCGGTTCCGCCAAGTCCGCCGCTGGGCGCGAGGCCACACGCAGGCCGCCTTCCGACACTTCCTTCGGACGCTTTCCACCCGCTATCTGCGCTTCTGGCAAAAGGTGGACGGCGCGATGCTTCTGGGCGTGTACGCGATTCCAACGCTTCTGGCGACGGCGATTCTCGCCCACTTGGTGCTCTTCCTCAGCGGTCGGGTCGCGCCGTTCACGCTGATCATCGCTGCTCTCTTCTGCATGGCCAACTCGTACGGCAACTTCGCGCCGTTCTTCGAGGTCGGCTCGGCCACCATGCTTGACGGAGGCCGACGGCGCACGTGGTTGCTGCCGTACATGGCCTACGTCTTCATCTTCAACGTTTGGGCCGTCGTGTCCGGGCTGAAAGACGCCCTGCTCGACGTCATCCGCGAAGGCACGCCCCAGTGGGAAAAGACGGAGCGTTACCGCCAATGATGACTTGGGAAACCGCCTTGCTGTTGGTCGCGTTCTTCGGCCTGATGCTGTTCCCGTTTCTTCCGGGACTCATCGAACTGCTGAACCCCGTTGACGACGAACCGCTCGCCATCGACATGGAGTACATCCGCGAGGCGCGCTACTTCGGCATCACGTTCCGAAGGCGCATCGACGAGCAGATGTCCAAGCAGGCGATGGGTGCCGGGGCCATGGGTAGCGGACGGATCCAACCTCTGGTCACGATCGGGCGCGGGACCCAGACCTCCGGCCTCATCGCCGCCCTCGACCACATCGAAATCGGCGAGAACTGCAACTTCGGCGAAGCCTATTGCTACGGCGACGTCCAGATCGGGGCCGACTCCACGTTCGAATCCGCCGCTTCCGATGGCCGCATGGTCATCGAGGACAACTGCACCGTTCACCGATGGGTGGACTCGGAGCAGGATATGGCCATCGGCACGGGCTGCGTTCTGGGTGTCTCGGCCAGTTCGGCGCAGTCGCTGATCGTCGGCGACCGTTGCGAGTTCCAGCGCCTTTGGGGCTTGCCCGTTCGAACGTCGGAAGAGCCGATCTCGCGCTACGTTCCCGACCTGCCTCAAGAGAGGGAAGAGATCATCGGCAAGGACACAGGTATCGAAATCGAAGACACCGCACGGTGGTCTTCGGGCGACCTGACCGTTCCCGCCGGTTCCACCGTGGGGCGCGACATCGTGGCCTACGGGGACGTTCGCATCGGTGCCAACGCCATCGTCCTGGGTACGGTCAAGGGTCGCGGACGCGTCACGCTCGACGAAGGCGTCATCGTGACGGGCAACGTCATCGGCCAGCGCGGCATCAACTGCATCGGCAACGCCTCCGTGTTCGGCAACATGTTCTCCGAACGCGACATCGAGCTGGGGCCCGGCACCGTTGTGGGACGCACCGAGGCGTTCAAGACGATTTACTCTCAAACCCGCGTGCTGCTGGCGCGCGGCGTCGAAGTCTACGGATGGATCGTGGCCGAAGAAGGTGGTACCGTCGGCTAACCTTGGAGCAATGACTATGCGCATCGTCAACCGAATCGCAACCTCGGCGGCACTGGCCGTCACGTGCACGGCCTTCGCCCAGTTCGACCGCGAAGGTCAACAGGCCACCGGTTACATCGAGATCGGCGGCGGTGCTGCCACGGTCACGAATGGCCAGGGGAACTGGTCCGGCGCCTACCTGCGCGGCTCGTACGGCTACCCGAATCAGGACATCCTGAACTACGAGGTGCGGGCGGCCAAACGCTTCGGCGAGGATGGCGTGTACTTCGGCGTCCTGTACTCGCACTTCTTCAAGCCCGACCTCTATGCCTCGTTCGGCGTGGCGTCGTCCACCAAGGGCTTCTTCTTCCCAGGCGTTCGCGTGGATGCGTCCATCTCCAAGATCTGGGGTGAGAAGAAAGACTTCGTGACCACGCTCGGCACGACGTACTACCGCGCTCGAGACACCTACCACGATTGGGCCGGGTTCCTCGACCTGACGTACTACGCAGGCCCCGTCATCTTCCAAGCCGGCACGCGATACAACGTGTCGTCGCCTGGTTCGGTCAAGAGCTGGAGCGGCTATGGTGCGGTCACGTACAACAAGCCGAAGGACGTCATGCTGACGTTCCGGTACGGCGGAGGCCGCGAGGCCTATCTGCCGCTCGGTGGCACGCTGACCAACGTGGACTTCGCGAGCAACACCTATTCGGTGAACCTGCGCAAGTGGATCAACCAGGAGTGGGGCTTCAACGCCAACTACGAGTGGTACGACAACCCAAGCTACAAGCGCAACGGCTTCGAGATCGGCATCTTCCGCGACTTCTAAAGGTTTGGCGCCCTGCGGTCGGTCTCCGCAATCAAGTAGATCAAGAAGGCCGACTGCAGGATGTCCAGGATCTGCACGACGATCCCCACCAGGGCCAACGGTCCCACCAGCGGAGACGTGATCACGCTCACGCCTAGGCACGTCACGCCAAGGATGATGTTGATGCCGCAGACGAAGTTGACGATGCCCCGCACGAGCTCGACACGAGCGAGCATCCCGATGCCGAACAGGGCGCCAAACACACCGATGATCACCAAGGCAAAGCTCTGTTCGCCCAGCACACCTGATCCGACGAGCACGCGGTAAATGCCGTTGAGCACCCAGTAAACGGCGATCAGGTTGTAGACAACGTTCACCCAGGGCTGAGGCTCGTAGTACTTGATTCTTGCCTTGGGGCCATCCGGCTTGGGTCGGGCGACATGGCTCAGATCGGTCTGGCAGAACTGACAAACCGGCGTCCAGTCGGGCAACTTGGCTCCACACTTCGTACACTGAATCATCTCTTTTCAGCTCCTTAGGGTAGTACGCAACCCTGCTCGTCCGGGTTGAGTCGTCGCTCGAAAACGCGAACAAGCCCCCGCCCAAGCGTCGTCTAACAAGACGACCATGCGACTCCCCGTGGCCGTACCCCTTGTCGTCTTCGCTCTCGCCGCCTCGGTGTCCGCTCAGAGCACGCGTTCCACCTCGCGAGCCTACGCGCTCGTGGGCTCGCTGTTCACCCAGAACTCGCAGGATTCTGGCTACGTGGCCGCCTCCACGACGGCAACGGCGGAAGCGCTCGAGTTCCGCTCGTCCGGAGGGCAGGCGTTCGCCCGAGCAGAGTTCATGAGCGGGTTCGGCACCTTGCGGGCGCGCCACACGGCCGACCTGGACAATCAGGGCAACCACACCCGCGGCCTCGCCTACGGTCCCGACGACTTCGCCGGTGAAGGGCACATCTTTGGTGGAGAGTTCTCGGACGTGATCACGATCGGCGGTGGCGGGACGTTCCGTTTCTACTACTCGCTTTCGGGGTCCGTGGCGCACACCGGGCCGGGTGCTCCGCTTTGGCGCGCCAAGCTGTACGCCGGGGCGTTTGGGACCGGCGTCACCCTGTTGCGTGCGCCAGGGTTCTTCTTGCGGTTCGAGGGCACGGGCCCATCGAGCTTCTTCGCCGAGGACTACTACGAGTTCTTGGCGACGCCCGGTGCCGAGTTGAACATCGCCGGAGCACTCGGGGCCCTGATGGATGTCATCCGCGAAGCCGGCGAGCCCGGCGTCAGCCATTCGGTGCTCGACGCCACCAACACGGGCAAGTTCCGATTGGTGCCGATGAGCCCGGGCATGTCCTTCTCCGCCGCCAGCGGGACCGCCTACACCTCGGTGCGCGTCTCTGGGAACGCCACACTGGAGGGCCTGGCCACCTCGGCGTTTGGCATGCCGGTGACGATTCAGGTGCGTGAGGTGGGGTCGCTCACACCCCTTGAGACGCACCACGTCGTCCTGGGCGAAGGGGGCACGTTCTCGTTCGAAACGGCTCGCACGGGCTCGCACGATGTGACGATCCAGGGCCCATCGTGGCTGCGCGCCAAGACCACCTTGAACCTGTTGGGCGACATCGAGGGTCTTGCGTTCAGTTTGTTCAACGGCGACGTCAACGGTGACAACTCGGTGAACTTGGCCGACTTTCTGGTGCTGCGTGGAGCGTTTGGGAGTACTTTGGGCAATCCGGGCTATGTGTCCGGTGCCGACCTCAATCGGGACGGCACGGTGAACGTGCTCGACTTCCTGATCCTGCGATCCAACTTCGGCCGGTCGGGCGTGGCATAGCGATGTTGTTTGCTCTGCGATTGTCTTCTTCGCTCTAGTTCGCTCACGCTATACTGAATGAATGATCAGGAGGCAGTGGCAAGGCGCGGCCCCGGGCGTGGCGGTCGCCTCGCTCATCGGTAGCGGCTACGCCTTTCACGTGACGAATCGCCGTGCCGAATCGGTCCAACTCGTTCGGGAAGTGATGCGGTGCAGCAGCGAGCCAACCGCTGATTGCCTTGCACTTCTTTCCCCGCACGCTGCGGAAGCCATGAGGAGCTACGACCACGAGTTTGGACCCGTTGACGCATATGAAGTCATCCAAGTGCACAATGGCCCCGTCGGAACTCCAGTTGAAGTCAGAGTCGATGTCCGGCGAGGACGGATCGTACGACAAGAGGGTCTTTATCGGACTGGCCAAGCCCCCATTATCATGTGGTGGGGCGTAGATGAGGATTCGGTGAGATTGGCTACTTCAGAGTAGGCGCGCGACTTGGCCGCATAGAGCTCGACCGCCGATGTGGCAATGGCCGTGAGGAGGGACTCCTTCCGTATGGCGGCCGCCTCGAGCAGGTCCACACGACACCCGAACATAGCCTCCAACTCCACGACGAAGCCGAACATCTGCCGAAACCCGTTCATCCCTTCGGGCGGAGGGGCAAAGTCGGCGACCAGATCACGGTCGCTCTGTCCCTCGCGCCACTGTTCCCCCACCCCGCTCCCAAACAGCTGGAGCCGGCGTACTCCGTACTTGTCGCACAGGCGCACGAGTTCGGAGTGGTGCCGTTCGATGAGAGGCAGCGCGCTCATGACTGCGACGAATGTACCCGCTACCGATGCAGGCTCAGCGTCACGCCCATGGGCGCCGGACCCAGGTCGTTCGCCCGCTGGTTGAACCGCGACATGCCGCTGCGAGGGCCGACCGCCACCAAATCGAGCGAGCGGAACGCCTTGCCGTCCCAAACTCCTTGACCATAGATGGCAGCCTCGTACTTGCGGCTGCCGTCGTCCATCCGCACGCGTCCGCGGTACTCGATCACTTCGCCCTTGCGCTGCTTGGTGAGGCGGGCTTCCTTCACGTCTTCGGCCTCCCACGTGGGCGCCTGACCCCGCACGTTGTCCACCAGCACCTCGCGCGCGATGTGCCGAACGGTCGCCTCGGGCACCTCTTCCACGCCGCGCCCCTGCGGGACGAAGTCGGCAGCCGTGCCGACGCCGACCCAATTCTCGTTCCATGCCCACCGCACGAACTCGGAGAAGTGGTTGTACACGCCGTCGAACCGCGCGCCGCTGCGGTCGCCCTCGCCTCGCGGCAGGTCCCGCAGGTTCACGCGAAACACGAGTTCGCCTTCGATGCCGGGGGGCAGACGGAACGGCACTTCGGGGACGGGCTGGTTCGCGTAGTTCTTCTCGCGGCGCAGCGTCTCCCACCGCTCCAAGGCCCGTTCGATCCGCGCACGGATGTCGCCGGCATTGTCCGAAGCGGCGAATTTGCCTTCGAGGTATTCGGCGTTCGGGCCCATCATGTAGATGCCCTGCTTGGTGCCGGGGTGGTTCCACTCCCCGCGCGGCATGGCTTCGCCATACTTCTTGAAGAACTGGTGGTCCGGGTTGTTGGCGACACGCGCCAAGTTGTGCGGATCTTCGGGATAGAGCATGTACACCTCGTCCGCAACGGTCACGAAGTGCTTGCTGAGTTTCTTGATTTCAGGGTCTGACCAGACCAACTGGCGTCCTCGGACGCCGTTGTTTCACGTGCAGCCTAGCGGGTGCCCGTTCATGGTCCAGAACAGGATGGGCCGCCCGAGGCGCTTGGCTTCCTGCACGGCGGGCCAGAACTCGATCCTCCACCCGATGTCCTTGTAGGACTGCTCCTGGGCGCTGGGCTGGATGAACTTGAGCAACTCGCGGAAGTTGCGTTCGTTCGGCTCCTGCGCCTGGGTGCCGAACAACAGTGTGGCGATCGCGGCGAGCATATTCTAATCATACACGACCCCGTTGGCGTGGCGGGTTTTTGGCGAACCTTGGAAGGACTTTGCCAGTCTGGATGGAATGAACTTTTAGGGATGCGGCCGACCCGGTTCACGGGCGCCCCATCCACGAGGACGCAACACCATGAAACGTTCCCTGATCGTCGCTGCTGTTTCCTCCGTCTGCGTCGGCGCCATCGCCCAGGAGATCCCGCTCGTCAGTTGGTCCCAGTCCGGCGTCAGCGCTCCGTGGGCTCGGTTCCACCCGGACAACCATGTGACCTACGCGGCCAACGAGACCGGGATCAGCACCATCTCCTATCAGATCCGGGACCCCGATGGTTTCCAGGTCGGGAACACCCTCAACGACGTCAGCCCGTTCACCGGCATCGCGTCCCTCGATCGGACGCGGTACGTGGGGTTTGACCAGAGCGAGATCAAGATTTACGATTTGACGGACGGCAGCTTCCTCTTCGGCGGTCCGCATGGTTTGCCGCTGTCCACTCCCGCCGTCGCTGCGATCACCAACGACGTGAAGTATGCGGCCGTGGGCGTCGTCGGGGGCGGATTCAGGGTCAGCGTCTTCCAGCTGGATGGGCCGACGGAAGTGCGAAGGCTCCACTGGGGACCGTTGTTCGGCGACGTCAAGAGCCTCCAGATCCTGGATTCGGGGCTGTTGTCCGTGGCGACCACGGGCGGCAACGTCGTTTTGTACGACTTCTTTCAGGGTCGCATTCTCAGAGTCTGCTTCGCCGAGGGTTCAGTCCCCATCGTCGGACATCGGCTTTCCCCGAACGGGCTGTTCGTGTTCGGCTTGGGGCAAGACAGCATCGTTCGGGTTTGGAGGACCGCCCAGGGCGGTGCCCCCATCGCGCATTGGCTGCCGCCCCTGAACGGGGAAGGTTTGTCGGACTTTACCGGCGACGACGAGCATCCCGTCGCCCTGTCCACGGACGGTCGCGTGTTTGCGGCGTACCTGCGCGGAACCACAGGCCCCGACGACTTTGGCGAAGTCGTGTTCTACCGCGCCAGCGACGGCGCCGTCCTGAACCGACTGACCGCTCTGGGACAGTTGGACTCGCTCGACATACGGGGAGACTATCGGTATGCGTTCGTGAGTTGGCGGGAGCCCGACGAATCACCCCCTCACCCGCTGATTCCGAAGATCGGGTCTTGGAGAACCGGCGCGGAATTGCTGTTGGCAGCGCCGCGCTTCTCGGCCACGATCCTCAACACGAATCTGCCGCTCAACAAGATTCCCCTCACGGTCGAACTCCGCGTGGGTCCTCTGGTGATGGAGCGTCACTTCGTCGAGCCGGACGCCACGGGTGCGTTTGAGTTTGCGACTTCGATGACGGGCACCATGGACGTCTGGGTCAAGGGTCCGACGTGGCTGGCCGACAAGGTCTCGGTGGACCTGAGTTCGAGCAATCCCGTGACGTTCACGTTGCGGAACGGCGACGTGGACGGCAACAACAGCGTGAACGTGGCCGACTTCCTGCAGTTGAGACAGGCGTTCGGTTCGACGGGCTACCTGTACGACCCCGCCGCCGACCTCAACGGCGATGGATCGGTCGGGATCGCCGACTTCCTGATTCTTCGTCAGAACTTCGGTCGGACCGGTTCGCCCTAGACGAGCGGATTCCTGACGCGGAGGCCGGGGAAGCGGCTGAAATCGCGGTCGGCGGTCCAGAGTTCGCGCACGCCATGGGCGGTGCAGAGTGCGGCGATGCGGGCGTCGTGGACCATGGCGCCTTGGACTCGGCCCCGGCTCAGGAGTTCGCGCAGCGCGAGCCAGTGCACCGGCGTCTCGGAAAGCAAGCGAAGGGATGGGGACTCCATCCACCCCTCGATCTGCCTGATGGCCTCTTCAACGGTGCTTGAAGGTGTGAAGATCCTGGGATTGGTCGCGACGCTGTAGAACTCGTGCAGGCAGGGCCAAGGGATCGCCCAAGGCGAACCGCCTTCGGCCAACTGCGCGACGAGCGGCTTGGCTTGGCGATAGAACGGACTGTCGATGCGGTGAGCGTACACCAGGAGGTTGGCGTCGAGCGCGATCATGCGCCGCGACCTTCGTAGATCGCGTCGCGGAACTGCTCCCAGGTGGCGTTCTGAAACTCGGGGGTCAGGCCGTTGCCGTCCACGCTGCAATCCCGCAGCTTGAAGGGCTTCTTCGGCTGCTCTTCTTCCAGCACCTTGCGCAGCCCCTCTTCGATGAGCGAGCGCAGGGTCGTCTCGCGTTCGGCGGCGACGCGCTTGGCCTCATCCAGCAAGGCGTCTGCGATTTCAACGGTGGTCTTCATGGTGGCTGTATGGGTTAGACGATATGGGTGCCCATACGGTTCGACTCTTGGGCCGAGCCGACGCCTCTATCCGGTCCAAGGTCGGTGTGATTGAAGTCGTCGCTCTTGAACATCAACCCCTCCCGCCGATCTTTGGCCAGGGCGTAGGAGAAGCAGTCGCCGAAGTTCAGGTTGGCGCGGTGCCCCGATCCGCCCGAAATCGCGATACGCCTCGCGGGCGATCTGCGCCTGCTCGGGCGTCACCGGGCAGATTTCGATGCCGAAGGTCTCAAGGAAGAGGTCGAACTTCCTTGAGACTACCGGGCTACGGGCGCGGTCGAGTACTGCTGCGGCCTCGACGTACGTCGCCGCCGACATGCGCAGCCGACCGAACTCCGACCGCAGCCGGGTCATCCAGGGGTCCGCGTCCGGCTCGCCGTGGAGCACGGCCACGATGACCGACGAGTCGATGATCACTGCGGCAATCCCATCTCGTCATAGAGGTCGTTCACCTTGAGGGCCAGGGCTTCAGGAGGCAGTGCTTCGCGAATCTCTCGGGCGATCTTGAGCACATTCTCGTACCGTCGCTGGCACATCGGCTCCCTGTCCAGTGCCTCGCGCAGGGCATCCGTCACGGCCTGGGTGACGCTCACCGCCCGCCGCTGGGCCAACTCCTTGGCCATCCGGTGGGTCTCAGGGTGTTTGATGTTCAGGGACATGGTGCCATTCTAACGTTCTATAGGGAGAACGGTAGAACGTCTCTTGGGGCCTTGATCGTGGCATGGCCATCCCGCCCATGAGGTGCACCTGCACCCCGCTCGCGCAGTCCCTCCATCACGGGCGGGACGCCCGTGCTACGCTACAATCTCCCTCGCCCGCCTGAACGCCGCCAGCGCAAACGCCAAGTCCTCCTCCGAGTGCGCCGCCGAAGGCATGGTGCGGATGCGCGCCTTGCCCAGCGCCACCGTCGGATACACGATCGCGAGCGAGTACACCCCTTCCTCCCACAGGGCTCGCTCGAACGCCTGCGCCTTGGCTTCGTCCCCCACGAACACCGGCGTGATGGGCGTTTCGCTGCCCATGGTGTCGAAGCCCTCCGCAGCCAGGGATTCCTTCCACCACTTCGCGTTCGCCCACAAGCGGCGCATCGGTTCGGGGTCGTTCTCCATCACGTCCAGGGCCGCGATCAGGGCCGCCGCAACCATCGGGGGCAGCGCGGTGGAAAACAGATAGGGCCGCCCGCGGTTGATCAGCCACTCCTTGAGCAGCGCCGACCCCGCGATGTAGCCGCCCACCACGCCAAGCGCCTTCGAAAGCGTCCCCAGTTGGATGTCCACGCGGCCATACAGGTCGAAGTGCGACGTGGTGCCCGCGCCGTTCTTGCCCAGCACGCCGCTGGCGTGCGCGTCGTCCACCATCACAAAGGCGTCGTACCGCTCCGCAAGTTCGACGATCGAAGGCAGCGGGGCGATGTCGCCATCCATGCTGAACACCCCGTCGGTGATGATCATGCGCTTGGCGAACCCCTGCGTCTCCCGAAGGATACGCTCCAGGTGGTCCATGTCTTTGTGGGCGTACACGTAGCCGTCCGACTTCTTGTACTTGGCCGGGCTCAGGCGCACGCCGTCGATGATCGAGGCGTGGTTGAGTTCGTCGCTGATCACCACGTCTTGGTTGGTGAGCACGGCGGGGATGCAGCCGCTGTTGGCCGTGAACCCGCCCGTGAACACCAGGACGCTCTCGACGTGTTTGAACTCGGCGAGACGGCGTTCGAGCTCGTCGTGGACCTCCATGGTGCCGCCGATCCAGCGCACCGCGCCCGCGCCGACGCCCCACTTCTCGATGGCTTCCAGGGCGGCTTGGCGGACCTTGGGGTGGTTGGCCAGGCCGAGGTAGTTGTTGCTGGAGAGGTTCACCACGTCCTTCCCATCCATCCTCACCCTGCCCCCGGCGGGGGATTGGAGGATGCGGGGGGTCTTGTAGAGGTGCTTGTCGCGGAGTTCCTGCAGCGATTCGCCGAGCCAGCGTTGGAGGCCTGCGTTCATGGCCTGATTGTGGCAGGGAGCAAGGTCCCAAAACCTTGGAATAGCAAAGTCCATCCGCGTACGACGAACCGCGTCCCAGGCTGAACCTTGCCGAGGGGCCACAACCTGACTCGAGCAGGCGTCTGAGCAGCCGATCAGAAGTCGATGGGCTCTGCTGCCTGGTCCCTACGGTTGCACCGGCATCCACCGCAACTGCACCGCAGTCCATAGCATAGTCCGTCTCCGTTGGCCGAGCCCGTGACCACTGACCCACATGAAGCTGATTCGCCTATAATCAGGGGATAGCGACCGCAGTCCCAGCAGTGGGTGACAAGAGTCGCATTCGCGTTCATGGCTCCACACCCGCACTGAAACTCGCCAAGGACGGTTCCAGCGTCCGTTATCCTGCTAGGTACCAAAGTCACCTGGCCCCCACTACCACAATTGGGACAACGAATCTGGTCCCAGTGAAGGTTCAGCTTTGTCAAGACCTCCGTAATCCAGCGATCAAGCAATGGCCGACCGCCTACCTTCGCGAGGGGGAACAACCAATACTTGCTTGCCGCCCGAGCCTGCCACTCCGCGAGAAATTTCGCACCCTGTGCCTCCGACCCCCCTCTACAACGACCCCGCATCAGTCCAGCCGTGACCTCGTCCCATAGTGTCCGCTCACTCAATACCCTCCTGTCTTTCCGCGCCCTCATTGATCGCAGAAGAGCGTAACGATCAGAACCACCGAACATGCCATGCACAACTTCTGGATGCGCAGCATCTACTAGCGCCATAGCCTGGACCAAGTCTCGCTCCATCCATGCATTCTGAAAGGATAAGAGGTCGGGCAAAGAAAAGCAGTAGGGCGCAACCCGAGCTTTACCTTGAAGACCCGCTTCAGGAGCAAAGCCTATAAAGGACCAATTTGCATCGAAGTCGCTTGATCCGGAAACAACGACAGCAGCCACTTCTGCATTCTCGCTGCATCCACTAATGTTAACCTGAAAACCTCGAAGACCAAGGCTCTCTTCGCGCGAGCGAAAGAAGAGATTGCATTTCACATCGAATCGACGCCCCATTCCTGCGAAGTCTTCACTGGGCAAGTAATGCCGACAATCCGACGCTGTCCTGGCGCGAACAGCTTGAAGATTCAAGTCAACCAGAACCTCCCCATTGATTTCGGTGACAAGTTGAGCGATCCTGCCAAACGCAAGTTCGGCAATACGGGGCTGAACACCTTTCACCAAGAAAGTTCGATATTCCTGCTCATCTAGCTCCAACACAAGTATATCCAAGCTTCTGATTCCCTGCTCAATGATCTGTTGTGTCTTTGGCATATTTGAATAGCATCCAGCCAAGACGATATCTTCTTCAGACAATTCATTGAATCTGGTTAGCCCGTCTAGGCGAGGTGCAGATTCCGAATAGCGTACCAACTCACACGCCCAGTGGACAATGCCTGGACCAGGCTCGCGTCTCTCCACTGCAGATAGTAACGATTTGTTGCTGAGTATTGCCGCCGCCAATGCCGCGCTATGCTGCCACTCTGGATGATCAAGTACAGCACCGACATTCTCGCGCACGAGTTCCACGACATCGGTCCTCCAGACAAGCTGGATTGGTGCGCTGCAACCAATCTTAACTGCAGCCGCCCCGCTAACGCTGGATGCAAGGTGTGTGGTGACGCTGGAAAGGCTCGGAAGAACCGTGCTTAGGTCCGAAGCAGCACGCAGCGATTCACGCACCAAGCTTAGTACGCTGTCAATGTCGTAAGATTCTATGAGCCGAATCTGATCAAGATGGCGAGCCACCTGCGCCTCAAAGAGCCTTCGCAGTACAGGTTCCGAGCGATTCTGGAGTGATATGGCCATGGCGTCGAGACGAGTGCGCAAGTCTGGCACCTCAACGCAAGCGCTCGCGATGGTCCGCTTGAATTCCAAGAGAGTCCTGAGGGCTGCTGAGGAATCGTTTGTACTCTCTATGGCTGTCGCTGATTCCTCGGCAAGTCGGACGAGGGTGTTCAGCGTAGCCCCGGCTCTTTCCATCGCACTGAACTGCTCACTGAGGTTTTCGAGTAGCCTGGTCAGCGTGCGTTCTCGCTTAGGCAAGAATGCGTTTATCGTTTCAACTAGTAATGGCTTAGCTAGGCGGAATTTTGACTCACTCAACCCGCGCATGATTTCCTCGAGGCGACCCTGAGCCTCGGCTGGCTTAACAATTCGATTCAGTTCAAGCACTTCAAGGAGTTGAGCCCTCAGTGTAGGGTCCAGTTCCATTGTGACATCATGCGTCAAACGATTCGGTCCTAAAGCAGCTGCTTCAATTTGGGTGACAGGAACTGTATGCATACCTTTGCGCGGCTCATCGTTCGAAGATGCTGGGCTCGGCGAGCAGCTCCGCCAACTGCGGTATGGCCCGAGGCGGAGCTTCCAACTCGGCTAGGAGCCAAGCGTGTTCGGCCTCGGAAACGCGGATCAGCCGTTGGTCCGCGATCACCTGCTCGGCCGCATCGAGCGACTTGCTCAGCACGAACTGACTTACGTTCATGTTCTGCAAGCGTGCGGCTTCGGCGAGCTTGGCCTTCTGCGAAGCCGATGCTCGGATGTTCAACTGCTGGGCTTTCGATGTGGTGGGCATGGCGGCGACCGTGCAAGGTCCTTAAGATGTATAGACGCTGGCGATACACCCGGTGTTTCAACGTCCCGCAACGTAGCGAATCGAACGGAGCAGGGTTTCAGGCGGACGAGGCGAACAAAGACTTGCCCGCATGATCACCGAACCCACCATCGCCCACCGGCCCGAGCGGCACACCGTCGGCATCCGCGTCCGAACCCCCTTCAAGGGCATGTTCGCCGTCGTGGGCCAGCTCCTCAAGGAACTGCGCCAGTGGGTCAACGCGCAGCAACTCGCCGACCAAGGCCCGTTCTTCCTCCGCTACCACGTCGTCGACATGGAAGGCGAAATGGATATCGAGGTGGGCTTCGTGGTCGGCGAGCCAACACCCGGCGACGATAGAGTCAGGCCGGGCACGCTCCCCGCAGGCGACTACGCCCACCTCACCTACTCCCGCTACGCTCTGCGCGGCAACAAGGCGCTCATCGGCTGGATGCGTGACAACGGCATAGCCGTCGACGGCCAAACCACCCAGGAAGGCGACGCCTTCGCCTGCCGCTACGAGGCCTACCTGACCGACTACCGCGTCGAGCATCGCAAGTCGGCTTGGCGGGTCGAACTGGCGATCAAGGTGGAATAGCCCTGGAGGTACAACCCGCGCCATGCTTCGTGTCGTCGTCACCGGTGGGCCGGGAGTGGGCAAGACCACCGTGCTCCGCGAGCTAGAGGCGATGGGCTATGCCGTCGTCCCCGAATCCGCCAGGGAGATCATCCGCGAGCGGCTGGCCCAAGGGCTGCCACCGCGCCCCGAACCGCAGGAGTTCGCCGCCGAACTCATCCGCCGAGACCAAGAGAAGCTCCAGCGGGCCAATGCACCCAAGGTCTTCTTCGATCGGTGCCTCGTCGAGTCCATCGGCATGGCGCGCGAGTGCGGCCTGCTCGCCGAGAGCGAAGCCAAGGCGATGCTCGGTGGCCTGCCCTTTCACCCGCGGGTGTTCGTTTTGCCGCCGTGGCGCGAAATCTACGTGAACGACTCCGAACGCGACCACACGTTCGAGCATTGCCAGCGGGTCCACCGGGCGCTGGCGGAATGGTACGCCGCCTGCGGGTACCAAGTGTGCGAAGTGCCGCGAACCGACCCGCGCAGGCGGGCCGAGTTCATCCTGGGCGAGCTCAGAGTTCCTTGAGGAACACGTTCCGGAACCAGAGCGTGTTGCCGTGGTTCTGCAGTTCGATCTGGCCGCGGGGATAGATGGGCTTGTCGCGCTCCCAGTAGTTCTCCATCACCACGTTGTCGGTGACCAGCGTTCCGTTCAGCCAAACGCTCACCCGCTCGCCGCGCATCACGATGCGGAACGTGTTCCACTCGCCGATGGGCTTGTCGGCCTTGACCAGGGGGTTCGAGGGGTTGCGCTGGTTGTTGTAAAGGCCGCCCGAGCCGAGGTCGTTGTCCCAAATCTGCACCTGGGGCGTGCCGCGCAGGTAGATGCCGCTGTCGCCGCCCTTGAGGATCTTCCAATCCACCCACAGCTCGAAGTCGCCATAGTCCTTGGCCGTGCACAGGCTGTCGCCCTTGCCGTCGAACACCAGTGTGCCGTCCTCCACCTTCCAATGCGCCCGCATCTTCTGGTCGGCGTTGGCCTGCTCGCTGGCCAGCGTCTCGGCGTGCATCTTCGCCCGTTGGGGCGGCGAGGCGACCAAGCCCTTCCATCCCGAGAGGTCGCGGCCGTTGAACAGAGCGACGAAACCCTTCGGGGGCGCGTTGAGGGGTTGGCCCTGGACGAGCAAGGCGAGGGCTACAATGGCGACCATGGCCTGATTGTACGCGAAGCGGTCAGGCCCTCGACTTCATGCGGTATACGACGAACACCCCGGCCAGACCCACCAGCACGTGACCGACCGCGACCGGGACGGGCGTCACCGACTTCTCGGCGGCATCCATCGGCGTGATGTTGGCGGGTCGAGGTTCCGAAGAAGGCTTCGTGGTGGCGGACATCGCCACCGTCGCGACGCCCAACACGCCCACCAATCCCATCAGCCACAGCAGCGGTTTCGCCTGCTTCGCAATGGCGAAACAGACCCAGCCACCCGCCAGTGCGGCCACCAGACCCGCGACAAGGCTCAGGCCGCTCCACAGGTCGGAAGGCACCCACGAGCCGGGGGCGCTGTAGATGGCCTCGGTGCCCAGGGCCATCATGATCCCCGTGTACAGGGTCATCACCAGAATCACCATCACGACGTAGCCGAGAATCACGGAGAGCACGTTCTTGAACATGGGTTCACACCTCGATGGGATACCGACGAACGGGCCAGCAAAGTTTCGACAGGGGAGGGCTGGAGCGGGTGACGGGACTCGAACCCGCAACATTCAGCTTGGGAAGCTGACGCTCTACCATTGAACTACACCCGCTTGTTGCGTCGGCAAGCCTGTTTTGGAGCGGGAGACGGGAATCGAACCCGCATCCTCAGCTTGGAAGGCTGGAGCATTACCACTATGCTACTCCCGCGCTCGCGACGAGGTTAATTCTACCAGACAGGCCGGCCTGCCCACCCCGCTAGAAGGCGATGCCAAGGGACCAGAAGGCGTACCGGCCCTTCACCAGGCCCACACTGGCAAAACAGGGACGCTCGGCCACGTCAAAGGCGTAGCCCACGCTCCAGTTGGCGCCGAATGTGTCCCATTCGGCCATGGCGGTCCAGTCTCCGCGCCAAGCGCTCACGCTGCCAAAGGGTCGGCCGCGGAAGCGGGTGTCTCCAAAACCGGCCGTCGCGTACCAATTTGTGCCTTCATAGGTGGCCACGCCGTACCAACTGCGGCTTTCGCCAGGGTCGTTGCGGTTGTTGTCCATCCCCTGGGTGCCGCCCTGCCCGCCGATATCTTGCACCCCTACCGCGTACGCCACCGGCCCGGGCGTGCGCCAGCGCACTTGCGCGCTCTGCACGTTGTCCAGGTACGAACTAAGGAAGGTGAGAGCAAAGGCACCCTCAAACTGCGGGGTGAGCGGCACGCCCATTAAGAAGCTGCCGGTCCAGTTGGCATCGGGGGCATTTCCGCCCCGCTCGAACTCAAAACTGAGGTTCCGGCTGCCGTTGAGGAGCGAAGTTGCCGCCCCCACGCGCCAGGCACGCGGCACATAGGCGATGGGCGTAGAGTGCGCCCAGGCACCCCGGCCAAAGCTGCCATCGTTGGCAATCGGCAATCCCCCGCCCGGCAAGCCGCTCAGGCCCCGGAATTGCGGGAACTGCCCCGGTCCGGCGAGCTGCGCCTGCGCCCAGCCGGCTCCGGCGATGGCCAGCATCGCCACGCCAAAGGAAGTTCGCAGGGCCGGAGTTCGCATAGGGTCTAGGATACAAGAGAACGCGACCTCAAGCGCAGGTATATTTGATGGCTACCGAAGGAAGGTTTCTCCCCGCGTGCCCGATTCGCAAAAACTGCAAACTGCTGACGATATCGATCTCAAACAGCTGTCACGCTCGCTTCGATCGCGTTGGTATCTGCCGGTCGGTTTTGCGTTTCTCCTTGGCGTCCTGGCGGGGGTCTACACCTTCACCCAGAGGCCGGTATTCCAGGCCAATGCGGTGCTTTTCATCCCGCCCACGGGCAATCGCGCAACGACCAACGGCATTCCCGGCTTTGGGAGNNATGAAGAGTGAGCGGATTCGTAAGCCCGTGCGCGAATCCATGCAGCTTAGCCGGGAGGAATTTAACGAAGCGTTCCAAGTTGTGCCGAACGTGATTGAGAACCGCGTCGAGGTGAAGATCAAGGACACGGACAAGAACCGAGCGCTGGAGGGCATGAAAAGGGTGCTCATCGAGCTCCGCGAGGTGGACAACGAGACGGGCATGAACGTCACCCGCTCCAAGCTTTCCGAAACCAAGAGCGCGCTGGATTCAGCGCGAAAGGAACTTGTCCAAGCCGAAGAAGACCTGCTGAAATTCCAAAACGAGCTCACCACCGTCCCCGATAGCGACAAATCTTACATGGCCACGGGGTCGCTCAAGTTGGTGCAAGAAATTGAGTCCGAGCTACGCGCCGTGAATGACGAATACGCGAAGCGCAAAGCCCAGATGCAGAACAATGTCTCGGCGGGGGACGACATCCCGCGCGGCGTGCCAAGTATCGATGCCCTACGCGCGGATCTTCGGCAGAAGGAGGTGGCCCGCAGCACGGCCTTGTCGCTGTATCAACCGGATACACCACAAGTGAAGCAAGCCAACGAGGCGGTGGAAGCCGTACGCAAGGCCCTGGCGGTGGAAGTGCAACGCTACCGAGCGGCAGAGAAGCTGGATATTGATCCGCGAATGATTGAGCTGATCACACGACGTGAAGTCTTGAGCAACCAGTTAGACCGTGAACGTAAGCGGGCCCAGGTGGCCCCGGAGCAAGCTACCGGGTTGCAAAGAAAGCTCCGAGCTGTTCAGCAAGCTGACCGAAAAGTTACAACAATCTTGGATGCGGTGAACAACCTGGAGCAACAGAGCCAGGTGAGCAGGGTGCAATGGACGGTCCTCGACGCACCCTACGTTCTGGACGAACCCATCAATAAGTCTTACGGTAGAAATATCATTGTTTTTGGCTTTATAGGTGGACTGATTGGGCTGGCGGCGGCTTCGAGATCTCGGAGTAAATCGGGATGAGCGAGACCGCGCGTCCGTTGCTGGTGGTGACCTACGGAGGTGGGCACGCCTTTATCGGGCAAGCGGTGGCGCAAGAATGGAAGCGGCGTGGAGGCACGGTGGTGGCCCTCGCCCTCACCACGGCCCGGCGCATATATGATGCGGCCGGTATCGAAAACATCGGCTTTCGCGACCTCATTGCGCCTCAAGATGAGGCGGCACATCATTACGGCAAAGCTCTTAGTGAGGGGATTCCGCCACACCCTGATGTGTGCCCCGAAGAGACGGAGGCCTATCTCGGGCTTTCTTACGCGGATCTCGTGCAGGAACATGGCGAAACGAAGGCCGAAGAGCTTTTTACAACCCAAGGGCGGCGCGCATTTCGGCCCGTTACGGCTATCCAGCGGTGTCTAGACCGGTTCAATCCGGTGGCCGTGCTCGCCACGAATAGCCCCCGCGCCGAGCAAACCGCACTGTGCGTGGCCCAAAAGCAAGGCCTCCCCAACGTGTGCGCAGTGGACCTCTTTGCGCGGTACGACTTGGACCGCCTTGGTCAGCCTGATTATGCCAAGAACATGTGTGTGATCACAGAAGCGGACCGGCAATTGCTTGTGGAATCAGGCTGGAATCCTGCGCATATCCACGTTACGGGCAACCCGGCCTTTGACCGCCTGGTTTCCGAAGAATTTGCCTCGCAAGGGGCGGCGATTCGCCGGCGCTTGCCGCCCGGTCGCATCATTCTTTTTGCCAGCCAGCCCACCGCTGCCGACCCCGGCTACGGGCCGCGCATGGCGCACGCCCTCGCCCCGGCTGTTCACAACTGGGGTGGTCATCTGGTGGTT
>DDSP01000022.1:0-165 GCA_002343445.1 Chthonomonas sp. UBA2387
TTATTGAGACACATCACTAGCTCGGCAACGCGCATCGCAGGTCCGGAACTGTGACGAGTCTGTTCCAGGAGTCGCGCTCGGGAACGCAGGTTGACGCGATGGCGTGCCGAGCACAGAGAGGATGGGCCACGGATTCGGCCCGCCGACCACCTGCCGACGTGTGGG
>DDSP01000022.1:288-51549 GCA_002343445.1 Chthonomonas sp. UBA2387
GAATGTGAATCGTGAATCGTGAGCGAACCGGGTACCTTGAAGACCGATGCACCCCACTCGGCTCGACCACTGGATCGGGGGCGAACCCGTCGCTTCCCACGCGGACGCCACAGCCAGCCTCAACCCCTCCGAACCCCAGGACGTGGTGGCCGAAGTCCCCGTGGGCACGGCCGCCGAGGTCGCCGCAGCGGTCGCCAAAGCCGCCGAGGCCCAGCGAGCCTGGAGGGCCAAGCCCGGTCCCGCCAAAGCCGACGCCCTCACCGCATGGGCGGCGGCGCTGCAAAGCCGGGCCGAAGAACTCGCCGGCTTGATCGCCCGCGAGGTGGGCAAGCCGATCGCCGAAGCCAAGGGCGAGGTGGGACGCGGCGTCGCGATCCTTCGCTACTACGCGGGCGAGGCCGTCCGAGACCACGGCTCGGTGATACCCAGCCAGTTTCCCGAGACGCTCCAGTTCTCGCTGCGCGAACCGCTCGGCGTGGTGGGCCTCATCACGCCTTGGAACTTTCCGGTAGCCATCCCGCTGTGGAAGGCGGCCCCGGCGCTCGCATTCGGCAACGCCGTCGTGTGGAAGCCGTCCGAACTCTCGGGAGCGGTGGCTTCGGTGCTGGCCGAAACCAGCGGCCAAGCGGGCTTGCCGGCTGGACTGTTCAACCTCGTGCACGGCGACGGTTCCACCGGAGCTGCGCTCGCGGCGTGTGAAGGCGTCGAAGCGCTCAGCTTCACGGGCTCGGCTCGAGTCGGCGGCCTGATCGCCCAAGCTTGCGCCGCGCGCAACGCGAAGCACCAAACCGAAATGGGCGGCAAGAACGCGGGCATCGTGCTGGAGGACGCCAACTTGACCAAGGCAGCCACCCTCGTGGCCGGCGGCGCGTTCCGTTACGCGGGACAGAAGTGTACGGCCACCAGCCGCGTCATCGTCGAGCGACCCGCGATGGAAGCCTTCCTCGCCGAGCTGAAGCGAATCGCCGAAGCCCTGCCCCTGGGGCCGGTATGCGACCCCGCGTGCGCCATCGGCCCGCTGATCTCGGACGCAGCCCGCCAACGCGTGCTCGGCGCGTTGACCGGCCGCGACCTGCTGTTCGGCGGACCGGTACCGTCGCCGTTCGAGGACGGCTACTTCGTCGCTCCGACAGCGGTGATGGTCGAGGACGAGAACGACACGCTCGCGCAGGACGAACTCTTCGGTCCCGTGCTGGCCGTGATCGGCGCCGACGACGCCGAACACGCGATCCGGCTGGCGAACGCGACCCGCTACGGCCTGAGCGCCTCGCTGTTCACGCAGAACATCGGCAACGCGCTCCGCTACATCCGCGAGATCGAGGTCGGCTTGGTACGAGTCAACGGCGACACGACGGGCGTGGACCCCCACGCCCCGTTCGGCGGGTTCAAGGGGTCCAGTTCGCACACCCGCGAGCAGGGCCCGGCGGCGCGAGACTTCTACACGCAGGTCAAAACGGTTCAGATCGGCGGGTAGACGACCCTCACCCAGAGCTGGGCACCGGCGGATCGAGGAAGCGCAGACCCTCCACCAGCCGATGGATCAAGGGCTGCCACAGGTCCATGCTGTCCGAAGGATAGCCCGTTTCGAGAAGCACCAGTTGGTTCTGGCGAAGCAACGCGTGAACCGAACCCTGCACCACGGGATTGTCGCCCGCCTGATAGCGGTAGTCGATCGACACCGAGCGTCGCCCGCCCAAGCCGGCTTCTGCGTTCAAGGCGACACGGGTGTAGGTGCCCGTCGCCGCGACGTCGGTTTCGTAGCGCTCCAAAGCAACCATCGGATCGGTCTGGCCGTCGTCGGGGGCCGAGGTCAGCCGAAGATAGGGTTCGCGGGCGGCAAGCGGGGTCAACACGAGCACGCTGCGGCCTTCCGTGGATTCCGGCTGCACGTGCCAGCCCGCCGGGACCTCGAGTTGGATGCCCAGCTTCTCGTTGCGGTACGTCGTCGTCGCGACATCCTTGGCCCGCACGAACCGAACAGGCATCGGGCCAACATCGGGATCGTCAAGCGTGCCCCTGAGTTGGCTCCCGTCGGCGCTCGCTTCTAGAGTGAGGCTTGCTCCCCCGGCGGCCAGTTCGAACGCCTGCGTCTCAGGATCGAATCCACCCTCGAAGTCGAAGTAGACGATCTTGTCCTTGTCGCGCAGATTCAACATGAATGCCGCGCCATCCCGAGTCGGCCACAAGCCTCCCTCGGCGAAGCGGGTACCCAAATCGCCAAACCACGGACCCTCCAGCGCCTTCAGACGCGGATCGACTTCGGCAGGCGGAGGGACGCTCGGGCTCCGCATCGGCGCCGCTTCAAACGGGGGCGCCGCAGCGATGGGTGGCGGATTCTCGGCAGGCTTGGCGAGGTTGCGTCCCGCGATCCACTTCGAACCGAAGAACGCGCTCGCCGCGATCACGACAAGGGCCAAACCGCTTGCCATCGCGATCTTGGGCGTATCGCCCTTCATCGAGATCGGGATCGGCTGTAGCGCGCTCTTGAGGTCGGACACCATCTCGCGGCACGTCCGATAGCGCTTGGCGGGCTCCTTCTCCAGGGCTCTGACAAGGAACTGCCTGAGCCGCGCCGGTGCATGGGCCGGGATCGTAGGAGAGTCGGAAGCGATCTTCTTGAGCACGACCTCGGCGTTCGGGTCGTCGAACGGCAACGCACCTGCGAACACGCGACAAATCATCACGGCCAGGGCCCAGCGGTCGCTCGCCGCACCCGCCACCCGCCCCTCGATGACTTCGGGCGAGAGGTAGCGAGTGGTGCCCGTCAGTGACTGCCCTTGGTTCACGTCGCGCCCGAGGAGCGTGGCCACGCCGAAATCGATGAGCATCGCCTTGCCGTCCGGCGCGACCATTACGTTCGATGGCTTCAGGTCCCGGTGGGTGAAGCCCATGGTGTGCGCGTGGTCCAGAGCCTCCGCAATCTGCTCGAAGATGTGGATCGCCTGAGCCTGTCCAAGGCCCGAGCCCAGAAGTTGCGACAGGGGTTGCCCTTCCACCCACTGCATCGCGATGTACGGCGGGTCGTGTTCCGCGTTTGCGTCGAACACCTTGACGATGTTGGGATGCTCCAGCCGACCGAGGGCGCGCGCCTCGTCCTGAAACCGCTTGATGAACGACCGATCGGTGGCCAACACGCTGTCAAGCACCTTGACGGCTCGAATCTGGTTGAGCGGCACGTAGAGCGCGGACCAGACAGAGGCCATGCCGCCAGAACCCAGCTTGTCGCGGATCTCGTAGCCCTCGATCACGGGCACCGTCTCGCCGCCGCCAACGCCTTGATGCCCCCATCGGGGGGCCGTCTTGGCGAACGGATCGTAAGCGTAGGTCGGTTCGTTGTCGCTCATCTCGCTATAGAGTCTAGAAGAAGCGGCAGCCTCTTCGTTCACGATGGCCGATGTAGGCCAAGGCCACGCCCACGTTGTCGCGCCCCCCGGATCGAAGGCTCTGCGCGACCAAACGGTCGCAGGCGTCCCGGGCGTCTTTGGCCTTGCCGATCGCCGCCGTCACCAGCGAGTGCGCCACGAACTTGTGCAGCCCGTCCGAGCACACGAGCAACGCGTCGCCCGATTCAACCGGGAACGTGGACGTTTCGACCTCCACCGATGGGCCCACGCCGATGGCTTGGCGCAGGTGGTCGCCGTGGGCGTTCTCGATCCCGTGCTTCTTGGCGTACTCCTCCCACGTGTGGTCCACCGTCTCGGGTTCGAGTCGGCCCTTATGCCATCGGTAGGCGCGCGAATCGCCCACGTGGCCGACCGTACACGACTTCTCGCCGACGATCGCTATGGTCAGCGTGGTGCCCACGATCTGACCGTTGCCCAGTTTGCCCACCTCGCGGTGCGCCTCTTGCACGACCTCCTCCAGCCACCGTTCGGGGTGGTCGGGATCAATGGTCGGAGCGTTCAGGTGTGACTTGACCGTCTTGATCGCGGTCTCGCTGGCCAATCGTCCGTCCAGATGGCCGCCCATACCGTCGGCGACCACCAGACAGGCATACTGGCGGTCGCCGGCTGCCAGCCGAACCGCCAGGAATCCGTCCTGGTTTTCTTTGCGCACCAGCCCGACGTGGGTCTGACCTGCGATGTCGAACATAGGGTCACGCACCCGACTTGTACTGAAGCGTGGTGCTACCCAGTTTGATCACGTCTCCATCCTTCAAGGTTCGCGGAATATCGGGCTCGACGCGCTCATCGTTGACAAACGTGCCGTTCGTGCTGCCTTTGTCCAGAACGTAGGCCGACTCGCCCGATACGCCCACTTCGGCGTGATGGCTGGACATTTCGGAGTCGCTGAGGCTGAGGCCCATGCCCTTGTCGCGGCCGATGGTCAGCAAATTGCCCACGGGGATCTCCGCCCCGACCTTGACGCCGCCGTGCATGCGGATCAGCCGGTGACCCGCGATGCGGACCTGCGTGCCCTCGTCCTCGACCACGCGAGTTCGCGCCTGGGCCACTGGGGCCGACCCTCCGCCCCCTTGGTTCTTGACCACCAACGCCACGATGACGACGATGGCCACCACGAGAAGCCCGCCCAGAACAAAGATGAGCGTGTTGTCCGGGGCCGCCGCGCCTGCCGCCGAAGCGTGGGCGTTGCCAACGCATGTCAAGGCCGTGGCCCACGCCGAGAAACGTGCGAAAGTCCGCATAGGAAAGTCTGCCTCCATCCGCCCAACGCTGGGCGTTCATCTATTCTACAGATTCCGAGCGGACTGTGCCACACGAATCGCGCGTCACTCGACCAGCGATTGCTGCATTTCGATGCACGCTCGGTGAACTTCGACGATCTCTTCGTAGGGAATCGGAGACGGCTTGCCTTGCGAAAGGGCGTTGACGAAGGCCGTGGCGCACTCGACCTGACCCTTGTTCTGGCTCCAGAGCTTCAACTTGGTGAACCCCGGCCAACCGTATCCGGTGAGCACGCGGAAGTTGTCCATCTGCAGCACGCGACCACCGACGAAGACTTCCAGACGTTCCTTGGGGAACGACTTGTGACCGTTGGCCAAATAGTGCACCGTGCCGGTCGAGCCATCGGCGAACTCGAGATGCAAGCTCGCCTTGTCCGCGCGGAGTGCGACCAGCGGCGTCTCGCCCATCATGCGCGCCTCCCACTTGCTCAGGGGCGAACCCGCGAGGAAGCGGATGAGGTCCACGAAGTGGCAACCTTCGCCGATGATGCGGCCTCCCCCAATCTTGAGATCCTGAATCCAATGGTCCGGGGGAATCGCGCCAGCATTCACCGTGTAGATGAACGACTTGGGCTCCTTGATGCCGCCCAGCAATTGCTTCATCTTGACGATGTGCGGTGCGAAGCGGCGGTTGAAGCCCACCATGACGATGCCCTTCGACGCCTCGTGAGCGGTGGAGATCGCGTCCAACTCGTCTTGGGTGAGCGCCAGCGGCTTCTCGACGAACACGCTCTTGCCAGCCTTCAGCGCCTGCACCGAGAACCGGGCGTGGGTGTCGTGGCGCGTGACGATGGCCACGGCGTTGGCCGAACCGTCGGCGATCAGGGCGTCGGTGTCCGTCGTCGCCGTTCGAAACCCGTACTTCTTGGCGAAATGCTGCGCCGTCACGCCGCCGCTGCTGGCGACCATGCCGAACTTCGCGCCGCCCTTCTGAAACGCCGGAATGAGGAATCGGCCCGCATAGTTGCCCGAGCCAATGAAACTCACCGTCGGGCCAGCGCCCGTGGCGGAAGCGGTTTTCTCTCCGGGCGCGACGTTCACCGTTGGCGAACGCAGCACGTCGGCAGGCTTTGCCTCGGCGGTTGGGTATTCGAGCAGGATGCCCATCGCGGCCTTGTCGCCGGTCAGCACGTTGTAGGCGTCTGGCGCATGCTCGATGGCGTAGCGGTGCGTGATCAGGTCGCGAACGTTGAGCGCACCCGAAGCCATCATGTCGAGCACGGCCTCGAAGTTGCGCTGCTCGGTCCAGCGGACGAACGGCATGGGATAGTCTTGGCCGCCCTGCTCGTAGGTCGGATCGTAGCGGCCCGGTCCATACGAGCACGAAACCTGGAACGTGAGTTCCTTTTCGTAGAAGTCCGCTCGCGAAAGCTGAAGTCCCACCACGCCGACGAGCACGATGCGTCCGCGCTTGCGGCACATGTGGGCCGATTGCTTGATCGGCTCGTTGCTGTCGGTCGCCGCGCAGATCAGCACGCCGTCCACGCCCTTGCCCCGCGAGAAGCCCATTGCGGCTTCGATGGGGTCTTCGCCCGCGCCCAGGTTGACCGTCTCGGCGCCGTAGCTCTTGGCGATTTCGAGACGCTTCGCGTTGAAGTCCAGGCCCAGAACGCGGCAGCCGGCGGCGCGCAACATCTGGACGCACATCAGGCCGATCAGGCCCAGGCCCGAGACGACGAAGCATTCGCCCAGCGTCGGCCTCAGCAGCCGGATGCCCTGCAGACCGATCGAGGCCAGCACAGTGAATGCGGCTTCCTCGTCGGTCACGCCCTCCGGGATGCGGGCGCACAGGTTCTTCGGCACGGCCACGACTTCCGCGTGGTTGCCGTTCGAGACCACCCGGTCGCCGACGGCGAAGCCTTCGACCCCGCGACCGACGTCCAGCACCGTTCCGGCATTGCAGTAGCCGAGCGGCATGGGCACGTCGAGTTTGGCCTTGACGGCGTCCAGCGTCGGCATCAACCCATCGGTCTTGATCTTGCTCAACACGTCCTTGACCTTGTCGGGTTGCGACTTGGCCTTCTGGATCAGGTTGCCCCGACCGAACTCGACGAGCATGCGCTCGGTGCCGGCAGAGACGAGCGTCCGGGAGGTGCGGATGAGCAGGTGGCCCGCCCGCGCTTGCGGACAAGGGACTTCGGCGACTTCGGTCGCCCCGCTGCCGAGGTTCTGGAGAATCTGCTTCATGGTGAGAGGATTCAGCGGCCCACGCCGATGTACCGGATGCCTGCGGCTTCGATGGCCGCGCGATCCCAGAAGTTGCGCCCATCCACCACGGCCTTCACGCCGGAGGCGGCCAAAGCGGCCCAATCCAGGTCGGCGTATTCGGGGTGATTGGTATTGAGCACGAGCGCCGCGCCTTCAAGGCTCGACGGGGCGAACCCGTGGTGCCGGATCTCGTCGTCGGAGTAGAGTGGGTCGTTCAGGGTCGCGTCCGCGCCGCGCCTTGCGAGTTCCTCGCCGATCAGGAACGCCGGGGAACACGTATGCTCCTTGACGCCCGGTCGGAAGCCGAGGCCCATGATCGTCACGCGTTGGCCCTTCAGGTCGCCGATGGCGTCCGAAAGCCGGTCGAGGCAGTGCCCTGCCTGGCCGTCGTTGATCTGGCGCGCCAGGATGGGGAGGTTGGCCTCCATGCCGACTTCCCTGGCCCCGTGGATGAGGAAGTAGGGATAGACCGGCGTGCAGTGGCCGCCGACGCCGATGCCGGGGAACAGCAGGTACGCCTCGCCGTCGGTATTGGCCGCCGGGAACGTCTCCTTGACGTCGATGCCCTTGAGTTCGGCGAACCGAGCCAGCTCGTTGGCGATCGCGATGTTGACGTCGCGGTACACCATGCCCGCCAGCTTGACGAATTCCGAAGCCTCGAGCGTCTTGACGTTGATCACCGGCGCGCCGATGTAATCCGCGTAGAACTTCTCGGCCCGCGCAGCGCTCTTCTCGTCGAAGCCGCCCACGACCTTCGGATTCACCGTGAGGTTGCGCAGAACCAGCTTGCTCTTCACACGCTCCGGCGAGAACGCGAGGTCGAAATCCGCGCCGCACTTGAGGCCGCTCTTTTCGAGCAGAGGCGCGAAACTGCGCGTCGTGCCCACGGGGAGAGTGGTTTCGTAGACGACCATCGCGCCCTTCTTGAGTCCGGCGGCGATGTCGTCGGTGACGGAGAGGATGATGCCGAGATCGGCTTTGTTCTCGGGCGTGAGCAACACCGGGACGATGACGATGGTCACGTCGGCGGTCTTGACGGCCTCGGTGGTGTCGGTGGTCGCTCGCAAGCGACCCTCGCCCACCACCTGGGCCAGAAGTTCGTCCACACCGGGTTCGTCGAACGGTACGACGCCCCGGTTGATGGACTCGACGATGTGGGGGTTCTTGTCGGCGGCGACGACGCTGGCACCACGCGAGGCGATCTGACAGGCGAGGGGCAAGCCCATCTTGCCCGCGCCGATGACGACGACATTCATAGTTCTTTGTTTAGGCTCCGAGGTGCGCCTCGTACTCGTGGACGACTTCGACGACCTTCTTGGCCTGATCGTCCGTCAGTTCGGGGAACATCGGCAGCGAGACGCACCGCGCGGCGACGTGCTCGGAGACCGGGAAGTCGCCGACGTTGCCCAGGTGGTCGTAGCCGCCCAGCGTGTGGATGGCGAACGGATAGTGAATGGCCGTGCCCACGCCGTGCTCCTTGCAGAAGTTCATGAAGCCGTCGCGGTCTTCGACCAGCACCACGTACAGGTGGTACACGTGGCGTCGGTCGGCGTAGGCCTTGGGCGCCTTCACGTGCTTCAGACCGGCGAACGCCTCGTCGTACTGCTTGGCGATGGCTCGGCGGCGCTCCGTCCAGCCCTCGATGTACTTCATCTTGATGTTGAGCACCGCGCCCTGGACGCCTTCCAGTCGCGCGTTGTAGCCCAGCACCTCGTGGTAGTACTTCTTCTTCTGGCCCCAGTCGCGCAGGATGCGCAGCCGCTCGTTGATGCCATCGTCGCTGGTCGTGGTCGCGCCGCCTTCGCCGTACGCGCCCAGGTTCTTGCCGGGGTAGAAGCTGAATCCGGCGGCCGTGCCGATCGAGCCGATGCGGCGGCCCTTGTATTCGGCGCCGTGGGCTTGCGCGGCGTCTTCCAGCACCATCAGGCCGTGCTTGTTGGCGATCTCCATGATCGGGTCCATGTCCGCCGGCTGGCCGTACAAGTGGACCGGCATAATGGCCTTGGTCTTGGACGTGATGGCCGCTTCGATCTTCGAGGGGTCCATCGTGTAGCTGTGGGGGTCCACGTCCACGAACACGGGCTTGGCGTTCGTGTACATGATCGCCGCAACCGTCGCGACGAACGTGTGCGGGATCGTGATGACTTCGTCGCCTTCGCCGACGCCCATGGCGAGCAACGCCATATGGAGCGCGGCGGTACCCGAGTTGTGGCCGACGGCGTACTTGGCGCCCGCGTACTTGGCGAACGTCTCTTCGAACGCGGCGACTTCGGGGCCCAGCACGAACGCCGTGTTCTCGAAGGTGCGGCCGACGGCTTCCAGGACTTCGTCCTTGATGCCTTGATACTGTTGTTTGAGGTCGAGGAATGGGATCATGGAGTTCAGTCTTCCTTGAGTTCGACGGCCTGACCGTTCAGCTTCATGGACTGCTCGGCGGCTTCGAGAATGCGGACGATGCGGAGGGCGGCTTCGCCATCGGTGCGAGGCTTCTCGCCTTCGGTGATGCAGCGGACGAAGTGCTGCGCCTCGACCTTGAGGGCCTCGGTCATGTCGAACTGAGGCATCCAGATGTCGCCCGTGCGGCGATAGGCCAGAGGCACCTGGTTCGTGCCGACGAGGTCTTCCTTCTTGACGATGCCCCGGTCGTAGACCTTGATCTTCTCCACGGGGTCGAGGTCGTCGAACACGACCATCTTGTTGCTGCCGCCGACGAGCATCGTGCGGAGCTTGATCGGCGAGAGCCAGTTCACGTGGATGTGCGCGATCAGGTTGTTGTCGTAGATCAGCGTGAGGTACGCCACGTCGTGCGGCAAGCCGTCAACGTGGGCGGCGGCGGTGCAGGAGACGGCCTTCGGCACGCCCGGAAGCCAATAGCCCGCGATGGACAGATCGTGGACGGCGAGGTCCCAGATGACGCTGACATCGTGCTGGAACAGGCCCAGATTCACGCGGACCGAATCGAAAAAGTACAGGTCGCCCAGTTCGCCGCTCTCGATGAGGTCGCGGACCTTCTGGACGGCGCCCATGTACACGAACGTGTGGTCCACGAGCAGCACCTTGCCGGCGGCCTTGGCGGCGTCCACGACGCGCTTGGCCTCGGCGGAACTCTCGGCAAGCGGTTTTTCGACCAGCACGTGCTTGCCCGCTTCAAGCGCCTTGACGGCCAGCGGGGCATGCGTCGAAACCGGGGTGGCGATGACGACCGCGTCGATGCCGGGGTCGGCGATCATCGCGTCGAAATCGGTGGTGAGCGCGGTGTTCGGGTACAGCGACTTGGCTTTGGCCAGGTTGGCTTCGCTCAGGTCGCAAATGGCCGCGAGACGGGCACCGGGGGTCTGGGCGAAGTTACGCGCAAGGTTCGGCCCCCAGTAGCCGTAACCCGTGACCGCAATGTTAACCATTGTTGTGTTTGGATTTGAGCTCCTCGGCGAGCTCTCGAACGTCGCGCATCACCCGAGCGGGACAGCCCGCGACGACCGCAAAGTCCGGCACGTCCTTGGTGACCACGGCGCCTGCGCCAACCAGGGCTCGCTCGCCCACGGTGACGCCTCCGAGAATGACGGCTCCGCTGCCGATCGAAGCGCCCTTCTTGATCAACGTCCTCTGGCAGTGCCAGTCGGCGTCGGTCTGCAGGGAGCCATCGTCGTTGGTGGAGCGGGGCAAAGCGTCGTTGATGAACATCACGCCGTGCCCGACGAAGACCTCGTCCTCGATCTCGACCCCTTCGCAGATGAAGGTGTGAGACTGGATCTTGCATCGCTTGCCGATCGCGGCGTTTTTCTGGATCTCGACGAACGTCCCGATTCGGGACTCGTCTCCGATGGAGCACTGATAGATATTGACGAGGTCGGGTTGAAAGATCCTGACTCCGTCACCAAGCTGTACGTCGCGAATGGCCAAACTGTGTGTCGTCCTCCGAGGCGTGACGAAGTGTACCTCTCGGGCGGTTCAAGCCCTGAACCAAAGGGCATGAATTCGATCGCGTCAACCGGGTCGAGAGCCGTACGCCACAGGAAGGCACCTGAATCCGGGGCGGCTGAGGTAACTTCGACACACTTATGTTGAGTGCAGCGCTTATCGCCGTCATCGCCGTTCCTCAAAGAGCCGCCAACGTGCCCAGCAAGCCCATGCCGGCCTACCAATCCTTCGTCCAGAACTGGAACGACGAGGCCAAGCCGGTCTTGGCCGCATACATGACCATGGAGGACCATTGGTTTCACGTGATGAGCCCGGCAGCGATCATGGCGAAGGAGCAACGCTTCGCTCCAGACCCCGGGTTCTTCGCCAAGAACGGCGTCTTGCTCGTCGCGCGAGTGGTTCCCGATGGCACCCCCGACCTCAAGTTTCAGAGCCTGAGCGAAAAGGGCGGCACGCTCGAGTTCAAGTACCAGTACACGCCAGCCAAGAAGCCCGGCTCGTTCAACTACACCACGTTCATCGGTCGCGAAGTGACGAAGAAGGCGGGATGGACCAAGGTCCGTTTCATCGAGAACGGCAAGGTGGTGTCGGAAATCGACGTGAAGGGTGGGTTCTTCCGCAACCCGTAAGAGCCGCCGCACGTACGATGCACCCGTGAACATGCCCAGCACGTTGAACGGGGTCGGCAGCAGGTGGGTGCTCCCGAACCCGGACGCTGAAGCGGTCCAAGCCCTTCAGGGCGCGCTGGGTGTTCCGCGTGTGCTCGCCTCCATCCTCGTTCAGCGGGGCTACGCCGACCCAGTCGCCGCCGAACGGTTTCTGAAGCCTGACCTCGCGCATCTGCACGACCCGCGCACTCTGCCCGATTACGAGTCCGCGATCTCGGTCATTCTGGGCGCGAAAGAGCGTAAAGAGCGCATCTTCGTGTTCGGCGACTACGACGTGGACGGAATCACCAGCGCCAGCCTGCTCCAGCGATTCCTCTCTCGGCTCGGTTTCGACGTCGTGGCGCAGGTCCCCGAGCGCAGACAGGGTTACGGCATCCAAGAGTCTTCGGTGTTTGCCGCCAAAGAAGTGGGCGCCAAGGTCTTCCTCTCGTGCGACTGCGGTTCGACCGCCGTCAAGCCCGTGGCCATGGCACGGGAAGCCGGAATGGCCGTCGTCGTCACCGACCATCACGAACTCGACGAGGAAATGCCGGACGCCCATGCCGTCGTCAATCCACACCGCGCGGATTCGCAATATCCGTTCAAGGGCTTGAGCGGCGTCGGCGTCGTGTTCAAGCTGTGCCTCGGCTTGGCCCGCGAGTTGGGCGTGCCCGAACACCAGTACCTGCGCGCGTTCCTCGACCTGGCTGCGTTGGGCACGGTGGTGGACGTGATGCCGCTGGTTGACGAGAACCGCGTGATCACCAAGTTCGGGCTGCCGCAGATCGAGGCCACCAAGAAGGTAGGACTCAGGGCGCTGATCACCGAGTACTCCAAGACGCGCCGGCAACAAGGTCCCTTGAAACTCTACGATCTGGGATTCGGCATCGGCCCGCGCCTGAACGCAGCAGGCCGGGTCAGCGATGCGGCCAACGCCCTGCGCCTGCTCACCACCGAAGACGAACTCGAAGCGGCCATGCTGGCTTCCGCGATGGAGGAAGCCAACCAGACGCGCCGCACCGCCCAAGAGCGAGCAATCGCCGAAGCCGCCGAACGCATCGTCGAGCAGGGGCTCGACCAACGCAATGCCATCGTCGTCCTAGACCCGGGTTGGCATGGCGGCGTGGTCGGTATCGTGGCGAGCAAGCTGGTCGAGATGTTCCGGCGCCCGGTGTTCGTGGGCACGGTGGACCCGGAGACGGGCAAGGCCAAGGCCTCGGCGCGCAGCATCCCGGCCTTTCATCTGGCCGACGCCATCCACTCGATGCATCCCTTGGTCTCGGGCGGCGGGCACGCGATGGCGGCTGGTGTGAGCTTCGACCTCGCCTGTCTGGAAGAGTTTGCCGACCGTATCCACGCTTATGCAGGCGAACGGCTCCAACCGGAGGACTTCTTGGCTCAGACGCGAATTGACGTCGTTGCGACCCGGGGCGAGCTCGATGTGGCGACCGTCGAAGGACTCGCCGCGATGGAGCCGTGCGGCATGGGCAATCCCGCGCCTGTCTTCGCGGTGCGGGGCGTGCGCTTGACCGACGTGCGGCTGACGAAGAACGAAAACGTGGTGCAACTGAAGTTCGACGACGGCTCGGGTCGCCCGGTGAGTGGAGTCACGTTCTCGCAAGCCGTGGACTTCCTCGCACTGAGTCCGAACGCCACGCTGGATGTCGCCTTCAAGCCCGAAGTGGACACCTACTATGCCGACAATCCGCGGGTGAAGTGGACGGTCAGCGACTTTCGTGTTTCGAACGAACAAAACTGAGAAGGACCCCGGCGCGGCGCGGCGAATGAACTGGGTTGGCATGGCAGACCACGAGTCCTTTTCCCCCTCGCGACGCGAGATCCTCAAGCTCACCGGCGCGGCGGCGCTGAGCACGGCGTTCGCAACCTCGGCTTCAGCGTCCCGCGTCCCGCGTTCCCCCAACGAGCGTATTCGCTGGGCGATCGTCGGTTGCGGCGGCAAAGGCACCAGCAACATGGCGGATGCCGCTCGGAACGGCGACATCGTCGGCGTGTGCGACGTGGACTTGGACATCCGCATGAAAGCCATGACCGACCACCCCCGGGCGTCGGCGTTCTCCGATTTCCGCCGCATGCTGGAAGCGCTGGAGAAGCATATCGACGCCGTGGTCGTCAGCACGCCCGACCACACCCACGCGCCAGCAGCGGCGATGGCCATGCGCATGGGTAAGGCGGTTTACTGCGAGAAACCGCTGACGCGCACGCTCTGGGAAGCGCGAGAACTTACGAAAATCGCGCGCTCGACGCGTGTGGCCACCCAGATGGGCAACCAAGGCACGGCTTCGAACGAACTGCGCTGGGTCGCCGCCGTGGTCAAGTCGGGTGCGCTCGGCAAGGTCAAAGAAGTGCACTGCTGGACCGACCGTGCCGCAGGCTGGTGGCCGCAAGGCGTCGGACGGCCCGACCCCAAGATCCCGCCGCGCACGCTCGACTGGGATTGCTGGGTCGGACCATCGCCCATGCGGCCGTATGCCGAAGGTTATCATCCGTTCGCTTGGCGCGGACGCTGGGATTTCGGCACGGGTTCCCTGGGCGACATGGGCTGCCACATCATCAATCTGCCGTTCATGGGGCTCGACCTCCGCGACCCGATCGCCGTCCAAGCCGAAACCTCGGGCAACAACAAGGAGACGTTCCCCACTTGGTCGCGCGTGAAGTACGAGTTCGGCCAACGAGGCAACCGCGATGCCCTCATGCTCTACTGGTACGACGGTGGGCAGAAGCCGCCCGCCGAGATCTCCAAGGGCGAGCCGATGGGCGGGAACGGCACGCTGATCGTCGCCGAGAAGGGCACGATCCACCTTGGAGACGCCTACGGTGGCGCGCCGAAGATGGTTGGCGGCGGCGAGGTGCCGAAGGTGGACTTCGAGAAGTCGCCCGGCCACTTCCAGGAGCTTGTGGACGCGATCAACGGCGGCAAAGCGCCCCGCTCCAACATCGCAGACTACTCAGGCCCGCTCACCGAGACCGTGCTGCTGGGCAATCTGGCGATCTGGGCAGGCGGCGAGCGTGTGGTCTGGGACAGTCGGCGGCTGGCCGTGGTCGGCAACAACGCCTTCGATCCCCTGATCCGCCCGACGTATCGCGAAGGCTACAGTCTGTAGTCGGTGTCCGTTGGAGGGGCACGCTCCGTCGTGCCCTAGCCCCTTGGCGAAACCAACCTACTTCGGAGTAAAGCTCGTCCCGCACCCGCAACCGCGGGCGGCGTTCGGGTTCTCAAACTTGAACCCGCCGCCGATCAGGTTGCCGGTGTAATCCAGCGTCGAGCCCTCAAGGAACTGGGCCGACTTCGGGTCGCAGAGGAACACGATGCCGTCGGCGACGAGCCGCAGGTCGGTGTCGCGCGCCTTGGTTTCCAGCGCCGTGACGTACTCCAGCCCAGAGCAGCCGCCGCCTTTGACCCCCAGACGCACCATGGTTCCGGCGGGCTGCTTCTCCAGCAACCGCTTCATTCGGCCCAACGCCGCCTCGGTGAGCGTGATCGGAAACTCCATGCTACGTTCCGCTCGCTACGGGGATCGAGAGCAACGCCCCGTTGCGCGGTTTGTAAAGCTGCTCCGCCTCTTTCTGGGCGTTCGCGATCAGGTCGGCGAGCGTGATGTGCGAGACCACATGGTCCACGGCGGCCTGCACTTCCGACCAGAGGCTCTTCACGGCGCACGAGCCCGAGTGGGCGCACGTCGAAAGCAAACCCGAGTGGCGCTCGCAGAACTCCTCGTCGTAGAGGCGGCCGCCCAACGCGGCCAGCACCTCGCCGACCACGATCTTTTCGGGCGCACGGGCCAGCCGATAGCCGCCGATGTGGCCCCGGGTGGAGTTCAAAAACCGCTCCTTGCGCAGGATGCTCAGCAGTTTCGCGGTGTGGTGCTCAGAGAGCCCCTCGTCGCGGCTGATCTCCGGGATGGTGGCCGACCCTTTCAACCCGATCTGGATCAGGCAGCGAAGGCCGTACTCTTCTTGGGCGCTGAACTTCATTACAGTAGTCCTAGTTCCAGTTTTACTTCATCCGGGATTCGGTCGATGGTAAACGGTGGGTCCCATGTCAGCTCGACTTCGACGTCCGAGACGCTGGCCATCGTGCGAACGGCCTCTTCCACCTGCCCCGGAAGGATCTCCGCCACAGGGCAGGCAGGGGAGGTCAGGGTCATCAGCACGTGCGCCTTGCGCTCGTCGTTAACGGTGACGTCGTAGATCAGACCGAGATCGTACACGTTGACCGGCAACTCGGGATCGAAGACCGTTCGGATCGCCTCGATCACCTCGGCTTCCACAATCGAACGCTCGATGCTGGTCACTTCCCGGCCTCCGCAATGGCCTCTTTGAGCGTGTGCCAGGCCAACGTGGCGCACTTGACGCGGGCCGGAAACTCTCGCACGCCGCAGATCGCCGCCACCTCGCCGAGCATGGCCTCGTCGGGTTCGGCGGCACCCATCGCCGCATCGTGCACGTGTTGGAACAAGGCCAAGGCTTCGGCGACCGTCTTGCCCGCGACGGCTTCGGCCATCAGCGAGGCGGAGGCCGTCGAGATCGCACAGCCACTCCCCACGAACCGGATGTCCGCGATGCGGTCGTCCTCGGTTCGCACGAACACGGTCACCGAGTCGCCGCAAAGGGGGTTGGTGCCCTCCGCCGAGGCGTAGTTCTCGCCCGGCTGCCCGTACCTACGGGGCCTCCGGTTGTGATCCAAGATCACGTCTTGATACAGTTCGCTCAAACTCATGCGAATAGCCTCTGCGCCGCCTGGACGCCTTCGATCAACGCCTCCACATCGGCCATTGTATTGTATAGGCCGAACGAGGCTCGGGCCGAACCGGGAACGCCGTACCGATGCCACAGCGGCTGGCAACAGTGATGGCCGGCCCGGATGGCCACTCCCTGCTGGTCGAGCACCGTGGCCATGTCGTGCGGATGCACTCCGGCCACGTTGAACGACACGATGCCCGATTGAACGTCTTCGGGCCCGTACACCGTGGTGCCGTCGAGTTGCAGCAGCCGGCTTCGGGCTTCTACGGCCAGCGCCCTCTCGTGCGCCTCGATTCTGTCCAGACCGGTTTCCTCGAGAAAGTCGAGCGCCCGCGCCAAGCCCACGGCACCCGCGATGTTGGGCGTTCCCGCCTCGAAGCGGCCTGGAGGCAACTTGAACGTGGTTCCTTCGAACGAAACCTTGGCGATCATGTCGCCGCCACCCTGATACGGGGGCATCTTCGGCAGCACGTCGTTGCGGCCGACCAGCACGCCGATACCCGTCGGCCCATACGTCTTGTGCCCGGAGAACACGAAGAAATCGGGATCGAGTTCGGCGAGGTCCACCTTGCGCCCGGGGACCGATTGTGCGCCATCCACCAGCACCATCGCGCCGACCTCGCGGGCGCGGCGGACGAGGTGCTCCACCGGGTTCAGCGTGCCCAACGCATTCGAGATGTGCCCCACGGCCACCAGCCGCGTTCGGGGACCGAGGATGCGATCAAGGGCTCCGAGTTCGAGCCGTCCATCCTCGGTGACCGGGACCACGCGGATCACCAGGCCGGACCGTTGCGCGGCGAGTTGCCACGGCACGATGTTGGCGTGGTGCTCCATCTCGGTGAGCACGATCTCGTCGCCCTCGCGCCATCCACCGGGGAACGAGTGCGCGACGAGGTTGATGGCCTCGGTCGCACCGCGCACGAAGACGACCTCGCGCGGCGAGGCGTTCAGGAATGCCGCGATCCTCGCCCGCGCGCCCTCGTAGGCGTCGGTGGCTTCAACACTGAGCGAGTACGCGCCACGGTGGATGTTGGCGTAGCGCTCGGAGTAGAACTCCCGCTCGGCTTCGAGGACGACGCGCGGCTTTTGGGCGCTGGCTGCGGTGTCGAGGAAGTGCAGTTCCGGCCGTGCGGCCAGAAGCGGAAACTCTTGGCGAAGGCCCAGGTCGCTCAAGGCCGTGCCTCGGTGCGCAGGCACCACTCGAACAACCGACGCCATTCCTCGCGTTGCACGTTGAGAAGCGTACCGGGGTCCCAGCCGCTCTGCACCTGGTCCACGAACCGCGCCGCATCGTACTCCTGCCAACCGACAAACGCCGGATGCGCACCAGCCTGCCGCAGCCAATACTTGCTGTTCCAGAAGTCACCCTCGCGCCGATGCAGAATGGCGTGCCACATCGAACCCGTGGGACTCGGGTCGGCCTGACAGATGGCGTGGCTGCGCTCCAAATCGTCCGCATAGAGCCAAAGCCCAGCGGTCAGCGCGGGAGCGAGATGCCCGCACGCCTCGACAAGCGACGTCAACAAGGGGTTGGGCGTGGGCGCGACCAACTCCGGCATCGCGACGTCGAGCGGAACCGCTTCAAAGATCGGCCCGATCCACGGCGCGAGGCGCTCGGGAACGTCCATCGCTACCCCTGCTAGGCCGGGAAGCCTCCGCCGAGCTTCTCGTAAAGGGCCCGCTCCACTTGGTCCCTCACCTGCTCGTGCGTGATGTGGTCGAGCACTTCGCTCGCAAACGCATAGGTCAGCAGGCTTCTCGCCACGTCGAACGGGATGCCGCGCGCCCGCAGGTAGAACAGGGCCTCCTCTTCCAACTGGCCGACCGTCGCCCCGTGCGTGCACTTCACGTCGTCGGCNNNNGTCTTCTGGGCGTCCTGATGGACGAAGATCTTGCCGTTGAACACGCCGCTGGCCCGGTCGCCAAGGATGCCCTTGTAGACCTCGAAGCTGTTGCAGTTGGGTTGCGCGTGGTCGAGCCGCGTGTGCTGGTCGCTGACCTGCTCGCCCATGCCCACATACGCCCCATAAAGCCGGGTCTCGACGTTTTGGCCGTTCAGGTACACGTTCCAATCGTTGCGGGAAAGCTGCGCGCCGAAGCTGGCGCTGACCGTGTGATAGACGCTGTTCGCTTCCTGATGCCCCTCGATGGTCGCGATGTGGAAGGCTTCGCTCGATTCCTGCTGCACCTTCACGTGCTCCAAGTGGGCGTTCTCTTCCACCTTGACCTCGAAAACGGGGTTGGCGAAGTAGACGCCCTCGCCATAGTGGCTTTCCAGGATGAACGCCTCGCTGCCCCGCTCGGCCACGACGAGCACGCGGGGATTGGTGACGTAGGGCCGGTCGGCCGCACCGTTGACGAACCGGAGGTGGATCGGCTTTTCGACCTGGGCATCCTTCGCGATGCGCACGACCACGCCATGCTCGAACACAGCGGTGTTCAGGGCGACGAAGGGGTGCTCGGTCGGGCGGGCGTACTGGCCGAGATGCTCGCGCACGCCGGGGCAGTCGTTGGCAATGCATGCGGCGATGGGCTCGATGGTCACTCCCTCCGCGCCCTGCCAGCGCACCAGGCGACCGTTCTCGAACGTGGCGCCCGCCTCGGACTCGGTGCCGTCCCAAGGGGAGGCCGGTGCGGCCTGCGGCGCATCAACGAACTCAAGCTCTGCCAAGTCGCGCAGGTTGGTGTACTTCCACTCCTCGTGCTTGGAGGTGGGAATGCCGATGCGAAGGAACGCGGCGCGTCCCTCGTCGCGCAACCGCTGCAGCCACTCGGGCCCGCCGGGCGCGGATTCGAGCAGGCGGGCGAGCTTCGGTCCTTCGGTGGTCATCAGGTTCGCCATCATGCTCACGCCGTTTGAAGCGCCTCGGCCTCGATCCAGCCGTAGCCCTTCTCTTCGAGTTCCAGCGCCAGTTCCTTGCCGCCCGATCGGACGATCCGGCCCTGCACCAGCACGTGGACGTAATCGGGGACGATGTAGTTCAGCAACCGTTGGTAGTGCGTGACGACGATCATCGAGCGATCGGGCGAGCGCAACGCGTTCACGCCGTTCGACACCACCTTGAGCGCATCGATGTCGAGCCCCGAGTCGGTCTCGTCGAGCACGCATAGCGTCGGCTCGAGCACGGCCATCTGGAAGATCTCGTTGCGCTTCTTCTCGCCGCCGGAAAATCCCTCGTTGACGCTGCGCGTCATCATGTCGTTGGTCAGGCCGAGCAGCTTGATCTTCTCCTTGATGAACGTCAGGAATTGGCCAGCCGAGATTTCGGGCTCGCCGCGATGCTTGCGGATCGCGTTCACGGCGGCGCGCAGGAAGTAGGTGTTGCTGACGCCGGGGATCTCGACGGGATACTGGAACGCCATGAACACGCCCTCCGCTGCCCGTACTTCGGGGTCCATCTCCAGCAGGTCCTGCCCATTGAACCGCACCTCGCCCTCGGTCACCTCGTAGGCGTCGCGTCCGGCCAGGACTTGGGCCAAGGTGCTCTTGCCCGAGCCGTTGGGGCCCATGATCGCGTGGATTTCGCCGGGTTGGACGGTGAGGCTGATGCCGCGCAGAATCTCCCGATCTTCGACTCGCGCGTGCAGGTTCCGGATTTCAAGCATGGTGAACGTTTGGATTCTACGGGAGCCGCGCGGGATCGTCTGCGCCTGGTCCCGAAGAATCATGACGATTATGTCATGAATGTCCTCGCGACGGTCGGGGCTTCGTTCTCGGGGAGCGGTCATACTGGCAAGCATGACCGCCGTCGCGTTGCTCGTCCGCCAGATTCAAAGGGGCCAGGAAGGCTTCCTCCGCATGGTCAACCTCGTGCCCGAAGACAAGCTCGATTGGCAGCCCGACCCGAAGCTTCGGTCGGCGCTCGATCAATACCAAGAGGTCGCCACGATCCTCGACTTCACGTGGGACGTGTTCGATCGTCGCGAACTCAAGTTCGAAGCCGAGGACTTTCAGCGGTACATGGCGCACAGCAAGACGTTCACGACGCGCGAGGCGTGCGAGGCCGAGTTCCGCCGGACCACCGAAGAACTGATCGCCCGCGTCCGCGCCCTGAGCGACGCCGACCTCGACGACGAGGTCAAGATGCCCTTCCCCGGCGAGTACCGACTCTGCGACACCATCCAGTACCACGTGTGGAACATGGCCTACCACGAGGGCCAGATCGCGGCCATTCTCCAACGTCTCGGCGTTGACCCGATGTGAACGCCAGCCCATTAACCTGGAGGACGCGCCCCATGAACGCCAAACCCTGCTCTTTCACTCTCTCGGTCCTCATTGGCTTGGCCACCGCTCTGGGCCAGGCCCAGCTTGCGTCGTTCTCGCCCGATGGCGCCCAACTCGCCGTAGCGCACAGCGACAAGGTCGTGGTGTTCGACGCGGCTTCAGGCAAGGCCTTGAAGACCCTGTCCGGGCATCGGGATCCCGTTCAATGTGTGGCCTTCGCCAAAGATGGCAAGACCCTGGCGTCGGGCTCGTACGACGGAACGGTGCGCTTGTGGAACCCCGCCAACGGCAGGATGATTCGCGAGATCAAAGTGCCCGGCGACGGCATCACCGATTCGAGCATCGCTGCCGTGTGCTTCTCTCCGGACGGCAAATCCCTCGCGGCAGGCTCGCTGGAGGCCATCTTCTTGTTCCGAGTCGAAAGCGGCCAAAGCCTTGCGAAGCTCGAGGGGCATGCGCAGCAAGTCACCAGTCTGTCATTCTCCAACAATGGGAAGCTCTTGGCTTCAGGATCGGCGGACGGAACCGCCCAGATCTGGGTTGTCGAAAGGGGCTGGTCGCAACTGACTTTCAAGCCCGACCGGACTTGGTCGGTGTCGTTTTCGCCCGACGGCGAATCGCTGCTCACGGGTTCTGAAGCAGGCGCTGTGATTTGGAGCGTGGCGGACGGCTCGCAGTCGAGAGTTCTCGTCAAAGATCACTCGGTAAGGTCGGCCCAATACAGTGCGATCGGCAAGTCGGTCGCAACCCTTTCCGAAGGAATCGCCTCGGTCTTGAGCCCGACGGGCACCCCGATGGGGAAGTTCGGCAAGGCGAGCGAGGACTTTGGGGCGCGTCTCCAGTTCGTGGCCTTGTCTCCATCGGGTGACCTTGTGGCGACGGTGGCCCCTGAACTCGCGGAGATTTGGACCGTGGCCACTGGAAAGAAACGAGCAACCCTGCGGCTTCCCAAGGCGTAGCCAACACACGAGCCCATGATCCTCCGACACGCGAAAGACTGCACTTGGGATGGGGTCCCGGTCTTGCCTTACAAGGAAGATGGGACGATCTTCAAGAGCGTGACGCGCCAGGTCCTCTTCGATGGCACCGGCGACCTGCCCGTCCAATTCCGCTACTTCGAAGTGGGGCCCGGGGGGCATTCCACACTCGAACGGCATCAGCACCAGCATGCCGTGATGGTGATTCGGGGCAGCGGGCGCGTGCTCGTGGGCGATACGGTGCACGAGATCGGGATGCGCGACGTGGTCCACATCCCGCCGATGACGTGGCACCAGTTCCGCGCGCCCGAAGATGGGCCACTGGGCTTCTTGTGCGTGGTCGCCGCCGACCGCGACCGCCCGCAACGGCCCGATGAGTCCGTCTTGGCCGAACTGCGAACAAGGCCCGAGATTGCCGAGTTCATCCGAGTGTGAACCCCCATACGGGCCCTGAGGCCGATGCCCAGCACCGCAGCCACATCCCACTCGAGGCCGTGCTTGACACTAAGCTGTTTCTTTGTTACACTCATGAGATGCTATACTCAAGTAGATCTCTCACCGGCATCCGCAAACCTTACGATGGCGGCAAGAGGAAGAGGCTCGTGATGCGATGGGCTGTTCTGTGTCTGGCAACGTGCCTTGCTGCAATCAGCCCGGGGCAGCCCGCCGATCCCGAGTTGGACAAGCGTATAGCCGCGTGGGAGAAGTACCTGGCCGAAGCCCTCGCAAATGCGAAGACCTCGATCATCGTGGACGTGGACACGCGAACGACGCCTCCGCCGGCGCTCCAAGGCTTAGAGGGGGTCCACGAGCGGAATCTGGTTGAAGGCCTGGCATCCGTCACAAACCGTGAGTTGGTCGAAGGAAGCCACGGGGTTGCGTTCAAGCGTGCGTGGCCGACGGGCGTCAGGCCGTGGGACTCAACGACTGCGATTCTGGAATGGCTGACCGGAAAGGGTGCCCAGTATCTCGACCGACTGGGGGGAGACGGCATGGCCTTCTCTGAACTGGATTCTGCGTCTCAGAAGCTGTTGTTGGCAAACGCGGGCAACTCTGGAGTGGTGTCCGCCATCCTCAGGCATGACTTTGTTCACGTCAAGGTTCGAGCGAACCCCCATGTCGAGTACACGGACACAACGGGCGCGCGAAGGATAGCGGGCATGTTCTATGACAACGACCATCCTCAACAACGCGCCAGACTTGACGCCGTATACTCCAGCTACAAGCCACCAAGGCCTTCTGCACCGAAGAACTTGCCAGCTCCTGTGGGCGAGATTCGCTTCAGCCCTGGGAAGTTGTTCACCGTCAACGAGTTGAGTCGGGAACTGCGAACAAAACACCAGGTGCGCATTCAGTACGATGCCCGGCTCGGCGAATCCCATCTCTTCGTGCAGGGGATGTTCTCGGGCGAATCGATCATAGACGTGCTTCGAGCGGTGTTGACCACCCAGGAGCCGAGCCTACTGAAGAGCCCGCCAGACGTCAACAAGATTCTTGGGGACCTGTTTAGCAACCCCGCGCTCGCAGGCCTGGCGCAGCATCGCTTCGGCGGCGATATGGACGCCCTGGACCCCCATCTGTTTGTCAGGGGCGAGACAGCGAACCTCGGCGATTTGGCGCGAATGAGCCCTTGGATCAAGGGATGGGCCCAGCAGGTTGGCCTTTCGCTGGACAGCTCCGTTCGGCTCAGGGCAGGCTTGAGCGTCAGCCTTTGGGCGGCGGGCTCAACGATCCTCCACATAGACGAGCAAGGAATCAAGCACACCATCCGCAACACAGGCGGCATCGGTATTCCGCCAGCCCCGGGCGGCCAGTGAGGCCTCCCACCATGGCCGTCAGCGCGAGGTCCCGTCAGGCAACCCAACCCTCTTGACATAATCGGGGGGATGTCCAGGACTTTCGGCTTCGAGACCCGCATGCTGCACGCGGGACAGATTCCCGACCCGCACGTCGGCGCGCGCGCCACGCCCATCTATCAGACCACGTCCTACGTGTTCGACGACGTCGAGCACGCCGCCCATCTGTTCGAACTCAAGCAGTACGGCAACATCTATACGCGCATCAGCAACCCCACCACCGCCGTGTTCGAGGAGCGAGTCGCCTCGTTGGAAGGCGGGACCGGCGCCGTCGCACTCGCCAGCGGCATGGCCGCCGAGTTCGGCGCGATCATGACGCTCTGCTCCCCCGGCGACCACCTGGTCGCGTCGAGCCAGCTTTACGGTGGCAGCATGACCATGCTCGCGCACACGACCAAGAAGCTGGGCCTCGAAGTCACGTTCGTGGACCCTTCCGACCTCGATGCGTGGGAGGCGGCCGTCCGGCCCAACACGAAACTCCTGTTCGTCGAGACCATCGGCAACCCCCTGGGCGCCATCGCCGACCTCGAGGCGCTGGGCAAGCTCGCCGCAGCCAAGGGCGTGCCCCTGATGGTGGATTCCACGTTCGCCACGCCGTACCTCTGTCGCCCCATCGAGTGGGGTGCGACGCTGGTCGTCCATTCCGCCACCAAGTTCATCGGCGGCCACGGCACAAGCATCGGCGGCGTGGTCGTGGACTCGGGCGAGTTCGACTTCTCGACGTTCCCCACCATCGCCGACCCCTCGCCGAGCTACCACGGGCTGCGTTTCTACGACACGTTCGGCCATTACGGGTTCTTGGTCAAGCTGCGCGCGGAGACGCTTCGCGACACCGGCGCGTGCCTCTCGCCCACCAACGCGTTCATGCTGCTGCAGGGTCTGGAGACTCTGTCGGTGCGCATGGATCGGCATGTGGCGAACGCCCAAGCCGTGGCCGAGTTCCTTGAAGCACACCCGAAGGTCTCGCGGGTCCATTACGCGGGCCTTGCCAGCCACCCGCACCACGCCTTGGCCAAGAAGTACCTGCCGAAGGGTCCCGGCGCCGTTCTCTCGTTCGAGTTGGCGGCCCCTGCCGATCAAGCCCGAGCGGCCGGGAAGGCGTTCATCGAATCGCTCCAGGTGTTTTCGCATCTGGCCAACGTGGGCGACGCGAAAAGCCTCGTCATCCACCCCGCTTCGACGACGCACCAGCAACTCTCCGACGAGGAGTTGGCGCAGGGTGGCATCACTCCGGGGATGGTACGGCTCTCGGTGGGCTTGGAAACGACCGACGACCTGCTCTGGGATTTGGACCAAGCCCTGGGCTCGATCGCGTAGCGCCAGTTCAGCCCAGATAGGAGGCCGGGTTGACCGGCTTGCCGTTCACCCGCACCTCGAAGTGCAGGTGCGGACCGGTGGAAAGCCCCGTCGAACCGACGAGGGCGATTCGCTGCCCCTGACGCACCTCTTGACCAGCGCTGACCAACAACCGCGAACAGTGGCCGTAAAGCGTGGAGATCTTGTCCCCGTGGTCGATGACGATGTAGTTGCCGTAACCGCTTCCGTAGGCCGCAAAGATCACCTTGCCGGCGCCAGCCGCGAAGATCGGCGAGCCCGACTTGGCACCGATGTCGATCCCGTTGTGCATCCGGCTCTTTTTGAGGATCGGGTGGCGGCGCATCCCGTAGCCGCTCGTTTGCGGCCCCGCGGCCGGGCGAATGAAGCGGCCACTGAACTTGCGCGGAGAGGGCTTGCCCGTGGAATAGTAGGCCGCGATCTTCGATTGGATGCTCGCCGATTCGCGCTCCATCTGCTGCAGCGCGCGTTCCAGCTCGCGCTCCTGCGAGCTGAGCTGCGACAACACGCGCGACTTCTCCTGCCGCGCCCCGGCCAGCCTCTGCTGCTGGCTGGCCTGCTGCTCTTGGAGGCTGGCGATGCGCGAGACCAGCGCGTCGGCGCGGCGCTTGTCCTCGGCCGTCTTCTTCAGGAGAGCCTCGTACTCGGCGAAGATCTTCCGGTCGTGCCGAGCGACCCGTTCGAAGATGTACTTGCGCGAGGCCAACTCGCCGATGTCCCGCACACCAACCAGCGCCGTCACAGGCTGGGTCGAGCCTTGGCGGTACATCCGAATCAGCCGTTCTCTCACCTGGACCGTCAGTTCGTCCAAGCGCTCGTTGGCCGCCACCAACTCCCGGCCGAGCGACCTCTGTTCGGCCCTCGTGGCCGAGAGTTTGGAGCGGGTGGTGTTCAGTTCCCGCTGAACCGACGCCAGTTGGTTGTCCACCTGGCGCAGGTCCACCCGCACTTCGCGCTTCTCTTCGCGCGTCTCGGCCAGCTTCCGGTTGGTCTGTTGCCGCTCTCGGGCCAGCCGGTTGAGCTGGTCCTGCAGCGCCTTCGCGTCGCCCCCGGATTGAGGAACCGCCGCGACCGCAACAAGCATGGCGAGAAGCGTCGTCCAACGTCTCATGTCAGTTTCAGCGGCCTCCGTGCCGCGAGGAAAGAACACAGAAGTCCGTAAGAAGCGCCGATCAACATCAACCCGGCGATCACGCTGACCACGGGAAACGGCGTGGGTTCGGACGTGGCGAACAAGCCCTGCACGGTCATCGAGAACAGCCGATACACCGCAAACAGCGCAGGCGTCGCCAGCAAACCGCCCAACGCCCCTTGGACGCATCCCTCGATCAGGAACGGGACGGCGATCGTGGCGTTGGTCGCGCCCACCAGTTGCATGATGCGGATTTCGCGCCGGCGCGCGTTCACAGCGTGACGGATCGCGATGTAGATCAGGATGCCCGTCGTGGGGACCAGCGTCACGAACAGACCCGTCCCCAGCCAGCCCAAGAGACGAAGCGTCTGGCTGATGAACTCGTGTTCCTCACTCAAGTACTGTACGCCGTCGGGCTCGACATGTTCAAGTTTCGCCGCCTCGGCAGCCACGCTCTTGCTCTTGGAAAGGTCCGACAGCGTGACCTTCATCGCGTCGGGAAGCGGATTGCCAACGGCGGCCGGGGCATTCTGACCAAGTTCCTTCTGGAACTGCTCCCACGCGCGATCCTTCGGGATATGGACGACGAGCGCCACACCGTCAATCGCCCGCAACGCTTTGGCCGTCTCGTGAATGCCGCCCTGATCCACGCCTTCTTTGAGGAAGACACGCATCTCCATCTTGCTGGGCAACGAGCGAGCGTAGGAGTCCACGCGCCAGTAGGTGTAAGCCAAGCCGCCGACCAGAAAGAGCGCCACAGCGGACGTGGTCACGGCGGCGAAGGTCATCCATGTGTTCCTTCGCAGCGAAGCGAACGCCTCGCTCAGCAGGAATTCAAGCCGGTTGAGCATCCATGCAACTCCGGTCGGAGACGATCTGTCCCGACTCCAAGGTTACCACGCGTCGGTTGACGCGCTTGATCACGGCTTCGTCATGGCTGGCGACCAGCACGGTGGTGCCGCGCAGGTTGAGTTGCTGGAGCAGTTCCATGATCTGCCAGCTCTGCTCGGCGTCGAGGTTGCCCGTGGGCTCGTCCGCCAGAAGCAGCGACGGGTTGTTGATCAAGGCGCGCCCGATGGCCGCACGCTGCTGCTCGCCTCCGCTGAGCTGGTGGGGGAACGAATCGGCTCGGTGACCGATGTTCACACGCTCCAGAATCTCGGGCACTTTTCGCCTGACTTCGCGTCGCGTCGCGCCGAGCGCGCGCATGGCGTACGCGACGTTTTCCCACACCTTCTTGGTCGGCAACAACGCGAAATCCTGCGGCACGATGCCCATCTCGCGGCGCAGGAACGGAATGTCCCGCGGCCGCAGGGTGCCGAGTTCGCGCCCCTGGAACCAAACATGGCCCGCCGTCTCCTGCACTTCGCGGCTCAACAGCTTGAGAAGAGTGCTCTTGCCCGCCCCGGTTCGGCCCACAAAGAACACGAAATCGCCCCGGCTGATGGTCAGGTTGATGTCGCGCAGTCCAAAAACCCATTGGTTGAACTGCACCTCGACCTTGTCGTACACGATGTAAGGCGTGGCTTTGCGATCCGGCACGGGAGACCCCATCGTACCTGTGGCGGGTCACGCCCGAATCAACGCCAGCAGTTCCGATGTCTTTTCCGCGACCAACGCGGCGTCGCCGCGCGCCTCGACGTTCAACCGGATCACCGGTTCCGTGTTGCTGGAGCGCAGGTTGAAACGCCAGTCGTCGAACGCCACGCTCAGGCCGTCCAGGCGGTCGACCTCGCCGTGCCCGTACGCGGCTTCGACCCTCGCGATCGCGGCGGCTGGATCGGCCACGGTGGAGTTCACCTCGCCCGAACACGGGAACTTGGCGATCATGTCGCCCACCAGTTCGCCGAGCGTCCGCCCCGTCCGCGAAACCAGCCGCGCGATGAGCAAGAACGGGATCATGCCCGAATCGCAGTACCAGTGGTCGCGGAAGTAATGGTGTGCGCTCATCTCGCCGCCGTAAGAGGCGTCCTCGGCTCGCATCTTCTCCTTGATGAACGCATGGCCGCTCTTGCACACCACGGCCCGACCACCCAACCGCTCGACGATGTCCAGCGTGTTCCACGTCAGGCGCGGATCGTACACGATGATCTGGTTCGGGTCTTCCTCGAGCAAGGCTTGCGAGAGCAGCCCGACGATGTAGTAGCCCTCGATGAAGTTGCCGTGTTCGTCGAAGAAGAAGCAGCGGTCGTAGTCGCCATCCCAGGCCACGCCGAAGTCGTAAGTGCCGCCCTTCAGCCGTGCTTCCGTCGCGGCGCGGGATTCCGCGAGGATGGGGTTGGGCACCCCGTTCGGGAACGTGCCATCGGGTTCGCCCTGCATGACTTCGGCGTCCAAAGGCAGGTTCGGCAGCAGGTGCTGGAGCGCGATGCCAGCCGCGCCGTTGCCCGGATCGAGCAACACCTTCAGCGGTTTGAGCGCTTCGCCCGGAACCAGTCGAAGCAGGTGGGCCGTGAAATCGGCGTACACGTCTTGCTCGACGATCGTTCCCGTACCGGTGCGCTCCCAGCGGCCCTCGTGGGCGCGCTTTTCGATGTCGTTGAGCCCAGAATCGGCGCTGATGGGGCGGCTCTCGGCACGCACCATCTTCATGCCGTTGTACTCGGGCGGGTTGTGGCTGGCCGTGATCATGCAGCCGCCGTCGTAGCCGTAGTGGGCCGTGGCGAAGTAGACCATCTCGGTGCCGATCATGCCGAGGTGCACCACGTCCACGCCCGCATCGTTGAGCCCCTTGGCCATGGCTTGGTAGAGTTCGGGGCCTGAAAGCCGGATGTCGTAGCCGATGCACACCCGCTTCGCGCCCATCTGGTCGGCGTAGGCGCGTCCGATGGCGTAGGCGATGTCGGCGTTCAGTTCGCTCGGCACCTTGCCGCGCACGTCGTAGGCTTTGAAGCAGGGGAGATACTGGCCCATGCCCCGGTTGTACCTTGCAGGCGGTTCGGGCCACGGGTTCTGCCGACCAGTTGCCCGCCTGTCCTTGGGGCTGTGTCGTCTAGCCGCTTCCCCTGCGGCACGGGTTCTGGATCTGTCCGACAGAGCCCGGGTTCGGGTGTCACACTCCACCGAGTCCATCCCAGCCGACCAACCCAAACGTGCTAGAATCAAGCCCCATGGCGATCTCCCTCGACGAAGTGCGCCACGTCGCCCGATTGGCTCGTCTCGACCTCGACGAGACCGAGGTGCTCGCCCTGCAAGGCGAGTTGAACGCGTTGCTCGGACACTTCGCCGACATCCAAGACGTGGACACCGGAGACCTGCCGCCCGTCTCGCACGCCATGTCTTTGACCAACGTGTGGTCGGATGATCGAGTGGGAGTCGTGCTTCAACGGGCCGAAGCCCTAAGCAACGCACCGCTCTCCAAAGCCGGCCTTTTCGTCGTTCCGACCATCATCGAGGACTGAGACCCGCCCTTGATCACGACGCTCACCGCCTCCCAACTGGCCGAAGGGCTGCGCCGTCGCGAATGGTCCGCGCGCGAAGTCGCTCAGGCCCACCTCGACCGCATCGCCGCCCAAGACCCACACCTCGGCGCGTTCCTCACGCTTGACACCCAGGAAACGATGCGCTGGGCCGATGCCGCCCAAGCCATGCTGGATTCCGGAGAAGGCGGCCCTCTGTGCGGCGTACCCGTGGCGCTGAAAGACAACATTGTCACGCAGGGCGTGCGAACCACCTGCGCGTCGCGCATTCTGGAGAACCACGTTCCGGTGTACGACGCCACCGTGACGGCCAAGCTCAGAGAGCAAGGCTTGGTGCTTCTGGGCAAGACCAACATGGACGAGTTCGCCATGGGCACGTCCACCGAGAACAGCGCCTTCCAACTCACGCGCAACCCCTGGGACACCGAACGCTCGCCGGGCGGCAGTTCGGGTGGCTCGGCGGCCGCGGTCGCGGGCGAACTGGTGCCCTTGGCTCTGGGGTCCGACACGGGCGGCTCGATCCGCCAACCCGCTTCCCTTTGCGGCATCGTCGGATTCAAGCCCACCTACGGGCGCTGTTCGCGCTACGGGCTGGTGGCTTTCGGGTCCAGCCTAGACCAGATCGGCCCATTCGGGCGAACGGTGGAAGATGCGGCACGGCTCGCTTCGGCGGTCACAGGCCACGATCCCATGGATTCGACGTCGCTGCAGGTCCCACCCATCTCGCTGGAAGGGCTCAAAGACGGCAGCCTCAAGGGCCTCCGCATCGGTGTGCTCAGCGAGACGATGGGCGATACAGCCGACGCTGGCGTTCGCGAGTGCGTGAGTCAAGCGATCGAAGTGCTGCGGCGCGAAGGGGCGGACGTCCGTGAGATTTCCATCCCGTCCATCGCCTACGGCGTCACCACGTATTACATCATCGCCCCTGCCGAAGCCAGCAGCAATTTGGCCCGATTCGACGGCGTGCGTTACGGGTTGCGTCAGGAAGGCAAGGGCCACATCGGAATGATGGAGCGCACGCGAGCCGTCGGCTTCGGACACGAGGTCAAGGCGCGCATCATGATCGGCACCTACGCGCTGTCCGCAGGCTACTACGATGCGTACTACCTGCGCGCTCAGCAGGTGCGGGCACTGATGAAGCGAGATTTAGAGCGTGCGTTCGAGGACTTGGACGTCATCCTCTCGCCGACCAGCCCTATCCCGGCGTTCAAGATCGGCGAGTTGAGCGCTGACCCGCTCGCCCTGAAGCTACTCGACGTGTGCACCATTCCAGCCAACATGGCGGGTTGCCCGGCTCTGTCGCTCAACTGCGGGTTCACGAACGGCTTGCCTGTCGGCTTGCACCTGATGGCACCCGCCCTGGCCGACGAGAAACTCCTCCAAATCGCGTTTGCGGTGGAATCTGCACTTCCGAATGCCACCGGACGACCTCCCATGCCGTAACGTAGGTGTATGGACGACATCGAACGCCAAGATCGCGCGCTGTTTCTCAGCGAACTGGCGTCCGGGGGAAGGTGGTTCTATCTCGGCATCCCGATCGCCTTGTTGACGTGGGGGTTCATGACCTACGATTCGCCGTTCAACCTGGTGGCCGCTGGGGCGATGGTCGCCGTTTGGGTGGCCGGCGCGCACAAGGCGAGCATCGCCAAGCGATGGACGTCGCCGCACCTTCGCCGCCTATGGATGGAGTGCGAGAACCGGCTTCAACTCTTCCAGAAAGTCCTCTCCAAGATGCGAAAGGAGCAGGTCGCCGACCTGCAGGAGATGCCCAAGACGGTAGAGCGTGTCTCCCTCTCCGTGTACGCCGCGTTGCGCCGCGCCGACTTCATCGCAAAGGACGTCCAATCCACCGAGCAGTCACTCCACCAACGCCCGACCGTATGGATCGCGAGCAGCAAGGACTCGCACGCGCAAGAACTCTACCGGATCGCCGACCGCAACATCGCCGAGTATCGGCAGCACCTTCAGGGCGTGATGGCGGGAGTCCAGCGGACCGAAGCCCAGGCGGCCGTGTTCATCACCACGGTGGACACGCTGCGGATGAAGATGATCGGTTACCGATTTGCCGGGCGCAGCCCGGAGGTCTCGCATCGCGAGTTCATCTCGGCGCTCGACGAGGCCAAACTCCAGTTGCAGAGCATCGACCACGCGTTGGAGGAACTCGACTTTGGTGCCGCTCGCTTGGAACTTGAAACATCTCTGCAGGAGATGGAAAAAGCCGTTGAGACTGCCCAGGAAGAACACGTCTCGCTAACCGAGCCGCCCCCGTTCCGGACGACCCCGCCCCCACCCCCTCCTTTCCGCTGAGCCATGGTCTATCGCACCGAGTGCCAGGCCAAGTTGAACCTGTTCTTGGCCGTTGGCCCCCCCGACGCGTCCGGCTACCACCCGTTGCGGTCGGTCTTCCAGTCCATCTCGCTGGCCGATCGGCTGAAGGTGGAGACCGGTGTAGCGGCCACCGAGTTCCTCTGCAACGACCACACTGTTCCGAAAGAGAACACGCTGACCAAGGCGCTTCGACTCTTTCGCGAGTACACCGAAGTCCCGGACGTTCGGATTACGTTGGACAAGCGCATCCCGGCCCAAAGTGGCCTTGGTGGCGGGAGTTCGGACGCCGGGCGGCTGATCGCGATCCTGCACGTGATTACAGGACGCAGGCTCTCTGAACGAGAGCAACGCGAGATCGCGGGTGCGGTCGGCTCCGATGTGCCGTTCTTCCTGGTGGGAGGACGCGCGCAGATCGAGGGCTTCGGCGAGCGAGTCATGCCGCTGGACGACCCGGATCCGCTGCCTTGGTACGTCGTCGTGCGTCCCCCGTTCGGATGCTCGACCCCCGAGATGTACCGGGCGCTGGACCAGTACGAGCGCCCGTTCCTGGATTTCGGTTACATGCCAGCGGTCAACGACTTCGAGTCGGTCGCACCGTGGGGTTGCCTGCAACTCAAAGCGGCGCTGCTGGCCCAAGGAGCCGTAGAGGCCCTGCTGTCCGGGAGCGGTTCGGCGGTTTTTGGGCGTTTCGACGACGAACGGGCCGCACACTCCGCAGCGGAAGCGTTGGCGGGCGAGGGTATGGTTTGGGTCACGCAGGCGACGACGCGAGCGGACTTCGCACGAATCGAGCGAGGCGCGTCGGGTCGCGGCTGAGCAGGACCGTCTCATCGCTCAAGCCTTGCCGAGTCTCGGTGTCCTCGGCCGTCATGGCGTCCCATGCAGCCCGCATCCGCACGATCGCCGACTCGAACGACTCACTGGGCTCAGCGGCGAACGGCTCGCCTTCGTGGGTCGGGCCCACCCAGGCCGATCCGCTGTGCTCGGAGTAGTCGCCATCGAAGTCGAGCACGAAGAAGCGATCGTCATCAGGCGTCTCGCCCACCTCGGCGAACAGCGAGCGGACGACAAACGGGCTGGAGCCGAAGTTGCCGAACGCCGACTTCACCGGTCCGCTGATCGCGGTCACGACGCGCTGGATCGTCACGTCCTCCTCGCTGCCCCGGTAACCCTCGCGGTGGGCGAACTCCACCGCGGCGACGCGCAGCGCCTCGATGTCCGACTGCTGCCCGATCGCCGAGAAGGCGAGCCGGTCGTAGATCTCAAACACCTTGTCGCGCTGCTTGCGGCGCGTGAAGATGGCCACACCCTCTCGGCAGGAGGCGGCCAATACGGGAGCTCCATGGGCGAGTTTGGCCTCGACGTAGCCGGCACGGTGACCGACGCCTTCCTGCCAGTCGAACGGGGTGAGCATCTGCTACCTTATACTCGCTCGACGCCTCGAATGTCGCACCCCTGACCCTCAAAGACATGACGGAGCACATCGCTCCAATTCGCGTTGGCCGCCCGACGGGGGACGGAGCTTCGACGTCAGTCGCCCGTGGTCAGTCCACGCTTCGACGACGCCTCTCCGCATCCGAATCGAAGAGTCGCCCCACCGCCACGTCTCGCGACCCTGCGTGTCCACGGCTTCCAGCACGTCGGGGGTTCCGAACGCGCGCACCACGGCGGACTCGGACGAGCCCTTGGTCACGGCCTCCGCGTTGGGGTCGGCGTCGCCCATCTTCACCTTGAGGTTGCCGGTGTTTTTCCAGCCGACGACCTTGCCCTTGCGAAGCGTCACCTCGGACTTGCCAAAGGTGGCGATGACGTCTCCGAAACCACGCACTTCGCGCACTTTGTCAGGCGACCCCATCACCTGACGCAAGGTACGTTCCTCGGAACCCCGGGTAAACGTCTTGGGCTCGGACTGGCCCAAAACCACGACAGAGCAAGCGACGATGGCGAGGGACACGACGGTCCCCCAGGGCCGTCGGCCCTCGAAACACGATATCCACCTCATCACCCCCTATTCTGAACGCGGGGTGACGCGATTTGGGTTAAGGGCCAGCGCAATGTGCAGAAAATGCGGCCAAATCTCAGAACGAGCGACCGATCGAGACGCCCAGATAGCGCGTCTTGACCCAGAGCAGCGTCACGCTGTGGTCGCCCGCCGCGTGGGTCAGCATCAGGTGGGTGTTGCGCCCATCGTGCATGACCATCCCGTCCAACGTGTCGGCCAGGCGCAAGTTCGCGCCCCATGGGAACACGGGTCGCCTCTCGAATCCGCCATAGCTCACGCCTCCGTAGAGTGCGGCCCGGGTCGAAACGCTTCTTGCAGCCGTGACATAGACCGATTGGGTCCCCGGCGGGGAGAAGATGCGGTCGCTGCTCGTCCCCAAAGTGACCATCGGCCAGCGATCGGTCTCGGTCAGTGCCACCCAGTTGGCGATGGGGCCGACCTCGCCCGCAGCGGGGTTGAACTCCAAACCAGCCTGGAAACGGGGCGTGAAGGCATACGCACCGGTGAAGCGCCAGCGGGGACGCTTGGCGTCGGTGCCCACAAATCGCCCCGAGAAGACGAACCGATGCTCGAAGTTCCCCGAACCGAGGAACCGACCCTCACCGGGTCACCCGGTTCAGGTGGGGACGGCGACGGTGCTCTTCTCTTGAGCGATGGTCATCGCTGCGAGGCCCAAACCCAATGCGAAAGCGAGGCGCTTCATCACTGTTCGCTGACGAGCTTGGCCTTCATCGCCATGATCGTCAGCTCGGTTCGGCTGTTCGCCTGCAACGCCTTGAGGATGTTGCTGACGTGATTCTTCACGGTCTTCTCAGCGATGTTCAGCTTCTGGGCGATCTCCTTGTTGCGGAGTCCCTGGGCCACCAACTTGAGGACCTCGAGTTCGCGGTCGCTGAGCACGTAGAGCCATGTGTCGTCCACCTCTTCCTCGCGTTGCGGCTTGTTCGAGAAGTACTCGATCATCTTCGCGGCGATCTTGGGGGTGACCTTGGCTTCGCCTTGGTGCGCCAAGCGGATGGCGTCCACCACGTCCTTGGGGCTGCTGGTCTTGAGCAGATAGCCCCGCGCTCCGGCGCGGAACGCATCGTACACCGTGTCGTCGTCCTCCTGGACCGTGAGGATGACGGGGATGACGTGCTTCTCCTTGGTCAGCAACTTCTGCACCAGTTCGATGCCCGTCAGCTTCGGCATGTTGATGTCGGTGAGCAGCACGTCGGGCGGGTCCTCGAGACAAACGTTCAGAGCTTCCTCTCCATCCTTGCAGACGGCCAACAACTCGCAATCCGGCATCAGATTGGAGAGCGTCTTCTTGAGGACCTCGCGATAGGCCTCTTCATCGTCCGCGATGACCACGCGAATCTTGTCCATGCGCGGGATTATGACACTTGGGCCCTCGTTCGGGCAAAGTCAGGCCAAACCAAGCATCGGAAGCAGTTCGCTCAGGTGGCTGAGCCGCACGGTCGGTTCGGGCCTCCCTTCGGGTTTGGACTCGGGCAGACCGGTCTTCGAACTCGGGGCCACGTCGGACGGCCGCTGGATCCATGCCGCCGACCAACCCATCGCCAAGGCGGGTTCGATGTCGTGCTTGTAGGAGTTGCCGACGAAGAGCATCCGCTCGGACGAGGTGCCGAGGACCTGCTCGGCGCTCTTGAACACCCGAGGGCTCGGCTTGCCCTCGCCAAACTCTCCCTCGATGAAGAACGCGTCGAAGAAGCCGCCGATACCGAGCGTCTCGATCTCTTGCCGCTGGACGTCCGCGGGCCCGTTGGTCATCAACGCGAGTTTGTGGCCCTTCTTGAGGGCGCGCAGCACGGCGAGGGCGTCGTCGAACAACCGAAGGTGCGCGTTGCGTCGGTCGGCGTACGCCGCGCTGAGCGCTTGCGCGACTGCCTCGTCCTGCACGCCGCCCCGAGCCAGGGCCCGCCGCATGAGTTCGGTGCGCGTCGTCGCGCCGGACTTGAGGTACCTGACGTACCAATCGGTTTGCTTGAGGTTGGGGCAGAACTCGTGGAAAGCTTCGCCCCACACGGCCACCCAAGCTTCAGGGGTACGGCCCGCAGGGCCATGCAACGCGAACGCCTCGAGAATCCCGGCCTTGGCCGCGTCCCAATAGGCGCACAGCGTATCGTCCAAATCGAAGACCACCGCTTCGACGGTCGCCGGAAGGGGCGACGGATCGGTCTGGGTGGCTTGTGCAACGGGCATCATGTATAGAGTCGGGTCGGGGGACGCAGGTTGCATTACCGCATTTGTAACGGATTGAACCCAGTGAGGAACTCAAAGGTCTTCATGACGGGCGGGCCCAATACCTTGGAAATCACCCCGCCATCGCCGCTCAACTGGCCGAACAGGATCAGCCCAAGCAGAAGAAAGCCACCGTACTGCCGATTGAACAGGATCCACCTCAGCCGCAGGTTCTCGGGCAAGAACGTGCCGAGCAACCAGTGGCCGTCGAGCGGGCCGAGCGGGAGCAGGTTGAAGAAGCACAGCGAAAGGTTGACGATCACCCCGTACAGCAGCAGGCTGCCCACGAACGTGCTCACTTCGATTTGCGCACCCATCACGACGCGCAGAATCATCGCGAACACCACCGCCTGCAGCAGGTTGCTGATCGGACCGGCCGCGACCGCAGCGAAGAAGTCCCACTTGGGGTTCCGCATCTTGCGCGGGTCCATCGGCGCCGGTTTGCCCCAACCGATGCCGAACCCCGTCAACGTGGTGATGATGATCATGATCGTGCCCATCAACTCGAAGTGCTTGGTGAGGTTGAGGGTCACGCGGCCATAGTACGAAGGCGTGGGGTCGCCCGCCAGGTCGGCCATTTTGCAGTGGGCGTACTCGTGCAATCCGATGGCCCAGAAGATGACCAGACCCGTCGCCAACATGGATTCCATGGGAGGCATGGCTTAGTTCCCCGCCCCTACGGCCTCGCGCCTCAGCCGCCCCGGGATGGACTCGCGAGCGAACATCTCGTCCCACGTCTCGGGCCTTTGAACCACTTCGAACTCGCCCGATTCGGACAGCAACACGGTGGTCGGACGCGGGTAGCGGTTGTAGTTGCTGGCCATAGAACTGTTATACGCCCCCGTGCAAAGCACTTGGAGCAGGTCGCCGCGCCCCGTGCCTTCGGGGAGCGAAACGTCCTCGAACAGACGGTCGGTCTCGCAGTGCTTCCCACTGACCGTAAACACGGCTTCCGGGCCCCCGGACGCGGGTGATACGCGCTCGACGGGGTACTTGGCCCCGTAGAGCGCCGGTCGCGGGTTGTCGCTCAGACCTCCATCCACCGACAGGTACGTCCTCGAACCGCCTTTGGCGGGCACCATCTTTCGAACGCCCACCCGATACAGCGTCACGCCCGATTCGCCGATCAACGAGCGGCCGGGCTCTTGAACGAGTCGGGGCCTGAGGCCGGAACCTCTCAACGCCTCTTGGATCGCCGCCACGAGTTCGGCGCAGTAGTCTTCGACCGACATCGGCACGTCGCGGTCGGTGTAGCGGATGCCCAACCCGCCGCCCACGTTCAGGATGGAGGACTGGAATCCGTGGTCGCGGGCCATGCGCGCGGCGAACTCGGCCACGAGTTGTCCGCCCGAAATCTGCGCCTCAGGGTCGAGGAGTTGAGAGCCGACGTGGCAGTGGAATCCCGCCAGCGGCAGACCCTTCTGCAGGCAGCGCTTCGTGGCTTCCTCGGCGGACCCGTCCGCGATGTTGAACCCGAACTTGGTGTCGGCTTGGCCCGTCGAGATCTTGGCGTGGGTGACCGGGTCTACGCCCGGCGCGAGCCGCAACACGAGTTCGGGGCACGCCCGCCGATCCGACAACGCGACGATGGCGTCGATCTCGTCGAAGTGGTCCACCACGATCTGCCCGATGCCCTGTCCCATGGCGAACGCCAGTTCTTCCACCGATTTGTTGTTGCCGTGCAGGTGGCACCGTGACGCGGGCACTCCGGCAGCCAACGCGGCGCGGAACTCGCCCTCGCTGGCCGTGTCGATGAGGCAACCTTCCTGATGGGCGATGGCGATCAAGGCAAGCGTGCTGTTGGCCTTGCTGGCGAACGTCAGTTCGCTGTCGGCGTAAGCCGCTTGGAACGCCGCTCGGTAGCGGCGAATCCGGGTGCGGAAGTGGGCCTCGCCCACCACATAGGCCGGCGTCCCGAATCGCTCCGCGACGATCAGGGCTTGGTCGGGCTCGAGTCGAAATCGGTCGTCTTGGGGCTCGGCCATGCGAAGGACGATTATGGCACGGGCGTTTCAGGGTCCAAGAGGACCGGTCGAGTGACGATGTACCACGTGACACCGATGCCGCACGCGGCCAAGATCGCCCAAACGGTCGGTTTGTGGACGAGCGCCGCTGAGACGGCCAGACCGAGCCAAAGCACGGTGAGGATCAAGCGTTTGGTCGCCAGCCGAAGGCTCTTGGTCCGATCCCACTCCCGCAAGATAGGGCCGACCACGGGCCTGTCGAGCAACCAAGCCTCGAGTTTGGGGCTCGACCGCTTGAAGCAGAACAGGGCCAAGATGTAAAAGATCGTCGTCGGCAACACCGGGACGAACTGCCCGATAAAACCGAGGGCGACACAACCCATGCCGCACGCCAGATAAGTCAGGCGCAAAGGAGCGGCAGTCGGGACGTGGGTTGGCGCAGCCACGGATGCTTCTATTATCCAGAGGTCCGACGGCAATCGTTTTGCTCGTTTTGACGACCAGTGGCCGCCCATGACGATCTGCGGTCGTGACACAATCACCATCGTGTTGTTGACCGATGCTCAGGTGGCTCAATACAACGAACTCGGGTTCGTCGTGTTGGAGGACGTGTTCGACGCCCCGACGATGGAAGCGCTCGATCAGGCGCTGGAGGCGCACTTCCGCAAGCACGAAGAAGCCCTTCGCGCCGAGGGCGACAGCGGCATCAGCCGGGCTGGCGAGATCGCGTTCACGGCTTACATCGCCGAGGAGGACGAGACCGTTCGCGCCTTTGTGACAAGGCCCGAGTTCGTCGAACTCTCCACAAGGCTTCTGGGCACGGGCGACACCGACCTCTATTGGAATCAGACCGTGTACAAGCACCCCGAGGGCGACAAGGAGTTCCCTTGGCACCAGGACGACGCCTACACCCCGGTGCGTCCGGCCCCGTATCTCACGCTTTGGCTGGCGATCAGCGACGCGACCACGGAGAACGGATGCATCTCGGTGCTTCCCGGCTCGCACGCCGACGGACTGCGCCCGCACGAAGCCACGTCCATCGGTCTGGTCGGCTACCCCTCGGATGCGCCGGATCAGGGCATCCAGGTGCCGATCCGCGCGGGTTCGATGATCGCCTTTCCCAGCCTGTGCCTGCACAAGAGCGGGCCCAATCGGTCTTCGGGCATGCGCAAAGCCTATGTGATCCAGTACTCGGCCCACCCGCTCTTCCGGGTTTCCGACGGCGAAGAGATCCACAACCCGATCCCAGTCGCCCGCGGCGGCCAGCCAGCCTGAACTCAACCTTGGAGGGCCACGCTCTGTCGTGGCCTAGTGTGCTGATCAGTACGAGAGGCCGACTTTCTGGCGCAAATGTTCGCGAGCCGCCAACTCGGCGACGCAAAACGCCGCCACGTCCTCGACCGACACGCGATACTCGCCGTCGGGCATATGGTCCACCTCGACCTTCGCCTTGCCCGTCCGTTCGCCCGAAGGCATGGTGGCCGGGCAGGCGAACGTCCAGTCCAGCGCCGTCTTCTCCAAGACGCGCAACGCCCTGTAGTGATCGTTCGCCACGTGGAAGTACTCCGCCGGAAAGTTGGGCGACCGGAACACTGGCCCACCGCTTCGCCGATCCAAGACGCCACCATTGCCGACGGCAACGATCCGTCGAACGTCGCGGGCGCGCATCGCGGCCACGATCGCCTTCATCGCGTTGGAAAGCAGGCGCGAAGGAAGGTCGATGCGTGGCATGCCAAGCGCCGACAACACGGCTTCCTGGCCCGTCATCGCGCGGGTGACGGTTTCTCGCTCCCTGATCGAGCCCACCTCGACGCAAAACCCGCCCGCATGGGGGTGGTCTCGCAGCTCGATCGGATGGCGCACGAACGCCGTCACCTCGTGTCCGGCGTCTAGGGCGTATTCGACCATCCGCCGACCGACTCGTCCGCTCGCGCCGAACACCACAACCTTCATGGTGTTCATTATGGACGGCACACTACCGCCCGGGGCGGCGGAGCCGACGCCGATCGCGACCGAGGCGACCTTCGCCCAAGCCGAGCATCTTCCGCAACCCTTGGATCTGGTCGCGAATCTCGGCCGCCTTCTCGAACTCCATCGCTTTGGCCAGGTCCTTCATCTCCTTCTCCAACGCATCAATGAGGATCGGCACATCCTCGGCGCGGATCGGCGACTTGGACGAGACCTCGGCGTTGTACTGCGCCATCACCTCGGCGACGGCTTCCACCTTGTAGGCCCGGACGGTCTCGCGGACTTCCTTCGCGATGGTCGTGGGCTGGGTACCGTGCTCTTCGTTGTAACGCGCCTGGACCTCGCGCCTGCGATTGGTCTCCTCGATCGCCTCGCGCATCGAGTCCGTGACCTCGTCGGCGTACATGATCACCGTGCCGTCCACGTTGCGCGCCGCGCGGCCGATGGTCTGGATGAGCGACGTCTCGGAGCGCAGGAAGCCCTCCTTGTCGGCGTCGAGAATCGCGACCAGCGTCACCTCGGGCAGGTCCAGGCCTTCGCGCAGCAGGTTCACGCCGACGACCACATCGTAGACGCCCAGCCGCAGGTCGCGCAGAATCTCGGGCCGCTCGAGCGAGTGGACGTTCGAGTGGATGTACTGGACCTTGATGTCGAGTTCCTGCAGGTAGTTGGTGAGATCCTCGGCCATCCGCTTGGTGAGTGTGGTGACGAGCGTGCGCTGCCCCTTGGCGATGCGCTTCTGAATCTCGTTGATCAGGTCGTCGATCTGGCCATGCGTCGGACGCACCTGAATCTCCGGGTCGAGAATGTACGTCGGACGAATGACTTGCTGGACTCGGTTGGACTCGTTTTCGGTCTCGAAGGGCCCCGGCGTTGCACTGACGAAGACGCACTGCCGCACACGGTCGCGAAACTCGTCGAACTTGAGCGGGCGGTTGTCCAGGGCGCTGGGCAACCGGAAACCGTACTCGACCAGGACGCCCTTGCGCTGTTGGTCGCCGTTGAACATCGCGCGAATCTGGGGGATGGTCTGGTGGCTCTCGTCGATGAACACGATGGCGTCGGTCGGCAAGAAGTCCAGCAACGTGTACGGTGGCGTGCCCACGGCGCGCCCGTCGAAGTAACGCGAGTAGTTCTCGATGCCGCTGCAGAAGCCCACCTCGCGCATCATCTCGAGGTCGAAGTTGACGCGTTGCTCCAGGCGTTGGGCTTCGAGGAACTTGCCCTGCGAGCGGAACCGCTCCACGGCTTCGTCGCGCTCGGCGGTGATCATCTCCAACACCTCGTCCAGCCGTTCCCAGGGGGTCACGTAGTGGGTGGCTGGGAACACGCTGACCTTGGAAGGCTCGTCGATGACGTCCTGCGTCAGGGGGTCGAACAGGCGGATGCGCTCCACCGTGTCGCCGAAGAACTCGATGCGCGTGACGATCTCCTCGTCCTTGGGCTGGATCTCCAGCGTGTCGCCTCGCACGCGGAACGTGCCCCGCTGGAGCACCATCTCGTTGCGCGTGAACTGCATCTGCACGAGCTTCTGAAGGACCTCTTGCAGGTTGAAGTCCACACCGACTTCGAACGTGACCACCGATTCGGCGTACTCGCTCGGCGAGCCCAGACCATAGATGCACGACACGCTGGCCACCACGACCACGTCGCGGCGTTCGAGCAACGCGTGCGTCGCCGCGTGCCGCAACCGCTCGATCTCTTCATTGGTGCTGGAATCCTTCTCGATGTACAGGTCGCTCTGCGGGACGTAGGCTTCCGGCTGGTAATAGTCGTAGTAGCTGATGAAGTACTGGACCGAGTTCTCCGGGAAAAACGCGCGGAACTCCTGGCACAGTTGGGCGGCGAGCGTCTTGTTGTGCGCGATGATCAGCGCAGGCCGCTGGGCGCGGGCGATCACGCTGGCCATGGTGAACGTCTTGCCCGTTCCGGTCGCGCCGAGCAACGTTTGGTAGCGGTAGCCCGACTCGAGCCCATCCAAGAGGCCGGCGATCGCTGTCGCCTGATCGCCCTTCGGCTCGAAGGCGCCCGAGAGTTGGAACGGCGTGTCGTACCGGACGATCATAGTAGAGGACATTCTACATGACGAAGCCACGTTGGCTGGGCCTAGCCGACACACACGGGCTCGCGTTCGACGAAGGAGTGCTGCGTGTGGAGCACGTGGAGGCCGCCGTAGCACTCGGGCCAGAGCGGCGCGTTGCGGCGGGCGAACACCACATAGACGAGTGCACCGTCCTTCGAGCGGATCCACTTGTTCTCGCCATGGCCCGTGCGGAGGAGGATGTAAGCCCCTGTTGGGATGGGCTCCAGCGATTGGAAGACGTACGCGCCACAGTCCAGCTCGCCCGCTTGGATCGCGCCATCGGACAGCACGACGTGACCCCGCGGAGACTCGCGGATCAAGCCCTGGTTTTGAAGCAGGACGAATTCGCCATCGGGGTGGGCGCTGCGTTGAAGGCCGACGATTCTGATCACGCTGGAAACGCTCATCCAAAGGGACGGAAGTTGAACCCGATTGGGTTCAAGAGAATGCGCCCGGAGGTAGAGTGATCGGCGTCCCAATGGCCGACCGATACGCCGACCGCCGCATCTACCTGCCCGCCGAGTCGCCTTGGCGCGGATTGGGCCTTCGGCTCTTGGCGATCCTCATCCTGACTGCAGTGGTTTGGCTGCTTCTGTGGACGCAGCGAGACGGGATCAAGGACAACCGCGACGGGTCGCTGTCTCCGCTCGACCTGCTCTACTTTGCGGTCGTGACGATCACCACCGTCGGCTATGGCGACATCGTGCCAATTTCGAACTGGGCCACGGGCATCGTCACGTTCGCGATCACGCCCATCCGCGTGGTCATCTGGCTGGTGTTCCTAACGACGGCCTACGACTTGCTGCTGCGTCGCTCCATCGAATCCATCCATCTGAATCGCTTGAGGAAGTCCATGAAAGGCCACACGATCATCTGCGGTTTCGGCGTCAAGGGGAGGTCGGCTGCCGAGGAACTGCTCTCGCGCGGCGTGCCTCCCAACCACATCTTGGTGGTGGAACGCGACCCCGACGCCCTGGAGACCGCCGCCAACATGGGGCTGACGGCTCTGCGCGGCGACGCAACCCGCGAAAGGCACCTGCTCGATGCCGGCGTTCGGGGCGCGGCACACGTCATCGTCGCCCCGAACTCCGATTCGGACTGCGTCCTGATGTGCCTCACGGCGCGCGACCTGAACCCATCCGTAACCATCGTGGCAGCGGCGCGCGAGGACGAGAATGTGCGTCTGGTCGAGCGTAGCGGCGCGAACGTGGTGATCGCGCCGTCGGTGGCGGGCGGGCGCTTGTTGGCGGCTTCGACCGATTCGCCGGCCTCGGCGTCGTTCCTGGGCGAGCTGCTCGACCACGGTCGTGGCGCCGAGATCGAAGACTATCGGGTGCGAGTCGAGGACGTCGGCCGCTCAGCCCGAGAGGTTGCCGATGGGCAGGGGGCCGTGGCGCTTTCGCTGCGGCGCGGCACGGATCGTTTTGCCTTTCTTCGGGCTCAGACGATGGCGCTTCAGGCGGGCGATGTGCTGATCTTGCTGCGCCCCGCTCCCGAAGCCAAATGAGCACGGCGGGTACAATCGCCTCCGGTTTGCCGGATCGTCTAATGGCAGGACAGCGGTTTTTGGTGCCGCACGTCTAGGTTCGAATCCTAGTCCGGCAGCCACTGACGGAGTGAGTCTGGATCGGATAGAATGGGCCACACATGATTACTTCGGTTCACATTTCCGGGTTCAAGTCCCTTGCGGATGTATCTGTGGAATTGGGATTTGTCAACGTTTTCATCGGGGCGAACGGCGCGGGCAAGAGTAACGTCCTCGAGGCAATCGGTGTCGCCAGCGCCGCAATCTCTGGTCAGGTGGACGACGAGTCACTGGGCCGAAGGGGAGTGCGTCTTGGCCTTCCTGCCCTGTACAAGTCCTCTTTTCGCAATTTGAGGACTCCAAGTCACATACGGCTTGAAGTTGTCGGAGAGTTCTTCGGCGAGATCGCTGAATACAAGACAAACCTGTATAACCCAATAGAAAGGCCGACAAGGCGATGGAAGTACAAGAACGAACTTCTAAAGGACTCCCTAGCTTCCTCGGGTCGGTCACCAAAGAATACACGAGGATACGATGACACACGCAGTTGGGTCGCCCTCAAGTTGGCTGAAACGCCTGCTGAGTCAACAAGAGCCAAACTCGCACGCTACTTGGAGGGCTATGCAATCTACGCGCCAGACACCCCGACGTTACGGGGTCAAGAGGTTGACCCTCAGAATAGAGAACCAGTCGGACTCGCAGGCGGTAATCTGCCTAGAGCTGTTCGTGACATTTTGCGCCTTGTTCAGGATAGAATGGAATTGAGTAGGTTTATCCACGAAACCGTCGATTGGGTGCGGGATTTTGGCTCAGCGACAACCGTTGATTTACCCATCGCTGATGGAGTACCACAAATGAAGACTGCGATCATGTTTCGTGATCGGTATATGGGCCAATGGAGGAACGTTCTCTCTGGTTACGACGCAAGCGAAGGTGTTCTCTATGTGCTGTTCTGCGCTGCCTTGGCCCTCCACTCAAGGTCGCCCAAGTTTTTTGCGATAGACAACTTCGACCAAGCACTTAACCCAAGGATGGCCCGCAGATTGGCTTCGCAGTTCTGCACATGGATGATCACGAAGGAGATGCAGTGCCTTCTGACTACACACAATCCACTCGTACTTGACGGCCTGCCACTTCTTGATGATCGGGTGAGGCTTTTTGCCGTAGACCGAGACGGGATGGGTCGAACGCAGATTCAACGAATATCCGTCACAGAAAAGATGATTATGAGGTCAAAACAAGGAACGCCCCTTTCCCAGCAATGGGTTTCTGGCCATATCGGAGCGGTCCCGGATGTCTAAGCGGATCAGCTTTGTTGGTGAAGGCCCCACTGATCTCATTGTCTTCAAAGCCGCCCTGATGTCTCTAACTGGTGGGGCGGAGTTTGTTGTGACTCAGATTCAACCGCCATTTGATCAGCTTCAATGTTCCAACGATCAAGGTCAATTCGGAGGTGGGTGGAAAGGGGTCTTGAAATGGTGTACGGATAACAGTAGTCATGGCGTGGCCGAAATCCTGACAAATTCCAGTTGCCTCGTCATCCATTTGGACGCAGATGTTGCGTCGGAAGCAGAAGCAGAAGCCTATGATTTTGGCCGACTTGAGGCTCCATGCCCAGCAGCTCTGGATACGAGCTTGAATGTTGAAGCGCGCCTGCGCAAGGTCCTTGCCATAGAAGAGAGCCACCCGGTCGTGTTTATGATTCCAAGCAAGGCTACTGAATCTTGGGTCATTGCGGCGATGTACGCATATGCTCCTCCTCCAGAGATCGAATGTCTTCCCGACCCAGCGCATTGGCTCAATGGAAAGACGCCTCGGCTAGTCCGGACAAAGGAGGGTAAAGACCATGAGGAAAAGCGAAGGTACAACGAGAGTAGCGTCCAGCTCATCGCAGCGTGGCCGAAGGTTCGGGTGACGTGTGCGACAGCTGATCACTTTATGGAGAGGTTGCAATGGGCACTTGGTTGTTACTGATATTGGTTTTTCGAGTACACTTTATCTGACATAAATACTTGGATTGAAAACTGTCCGTCAGGCTTAGTTGGTGTTGGCGTGGAGTGTCAACTCCGCAAGGGGCTTCGCCAAAGGTCTGGATGGATGCTTACCTCGCCGCGTTTGCCATCGCCAGCGGTTGCCGACTGGCCTCAACCGACAGAGCCTTCGAACGGTTTCACGATCTGGACTTCGAGTTTCTCGGTTGACCCGCCTCACCAAGCGGCCCGCGCTGCTGCGTCCACGCGCGAGCAGATCCAGGACTCCTCGCCCAAGTCCTTCTGACGCGACTGCAGCAGCCGCATCATCTCGCGCTTCAGCCCGACCGGCCCCGAAAGCCACAGGTTCCGCCGCTCCAAAGGATCGGTGTGCAGGTCGAACAGCTCCCACTCGCCGAGTTCGTAGTAGTACACGATCTTGTGCCGAGCCGTCGTCACGCCGACCCACTTGGGCACCTTGTGGTCGGGGTCGTCGCTCTCGTAGAAGTGCCCATACGCCGCCGGCCTCTCCTCCTTTCCGCCGCGCAGCAACGGCCCCAGGGACTTCCCGTGCAAGTCGTCGGGCGCAGGCACGCGGGCCCATTCGAGGATCGTCGGCGCGAGGTCCACATGCGACGTCACCTGCGACACCACGCCCGACCGAACACCCGGCCCGCGCACCAGCAGCGGCGTCCCCGCCGACGGCTCGTAGAACCAGCGCTTGTCATACCACCCGTTCTCGCCGAGGAAGAAGCCCTGGTCCGACGCGTACACGAACACCGTGTTCTGGGTCAGCCCCTTCCGATCCAGTTCGTCCATAAGGGTGGCGACGCTCTTGTCCACCGCCGCCACGCACCGAAGATAGTTCTGCAGATAGCGTTGGTAGTTGGTGCCCAGCAGGTCGCCGGTCCGCTCCAGCCTGACGCGATAGGCCTCGTCTTGAGCGCCGAACGCCTGCTTCCAGCGCGCCGTCTGCTCGGCGTCGAGTCCGGGGGGCGGGAAGCCCACCAGAAGGTCGTTCTTGATCCGCAGGTGCTTGTCCACACGCATCAGCGCTTTCTTCGCGCCCGAGGCGAGCGTGGCGTAATCGGTGCGGAGGGTCGGCGGCTCGGGGAAGACCTGGTCCTTGAACAAGTCGTATTCGTTTGGACCGGGCGCCCAATACCGGTGGGGCGCTTTGTGTCCCACCAACAGGAAGAACGGCTTGTTCCTCGCCTGGCGCAACCATTCGACCGCCCGCTCGGTGATGATCTCGGTGGAGTAGCCCTGCCGCCGCAAGCGGCCCGCAGGCGTGATGAACTCGGGGTTGTAGTACGCGCCCTGCCCCGGCAACACCTCCCAGAAATCGAAGCCGGTCGGGTTGGAGACCAAGTGCCATTTGCCCACGACGGCCGTCTCGTAGCCCGCCTTCTGAAGCATCTTTGGGAAGGTTTGCTGGGTGGGGTCGAACGAGGTCGTGTTGTCTTTGTGGCCGTTGGCGTGGCTGTGCTTGCCGGTGAGCAGCGAGGCACGGCTGGGTGCGCAAAGCGGGTTGCCCGTGATGTGACGGTCGAAGCGGACACCCTCCTTGGCGATCCGGTCGAGGCCCGGGGTCTGGATCAGCTTCGACCCGTACGCCGAAATCGCGGCCCGTGCATGATCGTCCGAGAACACGACCACGATGTTCGGCGGCGCGGCTTGCCCCATCGCAAGAGCCATCGCCAAGTAGGCAATCATGGGCGCACGATACCCCCATCGCGCTATGATCGTTCTCGGTGAAGAACCGCTCGGCGATTTGGCTTGCTTGGCTCTGCCTGTCGGCGGGATGCTCCAGCCCGCCGCGCGAACAGCCCGCCGAGGTCGCCGCGCCCCCGCCGCCGGGGATGGTGTTCGTGAAAGGCGGCACATTCACGCTCGGCACAGATCGAGGGATGCCCGACGAGGGCCCCGCGCGCGAAGTGACCGTGTCCTCGTTCTATCTGGACACGCACGAGGTCACCAACGACCAGTTCGCCGCCTTCGTCGTGGCGACAGGCTACGTGACGGTGGCCGAGCGAACGCCGCGATCCGAGGACTTCCCCGGCGCCAAAATCGAGCTCCTCGTTCCCGGGGCGGCGGTATTCCAAGAAGGCGAGGGGTGGGCGTACGTGCCGGGCGCCCAGTGGCGGCACCCCGAAGGGCCCGAAAGCAGCATCGAGGGCAAGGGCGACCATCCGGTGGTTCAGGTGGCTTGGGAAGACGCTGCGGCCTACGCCGAGTGGGCGGGCAAACGGCTGCCCACCGAAGCCGAATGGGAGTACGCGGCCAAAGCGGGCCGCGAACAACCTGAAGCCATTTGGAGCGACGCCCCGTTCGACGACGACGCCCCGCAAGCCAACATCTGGCAAGGCACGTTCCCCGAGCGGAACACCAACACCGACGGCTTCGCGACCACGGCACCGGTCGGCTCGTTCGGCGCGAATCCCTGGGGCTTCTTTGACATGGCGGGAAACGTTTGGGAATGGTGCGCCGACTGGTACCGCCCAGACGCCTATGCTACGGCCGCATCGGCCAACCCGAGAGGGCCCACCGAACCGTTCGACCCCGACGAGCCGGACCAGCCGAAGCGGGTGCTGCGCGGCGGCTCGTTCCTGTGCGCGGCGAACTACTGCCGCGGCTATCGCCCCACGGCTCGCATGAAGTCCTCGCCGGACACGGGCTTGATGCACGTCGGCTTTCGGTGCGCCCAAGACGCCCCTACAGCCGCGAAGCCGTGAAGGTGTCGCCGCCCTTCGGGTCGCCGGTGCGCCAGCCCTGCAAAAACCACCGACGCCGCTGCTCCGAGGTGCCGTGCGTGAACGAATCCGGCACCACGTGGCCCTGCGCCTTCTTCTGGATCGCATCGTCGCCGATGGCTTCGGCGGCTCGCATCGCTTCCTCCAAATCCTGTTCGTCGAGCGAGGCCATGCGCCGCGCGTGGTGGGCCCACACGCCCGCGTAGTAGTCCGCCTGCAGTTCCATCTTCACCGAAAGCCGGTTGGCCTCGGACTCGGAGAGGCGGCGGCGCTGCTCGTGAACGCGCCCGGCCACGCCGAGAAGGTTCTGAACGTGATGGCCCACCTCGTGCGCGACCACGTAGGCTTGGGCGAAGTCGCCCGGAGCGCCGAAGCGCGTCTTCAGGTCCTCGTAGAACCCGAGATCAATGTATATCGTGCTGTCCGACGAGCAGTAGAACGGCCCAATCGCCGAGGATGCCGTCCCGCAAGCCGATTCGACCATCCCCGTGAACAACACCAAGCGCGGCTCCTCGTACGTCCGACCCAGCTTCTTGAACTGCTCCCGCCAGACCTCTTCGGTGTCGGCCAGAACGACGGCCACAAACTCCTTGGCCTCGGGGTCCGGGGGCTCGCCGGTCGAAGGGCCGCCTGCGCCGCCGAGAAGGGCCGAAGGGTCGCCGCCGAGCAACAGCACGATGACCGCCACGACCAGCGTGCCAACCCCGCCGGCCACCAAGCCGCCGCTGCCCCTTCGGTCCTCGATGTTGTCGCTTTGCCGCCTGCCTTTCCAGCGCATGGCTCCATTGTAACCGCGAGGGTTACTCCAACCCGGCGTGCACCATCGCCTCCAGGAAGTCCTCGCACATGGTCATCCCGGGCGGGAGGTTTTCGAGGATCGCCTCGCCGTAGCGCTTGGTGCGCACGCGGGGGTCCAAGATGGCGATCACGCCGTGGTCGGCGTCGCGGCGGATGAGGCGTCCCGCTCCTTGCCGGACCATCATCTTCGCCTGCGGCAGCGTCCACGAAAAGAACGGGTTCTCGCCCTTGCTCTCCAGCCAAGCCTGGCGGGCCAACTGCGGCGGGTCCACGGGCACTTCGAACGGCACGCGGACCAGCACGACGCACGAGAGCGTCTTGCCCGGGGCGTCGAAGCCCGTCCAGAACGACCTTACGGCGAACAGCGTGGCGCGTTCCTCGTTCTTGAACCGCTCGCCCACGCTGGCCACGCCGGTGCCGCGTTGCATGTAGATCGGCAAGTCCTCGCGCGGCTCGATGCGGCGGTACACCTCCTCCATCTCGCGGCGGCTGTGGAACAGCGCCAGCGTTCGGCCCCCCATGTGCGCCACGATGTCGGCGATCTGGTGGGCGACGGCATCGAAGTAAGGGCCCTCCAATCCACGCTTGCGGGCTTCGCTGGGGTCGGGGACCGCTCCCATCGGCGGCAGGTACAGGGCCGCTTGCCTCGAGTAGTCGAACGGCGAGGCCAGCACTTCGGTCGAACGCGGCTCGGCGCCCGTCGTGCGCTTGAAGAAGTCGAAACCGCCGTCCACGGCCAGCGTGGCCGACATGGCGATGGTCACCGGGTTCGGCGTCCAGACCAGGTTCTTCAGCGGCTCGGCCAAGTCCACGGGCTCGAGGCGAGCGGTCGGCGCGGTGCCGTCGTGCCCGACGAACGAGACCGACGCCCCCGAAGGCGCGATCAGCCCGCGACACCCGTACGCGTACTCGCGCAGGAACATCCCGTAGTTGCGCAGGCACTCTTGCGCTTCGCGCATCGCCGTGCCGCGCAACGACTCGTCGTCCTTCCACCGCGTGACGATGGCCTGCGCCCCGTCGAGGAACGCCTTGACCGAGAGCGCCAGGTGGTCGCCCAATCGCTCGACCAGCGGACGCACCGTATGCGCGCGGCGTCCCTTGACCGAGGGGTGTTCGGCCAAGTCGGCGGGTGCGATCTCCAGGATGCCTGTGTGCTCTTCGCCGATCATCCCGAGGTCGCGGCGAGCCGTCTCGAGGTCCACCCGAAATGCCCCATAAATGCGGTTCCACTCGGGCAGGGTGCCGGCTTGGTTGGCCAGCGGGGCGAGCGTCTGATCCATGCGGCCGGTCAGGCCGAGGATCGTGGTCAGCGACTTGTCGTTGAGTTCGAACTCCAGAGCGGCTTGCGCGGCGGCGACGAAGTCGTGGGCCTCGTCCACGATCAGGGCATCGAACTTGCCGAGCAGCACCTGATCGCCTTCCGAGGCGTCCCGCATCACGGCGTCTTGCAGCACCACGGCGTGGTTGGTGATCACGACGCCAGCGCGTTCCGCGGCCCGCCGCGCCGAGTAATAGTAGCAGTCCTGATAGTGCGTGCAAAGCCTGGCAGGGCAGACCGGCGGGCCGGCGAGCCGTCGCCATAGGGCCGTCGCCTCGCGTCCGGCGGCGAGCCGCAACGTGCGGAACTCGGATTCGATGCCCCACGTGGCTCGGTCGCGGTAGGCCTCCCCCAGCGTGTGCGGTTCGTTGTCGAGCTGGGCCAAACACGCGTACCGTTGGCGACCCATGAGGAACGCCACGGTCGGCTTGGCTTCGCCCCAAACGTCGTCGAGCAGTTCGAGGGCCAGAGGCAGGTCCTTGCGCCAGTACTGCTCGGCCAGCACGTTGGTGTACGTGGCGATGACCGTGCGCTTGCCTTCGGCGGCGTAGGCCAGCGCCGGGATGAGGACGGCGAGCGACTTGCCCAAGCCCGTCGGCGCTTCGTAGGCCCCGCTGTTGCCCTCGGCGTACCGCTCTTCGATGAGCCAGGCGAGCTGCCGCTGGTTGTAGCGGTCGGTGTAGCCGGGCCGCTCGGCCAGGCGAGCGAAGGCGCGTTCGATCCTGGCTCGCGGCGTCATCGAAGGGAGGGTACCCCCTGGTTGCGTTGCGTCGGCCCGCTGGTCGGCCGGTGGTCCGGAAAGACGGAACGGCTCAAGTTGTCGACCACTTGCCGACGACCTGCTCACGCCTTGTCCTTGCACTCAAGATTCAAACTCACTTTCCCAGGGTTTGGGAAGACGGAAGAAGGAAGACGGAATAGGGGGACACCTGCCGACGCTCTCACTGGGTCAGGGAGCGCCAGGGTGGAAACGTGAATCGGGACGAGCCCCGCGTCTCGAAGGCGAACGCCGCCCGGGGCGGAGACGTCACCCGCAGCGGCTCTCCACGGCGGCGTCAGGCAGAGAAGCTCGGCGGGAGGCGGCTGAACACTGAACCCCGAACCCTGAACACTGAACACTGAAATTCCCTCTTCCGGACTCCCCTC
>DDSP01000043.1:0-36871 GCA_002343445.1 Chthonomonas sp. UBA2387
GGCTGGGGAGGGGTAGATTAGCGTCGTTGGAACACGAACGCTTCGACTTCGTCGTCGTCGGCAGCGGCATCGCGGGGCTGGCTTATGCGCTGGAGGCCTCCAAGCACGGCACGGTGGCTGTTCTGACCAAGGCCGAGGTCACGGAATCCAACACGACGTACGCCCAGGGGGGCATCGCGGCGGCGATCGGCGAGGCCGACAACTGGAAGCTCCACGAAGAGGACACGTTGATCGCGGGGGCCGGGCTTTGCGACCCGCAGGCCGTTCGGTTCCTCGTGCAGTCGGCTCCAGCCGCCGTCGAGTGGCTGGCTCGAATGGGTGCACGGTTCGATTTGGGCTCGGGCGAGTCGTACGCGTTGGGGCGCGAGGGTGGCCACAGCATGAGCCGCATCGTCCACCATCAGGACAAGACGGGCTGGGAGATCGAGCGAGCCGTCTCGACGACGGTGCGCCAGAACGCCAACATCCGCGTGTTCGAGCACACGTTCGCGACGCACCTTGCGATGGCTGGCGGGCGTTGCGTAGGCGTGCAGGCGCAGGTGGACGTGGTGGGCCAACGGCTCTTTTTGGCGCGGGCCGTGATGCTGGCGACGGGCGGCTGCGGCGTGATGTACCAGCACTCGACCAACCCTCGGGTGGCTACGGCCGACGGGATCGCGCTTGCCAGCGAGGTGGGGGCGCGCATCGAGGGGATGGAGTTCATGCAGTTCCACCCGACCACGTTCTATCACCCGCAGGCTCGCGGGTTCCTAGTGACGGAGGCTGTTCGCGGAGCGGGCGGCACGCTCAGGAATCACCTGGGCAGCCGTTTTATGGTGGACGTGGACGAGCGCTTGGAACTTGCGCCGCGCGACATCGTGGCCCGCGCCATCGACGCCGAGATGAAGCGGCTGGACACGTGGTGCGTGTATCTCGATATCGCCCATCAACCCCGCGCCGAGATCGAGGCCAAGTTCCCGACCATCTTCAAACGGTTGCAGGAGCACGGGGTGCTGATGCATCGCGACTGGATTCCCGTGGTTCCCGCGCAACACTACTCTTGTGGCGGGGTGGTCACGGATCTGAATGGGCAGACGACGGTTTCTGGCCTGTACGCGGCGGGCGAGGTGGCTCAGACGGGCGTGCACGGTGCGAACCGTTTGGCCAGCAACAGCTTGATCGAGGCGATCGTGTTCGGGCTCGCGGCGGCGCGCGCTTCGAAGGACGAGGTGTCGAACGGCCATGTGGAACCGCTTCCTGTGAAGTGCGTGCCCGAGAACGAGGCCATCCGCATTCGAAGGCAGTTGCAGAAGACGATGACCGACCATGCAGGCATCGTGCGGACGACGGCGGGGTTGCGCGAGGCCGCCGAGAGTTTGGAGCACCTGCTTCGCGAGTACGACGCGTTGCCCGATGCGCCCTTTTCGGTTTACTGTTCGGAGACCCGGAACCTGCTCGTCGCGGCGGGCTATGTGGTTCGGGGCGCGTTGGCGCGCGACCGGAACGTGGGGCTGCACTACAATGCCGATCTCGCGGCATATTCCTGACGTCGGTGTCCGAAAAGGGTTGCCATCGCATCCTTTTTGCGATAAGATGGGACTTATGGCACGGAGTCTCCACCATCGCATCCTCGCCTTCGGCCTCTTGGCGGCCGTTTGCGTGCCTGTCCACGCACAAGGCGACCCCGAGATGATCGACAAGATCATCCACGAAGGCAAGCACCGCAATCAGGTGATGAACCATCTGACGCACCTGACCAAGAAAATCGGCCCGCGACTTTCGGGCTCCCCGAAACTGGACAAGGCCATCGAATGGTCCATTTCCAAGTTCAAGAGCTGGGGCCTTGAGAACGTCCACGCCGACTACTGGGGCGACGTTCCGATGGGCTTCGACCGAGGCCCGAACCAGTCGGTGCGGATGACCGCTCCGTTCGCCTACGACTTCCAGTTCACGACGCCTGCTTGGTGGCCTGGAACGAAGGGCAAGGTCTCCGGCAAGACCGTGCTTGAGCCGGAATCGCTGGCCGAACTCGAAAAGATCGAAAAGGATCTGGAGGGTGCGTGGATCGTGATGCGCCGTCCCGTGGGCATGCGCGGCGGCGCGGCGGCCAACAACCCCGAAGCGCGCCAACTCGAAGAGCGCATCGCCAAGATCGACATCGCCGGCCGCATTTATGGCACCACGTCCGAACTCGTGCACACGAGCGGTCGCTGGAACCCGGACCCCAACATCGGGAACATGGACGTGGTCATCTACGTCCGCAAGTCCGACATGGACATGCTTCGCTGGAACATGGACAAGGGCCGCGAAGTGAAGGTCGAAGCCCACATCGACAACAAGCTCATTCCGGGACCGATCAAGTCGCACAACGTCATCGCGGACATCAAGGGCACCGAGTTTCCCGACGAGTACGTTATCGTCAGCGGTCACCTCGACTCTTGGAACGGCCCCGGTTCGGAAGGCGCCGTGGACAACGGAACGGGCACCAGCGTGACCATGGAAGCCGCCCGGATCCTCGCGGCCAGCGGCGCGAAGCCCAAGCGCACGATACGGTTCATTCTGTGGACGGGTGAGGAGCAGGGTCTGCACGGCTCCCGGCGCTACGTCGAGATGTACAAGGATCAACTGGACAAGATCTCGGCGGTCTTTGTGGACGATGGCGGCACCAACTACCAGGGCGGCCTTCCCTGCGTCGAGCAGATGAGGCCCATGTTGGAAGCGGCGATGGCCCCGATGAAGGCTGCTTTCCCCGACATGCCGCAGAAGATCGACGTCGCGCCTTCGATGCCCCGTGGCGGCGGCAGCGACCACGCGAGCTTCAACGCCGTCGGAGTGCCGGGCTTCTTCTGGTACGAAACAGGTCGAGCCAACTATCGGCACGCGTGGCACACGCAGAACGACAAGTTGGACCAAGCGATTCCTGAGTATCTGGTCCAGTCCAGCACCAACTCTGCGGTCGTTGCGTACAACATCGCCAATGCCGACACGCTGCTGCCCCGAATGACGGCCGAACAGGCGGCCATCGTGTGGCACGCGCCGACCATCGGCATGAAGATCGACCACGACCACGATGTGGACGCGGATCACGACCACGACATGCATCCCCCGTTCGTTCGCAGACCGGCGGGCTTCGTGTCGAAGTACGCGCGATTGGCCAAGGGCCGCTAAGGCAACTCCTCGCGAAGTCGAGCCGCCCTCTGTTCCAGAGGGCGGCTCGTTCACTTTTGGGTTGCTCGGCACGGGATGCCTTCACGCCGGATTGGCGAAGGCGTCAAACTATGGGACGATGGCTCACATTCACGAGTATCCGGTGACGATTCGATGGCAGGGCGGGCGCGACGGCAGCGGCAGCGGTCGCGCGGACCGCAGCGGCGTCGAGGTTCCTTTGGCGGTCCCGCCGGAGTTCCAGGGCGCGGGCGAAGGCACCAACCCGGAGGAACTGCTTTCCGAAGCGATTGCTGCGTGCTACACGATCACGTACGGCATCATCGCGGCGAACCGCAAGCTGCCGATCGAGGCGCTGGTGACCCAGGCGGTCGGCAAGGTCGAGCAAAACGGCGCGTCGTTCGTCTACACGGAGATCGTGGTCAGCCCCCAGGTGACGCTTGGCGGGGAGGCGACCGACGACCAAGTGAAGGTTGCCGAGGACATCGCCCACAAGGCCGACATGTACTGCATCGTGACCAACGCGGTCCGTGATAAGGTGAAGGTCCGTATCGAGCCCACAATTCGGCGCGGATGATGCCAAACTGAAGACGAGGTGACAGCCCCCATGCGAACGCGATTGGTCGTCGGAAACTGGAAGATGAACAACACCGTGACGGAATCCGTCGCGGCGGTTGAGACCTTTGTTCAGCATGTGGATGCGAAGTCCAGCGTGGATGTGGTCATCTGTCCGCCCTACCTTGCCATCCCGAGGCTTCGCGACCTGTTGCGCAACACGCACATCAAGGTCGGGGCGCAGGATGTGTTTTGGGCCGAGAGCGGCGCCTTTACGGGCAAGGTCTCGGCCAAGATGCTCGACGAGTTCTGCGTGAGCCACGTCATCGTGGGCCACTCGGAGACGCGGGGCCGGTTCGGCAAGCTGGAGACCCCCGAGAACACGCTGGGCTACTTCGCCGAATCGGGCGCGACGATCAACCTGAAGATCAGCGCCCTTCTGTACCGAGCCATGTCGCCGATCCTCTGCGTGGGAGAAACGGCTTCCGAGCGCGAAGCGGGCCAAACCGAGGCCGTGATCCGGACGCAGCTCGAGGAGGCGTTGACGGGTTTGGATGCCGCCGAACTCTACGGCACGGTGCTTGCCTACGAGCCCGTGTGGGCGATCGGCACGGGCAACACGTGCGATTCCGCCGAAGCGCAACGCGTGTGCAAGTTCATCCGAGGCGTCGTCGGCGAGTTGTTCGACGAGCATGTGGCTTCGGAACTCCGCATTCTCTATGGCGGCAGCGTCAAGTCCAGCAATTCGCGGGAGTTGTTCTCGCAACCGGACATCGACGGTGGCCTCGTGGGCGGTGCGAGCCTCGATCCCACCGAGTTCTCGCTGATCGTCATGAGCGCATGAACCCCAAGAACGTCGCCAGCACGCGATTCGAGACGTCGCGGATCATGACGCCGGACGACGCGAACTTTCTTGGCAAGGTGTTCGGTGGCTCGATTCTGTCGCTCATCGACTTGGCCGCCTACGGGACGGCTTCGCGGTTCGCGGGCAACATCTGCGTCACGGCCAGTTTCGACCGTGTGGACTTCCACGAGCCGATCGAGGTCGGGGAACTTGTCACGATGATCGGTCATGTTTCGTTCGTGGGGCGGACCAGCGTCGAGACGACCATCGAGGTGCACGCCGAAAACATTCTGAGCGGGACGAAGCGGCACACGAACACGGCCCGGGTCACCATGGTCGCGATCAAGGATGGTCGCCCGGTTCCCGTTCCTCGGCTGGTCTGCGAAACCCGCGAAGAGAAGATCCGGTTCTTGGAAGGGCGTATACGGCGTCGCCTACGCGAGGTGCATCAGGCCGAAAGAGAGCGCAGGTTTGCCAACCTTCGGGACGCGAGCGACGAAGAGTTGGATAGGCTGATGTCCTCCGACGATCTTGGGTGAGATTGGTGTGCCGATCGGCCCCGAGTCTGATAGGATGGTAGCCAAGGAACTGCAATGAAGGTTCGCTCGGTCGTGCTTTATGGGATCGTGATCCTCGGATGCCTCGGTGCGTTCAACCACTTCTCACGGAAGCTGAACCCCTATCGGTTCGCGGACAACCAGAACTACGAGATCCTGTGGAGCGAGCACGTGGGCTGGAAGAAGCTGTCTCCCGGCCCGCAGCAGTTGTTCATGTACTCCGACCGTGGGACCGACATTCGCCTTATCGGGAGCGTCAGCCGGATCATGGACGAGGTGAATCCGACGCCCGAACTGGACACCGACGGGCTGGCCGACCTTTACATCGGGACGACCCGGGAGAACATGAAAGGCTGGTCGGCGGAGAGACACCCCGACTTTGCCGGTCAGGAGCGGTTCTCCATGATCTTGCGCGAGGGGCCCGACCGGACGACCTGGACGGCTTTCGTGGCCAAGGGCAACACCACGCTCATCGTGAGCATGGGTGCGAACGGGGCGAAGCGCTCCGATCTTGAAGCGTTGATGCCGAGGTTCCGGGCGTTCTTGGCCGACGTGGAATTCCGTCCAAAGACGTACGCGATGTATTGATCATAGTGCCCCCACGTCTGTGGACCCGACGGAGCGGGTCCCTCCAATGCGGCCGGGCCGCCCGTAGGCGACCCGGCTCATCCTCCCTCGCAGCGCGTGCGGTTAGTCGACGATCTCCTCGATCCAACTCATTCCGAGTCCACCGGTGCCGCTGTTCTGCGCCCATGTGGCCGGGTCGGAGTCGATGATCGTGTACGTCCCAGGAGGTAGCAGGAGACCACCCAGAGCCGCGAACCAATAGACGGACGGAGCACCGCCTTGACCGGGTAGGCCAACCGTGGCCCATGGGCCGAGGGTAAAGCCGTCCGTGCGTTGCAGAGCGATCGTGCCGGGAAGCACGCCGTTGCTGTAGTTCCAGTGGTACGTGTAGATGGAGTACAGCTTCTTCGGCTCGGTCGTGGTGAACGATGGGCTCGTCCCCCCGTTGTCCACCCAACCCGCGTTTCCGTTGGACCATAGGGTCCTCACCCTCGCAACGGGGACGACTTTGACCACGACTCGGGCGGTGACGTTCGGTGTGATCCCCGTGAATCGGACCTCGACGTCATCGTAGGAGTTCTCCATGGCAGCGGCGTCTGCTGTGTACAAGCCGCTCTCGGTGATCGTGCCATGCCACGGTCCTGCACCAGCCAAGCTCCACGCCTGCGTTTGGTCGCTGTGTCCGGTCAGCGTTGCCCGCAGTTGGACGCGGCCACCGGGCACCACCACTGGATCGGGGACCTCGAACACCACCGGCGGAGCAGGAGCGTTGACCGTGACGTCGGCTTCGCCCGTGACGTTGTCGGTCGTCACCGTGACACGGGCGGTGCCCGCGGCGACGCCGATCATCTCGTATCCTTCGAGCCTCAGCACCCCTGTGTTGGAGCTGGTGAAGAAGCACGATCCCGGGCTGATGGCGACCATGGCCCCGGTGGAGTCGCGAGCCTCGTAGACCAGGTTCTTTCGCTCGGCAACGCCCAGATTCTGTCCGGGGGGAACCACCATTTGGGTGATCAGGGCGTTCGTGGCGATCGTCCCGATGCCCGTTCCATCCGACTTGACGTTCACCATGGCGCCGGCAAATCCGACGACCGCGCCCGTGTAGTCTTCGTTGGCGTAGAACGTGAAGTTGGCGATGTACTGTCCGGGTGGCACGACCATCGTGCTCTTGAACGTTTGAATGTGGGCCTCGAGGCGGTCGCGGTTGCGTTGGCCTCTCACCGTGTAGCTTGGAGGGGTGCCCTGATGCTCTTGGAACAGAGTGAGTTCGAAGGAAAGGGCGGAACTGGGCGCGTCCACCGCTCGGGCGCTTCGCGCGGCCCATGCGATCTGGAACTGCAACAGGGAAGAAGTGGTACCGGAACCGCTGCCTCCGCACCCGAGGAACCCGAGTGCGAGCACCAATCCGGCGAGTCCGATGGCGATCCGTTTCACGATGTTCCTCCTCGCACCTGCGGGGCCGGCCACGATCGGATCGTTTGGTTGATTCTGGTCTTGGCCCTCCTGCAGGGGCGACTGTCTAGGGTCTACCCCGGCCCCGTTGGATTACCGATGCTGCAGGACTTTTGTCCGGCGGACGGGCGTTCTTTGTCAAGATTGGCACTTAGCGAAGGCGAGAAAGAGCGTTGGGCGAGGCGCGCATGCGAGCCCCGCCCAAGTCGACGGTTGCGGAAGGGTGCTAGTTCGCTCCGGCTGGCAGGGCGTTCTTCGCGTCCTCGAGGTTGCCTCCTTGGTTGTGGCATCCGGCCAAGCAGTCCTCGTACCAGAACTGGGCGGCGGCGAAGCCGATCGCGGCCACCGCCGCGCAGCCCACGACGCACCAGAAGCCGCACCCGAAGGCACAGGCCGCAGCGGCGGCCGAGATGGCGACCATCATTGCCGTGAGGCCGGCTCGGCACAGGTTGCGGCAAGCATCGCGACCGACCCAGAGCGAGGCGAGGAAGTTGGCGAAGAGCACGGCACGGATCGGGCTGAGGCGCGTGTGCTCGGTTACGACGGGGGCCGTCGCCAGCGGAGTGTCGCCCGGGCTGGTCATCAGGACGAGCATCCGATTGAGGTCGGAGCCTTCTGGGTTGGCGTAGGCGCCCGGCAGGGCGGCGTTGAGGGCGGCGACGACCTGAGCGACCGTCATGTGCAGGTTGCCGTCTCCCCATTCAGGCTGAGCGGCGACCGACGCGTACAGGCTGCCGATGGTGACGTAACCCGATGGGTCCATTCCGAGTTCGGCTTGGATGGCGACGTCTCTCGCTGCGGGCGGCAACTGTCGCTCGATGGGAAAGAACGGGCTGAACGCCACGTCGATCGGGGTGACGGCCTCGACGCTGGAGAACGCCGACCGCATTTGGTTTTCGTTGGTCGCGCTGGCGATCTGGTTCATGACGGCGACGAGCGTCGGGCGGACATTGTCCCCCCCGTCTTCTCCACCGCAACCGACTGCCAGCAACGTGATCTGTGCGCTGAGGGTGGCCAGAGCCAGACACGATCCGTAGAACATGAGGTTTTTCTTCATTGATGGACACTCGCTCTTGGAGCCGCGACCTGCGCGTTCCTTTCCCAGTGTAAGGGATGTTGGCGGGTCGTGAACATAAATTTGCGGTTCTAGGCGCAAAAAAGAGCCCGTCCGCTTGCGCAGACGGGCTCCTTTCGCCCACCAAGGCGATATGGGGGGACTAGCCCCCGCCTTTCTCGGGTGGCGGAGCGGCGGCAGGACCGCCACCTTGGTCGCCGCCAGCGGCGGGACCCCCGCCCAACTTGGACGATTCCTCGGGAGTCAGTTCGCGCGTCAGGTTGTTCTTCAGCGTTTCCTGATCCTGCTTGCTGAGTTCTTGCTTCTCATTGCACCCGCCAAGGGCGAGCGCGAGAGCAACCATCGCCAGAAGCGCAACGACGTGCTTCATCAGCCTCGCGGACCCGCAGCGTATTCCAGCCAGCGGTTGCCAGTCGTGCCGACGGCCTTGCTGTGCAGTTCGCGCCACTTGCGGACTCGGGCGTGTCCGTCGGCATAGACGCCGATGTTGGACCCATCCGGCCACTCCTGCAGCGAAGCCACCGAGGTCGGGTAGATGCCCGCCTTGGCACCTCCGGCGCTGGATCGGGTTCGAGCTGCGGGACCCGTCAGCATGTTCATGTTGCCGTAGAGGTTGAACGCGCCGTCTCCCCACCAGCGGAAGCACTCGTCGGGATTCCAGTTCTGGTGCCACATCATGTCGTAGTGGTTGGCCTGGGTGACCATCAACGACTTGGACGGATTGGCCAACTGGGAGTTGCTGTAGGACGGCATGCCGCCGGAGATCGCGGCGCCGTGGCCGACCCATCCCCAGAAGGACCAGTTGCCCGTGTTGCCGCCGACTCGCTCGACCCAGACGCCGCCGACGCCGTCCCAGTACCAGACTTCGCCGCCGGTGATCTCGTTTCGCGTTCGCGAGTTGTAGACGCCGAAGCCGCACGTGGTGGCGGAGCACCATTCAGAAGCCTCGCGGCGCGGGGGCATGGCCCACTGGCTGTTGAGGATGAACGGGTTGTCGGTGATCTTGGCCGGACCGAAGGGGTCCATGATCATGTCGACCGTTTTGTAGTAGGGCAAGGTGAGGACTGCGAACGACGGCTGGCTCCACCACTCGTTGGTGGAGTAGCCCGCCACTGGGGCGAGGATGTCGTCGTAGTCGGCCGAGTAGAGGATGACGCCGAGGCCCAACTGCTTGGCGTTGGAGAGGATGACGGCTTGTTTCGCCGCCGTCTTCGCCTGCGCGTACACGGGGAAGAGCATGGCCGCAAGAATGGCGATGATGGCAATGACCACCAGAAGTTCGATGAGGGTAAAGGCTCGCTTCATTGACTTAGCCGAGACGCACTCGGCTGACCTCCGCATCCATTGTCATTGAAGTTGGCCCAGATTCCAAGAAAAGATCGCGGAACTTTTCATAAAAGTGACCCCTTCCTGAACGGATTCGGGATTTGGTATGGTCGTCAACCGTTTTGGTCACCATGTGTCGCCGCGGAACCGGAGTCCAGCGGATCGGCGAAGGGCATCCAGCGTCGCCATGTTCCCCAGGGTGTCCGCTTTGGTCATCGTTGGCGACTCCTTTTGGTCAAGGTATTGGGCGACGACAGCCGCCTGATGGCCCCATAGGTCCGCGGGACCGTCCACCTGAACGGGCTCTGGCTGGCCACCTCGGCGGTGCAGCACAGCGGGTTCGCCGCAGAACCACGGGCTGGGGACCTCGATGCGTCCCTCGTCGCCGTAGACGACCGCTTGGTTCCGCAGATCGAGGTGGATGGCGGTTTGGAAGGACGCTCGAAGGCCGGAGGGGAACTCGAGCAACCCAGCCCCGACCGCGTCATAGCCTGCAGACGTAATCTCGCAGGTGTACTCGGCCCGAGTGGGCTCGCAACCGGCGATCAGGCGGGAGAACGAGACGGGGTAGCTGCCGACATCCATCAACGCGCCGCCGCCAAGTTCGCCGACGGTGCGGAAGTTGGTCCACTCGCGGCCCGCCTGGAAGCCGAAACTCGCCTCGACCATACGGGGCGTTCCGATGGCTCCTTCCCGAACGAGTTCGGCGACGCGCCGGGTCAGCGGGTGCGAACGGTACATCCAGGCTTCCATGAAGAACACGCCGCAGCGTTCGACCTCGGCCAGGGCGCTCCGTGCCTCTTCTGCGTTCAGCGTGAACGGCTTTTCGCAAAGGACGGCCTTGCCGGCTTGGGCGCACCAGATGGTGGCTTCGGCGTGCACATGGTGTGGCAGGCCGATGTAGACGGCGTCCACACCCGGATGGGCGAGGGCTTCGGCGTACGAACCGTAACCGGTGCCACCGAATTCGTTGCAGAACGCCGCGGCACGTTCGGCGTCGCGGGAGCCGACGGAAACGAGGTTGCCGCTGTCGCATGCGCGGATGCCGGCGGCGAACTTGCGCGAGATGCTGCCGGGGCCCAAGATCGCCCAGTTCAATTTGGTCATCGGGACCTTCGATTCAAGGCGACGGACCGGATTCCTTCAGACGATGGGCCTTTCGCTGGAGCTTGGCGATCCAAGCACGATTGCCGGAGTTTGACCTGATACGACCGAGACCTTGACTTTCTCCGTGAGGATGTGCGCAATCGCTCGCCGATCACCAAGTTACAGGCCGGAGTACGGCGATGAAGATACATGGACGCAAACGATATGGCTTCGCACTTTGGATGATGGGCATGGCTGCCGTCGTCGGGGTTTCTGCGCTGGTGCGCCAGATCGCCCACCCGGTCGTCGTGCAGGGACAATCCATGGAGCCCACGTTCACGGATGGCCAGCGCCTTTGGGTGACCGAAGCGTATTGGCTGTTTGGCGGCCTCAAAGCGAACGACGTCGTGCTCGTGCGGAGCCCCGAAGACGGGGACGTGCTGATCAAGCGTGTGTACGGCTTGCCGGGGCAGGAGTTGGAATGGGACGCCCCGACCTTGAGGCAAGTGGGCAAACGCCGGTTCGTGCCTTCGAACGCGATCTTCATCGTGGGAGACAATCCTGAGGTCTCCGTGGACAGCCGTGACTTCGGGCCGGTGCCGCTCAACCACGTGATCGGCAAAGTTCTTCAGTAGCCGAGGGTCCGGCTGGTCTAGAATAGCGGTATGGACAAGCGCTTGCCCATCCTCGCCGCCTTCGCCCTGTTCGTCGCCGCCGGTTGCGACATGGGCATGGACGACACTGCCAAGCCCGCCGCGAAGACCGACGCTTCGGTGCCCGACAAGCCCAAGAGCGAAGGGATGGTGACCACGCCCTCGGCCGACGATCAAGCCAAGCTCGACGACCTGACGGCCAAGCAGGAAGCCGCCGCGAAGGCCATGGAGGCCGAAGCGACGGACGCCACGAAGAAGGCCTTCGTCGAGACCTCGATGGAATTGGCCAACTACCTGACCTTCGACGCGCCGCTCGCGCCTCGCGAGAAGTACCGCCCCGCGCTCAAGCTCTACAACAAGGTGCTCGAAATCGAGCCTGACAACGAGAAGGCGAAGGAGACCAAGAAGGTCATCGAGGACATCTACGCCAGCATGGGCATGCCCGTGCCGCAGGACTGACGCGTGTCTGAAGCGCCGGCCCCGGTATCGGTGCATCCAAAGCCTCGGGCCAAGGATCGCATCGAGTACCCGTACGTTCGGAACATGGCGTGGCTGTGCGTCGTGCTCACCTTCGTGCCGTCCGGGTTCGGTTTGTTGACGGCTTCGATCGGCTCCACGTTCGTCGGCAATCCGTTCGCGTTCGACGACCACATGGTGTATGCCGCATGGATGCGGCAGGGCATGGAGGGCCGGTTGCTCATGGACAACCGGTTCGCCGTGGAGGCCCAACCGGGCCTGACGGTCCACCTCTACTTCTTCCTGCTCGGTTTGATCGCCAAGTTGGTCGGGGTGGCATGGTCTTCGGCGCTGGCCCAGGCGGCGTTCACGTTCGCGTTCGTGTGGCTGGTGTACGGGCTGATCCGGCGGGTCACGCAAGACATCTTCATCATCAAGGTGGCGATGGGGCTCGTCTGCTTCGGCGGCGGGCTCGGGTACCTGGTTTGGCACACCTACGGACGCGAGATCGTTGCTGGCGCCTCGCCTTTGAAGGGTTTGATGGGCGGTCGTTTGCCCGTGGACGTTTGGCAGCCCGAGGCGTTCGTGTTCCCCTCGATGCTGACCAACGGCCTGTTCATGGTCAGCCTTTGCCTGATCTTGGCGGTGTTCAACGCGGTCTTGGATGCCAGGGAGAATTGGAACGCGGCGGGCGTGGGTGCTGCTTGTCTGGCCGTGCTGATGAACATCCACAGCTACGACGTCTTGCTCATCGGCTTGGTCATGGTGGCGTTTGTGGGAGGGCTGGCGGCCACGAAGGTTCTGACGGGGCCTTGGTTGCTTCGGGGCGGGGTGATCGCGCTTGGGGCGTTGCCCCCGGCCTTGTGGTTCTTGCACGTGTTGAAGCAAGACGAGGTCTTCCGGGCGCGCGCTGCGACCGAGACCTATTCGGCGACGTTCAACCAGTTGTTTTGGGGCTTTGCCCCGTTGTTCGTGTTGGGCATCGTGGGGCTGTACTCGATTCCGAAAGAGGATGGCGCGACTCCTCGCCTGCGCCAGGCGGCCATGGGCGCGGGAGCGTTCCTGCTGGCGCTGTTGCTCGCCTCGGGCAAGGACCCCGGCGCGTATTGGCTTTCGATGGGCCCTTGGGTGGCCGTTTACGCCGTCGCGGTTGCGGTGGCGTTGGGTGGTGCGGGCAAGAACCCCGCTCTGAACTTGATCTTGGCTTGGGCTCTCGTGGGGTTGGTCGCGCCTTACTTTCCACAGCTGTTCCAACGCAAGCTGCTGATGGGTCTGAGCATCCCGTGGGCCATTCTGGCGGCGTATGGTTTGGCGGCCTTGGTGCGACCCTTGGAGGACCGGGGCACGCGCAACCTGGTCACCGTGCTCGCCATCGTCGTGGTGTGCGGTTCTTCGATGCGTTGGGTGGAGCGCCAGTTCAGCCTGATCCGGCGCAACGTATCCAACACCACCGTGCACGCGCCGTACATCAGTTCCGATGTGTCGCGCATCGTGGACTACCTGAACGGCATTCCCGGGCGCAAGGTGGTGTTGGCGATACCTGGCGTTCCCAACCCCGTGCCGAATACGCCGGATGCGTTCAACACGCCGTACATTCCGGACCTGAACCCCGTGATCAGCGGCTTGTCGGGTGCCTACAGCTACGCGGGCCACTGGAGCGAGACCCCGGACTACTTGAAGAAACGCGACCGGGCCCTGATGCTCTTCTTGCCCGACACTCCGATGGAGGTCCGCCGCCGCATCCTTGAGGAGAGCGGAGCGGATTACGTCGTGGCCCCGATTCCCGAGGCGTTTCCCGATTTGGCGGACGTGACGAGCCTGGGGCAGGTCGTGTTGGACGGGACGCAGTTCAGGCTCATTCGGGTTCGCTGAAATTGATCGTGCAGTTTTGGCGAAGCATGTTATAAATGCGTATGTGACCTGGCTCGCACTCATTGCCTTGCTGCCTGTTGGTGTATCTCAACCCGATGACGACCCGTTCGCCTACACCGGACGCATCGCCCAGTACACTTCGGATCGGGCGGTCGTGGCTCCAGCGAGCGGAGGCATCGGGTTCAGCGTGACGATCGATGCGGCGGGCAAGGTCGCTCCAGAGGCCAAGTTCGCCCTGAGCAAGCCCTCGTGGAAGGGCGAAGGCTCGCTGGCCCTCACGGGCATGGCTTACGCGGGCGGGTCTCTGAGCGGCAGTTTTCAGATCGCCAACGCGACACCCACCGTCTTGGAGGGCATCCGCGTGGATTGGGTGGACCTCGTGGAGCGCTACAAGGGCAAGGATGCCGAAGGCAAGGAGGTCATCCTCTCCCGCAGCAAGGCTTTGACGAGCGATGGCCCGTGGATGACGGCCGACCTGCAGCCGAAGCAGTCGTCCCATGTGCAAGCGTTCAAGGCGTCCGGGATCGTGATTGCCCCGGAGACGGTGGACGTGACCCTTCGTGGCTCCGTAAGTGGTTTGGCCCTGATCGGGCACCTGAACATCAGCGGCAGCGAGGACCTGTTCGCCCTCGACTTCGATGGGCGCGGGCGGCTGTATGTGACGAGCAACGCCAACGGCGCGATCTATCGCATGAATCCGGACGGTTCCGGGCTCAGCACCTTCGCCACGCTTCCAGGCGGCAGCATCAGCATCGCCGTGAACCGGTCGTCCGGCGAGGTGATCGCGCACAGTTGGAACGCCGATCGCCTGTTCCGGTTTTCGGCCACGGGCCAAGACGCCGAGGGGCTGATGCAAGACGACGAGGTGCCTGGTCTCGGCGGATGGGCTTGGAGCGGCCGGTACGCGCGCGACGGCAGCCTGTTCTGCGTCTTTGGCGGAACGCTCAGCAAGATGGCGGGCAAGAAGCCCGCGTTCGTGTTGGAGGGCGTTGGAGCGTTCAAGTTTGAAGAGGCGCTCTTCTACGACTTCGGTCCCGACGGCACCATCTGGATCGGGATGGGGAGCACGGTGTTCCGCGTGCCCGCCGACGGCAAGGGAGGCACGCGACCGATCATCGGGCCGAGCCTGAAGCTGGGCAACGTGGCGGGCATCACAGCCCTGCGGTGCGACGCCGCGGGCAACGTGTATGTCGCCGAACGCCAGGACGCCGAGCACTACGCGCGCATCTCGGTGTTCGACAGCCAGGGGCGTTTTATCCGTACATTCGGTCGGGGAGACTCGAAACCGCCGGGTGAAGACGAGGAGATTCGGACCGGTCAGATCCATACCCAAGTCCGTTCTATGGCATTTGGACCCGACGGTCGGCTTTACTATTCTCACGGCCACCTCGATCAACCCATCGTCGTCTTCGAACCCTTCTGACGCTCCCCGTGGCGACGTGCTCGTCGTGGGCGGCGGCGCTGCTGGCATCGTTGCGGCTTGGCGGGCGGCGTCTCTGGGCGCGCGCGTGATCCTGCTGGAGAAGACCCCTCGGCTGGGCACCAAGATCTCGATCTCCGGTGGCGGCAAGTGCAACATCACGCACGAGGGGACCATCGAAGACGTGTTGAAGGGCTTTCGTCGTGACGAAGCGCGGTTCTTGCGTCCGGCGATGTACCGGTGGACCAATCGGCAGATGGTGGACTTGTTGGTCGCACGGGGACTGAAGGTCTATACGCGCCCCGATGGTCGGATTTTTCCCGTGGACCAAACGGCCAAGGACGTGGTGGCGATTCTGGCAAGTCTGCTGGAGGAGGTCGGCGTGGACGTGCGGGTGCGAACGCCCGTGACGGGGTTGGTCCTCGAGAGCGGCAGGGCCGCTGGTGTGCGCGTGGGGGAGGACGCCTTTTTGGCGCCTCGCGTGGTGGTGAGCACGGGCGGCTCTTCGTATCCGAACTCGGGCACCACGGGCGACGGCTGGAGATGGGCGAGGGAAGCGGGCCACACCATCGTCCCCGTGCGTGCGGCGCTCGCCCCGATCTATCTGAAGACCACCGAGGACTGGGCCGAACTGAGCGGTGTGGCGCTGCGCGACGTGGTCTTGAAGGCGCGGGTTCAGGGCCGCGAAGCGGACCGATGGCGCGGCGATTTGCTCTTTACGCATCAGGGCCTTTCCGGGCCCTGCGCTTTGGAAGTGAGCCGGGTGGTTGCAGAGCGAATGATTGCCGAGGAAATCACCTTGGCCGTGGACTTGATCCCGGACCAGCCTAGCGATAGGTTCGCCGAATCGTTGCACGCGCAAGCAATGGCCGCGCCGAAGCGCGGCGCGCGGAGCCTCATCGAGAGCCTGTTGCCCGAGCGGCTGCACGACCGGCTGCTGGCCGACGCGCGCCTGCCGGAGGCGCCTGTGGGGCAGTTGGGGCGCAAGGCGATCAACCGCTTGGCGGAGACGCTCAAGGCGTGGCCGCTCGCCACGGTGCGGACGGTGCCGCTGGAGAAAGGCGAGGTGGTCGCGGGAGGCGTCTCGCTGGCTGAAGTGGACCCGCACTCGATGCGCTCGCTCCATTGCGAAGGGCTGTTCCTGTGCGGCGAAGTGCTGGACGTCGCGGGACGGGTGGGCGGCTACAACCTGCAGGCGGCTTGGAGCACGGGCTTCGTGGCGGGCGAGACCGCTGCGAAGGAGACCGTCGAAATCGGGACGGCCCGTTCGTCATAGTGGCCGTATGAAAGTGAACAACGTCCCCGACCACCCGCTCACCGACGAGGCTTGCCAGGCCGCGACAGGCAAGACGTTCGCCGACTGGTTCGCGGAACTCGACGCCATGGATGCCCTCAAGAAAGGCCGCCGCGACACCGTGAACCACATCTACGCCCAGCACACCGACCCATGGTGGCCGACCACGATCGCCGCCGCCTACGAGGCGCACAAGGGCGTCGTGAAGAAGGACGGGTTGCTCGAAGGCTACACCGTGTGCTGCACCAAGACCATCGCCGCGCCCGTTTCCAAGGTGTTTGCGGCTTGGACCGACCCCGCCACGTTCGCCCAGATGTTCGGCGACAACGGTCGGCAGGACGTCCGCGAGGGTGGCGCGATCGCGTGCGACGCGGGCTGCAAGGGCACGTTCACGCGAATCCGCACCGACAAGGACCTGCGCTTCACTTGGGAGCACCCCGGCATCACGGCACCGGTCACGATCGACGTGCAGTTCCAGGACAACAAGGGCAAGTGCCTGATGAACGTGATGCCATCGCGCATCCAGACGCGCGGCGAGGCGGATGGCCTGCGCGCGGCTTGGGGCGAGGCGTTGACCCGGCTGAAGGCGATCGTCGAGGCCGCCTAGCCCGCCAACGCGGCGAGTTGCGCCTTGGCCGCCGGCTTGCGACCCAGCCGATCGAGCACGGGCAGGCTGGCCCGCGCCAATGCGCCGAGGTCCACTCCCGTTTCGAGGCCCGAGCGTTCCAAGAAGTAGACGAGGTCTTCGGTGGCCAGATTGCCGCCCGCCCCGGGGGCGTAGGGGCAGCCGCCCAGCCCGCCAGCACTGGCATCGAACACGTTGTAGCCCAGCTCGAGCGCGGCGGCGACGTTGGCGATGGCCGTGCCGCGCGTGTCGTGGAAGTGCCATGCCACCTTGGCCTTCGGGATGTGGGTGAGGGAAGAGGCCAGCGAACGGACCTCGGCGGGCACGGCCACGCCGATGGTGTCGCCCAAGCTGATCTCGTCCACACCCAGATCGAGTAACCGATCGCACACTTTTGCCACGTGATCTGGGGCGATGCGCCCGGCATAGGGGCATTCGAAGGCCGTGCTCACGTAGCCGCGCACCCAGCCATCGAGCCGCGCGGCCCGGAAGCCGCCGATCACCTCGGCGAACGCGGCCAGCGAGGCCTCGACGTCCATGCCGATGTTCTTGAGCGTGAACGCGTTGCTGGCGGCGGTGAATACGGCGATGCGTCCAATGGTTGTCTCAAGGGCGCGTTCCAGACCTTTGGCGTTCGGGACGAGCGCCGACAGGCCGGGCATCGGGCCGAGTTCGGCGAGCAGGGCCTGGGCGTCCCCGAGTTGCGGCACCCACTTGGGCGAAACGAAGCTCGTGGCCTCGATCTCGGCGAGCCCGGCTGCGGCCAGCGAGCGGACGAACGCGGCTTTGGCCTCGGTGGGCACGGGCGTGGCCTCGTTTTGGAGGCCGTCGCGCGGGCCGACTTCGAAGATGCGGATGGCGGGCACGTCGAGAGGATACATGGTTAGGCGTAGCCCCGCCGTCTCGGCGGGCGTCGAATGCGCCTAAGCGTCCGACCACATTTCCCGCTGAATCGCCACGGGGTCGCCTTCGAAGCGGACTTTCCCGCGCAACGCCTCGATCGCCCCGACGTTGGGGGCAAAAGCCTGTTGGAGCATCGGCTCGATGCGAAGCCAGTCCTCATAGGGGATGAGGACCTGAACAGGCCGCTGTTGCTCGTCGTAGACGATCCGCTTTCGCACAGATTCCATGGAGGGGATTATACGAGACGAATGGCATCCGCGCCTAAGCCTCGCTTTCGACCAGCCAGACGTTCATCAGCCCCTTACCTTTGACCTCGATCTCCCCGCGGGGGAGGAACGCGAAGCGGGGGGCGAGCGAGGCGCGGACCGCCTCCGACACCTGCACGCGGCCCGCGATGCCCGTCGCCTCCATCCGCTGCGCCACGTTCACCGTGTCGCCCCACAGGTCGTAGGCGAACTTGCGCTTGCCGATGACTCCGGCCACCACGGGGCCGCAGTGGATGCCCACGCGCAGGCGGAAGGGCACGCCCAGTTCGGCGCGGAGGACTTCCAACTCGGATTGAAGCCGCAGGCCGAACGACACCATCCGCTCCAACTGGGCGTCTTCGGCGGGGGGCAGCCCGCCCACCACCATGTACGAATCGCCGATGGTCTTCACTTTTTCCAGCCCGTACTCGGCGACCAGGTCGTCGAACGTGGTGAAGATGCGGTTGAGCGAGCCCACGACGGCATCGGCCTGATGCGTTCCGGCGTATTCCGTGAAGCCCACCAGGTCGGCGAACAGCACCGAGACGCTGCCAACCTTGTCGGCGATGGTGGATTCGCCCGCCTTGAGCCGGCCAGCGATGCTCTCGGGCAGGATGTTGAGCAGCAGCGCCTCCGATTTGGCTTGCTCCACGCGGATTTGCTCCAGGTGCCGCAGCTCTTGGTCGCGCAGCCGCTTCTTTTCCAGGCACGCCCCGATGCGGGCGCGGAGCAGCACGGGGTTGAACGGCTTGGGCAGGTAGTCCTCGGCCCCGGCCTCGATGCAGCGAACCACGGCATCCAACTGGTCGAGCGCCGAGACCATGAGCACGGGGATGTCGCGCGTGCGCGGGTCGGATTTCAGGCGGGCCAGCACCTCGTGCCCATCCATCCCGGGCATCATCACGTCCAGCAGCACGACGTCGGGGCTCTGTTCCAGAGCCAGCCGCAAGCCTTCGGGGCCATCTTGCGCCACGAGCGACCGGTGACCCAGACGCCCCAGGTACCGCGCCAGCAGGTCGAGGTTCTCCGGGATGTCGTCGATCGCCAGCACCGTGCCCGCTTCGTCGGCGGGCATGACCTCGGGGACCTCTTCGGCGACCTGCTTGGCTCGGCTGCCATCGTGGGCCTCGGCGGGGGAGTGTCCGGGCCGCAGGTGCGTGTCGATCATGGCGAGCAGGCGCGAGCCGGAGGTGCGGATTTTCTCGACGTCGGCCTGCAGGTCGGTCAGGCCGCGGTCCTCCAACTCTTCGAACAGCATCTCGCTGTAGCCGATGATGGCGTTGAGGGGGGTGCGGAGTTCATGGCGGACGTGAGCGAGCGCCTCCGGAGCGAGTCCGGCCTGAGGCGTCGTTGGCGGGTTGTGTTCGCTCACGTCCGCCGATATGCTAGCCGATTAGCCCGCGTCGTAGCCTGCGAGCGGTCGGTACCAGATGTTTCGGAAGCGGACCAGGTCGCCGTGGTCTTGCAGTTCGAGCGGTCCGGTTTCGGCGTGCGGGGCGTAGTGGGCGGTCGTTCGGTGCTGGGTCGGCCCCTGAAGCTCCACGGCATGGTGCAGCAGGACTCCGTTGTGGAACACCGTGACGCGGGCCGGGCGGACCAGGGCGTCGCCTTCAAAGCGGGGGCCTTCCCACACGATGTCGTAGGTCTGCCACTCGCCGGGGGCGCGGCAGGCGTTCACCAGCGGCGGATACTGGCCGTAGACCGCGCCGGTCGTGCCGTCGGGATAGGTGGGGTTCTGGAAGCAGTCGAGCACCTGCACCTCGTAGAGGCCCATGAGGAACACGCCGCTGTTGCCACGGCCCTGGCTCTCGCCCTTGACCACGGTGGGCGCGGCGAATTCGAGGTGGAGTTGGCAGTCGCCGAAGTGGGCCTTGGTGCGGATGTTGCCCGTACCGGGGACGACTTCCATGGCGTCGTCTTCGATGCGCCAGGCCGCGGGTCCGCCGTTGCCTTCCCATCCGTCGAGGCTGACGCCATCGAAGAGGACGACGGCGTCCGAGGGGGGCGAGCCGGCGGTTGCGGGTGCGACGACGCGGGGTTGCGGCCGCTCGCCGTCGTGGACGTGCCAGGTGGTGCCGGGGATGAGTGGTGTGTCTTGGTAGCCGAGGCCCATGGCGCGAGTGTATCTCAGGCTCGGCCGGTCGGGCGGGTCTGGCGTGCGGGGCTTGGGCGCGGTATAATGGGTGCGTCTCCCCGGGTGGGGATGTAGCTCAGCTGGGAGAGCGCTGCAATCGCACTGCAGAGGTCGTGGGTTCGAATCCCATCATCTCCACCAGTTGACCCGATGGGTTGCTCATGCATCCAATGGTCGGGTTTGTCATGTCAACATCGCCAATCCTGATTGGGCTCGCCGGGGGGTCTGGCTCTGGCAAAACCCACTTGGCAAAGCAGATCCAGCTGATGGCTGGAGAGGAGTACGTGTCCGTGCTGAGCATGGACCAATACTTCAAGTCCGATGCGTCGGGCGATCCACGGTCGGTGAACTTCGATCATCCCTCGCATTTGGACCTCGACTTGATGATCGAGCACATCGGTGCTTTACGCAACGGAGAGCCTGTTCGGGTGCCTAGTTACGACTTTCGCACCATGCGGCAGACGCGGGAGGCGTGGGTGATTGAACCAATAACGGTCGTCGTGGTCGAAGGACTCTTCGTGCTGGCCGAACCTATCGTCGGTCTTCTGGACTTCACTTGCTTTCTCGACGTCGCGGACGACCAGCGGCTGTTGGGCAGGATTCTCCGTGACAGCGCCGAGAGGGACTCCACGATCGAGCACATCGTGGACCGATACCAGCGATTCGTCCGACCAAGCTACTCGGTATTCGTCGCGCCAACCCGCCAAAACGCCGACGTGGTGGTGGACTTCACGTACCGCCGGGCGTTGTTCACTCGGTTGCTGGTCCACATCGTTCAGGACTACTCTCGCGGTTACCTCGATTTGGGCGCGCTTTCGAAAGAACTGCGCGCTGAGACCTACTCGCTCGGCTACCGGTCCGATCAATCGATCATGCCCGCATCGGTCGATATCCGCCGTCTTGGCTTGGCCTACCCGGACGCAATGCTGCCTACGGCGGCCTCTCGCGACCCCGACGGCGCGATGGACTTGTACATATCAGCCGACCCAGAGGCCTGAATCCAGTCGCACCAGCCCCACGAGGTGCGTCGGACCTGACGGAGCAGGTCCCTCCAAATTCACGGTTGGCATGGAGGGGCACGCTTTGTGGCTTCCACGATTCCTTAGCAGGCAAAAGCCAGCACATGTCCATCCAGGTCGAGGCTGTAGGCAGCGAGGTCGCCCCAGTCGCGAGGTTCCAGCGGGCTGAGTTCTTTCGCCCCGTGCTCCAACGCTCGCTGGTGGTAGGCGGCGGGGTCTGGGACCGTGAGATACAGTTCGGCGCGCGGCACACCCGCCGCCAAGCCGGGGTCGGGGAGGGAGGGCCCAAGCAGACGCCGGATGCCCGAGACCGGCATCAGGCCCAGGGTCGCGCCTTCGCCGAGCCGGAACTCGGTCATCCCCGGCACATCCAGCGTGGGCGGGAGGGCGAGCACCGCCGCGTAGAAGCGGGCGCTCGCCGCCTGATCCGAGACGTAGAGGATGAAGTTCACCATCATGGGCGCTTGCGAACGGCGCACGCCGACTTCCGCAATCCAGGTCAAGGACTCGCGATGGGACGGCCAGTACAGTATGTCTTGGAATGAAGACCAAGGCCCAGCTTGATCACGAGGCGCGAGTCACACAGCTGATTCAGGTGGTGCTGTCCAACCTCGACAAGGACTGGACGCCTGCGGAACTTGCGGAGCATTGCGGCTTCAGCCGGTTTCACTTTTCGCGCGTGTTTGCCGGACTGACCGGGGAGACCGTTGGCGAGACCTTGCGGCGCTTGCGGCTGGAGCGGGCGGCCCACGAGGTTGCGGACACCAAGCGTCCGATCGGAGCGATCGCGGTGGACGCAGGTTACTCGCCCGAAGCCTTTGCCCGCGCCTTTCGCGACGCGTACCAGGCTTCGCCGACCGAGTACCGGCGGCGTCCGGCCCGACGGTGGCTGCCCAGCCCGAACGGTGTGCATTACGGCGAGCGTGTGGTCGTGTTGTTCCAAGGACACTTACCTATGAAGACCGAGATTCGAGATCTGAGCCCGATGAAGCTCTTGTGCCGACGCCATGTCGGCCCGTACCATGAGATCGGCACGGCGTTCGACCAATTGTGCGCCCGCATCACCGACAAGACTTCCACTCGCACGTATATCGCGATCTACTACGACGACCCTGCGACGAGTCTGGCCAGCGAGCTGCGCTCCGACGCTTGCGTCGAGGTGGATGCGTGGCCCGACGAGACTCCGGAAGGGCTGCACTGCTTCGAGGTTCCGGCCGGGAAGTATGCGGTCGGCCTCTACCAGGGGCCCTATCACGGGCTGGGAGAAGCCTGGAGCCGCTTCATGGCCCAGGACCTTCCGCCGACCGGCCGACAGCCCCGCGAGGGAGCGTGCTTCGAACGCTACCTGAACAACCCCGAGGAAGTTCCGCCGGAAGAACTCCTGACCGAGATGTGGACGCCTGTGGCCTAGATCCAGGCGAGCGTCCGAGCCTAGTTCCTGAGGCGGCCCTGGTGCCGCTTCAGGAACGCCACGATGGTGGCGCCGAACTCGGGGTGACGGAGCGCCGCGACGTGGTCCGCGCCATCCAAGACCTTTTCTTCGGCTTCTTTCAGGTCCTTTCGCAGCGCGGCCACGCGGCGCAGCGTGGATTCCGGCTCTTTCGAGCCGTAGATGAACAGCGACGGGACACCTGCCCGCAGCAGGTCTTCCTTCTTCACCTCCAGCCCTTTGAAGCTTTGGCCGGCCAGCGCCCATGCTTTGGCGTCTTTGCCGCTGTAGAGCGCTTTGGCCAGGGCGTCGGCCTGGGGGCGCGTGAGGGCTGGGCGGACCTCCATCAGGTAGGGGCCGAGGCCGTTGCCCTCCTCGACCGCTTTGGCCAGGGCGTCCACTTCGCGCGAGCCCGCCTCGCCCGTGAGCAGCGGCGCTTGGCCCCCGTAGATCGCGCTGATCGCGCGTTCGGGGTGGTTGGCCACCACGTGCCCCACGATGAACGCGCCCATCGAGTAGCCGACCAGGTGCGCCCGCCGGATGTCGAGGTGGTCGAGCAGGCGCACGACGTCCTCGGCCATCTCCGCGCCGTACTTGGCGGGGTCGTGGGGCTTGCCGCTTTTGCCGTGGCCCCGGCAATCCAGAGCGATGGCGCGGAAGCCCTCGGCGGGTTCGAGCTTGGTGTTGCCCGCTGGGTCGCGCCCCCACATGGTGGAATCGCCCATCCAGCCGTGGACGAGCACGACCGCCTCTCCGCTGCCCGCCGAGGCGTAGCGGATGGTGACCCCGTTGGATTCGAAGGCGGCTTCTTGGGGTGCGATCGGGGCGAGGAGGGCGGCGGCGAGGAGTGCGAGAGCGATCGGCATCGGCTTGGGTGTTACGGGTCGGTGGGGCGGGCGGTTGCGGCTGGGCGTGCTGCCTTGGGTTCAATGGGCAAACTGGACCCCTCTGGTAGACTTCGAGCCAACAATGGCCACGCGAGCGACCGATCTGGCGGGACTCACTTCCAGCATGCGGCCCGAACCGCTCATCGGCGACTACGAGTTCGAGGCCTTCTACCGCGGCGCCGGGAGCATCAAGACCGTGCGCGGTGCCGACGCCGTCGCCCGAATGAAGGTCGGGCTTGATCGCCGATCGCAGGACCCGTTCTACAAGGCCTTTCTCATGGGGCGCTCGGGCGTGGGCAAATCAACCGAGATCACCCGCCTGCTCCGCGACGTTCGCAGGACCTACGCGGGCATCCGATTCAGCGTCCGCAAAGAGCTGGACCCCAAGAACTTCACGCCGTTCGACGTGATCCTGTTGATGATGATCCTGCTCGTCGAGCAGACCAACGAGGTGACCGGCAAGACTCCCAACAAGGAACTCGTGGCGGACCTGCTCGGTTGGTTTGCGGACGAGCGGGAGACTCTGACCAAGGAAGTCGAAGCCGGGGTCGAAGCCGTCGGCGGGCTGGACACGAAGGACACGTGGTGGGGAAAGGTCATCGGGGCATTTGCGAGCATCAAAGGATCGCTCGCCTACTCCCAACAGCGAAAGACTGAAGTCGTCGCGTACAAGCTCACTCGGATCTCCGAGCTGGTCGCGACGGCCAACTCTCTGTTGCGCCACTGCCGCGAGTTGTTGCATGGGCACGACGGACGCGACTGGCTCTTCATTGGGGAGGAGTTCGACAAGTCGGGCGTCCCCAGCGAGCGAACGATCGACCTGTTCCTGAACCACGGCAATGCCGTGTTTCAAGACCTCGAAACCAACTTGATCTTCAACATGCCGCTTGGGCTGGCGTTTGGGGCGCGCAACGCCGAACTTCCCCCCATCGCGAAGGAAGTTCTCTACGACACGCCTGTATTCACGAAGGACCGACAACCCCATGACGCAGGGCGAGACTTTGCCCGCCAGATCGTCCTCGCCAGAGCGGAGCCGGACCTCTTCGCCGAAGGCCAATTGGACCGGCTCATCATTGCGTCGGGGGCCAACCTGCGCGAGTTGTTCTCGATGATTCAAGAGGCCGCAACGTCGGCGCGCGTCGAGCAGCGGAACCAGATCACCGACGAGGACGTGAGCGGGGTGATCAGGCGGTGGACCTCGACCTACGAGAGCAAGCTTGGCCAGACCCAATACGACGTGGAGAAGATTGACAACAAGGTCAAGATCGACCGCTTGGAGAGTGTCTACCGTCGAAACGACCCTGCAGCAGAATTGCCTGACAACGTCCTGGGCATCCTGTTGCAGGCCAACGCGGTGCAGGAGTTCAACGGCGAGCACTGGATCGCCGTCCATCCGCTCATGGTGCGGGTTCTCGCGAAGTTTCGTGATCTGGGCGATGCTGCGGGAGGGGCCACGTAGAGGGTGCCTACACCTCGAACGAGGTCGTTGAGCACCTAGCGACCTGGGCGTCTACGGCTCCGAAGGGGCTGGTCGTGGTGGCCTATCGCGAGGAGGAGACTGCCCTCGCCGCCATCGTTCGCCTCAAGACGCGGCTCCAACGCCGCCAGGCGAAATGCCGATTGCCGAAGGGGCTCGACGGCCGAGCGACAGCACTAGCCCTGGTTGAGAGGTTGGGTCGCTTTCAGGGCGAGGTGCTGCATGTGTTGGGCTGGGAGAAGTCCTTTGGGCAGGGCGACGTCGCCGCCAACCTCTATGACCTGAACTTCTTGCGCGAGGAGGTTGCCTTTGCGCCAAGGGTCCAAGTGTGGTGGATGCCGGTCACCATGCGGGACGCCCTGATGCGATTCGCCCCCGACACGTGGTCGGTGGTGGATCTTCGGCTCGCCCTGGCGGATGAGGACGAGTATGTCGAACTCCATCCGATCGTGGCCGAGAGGGTTCGGCGTCAGTTGCGCCTGCGAGCGGGTGCGCCTATTCCAAGGGCCAGTGCCGGACGTATTCGGAACCTGGATCTTTCGTTCAGTTCTTTGAGCTCGGAAGGGCTTCACGGCTTTGAAGCATTCACCGCCCTGCAGTGGCTGCGCCTCGGTGGCACGCGGGTCTCGGACGTCTCCCCCTTGAGGGGCCTCACCGTCCTGCGACTTCTGGACCTCGGTGGCACGCCGGTCTCGGAGGTCTCCCCCCTGGAAGGACTCACCGCCCTACGGGTGCTGTCCCTCGGTGGCACGCGGGTCTCGGACGTCTCCCCCCTGGCGTGCCTCACCGCCCTGCAGAGGCTGGTCCTCAGGAACACGTCGGTCTCGGACGTCTCCCCCCTGTCGAACCTCACCGCTCTGCAGAGGCTGTACCTCCGAGGTACACAGGTCTCGCCCAAGGCGGTCGAGGAACTCAGGCGGGCGTTGCCGGAGTGCGAGATCGTGTTCTGAGGGACCACCCCGGCCTTCGGCCAACCCTCCGGGGGAGGGGAATTAGTTATCGGGGGTGGTTGGGTTCAACAAGCCCCGACAACGCCTCCGACTCCTCCGCGCAGCCAGCCGGATAGCCGAGCACCAAGCGGTGAAAGTCGGTGACGAGGTGGGGCCAGTCGCAGGGTTCCTCCTCGAACGCCAGCAGCCAAAGCGGGACGCGTTCGCGGTCGGGGGCGAGGGCGGGTTGGTGGTAGCTCCTGGTCACCACGCGCGCGCCGCGCCGAAGAAAGAACTCCACCCGTGCATGGCGATAGGCCTCTTCCTCGGGCGAGGCGGCGAGTTCGGGGCGCTCGCATTCCAAGAACACCGCCGCCACGGACGAGCCCATGTCGGCGGCTTCGCGGCGGCAGGTCTCCCGCACGAATTCGATCAGCCGCGTGCCCACTCCAGCCTTGCGATGGCGCGGGTCGGCAGCCAGGTAGATGAGGAACCCCGTCCGCGCGACCGCATGCACCGTGAAGTAAGCCAGCCCCGCGAGCGAACCGCCCGACTCGGCCACGGCCAGAAGGACCCGGTGCTCGGGGTCGCGGCACAGGTCCGGGTCGCCGGAGGCCACGCGCGCGAAGCGTTCCAGCGGTTCCCGCTCGTCGCGGGGGAACGTCTCGACGTAGAGTTCCAGCGCCGGCCAGAACAGGGGGTCGCCGGGCGAGGCCAGCAGTCGCAGGGCGACCGTATCGCTCGGGGCGCTCACTCTTCTTCGAACGCGTCCAGCAGCGGTTCGGCCTGGAAGAGGTTGATGCCGCTCGCCACGAGGTCGGCCAGTTTCTCCATCTTGGTCTCTTCCTCGACCTGCTCTTCGATGAACCACTGGAGGAACTGAAGGCCCGTGGCGTCGTTGGCTTCCGTGGCGGCTTGGGCCATCGCACGGAACTCGCCGCTGACTTTGGCTTCGCTGGCCGCCGCCGCCGCGACGCATGCCGCCGCATCGGTGTAGGATGTGGTCGCCGGGCCGATGGCGGGCAGGTCGTAGTGCACGCCGTTGTCGTCGAGGAACCGCATGATCTTGGCGGCGTGCTGCGCCTCTTCCACGGATTGACTCATGAAGAGCTTGGCCCAGCGGTCGAGGCTGTTCCGGCGGAACCAGATCGCGATGCCGTAGTAGTTCATGTGGGCGTTCAGTTCGCTCGCGATCTGCTTGACGAGCATGGCGGCCAGTCGGTCTGAAATCATGCGTGGCATGGACCCAGTATGGACCACTGGCGGCGAGTGCCTCGGTAACATGACCGACCGGCAGGCTGGCCCATGAGCGACTCATCCCCCACCCGAATCGCGGTCGTCGGCACGAGTTGCGCGGGCAAATCCACGATGGCCGCCGCGTTGGCACAACACTTCGGCTTGCCCAGGGTCGAGTTGGATGCGATCTACTGGGGGCCGGATTGGACGCCGACACCGCCCGAAGAGTTTCGCGCGCGAGTCGCCGAAGCGCTGGCGCAACCGGGCTGGGTGGTGGACGGCAACTACGGTATGGTCCGCGACCTGATTTGGCCGCGAGCGCAGCGCGTGGTGTGGCTGAACTTCGGGTTGGCCACGGTGTTCCGGAGGGGCCTTCGGCGGACGCTTCGGCGGGGCCTGACGCGGGAGGAGCTTTGGAACGGCAACCGCGAATCGCTCGCGCGGCAGTTGTTCACGCGGGACTCGCTGCTGCTTTGGATTCTGACCACGCACCGCCGGAGGCGGCGTCAGTTCGAGGCGTTGCGCGCGTCTGGGACGTACCCGCACCTGGAATGGGTGGAGTTCCGCACGCCTCGGGACGCCGACGAGTGGTTGGCGGAGCTCACCAATCGCCGATCGGCGCCGGGTGCATGATCCAGTTCCACTCGCTGTCTTCCAGGAAGTGGCGACAGTGCTGGCGGTAGTCCACCTCGAGCGGCAACCAGGCGTGGAGTTGATCCGAAACGGCGTTGGCCTCTTCTGGCGAGGGTTGGCGGTTGAGTCGGGTGAGGGCCTGAGTCATGCCTTCCGGCTTGTCCGGGCACTCCTCGACCGCGCGGAGCGCCCACTTGTGATAGGGGTACAGCCTTCGGTTGTGAGCCAGGATCAGGCGCATGGCGAACAGGGAGAACTCGGCGACCGCGCGCGACATCAGGGTGGCGTCGTCGCGTCTGGCGGCTTCGCGGATGTACCAGTGCCAGATCATCAGTTGGCTGTGGAAGCGGCGGATGCGTTCCTCGACGCCTGCCTCCGGGTAGACGAGGATTCGCTCGACCAGCCGATGGACTTCGCCGGTCCGATCGAACAGGACGATCGCGCCGAGAAAGGCCGACCGGGCGGGCTCGCTGCCGCGTTCCGCCACCATGCGCAGGAAGGGGAGGTCCACGAACTTGCCCTCGGCGTAGCCCCCTTCGTAGTCGGTCAGGTCGGTTCGGTGGACCATGAGGCCGTCTTCGGCGAGACACCGGGCAAAGGCATCCGCCTCCATCACGGCCATGAAGTCCACGTCCGATCCGGGGGTCGCCCAGCCCTTGGCCACCGACCCGCCGACGACCACGGCCAGGACGTCCTGAATCGGTTCGTAGGCCTTGGCGAGTTTCTGGATCGCGCGTTCGTGGTGGTCGTGCACGGGCGTCAGCCTACTGTGTCGCCGCCCGAGACCGGAGGGACCTCTCGAAGTCTCGGCCCATGACCGGAATGGGCACAACGGAGTGTGTCTTCCGGCGGGCGGGGCAGAATGCATCGAGCATGGCACCGATCAGCGAAGGCATCACGTTCCTCCCGACCGACGACCTCGAAGCGACCCACGCGTTCTACGCGGATGTTTTGGGTCTTGAGTGCGTCCTCGACCAGGGGACGTGTCGCATCTATCGCGTGGTCGGCCAGAGCTACTGGGGATTCTGCCAACGGGCTGCGCCGGTCGCGCCGGAGCAGGTCGTGCTGACGTTGTGCAGCGACGACGTGGACGATTGGCATCGGCGGGTCGTGGAGTCGCGGAGCGAGACGGACGGCCCTCCGCGGGCCAACCCGACGTACGGGATCTACCACTTCTACACCCGCGACCCGAACGGCTACCGGATCGAGGTCCAGCGGTTCCTCGATCCGGATTGGGCGCGCAGGGTTAGCTCTTGAGGCTGGCTGTCGATGACGAAGCGGTAGCGGACGTCGCTCTTCATCATGCGTTCGTAAGCTTCGTTGATGGCGGACATGGGGATCGTTTCGATGTCGGAAACGATGCCGTGCGCTCCGCAGAAGTCCAGCATTTCCTGGGTCTCCCGAATGCCGCCGATCAGCGAGCCGCTGAGCGATCGCCGCCGGAAGACCAGGGGGAATGCCGCCACAGGTGTTGGGTTGGGCAAGCCAAGCAAGACCATGCGTCCGTCCCAGCCGAGAAGGCCCAGATAGGGATTGAGGTCGTGTTCGGCCGAAACCGTGTTGAGGATGAGATCGAAGCTGCCCGCGTGGGAATCAAACACCGAGGGCTCGTCTGTGGCGATGAAGTAGTGCGCGCCGAGCCTCTGAGCGTCGACACCCTTCGACGGCGAGTGGCTGAGAACGGTCACTTCGCAACCCATGGCACGCGCGAACTTGACGGCCATGTGACCCAAGCCCCCCAGCCCAACGACGCCGACCTTCGTGCCAGGCTTGGCTCCAAAGTGCCGCAAGGGAGAGTAGGTGGTGATGCCTGCGCACAAGAGCGGCGCGGCTGCGTCGAGGGGCAAGGAGTCCGGCACACGGAGGACGTAGTTCTCGTCCACGACGATTTGCGTCGAGTATCCGCCATAGGTGATGCTTCCGTCCTTGTCTTCACCGCCGTAGGTGAAGAGCAGCCCCTTTGTGCAGTATTGCTCCTCGCCAGCCTGGCATGCGGCACACGAGCGGCACGAATCCACGAAGCAGCCGACACCCACCGAGTCACCGGGCCGGAACTTCGTGACTGCAGAGCCTGTCCGCACCACCTTGCCGACGATCTCGTGGCCCGGCACCATTGGGTAGCGGGACATGTTCCACTCGTTCCGCACGAAGTGGATGTCCGAGTGGCAGACCCCGCAGTACAGGATGTCGATGTGAACGTCGTTTGGGCCGGGTTCTCGTCGGTCGAAGCTCCACGGTTCGAGCTGCGATGTGGCAGAGTGAGCGGCGTAGGCGGGGGTTCGTAGACTCATCCGGGCTCGAAGGTACCTGAGTCTCGGACTCGCTTCCGGGCACTCATGGAGTTCTTGGAGTTTATGGAAGTCGCGTCGGTTTTCCGTGAGGATGGCACCTCGTGCCCGAGGGCCTGCAAGTGAGCCACCAACTCAAACGAGCAGTTCTCCTCAGGCTGCCTCCTCGTGCGCTCGGCGCTGCGATTCGATCAGATCGGCGTGCGCGGCATAGAAGTCCCACGCCATGGTCAGATCGGCGATCGTCAACATCGGGAAGTTCGCCAGAAGCTGTGCGTCCCCCAGACCTTCCTGTTTGAGCGAGACCAGCAGCCAAACCGGAATCCTCGTATTGCGGATGCAGACGTCTCCGCCCATCACGTCGCTTGTCGAGCGGTAAGGCAGCAGATCTGGGGCCGAATCGAGAACCTGCCTGAGAGCCTCTGGCGACAGACTCGTGCGAGACGTCTCGGCGGCAAGCAGGAAGTCCCTGACGATTCTTGTCAGCGCCTCATCGGGGGAGGCGACCTGAAGGGCCTGGGCGAGGTCGTTCAATCGTCGCTCGGTATCTGCATCGAGTTCGATGGTCCTTCGCATGGCTTTGCTGTGGGTCTATCCCTTGAACCCGCCGACCACCGGAAGCGTGATTGTCGTGGCCGACAAATCGATCGTCAGCCGGGTGCCGGGCTTTGGCCAGAGAGTGAAGTCGCGGTCGCTGGAGAGGATCATGAGCGCCACCCGCTTGCCGGTCGGGACGATTTGGTCGTCCGGTTGAAGGTCGAACGTGAGGGTGACGAACTCGCCGGGTTTGAGCGGCTGGCCGGGTTCCATCGAGTCGAAGTTGCCGCCCTTTGTCAGCGATTTCCAGTTCTGCGGGTCGGCCCAACCTCGCGTGATGAGGTTGGACGTGCCGATCGGGCCGTCGGTCCAGGGCAGCTGAACGAGATACACCGAGAGGTTCGCCGCTGGCGTGCTGGAAGCCAATCGGATGGTGATGCGAGGCGTGCCCGAAAGGTGCATCGGCTCGGCGAGTTCGGGGAGAGCGTAGATCAAGCGGTTGGGCGATTCGGCGGCCTTGGCCAAGGTCGGCGCGTCGAACGACACGTCGTCGGTGAGCGTCTCTTCGCCCTGCTTCGCGGGCCGCGACGTCGAGAGGGTTCCGGTGCCGCTGCCCCCTGCGCCCAGATAGAAGGTCACCGGTTTGGCGTCGGGGTGCGGGTAATCGGCGTATTCGACCGGGGCCGAGCGCGAGCCGCGCGGGCCACCGGGCACGGCTTCGCGCACGATGAACGACTTGGGGCCCTTCTCGACGCCGTTTTCGACGCCGTAGAGGTACCGCGTGAACCACTTGTTCATGAGTTCGAAGGGCGGGTCGCCGCCGTGACCCCCCTGATGGAAGTACTGGACCAGCGGCACGCGGCCCTTGAGCGCCTCGCTGATGCGGACGCTGTGCTCGGGGACCACGTTCCAGTCGTTGAACGCGTGGGCCATGAGGACGGCGCACTTGACGTTGCCGACGTGCTTGAGCAGGTCGCGTTCGGCCCAGAAGGGGTTGTAGTCGCCTGTGATGCGGTCGCGCCACTTGACGAACTCGCCGTTGCGGTAGATGCGGTCGCTGGCTTCGCGGATCGCGGGGTCGCCGCTGTTGATGAAGTCGTACAGGCTGTCAATGTCTTCGCCCAGCCAACCGCCGGGGTGCCGCACCAGACCGTTCGAGCGGTAGTAATGGTAGTACGACGTGTTGGGCGCGACGGGGATGATGGCTTCGAGGCCAGCGACGCCGGTGGTCGCCGCAGCGAGCGGAATCGTGCCGTTGTAGGATGTGCCGACCATCCCGACTTTGCCCGTGCACCACGTTGCGACGACTTCTTCGTTGCCCGTGATGGACTTGTAGCCTTTGGCGCGGCCGTTGAGCCAGTCGATGACGGCCTTGGGTGCGAACCGTTCCGGGTCGCCGCCCACGGTGGGGCTGCCCGTCGAGAGACCTGTGCCCGGCGCTTCCGAGTGGACGACGGCGAAGCCGCGGGGCACCCACTGGCGGACGAGCGAGTTCGAGATCGAGGTGCGGTTCGGGTTGAAGGGGATGTTGGGTTTTGTTGTTCGGGCCGGGGGTTCGGCGCCGATTTCGTGGCGCACGTCCCACAGAATCTCGCGACCGTTGCCCGTCCCTGCGAAGTAGGGCGACGACTCATAGATCACGGGCACTTTCAGGCCCTCGGTCTCGGTTTGGCGCTGGCGCGTCACGGCCACATGGACGCGGTCCGGAACGCCGTTCTTGTCGGAATCGAACTCGGTTTGAACCCACAGCTGCTCGCGGATCCACTCCTCTTGGTTGGAGAACGCCTCGACGATCTGGGCCTGACCCTCTTGGAAATTGGGCTTGACCTGAGCCTGGCCGGACAAGGCGACAACGGCAAGGGCCAACACCGGGCACAAGCGGGCGGACAGCGACCAAAGTGCGCGCATGACCCATTATAGAGGAACCCGGGCGAGCCGCTGCACAAGCCGTGTTCGGGGGCGCGCGGGTACCATTCCAAGCGGGCGACCGGCGAGTTCAGCTTGCTTGCGGTCGACAATGAGGTCCCTATGCCCCTGCTCGATGCCCTCGCTCCGTTGCGCGCACGCTCTGGCCGCCGCCTCACCCGGGGGCTTTGCGACGAGCGCATCCTCTGCCTTGCGGAGCGTTTTCCCGAGTTGGCGCAAGCCATTGGCGCCGCCTCCGAACGGTTCGCCGAAGTCCGCGACGTCTGCGCCGAGTTGCTCGACCTCGACGAGAGCGAGCAGATCCGCCGCGTGCAAGCCGGTGTGGTGAACTTCTACCCCCACGACACGGTGGTGCCCTATGTGGCGCTCGCGGCGCGGGGACCTTGGATCGTGACGCTCAAGGGTGCCGTGGTCTACGATACGGGTGGGTATGGCATGCTCGGCCTCGGCCACACGCCCGCAGCGGTTCTGGAGGCGATGGCGCGACCGCAGCCGATGGCGAACATCATGACGCCGAGCCTTTCGCAGTGGCTTTTCGACGTTGCGTTGAGGAAGGAGATCGGCCATACGCGGGGCGGATGTCCGTTCCCCTCGTTCATGTTTCTCAACTCGGGTTCCGAGGCGATGGGCCTGGCGACCCGCATCGCCGACGTCAACTCCAAGCTGATGACCGACCCGGGCGGTAGGTACGAAGGGCGCTTGATTCGGCGGGTCTCGGTGAAGGGAAGTTTCCACGGTCGGACGGACCGCCCGGCTGTCTACTCGGATTCGTCGCGATCGGCTTACGAGCGGCATCTGGCGAGTTTCCGGGGCGAGATGTCGCTGATCACCGTTCCACCCTACGACGAGGACGCCTTGCGCCGAGTGTTCGCCGAGGCGGACGCGAACGGCTGGTTCATCGAAGCCGTGCTTTTGGAGCCCGTGATGGGCGAAGGCGACCCCGGCCGCGCGTTGCCCGCCTCGTTCTACGCTGCCGCTCGCGAACTCACCGAAGCGCATGGGAGCCTGTTGCTGGTGGATTCGATCCAGGCGGGTCTGCGTGCCCACGGGGTTCTTTCGATCGTGGATTACCCCGGCTTCGAGGGGATGCACGCGCCAGATTGCGAGACGTATTCCAAGGCGCTCAACGGAGGGCAGTATCCGCTCTCGGTGCTCGCCCTGAGCGCCAAAGCGGCGAACCTCTACCATGCGGGCATCTACGGCAACACGATGACGGCCAACCCCCGGGCGATGGAGGTCGGGCGTATGGTGTTGCACGCGTTCACCCCGGAACTCCGCGAGAACATCCGGACCCGCGGGCGTCAGGCCGTCGAGAAGCTCGAGCGGTTGCGGCACTCGTTGGGTGGCGCGATCACGCGGGTTCAGGGATGCGGTCTGCTCTTTTCGTGCGAGTTGGCCCCCGAGATCAAGTGTTACGGGTCCGACTCGGTGGAAGAGGAGCTGCGCCACCGAGGGCTCCAGGTCATCCACGGTGGTGCGAACTCCTTGCGGTTCACGCCGCATTTCGGGGTGAGCGAAGAAGAGCTGGACCTCATTGTCAAGCTCGTCGAGCAGGCGCTCACCTAAGGATCGAGAGTTCGGGCTCTCGCGCTTCGTGGGCTCTGGGGTGTGGTTTGGGTTCGTGCGCCCCGTGGCCGTCGCGCATGTAGGCCGTCCAGTAGACCCCGGCGACGAGCAACGTGCCGCCCAAGATGTTGCCGATGGTGACCGAGACGAGGTTGACCAGAGCACCCGTGGGGTCCACGCGCCCGGGTCCGGCGAGGGCCAAGCCATACGGCAAGAAGAACCAGTTGGCGATCGAGTGCTCGAACCCCATCGCCACAAAGGCCGTGATGGGGAAGACGATGGCGACGATCTTGTCGGCCACGCCCCGACCGCCGAGGGCCAACCAGACGGCCAGGCAGACGAGCGCGTTGCACAGGATGCCCCGCGCCAATCCCTCGGAGAACGTGAGGTCGGCTTTGGTCGAGGCGATCTTGACGGCGGTTGCGGCGACGTTGCCCGACGCCATTTGGTCGGTGCGCCCCCAGATCGCCAGGGCGATCGAGCCTAGGCATCCGACGACGTTGCCCAGATACACGATGAGCCAGTTGCGCAGCACGGCGCGGGTGCCGACGAGGCCGCTGGCCCACGCCATGGCGATCAGGTTGTTGCCTGTGAACAGCTCGGCTCCCGCGATGACGACCAGGATGAGGCCAAGGCAGAAGCTTACGCCGCCGACGAGTCGGGTGAGGCCGAAGCCGAGTCCGGTGTCGGTGGTGACGACGGTGAAGAACAGGGCGCCCATCGAGATGAAGGCGCCGGCGAGAATGGCGAGGACGAAGAGGGTGAGGCCGTTCTCGTTGGCTTTCGCCACGCCGAGTCGGGCGACCATTTGGGCGATTTTGCGCGGGGGATGCGCGTCGTGGTGCGGGGTTTCTCGTTCCATCGAGGAATGAACTCCTTGCGTCGCGGGGTGGCGCCTGCCCCGCTTCCTCAGACTATCACCGTCCTGTTCGGCGACATGGGTCCTCATGGGCTTGGAGGGGCACGCTCCGTCGTGCCCTGGCTACGGTGTTGAGTCGTTCTTCCGCTTTGACTTCGGCGCCCGTGGAACGGGCCAGCGCCTCAACGTGACGCCGCGAGTCGTCGAAAGACCCGACGGAGCGGGTCCCTCCAAGGGCCGTGTGGGTCAGGTTCATATCAGGTTCGCCGCAGATTCAGACATAATCCGCAATGTGGACACCGCATCGCCCGATGCCACGGACGCAGCATGAATCGGGTCAACGATTTCGCTTTCAAAATCGCCACCGCCAACGGAACCGGGTCGGCCAGCGCGAACAGTCTCATCATGCAGGCCATCTTCCGGATGGGGATTCCCGTCACCGGCAAGAACCTCTTTCCTTCCAATATCCAGGGGCTGCCCACTTGGTATGAAATCCGCGTCAATCGCAGCGGCTACACCGCGCGGACGCCGGATTTCGACCTGATCGTGGCCTTGAACCCAGCCACCTTCGCCGCCGATGTCGCCGAAGTGCGGTCGGGCGGTTGGTTGCTTTACGACAGCACGTGGCCGATCGCCGACCACCTGAGGCGGGACGACATCGAGTTGCTGGGCATACCCCTCGCCCAGATGTGCAACGAGGCGTTTGGCGGCGTGAAAGAGCGGATTCTGATGAAGAACATCGCCTACGCCGGGGCGTTGGCCGCGTTGCTGGGCATCGACACCGAGGTCTTGGTGGCGCTCACCAAAGAGAAGTACGGCCGCAAACCGGCCTTGCTCGACTCCAACCAGAAGGCCGTGGACCTCGGCTACAACTACGCCAAGGAGCACTTGACGTGCCCGCTGCCCATCCGGCTCGAGGCGATGGACTCCACTCGGGACAGCATCCTGATCGACGGGAACACCGCCGCCGCGCTGGGTTGCCTCTACGCGGGCGCAACCGTTGGCGCCTGGTACCCGATCACGCCGGCGACGTCGCTGATGGAGGCGTTCACCGGCTTCTGCGAGAAGTACCGCAAGGACCCCGAGACGGGCAAGAATCGGTTCGCCATTCTGCAGGCCGAGGACGAACTCGCCGCCGTCGGCATGGTCATCGGCGCCTCGTGGGCCGGGGCGCGGGCGTTCACGCCCACGTCGGGTCCCGGCATCTCGCTGATGGGTGAGTTCCTCGGGCTGGCCTACTACGCCGAGGTGCCATGCGTCGTCTTCGACGTCCAGCGGACCGGGCCCTCGACGGGCATGCCGACGCGGACGCAACAAGGCGATCTCTTGCTGTGCGCGTACGCTTCGCACGGCGACACCAAGCACATCTGCCTCTATCCCAGCGACCCGCGCGAGGCGTTCGAAATGGCCGCGCGCGCGTTCGATTTGGCCGAGCGGTTCCAGACGCCGGTGTTGGTGCTGAGCGACCTCGACATCGGCATGAACGACTGGATGGTGCCCAAGTTGACGTGGGACGACCTTTGCGAGCCCGACCGGGGCAAGGTGCTGGATGAAAAGGCTCTGGAGCAAGCCAAGGCCTTCCACCGCTACTTGGACGTGGACGGGGACGGCATCCCGTATCGCACGCTTCCGGGCGTTCATCCCCGGGGCGCCTACTTCACCCGGGGTTCGGGGCACAACAAGTTCGGGGCCTACACGGAGAACTCGGCCGAATACCAAGAAGTGATGGAGCGGCTCGCCCGCAAGCTGGACAGCGCGGCAGAAGCCGTTCCCACGCCCTTCGTTCGCCAGGGACGCGACGCCTCGGTCGGCATCGTGTCCATTGGTGGTTGCCACGCCGCGTGCATGGAGGCCCTCGACCGGCTGGCCGAGCAGGG